>DATNMO010000047.1:0-23648 GCA_035602245.1 Gemmatimonadales bacterium
GGGGGGGGGGGGGGGCCAGAGACATTGCGCCCGCCACCGGAAAGCTCGGAGTGATGCTGGTCGGCCTGGGGGCCGTCTCCACGACCTTCATTGCCGGCGTGGAGAACATCCGGCGCGGCCGCGCGTTGCCGATCGGTTCGCTCAGCCAGATGGCGACGATCCGCCTCGGCAAGCGTACCGACAACCGCGCGCCCAAGATCAAGGACTTCGTCCCGCTCGCGGACTTGAAGCATCTGGTCTTCACCGCCTGGGACCCGATTCCCGACGATGCCTACACCGCCGCCGTGAAGGCCGGCGTGCTCGAGCGGCACGAGCATCTGGAGCCGATCAAGGACTTCCTCCAGGGCATCAAGCCGCTGCCCGCGGTCTTCGACCAGTACTACGTCAAGCGGCTGCAGGGGACCAACGTCAAGCGCGGCAAGAACAAGCGCGATCTTGCCGAGCAGTTGCGCGCGGACATCCGCGCCTTCAAGAAGAGCGCGGGTGTGGACCGGATCGTGATCGTGTGGTGCGCGTCCACGGAGGTGTTCCTGGTGGCGGGCCCCGCGCACCAGTCGCTCGCGGCGTTCGAGAAGGCGATGGAGCAGAACGATCAGCAGATCGCTCCCTCCATGTTGTACGCGTACGCGGCGCTGATGGAGAACATCCCGTTTGCGAACGGCGCGCCCAACCTGACCGTCGACCTGCCCGTCATGGAAGGCCTCGCCGAGGACCGCAAGGTCCCGATCGGCGGCAAGGACTTCAAGACCGGCCAGACGATGATGAAGAGCGTGCTGGCGCCGGCGTTCAAGGCGCGGATGCTCGGGCTGGCGGGCTGGTACTCGACCAACATCCTGGGTAACCGCGACGGCGAAGTGCTGGACGATCCCGAGTCGTTTAAGACGAAGGAAGAGTCGAAGCTCGGCCTGCTGGAGCACATCCTGCAGCCCGAGATGTATCCCGAGCTCTACGGGAAGATCTACCACAAGGTGCGGATCAACTACTATCCGCCCCGCGGCGATAATAAAGAGGGCTGGGACAACATCGACATCTTCGGATGGCTGGGGTATCCGATGCAGATCAAAGTCGATTTCCTCTGCCGCGACTCGATCCTTGCGGCGCCGCTCGTCCTCGACCTCGCGCTGTTCTTCGACCTGGCGCACCGGGCCGGCCTGTCCGGGATCCAGGAATGGCTGTCGTTCTATTTCAAGAGTCCGCAAAGCGCCCCCGGCCTTTACCCCGAGAACGATCTCTTCATTCAGCACACCAAGCTCAAGAACACGCTGCGCTGGATGATGGGAGAGGACCAGATCACGCATCTCGGGGTCGAGTACTACGAGTACGCCGACAAGTAAGCCAGCCGCGCAATTCCGTTCGCCACCGACGCTCTAGGAGACCCCGTCGATGACGTTGCCGATGTTTGCCGTCCTGCAAGCTCCCGCCCAGCATCCCGCGGGAGGCGAAGCGAGCCTCGTCCTGCCCGACCTCAATCAGGCCACGTTCCTGGGGGGTATCGGCGGGCGCCCGCTGCTCCTGTGGGGGCTCGTGATCTGCGCGCTCGGCCTGCTGTTCGGCCTCGCCACGTACACCCAGCTCCGCAAGCTGCCGGTGCACCGGGCGATGCTGGAGATCTCCGAGCTGATCTATGAGACCTGCAAGACCTACCTGCTCACGCAGGGCCGGTTTCTGCTCATCCTCTGGCTGTTCATCGGCGCGATCGTGGCGCTGTACTTCGGCGCGCTCGCCCACACCGTGGACGCGAGCGGCGCGGTGGTGCGCGGCTTTCCGGCGGTGAAGGTGATCGTCATCCTGCTGTTCAGCCTGATCGGCATCGCGGGCAGCTACGGGGTGGCGTGGTTCGGGATTCGCGTGAACACGTTCGCCAACTCGCGCACCGCGTTTGCGAGTCTCAGCGGCAAGCCCTACCCGTGCCATGCGATTCCCCTCAAGGCGGGCATGAGCATCGGGATGCTGCTCATCAGCGTCGAGCTGCTGCTGATGCTGTGCATCCTGCTGTTCATTCCGGGCGACTACGCCGGTCCGTGCTTCATCGGCTTCGCGATCGGCGAGTCGCTGGGCGCGGCGGCGCTGCGCGTGGCGGGCGGCATCTTCACCAAGATCGCGGACATCGGGGCGGACCTCATGAAGATCGTCTTCAAGATCAAGGAGGACGACGCGCGCAATCCCGGCGTCATCGCAGACTGCACGGGCGACAACGCGGGCGATTCGGTGGGGCCGAGCGCGGACGGGTTTGAAACGTACGGCGTCACGGGCGTCGCGCTCATCTCCTTCATTCTGCTCGCGGTGCACGACCCGCTCGTGAAGGTGCAGCTGCTCGTATGGATCTTCGCGATGCGCGTGATGATGATCGTCGCCTCCGGCTTCTCGTACTACCTGAACGCGGCCGTCGCCCGGGCCAAATACGCCGCTGCCGCCCACATGAACTTCGAGGCGCCGCTCACGTCGCTCGTATGGCTCACCTCCCTTGTTTCCGTGGCGATCACGTTCGTGGTCTCGCGGCTCCTCATTCCGGACATCGGGGGCGATCCCACGCTGTGGTGGAAACTGTCGCTCGTGATTACCTGCGGCACGCTCGCGGGCGCGATCATTCCTGAGTTCGTGAAGGTGTTCACGTCGATGAAGTCGGCCCACGTCCGTGAGGTCGTCACCTCGTCGCGCGAAGGCGGCGCGTCGCTCAACATCCTCTCCGGTTTCGTGGCGGGGAATTTCAGCGCCTTCTGGATGGGGATGACGATGATGGTGCTGATGGCAATCGCCTACGGCGTCAGCACGACGGGCCTTGGCAACCTGATGCTCGCGCCGGCCGTGTTTGCCTTCGGGCTCGTCGCCTTCGGGTTCCTCGGCATGGGCCCGGTCACCATCGCCGTGGATTCCTATGGCCCGGTCACCGACAACGCGCAGTCGGTGTACGAGCTGTCGCTGATCGAGCAGGTGCCGAACGTGCGGGCCGAGGTGAAGAAGGACTTCGGCTTCGATCTCGACTTCGCGAGGGCGAAGGAGAACCTCGAGGAGAACGACGGCGCGGGGAACACGTTCAAGGCGACGGCCAAGCCGGTGCTCATCGGCACCGCCGTGGTCGGCGCGACCACGATGATCTTTTCGATCATCTTGGGGCTGACCCGAGGCCTCCAGCAGGACCTGTTGTCAAATCTGTCGATCCTGCACCCGCCGTTCCTGCTCGGCCTCATTACCGGCGGGGCGGTGATCTACTGGTTCACGGGCGCGTCCACCCAGGCCGTCACGACCGGCGCCTACCGCGCGGTCGAGTTCATCAAAGCGAACATCCGGCTGGAGGGCACCACCAAGGCATCCGTGTCGGACAGCAAAAAGGTGGTGGAGATCTGCACGCAGTACGCTCAGAAAGGGATGTTCAACATCTTCCTCACCGTATTCTTCGCGACGCTCGCCTTCGCCTTCTTCGAGCCCTACTTCTTCATTGGCTACCTGATCTCCATCGCGCTATTCGGCCTCTATCAGGCGATCTTCATGGCGAACGCGGGTGGCGCCTGGGATAACGCCAAGAAAATCGTCGAGACCGAGCTCAAGCAGAAAGGCACGCCGCTGCACGACGCCACCGTCGTCGGCGACACCGTCGGCGATCCGTTCAAGGACACGTCCTCGGTTGCCATGAACCCGATCATCAAGTTCACCACCCTGTTCGGCCTGCTCGCGGTGGAGCTGGCGGTGTCGCTGACCGCGGAGCGGGGCGCCCGGTTCAGCCTCATGCTCGCCGCCGCGTTCCTCGTCGTCGCGCTGGTGTTCGTGTGGCGGTCGTTCTACCGCATGCGGATCGAAACTCCCGTGCGGGTGAAGACCCGCTAGCGACGAGCCCCCCCATGACTCCCGCCCAGATTGCCGTCACGGGGCTCGGCGCCGCCGCCATCATCTGGGTCCTGTGGTACTTCCTGTTCTCCCGCGGCACGGCCGTCGCTGCGGCCGTCGCGAACGGAGGCGTACAGGAAGTGCGGGTATTAGTGAAGGGCGGCTATACGCCCGACACGATCGTCGTCCAGGCGGGGAAGCCGGTGCGGCTGCAGTTCTATCGCGATGAGACGGCCGATTGCTCCGAGCGCGTCGTGTTCGAGCGCTTCGGCATCGACCAGGAGCTGCCGGCCTTTCAGACGACCAGCGTGGAGTTCACCCCCGACCAGCCGGGCGAGTATTCCTTCCGCTGCGGTATGAACATGCTCAAGGGCCTGCTCGTCGTGGAGCCTGAGGGCGACCGCCGGCCCGCCAGCTCACCGCACAAGTTCCACGGCGCATGAGCAAGGCCCGCATTCTCCTGCCCATCGAGGGGATGACCTGCGCGAGCTGCGCCGCCACGGTGCAGGAGGCGCTGGCGGGCACGGGCGGCGTGACGTCCGCGGCCGTGAACTTCGCGACGAACAAGGCAGCGGTCGATTACGACGACGCCCAGACCAATGTCGGCCAGCTCATCCGTAGCGTGCGCGAGGCCGGCTACAACTGCGGCAAGGCGAGCGTCACGTTCACCGTCACGGACCTGCACTACGCGCCCAGCGTCGCGCCGCTCGAACGGTCGCTCACCGCTGTGCGAGGCGTGGTCCGGGCCGTCGCGAACCAGGCGACCGAAACGGTCACGGTGGACTACGTGCCCGGCGTGGTCAGTGGCGAGGATCTGGAGCGCGCCGTCGAGGGCGCGGGCTTCGAGGTGGCGGCCCCCATCGCCGCAGAGGATCCACTGGAGCGGGAGCGCATCGCGCGCAGCCGCGAGATCCGCATGCTCACCGGGAAGTTCGCGCTTGCGGCGGTGGTTACGGTCATCACCATGATCGGCTCGATGCTCCTGATGGCCGACCGGCCATCGGGTGAGCATGGCACGATGAAGCAGGTAGACCTGCTGGGGCGCCTCCTGATGCCGGTCGCCGTGGCGCTGCGGGATTGGGTCGCGGGGCAGGGCTGGACGCTGGACCTGGAGTGGGTGAAACGCGGGATGGCGCTGATCACGCTCCCGGTGGTGGCATGGTCGGGTCAACAGTTCTACAAAGGCACGTGGAGCGGCTTCCGGCACCGCACGGCCGACATGAACACGCTCATCGGTGTGGGCACCGGCGCGGCGTACCTGTATTCGCTCGTGGCCACGGTCGCTCCCGGGCTGTTCCTCGAAGCGGGCCTGCCCGCCGACGTGTACTACGAGGCGGTCGCGGCCATCATCGCGTTGGTCCTGCTCGGCCGCCTGCTCGAGGCCCGCGCCAAAGGCCGCACATCGGAGGCGATCCGGCGGCTGGCGTCGTTACGTGCGAAGTCCGCGCACGTCGTCCGCGAGGGCAAGCAGACCGACATCCCCGTGGAGGCCGTCGTCGTCGGCGACATGGTGATCGTCAAGCCGGGCGAGAAGATCCCGGTGGACGGCGTCGTCACCGAGGGCGCGTCGGCCGTGAACGAATCGATGCTCACCGGCGAGCCCATGCCCGTCGCCAAAAAGCCGGGCGATGAGGTCACCGGCGCCACCATCAACACGACCGGCAGCATCACCTTCCGCGCCACACGCGTCGGCAAGGAGACCGCGCTGGGCCAGATCGTCCAGCTGGTAGAGGACGCGCAGGCCACCAAAGCGCCGATCCAAAAGCTTGCCGATCGCGTGGCGGGCGTCTTCGTGCCGATCGTGATCGCCATCGCCGTCGCCGCGTTCGTCGTCTGGTTCGATTTCGGGCCGCCGCCCCAGGCGCGGGCGCTCGTCTTCGCGACGGTCGCATTCGTCACGGTGCTGATCGTCGCCTGCCCCTGCGCGCTCGGCCTCGCCACGCCCACGGCGATCCTCGTCGGCACGGGCAAGGCGGCGGAGTACGGGATTCTGATCCGCAGTGGGGAAGCCCTGGAGCGGCTGGCCAAGGCACGCACGGTGCTCTTCGACAAGACCGGAACGCTCACGGAAGGCAAGCCGACGGTCACACACATCGTCACGGCCAAGAAGCCGGACGGCACGCCCATCTCCCCGGCCGACGTGCTCAAATGGGCGGCAGCGGTCGAGCAGCGGTCCGAGCATCCCCTGGCCCACGCGATCCTCAAGGCGGCGCAGGACAAGCAGGTCGCGCTATTGCCCGTGGAGAAATTCGCGGCGATGGAAGGGCGGGGGGTGCGTGGCACGGTAGACCGCCGCATCATCGAAGTGATCTCGCTGCGCCACGCGCGCGAGCGCAGCCTCGAGCTCGGGTCGCTGGGCGCCGACGCCGACCGGCTCGCTGCTCAGGGCCGCTCGCCGGTGATCTGCGTCGTAAACAACACCGTGTATGCGGTGATTGCGATCTCCGACCCGATCAAGACGACTTCGAAAGCAGCGGTGGCGCAGGTAAAGCGCCTCGGACTGCCCGTGGTGATGGTATCGGGCGACTCTCGCAAGGGCGCCGAGGCCGTCGCGGCGGAGGTCGGCATCGATGAAGTGCTCGCCGAAGTGCTGCCCTCCCAGAAGGCCGATCTCGTGAGGAAGCTGCAGCGCCAGGGAAAACACGTCGTGATGGTGGGGGACGGCATCAACGATGCGCCGGCGCTCGCGCAGGCGGACGTGGGGATCGCCATCGGCACCGGCACCGACATCGCGATGGAGGCGTCCGATGTGACGCTGATCCGCGGTGACCTGCGGGCGGTGGTCACGGCCATCGATCTCGCGCGCCGCACGATGCGCACGATTCGCTGGAACCTGATCTGGGCGTTTGGTTACAACGTGCTCCTGATCCCGATAGCGGCGGGCGCGCTGTATCCGTTCACCGGGTGGCTGCTGTCACCCGTGCTCGCGAGCGCGGCGATGGCGTGGTCGAGCCTGTCGGTCGTGTTGAACAGTCTGACGTTGCGGCGCTTCAAGCCTCGCGGAGCTTCCTAAGGATGCGGTACTTCCATCGAACGAGTGCGAGTCCCGAGCAAGTGCTCGCGGTAGCCAAGAGCTTCTTCGGCGGGCGGCTGGCCCCGGCGGAGGAATCGCCGCGGCGGCGCGTGTACCACGGCACGCTGGGCAGGATCACGATCAGTCCGCGTCCCGAAGGAGGGCACTACACGTTCGTCGAGGTGGCGACCGATCAGGTAGGCGAATCGGAGCTGGACAGACTCGCAAAACGGTTTTTGGCCGAGGTGCACCGGGTGGTCGAGCCGACCCATGTGATGCGCGGCGCGTACTAGGCGGGCGGGCGCTACGGCGTGTGGCTCGCCCCCATGTGCCCGCTCAGGATCGATCCCGCCATCTGCTTCCGTCGCACCAGCACGATGCGCTGCTCGAGCAGGGTGCGGCCGACCCAAACCACGTAGTCACCGCACATGATCGCATCCACGGCGTAGGGTGTGTGCGCGAAGGACGCGGCGTCCGAGCTCGCGATACGCGTCGAGGGGAAGACGTAGTAGCAGCGCTCGCCGGAGGGATGCGTGTGGATCACCCCCACCGTGCCGGTCCATCCCGCATCCTCGCACGACTGCCGCGGCGACACCCACGTGGCGGTGGAGTGTGAGGGCTCGACATCAGCTGGCGCGATGCGGTAGACCACGACGGTGCCTTCCCGGATCTCGCCGATCATGCACCCCATGAACTCGGTCTGCAACGAACGATGCTGGAGCACGAGCAGCCGCCGCGCCTGATCAGACAGGACCAACTGGTTCACGATCGGGAACGACGTGGCCGCGTTGCTGAGGTCCCCTGTCACCAGGGTGGTCAGAACTGTCGCGATCGCCACTCGGCGAAGCACGGAATTCGTCAACCAGCGGATGCGAGCATTCATTCTTGCAGCGACACACAGGCAGGCACGACGCCTGCGGACTGTGGTCCTCCTAGGTCCTTCACAAAGGCAAGACGCGTACCCAAGGGAGCGCCGGCCTGAAGGCAGCCGGTAAGTCGTTGAGAATCTAGGGATTGTGGGAATTCAACAAATGTGATCCACATCACACCGGTGCTCGAAACTGCTGGCAGATGGGCACTTCTGTGGCGCTTTGCCCGTGTTTTTCGATGCGCCAGCCTCCTTGACACCCCTCGGGGGGGCGGGCAGGTTAGCCCTCCATCAATACGGTCAAGCGCGAGCTACCCTCTTCTTAGGGACTGCGTGGTTCCACGAATACCGCCACGCTGCTCCAACTCCGCATTGGTAACTCAGTCGACGATGCTTGCGTCAACCACATTCAGATCGAGAGGACGCTATGGCCGCGGATTTCTTCATCGGCGAATCGCTGGTGGGCGAGGGGAACGAAGTCGCGCACGTCGATTTGATCATCGGCTCGAAGGCGGGCCCCGCCGGAGCCGCTTTCTGCTCGGCGCTGTCTAACAACAAGGACGGGTTCACCACGCTGCTGGCGGTCGTCGCCCCCAACCTGCCGGCCAAGCCCGACACGCTGCTCTTCAACAAGGTCACGATCAAGAACGCCGGCCAGGCGGTGCAGATGTTCGGCCCGGCGCAGGCGGCGGTGGCCCGCGCGGTGGTGGATGCGGTCGCCTCCGGCGTCATCCCGCGCCAGCAGGCCGACGATTACTGCATCCTCGTCGGCGTCTTCATCCATTGGGAAGCGAAGGACAACAACAAGATCTTCAAGTACAACTATCAGGCCACCAAAGAATCCATCGAGCGCGCCCTGAAGGGAATTCCCAAGGTCGATCAGGTCATCAGGGACGCCAAGAACGCGAAACATCCTTTCGCTGGCGGCGCGGACGCCTGACTCGGCCCATAGTCGAGGGGAGGGAAGGGACCTCCCTCTCCTCGTCTGCCGATGCGTAAGCTCTTGGTGCAGCTCGACAGCTCCCGGCTGCCGAGCGTGTTCGACCGGGTCGTCGCGCTCGACGCCGGCGCCGATGAGGTGCTGAGCTACGGCGGCGTCGCCGAAGGCGACGTCCGCGACCTGATCTACGGCTGCATCTTCACCCGCGGGCCCAAAGATCTAAAAAACACGGCCGTCTTCATCGGCGGCGCGGACATGACGGTCGGCGAGCAGCTGCTCGCGGGCGCCCGCCGGGCGTTCTTCGGACCATTCACCGTGTCGCTGATGCTCGACTCCAACGGGTCGAACACAACGGCCGTCGCCGCGGTGGCGAAGATGGTGCAAGCGGCAGGCGACGTGCGCGGTAAGCGGGTGCTGATCGTCGCCGGGACGGGGCCCGTGGGGATCCGTGCGGCGGGTTTGTTCGCCAAAGCGGGGGCGGAGGTGATCATTACGTCCCGCAAGGCCGAGGCGGGCGCGCAGGCGCGCGATCTCGTGCTCAAGCGATTCGGCGGAACGGTACGCACGGTGACGATGCCGGATGCGGGTCAGGCGGTTCGCGCGTGCAAAGATGCGGAGCTGGTGCTCAACACGGGCCCGGCGGGCGTGATGCTCGTGCCGAAGCAGGCGTGGGCGAACCGCCCAGGCTTGAAGGTCATTGCGGACGTCAACGCCGTTCCTCCCCTCGGCGTCGAGGGCGTCGAGACGATGGACGACGGCGTCGTGAAAGAGGGCGTGATCTGCTTCGGGGCGCTCGCCATCGGCAACCTGAAGATGAAGGTGCACAAGGCGTGCGTCGCGCGCCTGTTCGAGCGGAACGACCTCGTGCTGGACGCCGAGACGATTGCCGACGTCGCTCGGGAGCTGATCGCGCGGAAATCGTAGCCGATGCCCCGCGTCATCGGCATCGATCCCGGGACTGTGTCGATCGACCTCTGCGGCTTGGATGACGGCCGGATGTTCCTCGACCGCTCGTTCCCCACCGCCGAGGCATTGGCCGATCCGGCGACCATCGTCGCGCTGCTGCGGAACGCCGGGCCCCTGGACCTGATCGCCGGCCCCTCCGGCTACGGGCTGTCCCTCACCCCCGCCGCCCAGGTCACCGACGACGACCTCCTGCTTGCGTTTCTCGCCGCCGAGGGAGAGTCCGGCGGTATCGGCGGTCTCCGGGCACTCGCCCGGGCGCTCGCGCGATCCGGGCTGCCGGTCGTGTTCACGCCGGGTGTGATCCACCTTCCGTCGGTCCCCGCCCATCGCAAGGTGAACCGTGTCGACATGGGTACGGCCGACAAGGTCTGCGCGACCGCCCTCGCGATCGACGAGCAGGCACGGCGCACCGGCCGGCCCGTCGACTCGGTCTCGCTCGTGTTGCTCGAGCTGGGCGGAGCGTTCACCGCGGCGGTCGCGGTGGAGCGCGGGCAGATCGTCGACGGGTTTGGCGGCACGTCGGGACCGCTCGGGTTCCGCGCAGCCGGCGCGCTGGATGGTGAGGTCGCGTATCTCGCCGGCACGATCTCGAAGGCGATGCTGTTCGGCGGCGGCGCGGCCACGGTCGCGGGATGGGAGGACGAGACCGCATCCGCCCCCCCGGAGCGCTTCGCGCAGCCCGCCACCCCGCGGGAGCAGATCGCGTGGGATGCGTTCGTGGAGAGCGCGGCGAAAGCCGCGACGGCGCTCGCGACTTCGGTTCCGTCGCGCACCGAGTTCGTGCTGTCGGGACGGCTGGCCCGGGTCGAAGCGGTGCAGCACGCGATCGGCGAGCGACTCGGCCCCGTCGGCCCGACGCGCCTGCTCGGGGGATTCGCCGCGGTGGCCAAGGAAGGGGCGCAAGGCGCCGCCCTGCTCGCGGATGGTCTGGCCGGCGGGACGCACCGCGCCCTAGTCGAGCGGCTGGGGATCCGCGCGGCGCGCGGCACGACGCTCGACCACCTCTACTTCATCACCCCCGCGCGGGCGCGCGAGCGCCTGGGGGGTGGGGGGGGGCGGGGAGTACGCGTCTGATGACGCCGCGGGTGCTGATCGTTGGCGTCTCGACGCGCGCGCTCGCTGAATCGGCCGCGCGCGCCGGATATCGCGTGCTCGCCGTTGACGGCTTCGGAGATCTCGACCTGCGCCGCGTCGCGGAGGTGAGGGTCGCGTGCGACGCGCGCGGCCGTTTCTCCCCGGGCGCAGCGGTGCGCGCGGCGCGGGGTGCCCGAGCCGAGAGCGTCGTATACGCCGCGAGCTTCGAGAACCACCCGCGTGCCGTGCGGACCATCGCCGCGGAGCGGGCGCTCTGGGGCAACCCGCCGGAGGTGCTCGAGCGGGTGCGCAACCCGCTCCTCGTTGCTGCCACGCTCGCGCAGCACGATCTGGCGACGCCCGCGGTGCGTGCCGCCGCCCCGCGCTCCGGTAGGGGCAGCCGCTCGTGGCTCGCCAAGCCGCGTGCCTCGGGGGGCGGATCGGGCATCGTGGCCTGGCGCCCCGGCTGGCGCGCGCCGCGCGACGCCTATTTCCAGGAGCGGATCGCCGGAGTCCCGGGCTCGATCGTGTTCGCGGCCGATGGCCGCCGCGCCGTCCCGCTCGGCTTCTCGCGTCTGCTCGCCGGCGAGCGCGCCTTTGGCGCGACGGGATTCCGGTACAGCGGCAATATCCTGGTGGGAAGGGGCGACGCGGCGTTCAGTGACGTTGAGCGGCTGTGCGCCCGCGCCATCGCGCTCGCCGAGGTGATCACGCGCGAGTTTGGGTTGGTGGGCGTGAATGGGATCGATTTCATCGCGCGTCGCGGCACGCCCTATCCGATCGAAGTGAATCCGCGCTACACTGCCGCCATGGAGCTCGTCGAGCGCGCGTACGGTCTCTCGATCTTCGACATCCACGCGCGGGCCTGCACCGGCAACCTGCCGGCGTTCGACCTGGCCGGGGCACGACATACTTCCATGGCGACCGGCAAGGCGATCCTCTACGCCCGTGGGGACGTCGTCCTCGGGGACACGCGCCCCTGGCTCGACGACGACAGCGTGCGCGACGTCTCGGCGCCGGGCGAGCGCTGCCGGCGCGGGCAGCCGATCTGCACGATCTTCGCGGCCGGACGCGACGCGGCCGAGTGCCGCGCGGCGCTCGGGAACCGCGCCGCCGCGCTGTACGCGGAGGTCGAGGGGCATGACGCCCGGGCGAGGAGCGCGTGAGCACCACTTGCCTCGGCTGCGGCTGCGCCTGCGACGACATCGCGCCGGTCGTGCGGCAGAACCGCATCGTCGAGGCCCGCAACGCGTGCCCGCTCGGGCGGGCCTGGTTCGGCGACGGCACGGTGCCGCAGGAGGTGCGCGTCGATGGGCGCACTGTCTCGGTGGAGGCGGCCCTCACCAAAGCCGCGACCATCCTCACGCAGGCGCGCCGGCCGCTCGTTTACCTCGCCGCGGAGCTTTCGTGCGAGACACAGCGGGCGGCGGTGGGCATCGCCGATCGGCTGCGCGCTGTGCTCGACAGCGCTACGTCTGAGATCGCGTCGGCCGTGCTCGCGGCGCAGCGCCGCGGACGGGCCGGTGCGACGCTCGGCGAGGTGCGCCAGCGCGCGGACCTCGTGGTGTTCTGGGGCGTCGACCCCGCCGAGCGCTACCCGCGCTATGCGAGTCGCTATGCGCTTGCGCCCGGCGGGCTCCAGGCACCGAGCCGCACGGTCGTGGCGGTGGACATCGGTGGTCGCCGCGGGCCGGGGGACGCGGACGCCCGCGTGACGATTTCGGCGGACGTCGAAGTCGATGCGCTCGGCGTGATGCGGGCGATCGCGCGGGGCTATGCGCCGCCGGACGTGCCGGCCCTCCGTCCCGCCGTCGAGCTCACGCGCAAAATGATGCAGGCGCAGTACGTCGCGCTCGTGAACGACGCGGAGCCCGACGCAACTCCGGCCGATCCCGACCGAGCCGAAGGGCTCATCGCATTGGCGCAGGCGCTGAACGGCCCGACGCGGTGCGCGCTCTCCACGCTCCGCGCCGGCGGCAACCGCTCCGGGGCGGATGCCGTGATCACTTGGCAGACCGGATTCCCGTGTGCCGTGGACTTCGGCCGCGGGTACCCGTCCTATCGACCGCACGATGGTGCCGCCGCGCTCGTCGCCCGCCGGGAGATCGATGCGACACTCGTCATCGGCTCGCCCCGTTCGGTACCTGAGTCCGTGGTGCGCGGCCTCGGCGGTGTGGCGACGGTGGCGATCGGGCCTTATGCGAGCGCCGCGGTCTTCAAACCCACCGTGGCGGTGGACACGGGCGTGGCTGGGATCCACGAAGGGGGGATGGCGTTCCGCATGGACGACGTCCCGCTGCCGCTGCGCCCCTCGGTCCAAGGCCCCCCAGCCGCGGCGCTCGTGGTGCGCGACCTCGCCGCGAAGCTCGTGTCTCCATGACGACGGCCCCTCCCCCCCCCCAACGTCTGCGGATCACGGGCGGCACGGTGTACGATCCCGCGAACGGAGTGGCCGGCGTCGTGCGCGACGTCTGCATCGAGGACGGGAAGATCGTCGCCGAGCTCCGGGCGCGTGCCCCGCGACTGGATGTGCACGGCATGATCGTGATGCCGGGCGGCGTGGACATCCACTCGCACATTGCGGGGTCGAGCGTGAACCACGGGCGCCGGCTCCAGCCGGAGGAGCACGCGGTGGATCCGATGCCCGCGCCGCGGCTCAACGACCCAGATAAAGGAGGCGGTGGGCCCGCGCGCTCGGGGACCGGGGGTACGATCCCGAGCACGTTCGCCACGGGTTATCGCTACGCCGGGCTGGGCTATACCACCGCGATGGAAGCAGCGGTGGCGCCGCTGTTCGCGCGCCAGGCGCACGCGGAGCTCGATGACACGCCGATCATCGACGCCGGGATCTTCGCGCTGCTCGGCAACGACGAGTATCTGTTCCGGCAGATCGCGGCTGGCGAGCGGACGCGTGCGCGCGACTACGCCGCCTGGGTGCTCCGCGCCACCGGCGCCTACGCCTTCAAAGTGGTCAACCCGGGGGGCGTGGAGCTGTGGAAGCGCGGAGCACCGCCGCGCAACGTCACCGGACTCGACGACCCCGTCGGCTCGACAGCAGTCACGCCCCGCCGCATCCTCGAGACGCTGACCGACGCGGGGAACGAGCTCGAGCTGCCGCACCCCGTGCACATCCATTGCAACGCCCTGGGCCAGCCGGGAAACGCCGCGACGACGCTCGAGTCGATGCGGACGCTCGCGGGTCGGCGCGCCCACTTCACGCACCTCCAGTTCCACAGCTATGGCGGCGGGCCCGGCAAAGGCTGGCAATCGGGCGCGAAAGACGTGATCGAGTACGTCAACGCGCACCCCGAGGTGAGTGTGGACGTGGGCCAGGTAATGTTTGGCGCCGCGACCACGCTGACGGCCGACGCCCCCGTTGGATACCTGCTCCACGCGAGCAGTGGCCGGAAGTGGGTGAACGTTGACGTGGAGCTCGAGACGGGCTGCGGCATCGTGCCGTACGTCTACAAGGAGAAAGCGGCCGTGGCCGCGCTGCAGTGGGCGGTGGGGCTGGAGCTGTTCCTGCTCGCGACCGACCCCTGGCGCGTCGTACTCTCGACCGATCATCCGAACGGTGGCTCGTTTCTCTCGTATCCTGAGTTGATCCGGCTGCTCATGGATCGCGCCTACCGGGACGAGCAGATCAAACGAGTGAACCCCAAGCTCCTGAAGGGCAGCGCCCTCGGCGACGGGCTCGCTCGCGAGTACACGCTGAACGAAATTGCCATCATCACACGCGCCGGGCCCGCGCGGTTGCTCGGTCTCGCGCAGAAGGGGCACCTTGGCCCCGGAGCGGACGCGGACGTGACGATCTACGCGACAGGTGGAGACGCGGCGACGATGTTCGCCACGCCGCGCTACGTGCTCAAGGGAGGCATGCAGGTGGTCGAGGACGGGCAGCTGCGCCGCGCCCCGGCGGGCCGCCGCCTCACGGTGCGGCCCGAGTACGACGGTGCCGTGTTGCGGGATCTCAAGCGCTACTTCGACCAGTACGCCAGCGTCTCGTTCGAGAACTACCCGGTGGCGGGGAGCGCGTGACGTGCAGATCGACGGCGTGACAATCGCGGACACCTTCGCCGAGGCGTTCACGATGCGTGCCACGCGGGTCGTCATCACGGCGAAGAACGCGCGCTGGGCGCGCCAGGCCGCCACGACGATGACCGGCTTTGCGACGTCGGTGATCGGCTGCAAGTGCGAGGCGGGGATCGAGCGCGAGGTCTCGGAGCGCGAGACGTTGGATGGGCGCCCGGGCGTCAGTGTACTGCTCATGACGATGGATAAGGAGAGCCTCCCCCAGCGCTTGATCGAGCGGCTGGGGCAGACCGTGCTCACCTGTCCCACGACTGCCTGCTTTGACGGACTACCGGACGCACCCGACCGGCTGCGCGCCGGGAAAGCGCTGCGTGTGTTCGGCGACGGATTTCAGGCGAGCAAGGTCATCGGCGGCCAGCGCTACTGGCGCGTCCCGGTGATGGAAGGCGAGTTCCTCGTGGCCGAGACGTTCGGAATGCAGAAGGCGATAGGCGGGGGCAACTTTCTAATCCTAGCCGAGGACGCGGATAGTGCGCTCGCCGCGGCGGAGGCGGCCGTGGACGCCATCAGCGACCTTCCCGGCGTGATCCTCCCATTCCCGGGCGGTGTGGCGCGCAGCGGCACGAAGGTCGGCTCGAAGCGCTACTCCAGCATGATCGCCACGACGAACGACGCCTTCAGTCCCACGCTCCGTGCGATCACGCAGAGCGAGCTCCCCGACGGCGTGAACAGCGTGTTGGAAATCGTCCTGGACGGACTGGACATGCCGTCCATCGAGGCCGCGATGCGCGCCGGCATCCAGGCGGCCTGCCGCCCCGGCGTGCGCGCCATCACGGCCGGCAACTACGGCGGGAAGCTCGGTCCCCATCACTTCCCACTGCGCCGTATCATGGGCGCCGCTGCTCCGGCATGAGCGACCAGGTGGTCCTGACGCTACGCGTGCCGCTCGAGCACCGGCTCGAGGTGGACGCGATCGTCCCCGATCGCTTCCCGGCGCTCGTCACGCGAGCGATTGCCGCGCTGCCCGTGCAGTACGGCGGGCGGCCCGCGGCACTGAGCGATTTCTTCACCGTGACAGGCGAGCGCTCGGATCGCGTGCTCGTACAGGGCGACCTCGCCTGGGCTGCCGGGCTGGGGGCGGGGATGGCGGGCGGGGAGCTCGTGATCGAGGGAGCCGCTGGGCGCGACGTGGGTGCTGCCATGGCGGGTGGCGTGATCGAGATCCGCGGCGCCGCGGGCGACAACGCGGGCGGCGCGCTACCCGGTGCGTCGCGCGGCATGACGGGTGGCGAGATCGTGATCCGCGGCACGGCCGGAGCGGACACCGGCGCTCGGATGCGGCGCGGATTGATCGCCGTCACCGCAGACGCGGGGCAGGGGACGGGAGGCGGCATGATCGCCGGCACTGTGGTCGTATTCGGTGCATCGGGCCCCGGGACTGGACGGTGGATCAAGCGGGGCTCGATCGTCAGCTTCGGCGCGGTCGTGCGTCCGGCCTCGTTCCGCTACGCCTGCACCTACCGTCCACCGCACATCCGCGTGCTGCTCCGCTATCTCGCGACGCGCTACGGCCTGCCCGTGACCGAAGCCCAGGTCGCGGGCCGCTATCACCGCTACAGCGGCGACCTCGCCGAACTGGGGAAAGGAGAGATCCTCGAATGGGCGGGAGCCTGAACGAGCGCGCGTGGACAATCGCCGATCGCATGGTCGCCCACGCCGATGAGTTGCGCGTGGCGGCGCGGACGCTCGGGAACGGGGCGCGGGTGATCGACGCTGGCATTGCGGTGCCGGGCGGATACGGCGCCGGCCTCGCCATCGCCGAGATCTGCATGGGCGGGCTCGGGCACGTGACGTATGCGCCGCTTGCGATCGGCGGCGAGGTGTGGCCCGGGGTCCAGGTCTGGACGGACCAACCGGCGGTGAGCTGCATGGCGTCGCAGTACGCGGGCTGGGCGATCCAGGTCGGGAAGTACTTCGCGATGGGGTCGGGGCCGCTGCGCGCCCACGCACGGGTCGAGAAGGAGTTGTTCGGCAAGTTGGGCTATGAGGAGCGGGCTACGCGCGGAGTGCTGGTGCTCGAGACCCGCACCCCGCCGACGGACGAGGAGGCGGCGTGGGTGGGACAGAAAGCGGGGCTCGCACCCGCGCAGCTCACCTTCGTCGTCGCGCCGACGGCGAGCGTCGCGGGGGGCGTGCAGATCGCGGCGCGCATCATCGAGACGGGACTCCACAAGATGGACACGCTCGGTTTCGACCTGAAGAAGATCGTCGGCGCGATTGGAACCGCACCAGTCCCGCCGGTGGCGAAGAACGATCTGCGCGCCATCGGCCGCACGAACGACTGCATCCTCTACGCCGGACAAGCCCACTACACCGTCCAGGCCGACGACGACGCCGAGCTTGCCGCGCTCGTTCCGAAGATCCCGGCGTCCGCGTCGCGCGATTACGGCGCGCCGTTCTACGAGACGTTCAAGCGCTACGACGGCGACTTCTACAAGATCGACCCGCTGCTGTTCAGCCCCGCAGAGGTGTGGATCACGAGCGCCGGAAGCGGGAAGACATATCACGCCGGGCGCTTGAATCCCGACGTCCTGCGCGCGTCACTACGCGAGGGCTGAACGCCCCGCCCTCACCACTCACCACCAGAAGGAGCGATCTCATGCAGCGTCCAGTGCTCAGCTTCGCCGCCCTCGTCTTCGTGGCAGCCTGCTCCAAGCCGGCGCCGCAACAACAGCAGGCCGCCGCCGCCCCGGGAGTGCAGTGGTCGGTAGTCGTGCTATACAATCAGCCGAAGGACACGGCCGCGTTCGAGAGGTACTACGCCGCGACGCACGTGCCGCTGTTTGCCTCCCATGCGAAGGAGATCGGAGTCACGCGAGCGGAACTGGTGAAGTTTGCGTCGACCGTCGATGGGAAGCCGCCGACGACGTATCGCATGGCCGACCTCCGGTGGGACTCCCGAGCCGCGCTCGAGCGGGGGATCGCCACCCCGGGGTTCAAAGCGGTGGCAGCGGACCTCGCGAACTTCGCCACGGGCGGCGTGACCGTCTTGATCGGCGCGAAGACGAACTAGCGGCCGTGCACATCGCGATTCTCGCCGCGCGGCAGGGCTGGCACACCGACGAGCTCTGCCGCGCGCTCGCCGCGCGGGGCCACACGGGCTCCGTCCTTCCCTATGAGGCGCTGGTGGCGCGCCTCGGCGGCACGGGGGGAAGCGGGGGCGAGGCGCCGCGGTTCACCGCGGCTGGAGAAGACCTCGGCGCCTGCGATGCCGTGCTCGCCCGCATCGTACCCGCCGGTTCGCTGGAGCAGATCATCTTCCGGATGGACGCGCTGCATGCGCTCGAAGAGCGGGGGGTGCCCGTCATGAACTCGCCCCGCGTCATCGAGCGCACGGTGGACAAGCTGTGGACGAGCGCGATCCTCGAGCGGGCCGGGCTGGCGGT
The DNA here is from genome assembly GCA_035602245.1 of Gemmatimonadales bacterium. GTDB lineage: Bacteria > Gemmatimonadota > Gemmatimonadetes > Gemmatimonadales > GWC2-71-9 > 20CM-2-65-7. Next base: position 18,162 of record DATNMO010000047.1, read on the forward strand.
CCCCGAGACGGTCGTCTGCGAGAGCCCCGATGAGGCGATCACAGCGTTTCGCGCACTCGGGGACGTGATCGTGAAGCCGCTGTTCGGATCGATGGGGCTCGGGATGGTACGGGTGAGCGACGAGGACGTGGCGTTCCGTGTCTTCCGCGCGCTAGAGGCGATCCGCGGCGTGTATTACATTCAACGCGCGATCGATCACGGCGGCCGCGACGTGCGCGCGTTCGTGGTTGGCGGGCGGGTGATCGGCGCGATCGAACGCCGCGCCTCCGGCTGGCGCACCAACCTGGCGCGTGGCGGCCAGGCGCAGGCGGTAACGCTCGACGCCGAGTGGTCGGCGCTCGCGCTTCGCGCGGCGGGGGCGGTCGGCGCCGAGTACGCGGGCGTGGACCTCCTCCCCGCGCGGGACGGCACGGTCTACGTACTCGAGGTGAACGGGATACCGGGATGGCGCGGCCTGCAGGAAGCCACTTCGGTCGACGTCGCAGCAGCGATCGTCGAGCACCTCCTCGGGCGCTTGGCGCGCCCGTGACGGCTGCCCTCCGCCCCGAGGAGGTGGCCGCGGCGGCGCAGCTCGCCTGCCTGCTGGAGGCCAGCGCCCCCAAGCCCGGGAATGTCACACCCGCAGCGAATTTCCATGACGCGCGTTACGAGGACTACCTCGCCAGCGCCATCGCGATCGGTCCCGCCATCGCCGCCGCGGGCGCGCGGCCACTCGGCTCGACCATCCGGGCGGCCGTGGACGCAACGAGCCGCTGGGTGCCGAGCAACACGAATCTCGGCATCGTCCTGCTCCTCGCCCCGCTCGCCGGCGCCGCACTCCGGCCCGGGCGGCAGCCGCTCCGCAGCCGCCTCGCCATCGTGCTCGCCACGACCACGGTGGCCGACGCGCGCGAGGCGTACGCCGCCATCCGGGTCGCGTCGCCCGGGGGATTGGGCCGGACGGTGGAGCAGGACGTCGCGTGCGAGCCCACGGTCACATTGCGTGACGCCATGGCGCTCGCGGCGGATCGAGACGCGATCGCGCGCGAGTACGTCACGGACTTCGCGACGACCTTCGAGCTCGGCCATCCGGCGCTGCGGCGCGCGCGCGCCGACGGCCTGAGCTGGAGCGATGCGACGCTCGAGACCTATCTGACGCTGCTCGCCGCGGCGCCCGACACGCACGTCGCGCGCAAGCTCGGGATCGAAGCGGCCGCCGACGTGCAGGACCGCGCGCGCAACGTGCTGGAGCGCGGCGGTGTGCGCACACCCGCCGGACGGGACGGCGTCGCCGCGCTCGACGCCGACCTGCGCGACCCGCGGAACACGCGCAATCCCGGTGCCACCGCGGACCTCACGGCCGCCGCGCTCTTCGTCGCGCTACTCGAGGACGGCTGGGCGTCGGGAGGGAGACACGCATGACCGGCCGTCGCGAGTTCAGGGTCGCGGTGACGAAAGACAACCTCGTCTTCGCCTCCGCACACTTCATTACCTTCGCCGGTCACCGCTGCGAGACGCTGCATGGGCACAACTACCGCACGCGGGTTGTCATCGAGGGCGAGCTCGATCCCGAAGCTCACTTCGTGGTCGACTTCGTCGAGCTCAAGCGCCTGATGAAGCGGTTGACGGATGACATCGACCACAAGGTCCTGCTGCCGCTCCAGAACCCGAAGCTCCAGATCTCCGAACAGGACGACGCCGTGCTGGTGTCCTACGAGGGGCGGCTTCGCTACCGGTTCCCGAAGGTCGATTGCGCCCTGCTCCCCATTCCCAACACGACCGTCGAGATGCTGGCGCAGTATCTTGCCGGGCGTGTGCGGCAGGAGCTCGTGGCCTCCGGTGCCGTGCGGATGCGCGCGATCGAGATGGAGATCGAGGAGACCTTCGGGCAGTCCGCGACCTACCGCGAGTCGTTCGGGTGACCCTGGAAATCGCTGGCCGTCAGCCGCCCGTCGTGCAGCGCCGTGGCGACCAGCACCGCATCACACGCCGCCGCGGCCAGCCGCGCGAGATCCGCTGGCCCCGCGACGCCACCACCCGCGAGCAGCTCGACGTCCGGCAGGGCGCGTCTCACCTGGCGCAGCAATTCCAGGTCGACGCCCGCGCCGGTGCCCACATGGGCGAGATCGAGGACGATCAGCGCGCGCACGCCGGCGGCCACGGCGCGCCGCGCGAGCTCGAGTGGCGATCCTCCGTGCGACGCTCCGGGACGGACCAGCGGGGCGCCGTCACGCAGGTCAAGGCTGAACACGACGCGCGCGCTGCCGATCCGAGCGACGATCGCTTCGAGCTGCTCGAAGGCGTCGAGCGTCTCGAGTCCCACCACCACCCGATCGGCTCCGGCGACGATGGCCTCTTCGCCGCGCGCCAGGGTGGTCGTTGCGACGTCGAGCAGCAGGCGCCCGCCCAGATCCGCGAGGGCGCGGATGAGCGGCCACTGCGGTGCGCCGCCGCGGATCGCATCCAAGTCCGCCACGTACCACTCCACGCAGCCCAGTACGTCGCGAAACGCGCGCGCGAGGGCGAGTGCATCGCCTTCGCCGGACGCCAGCAGCGAGCGCACCGGCGCGTAGGTGGCGCGCTCGCCCCGGCGCGCCGCTACGGCGCGTCCCGCCATCAGATCCAGGACGGGCGTTACACGCACGGCACTGCTCGCACCGCGCGGCCATGAGATCGATCGTCGGCTGGGACATCGGCGGGGTGAACACCAAGGTGGCGCGCGTCGTGGGCAGCGACGTGGTTGCGACCGGGGCGCGCCCGTTCGCCATCGAGCGAGATCGCACCGCGCTCGCGCCGTTGCTGCGCGAGCTCGCCCGTGCCGCGGCAGTGCAGGACACCGACGTTCACGCCGTGACGATGACGGCCGAGCTCTCGCAGGTGTTTCGCACCAAGCGTGACGGGGTGGTGTTCGTGCTCGACGCCGTTGACACCGCGTTCCCGGGCGCGTGCGTCCGTGTGTACGCAGTGGACGGGCGCTTCGTCTCCAGCGACGTCGCCCGTCGCGAGCCGCTCGCCGTGGCCGCGGCAAACTGGGCGGCGACGGCGCGGCTCGTGGCCCGTACGCACCCCGACTGCCTGCTCGTGGACATCGGCTCCACGACCACGGACGTCATCCCCATCGTGGGCGGCGAGGTCGTCGCGCGGGGCCGCACCGATCCCGAACGGCTGCGGGAGGGGGAGCTCATCTACACCGGTGCCCTGCGCACGCCGGTCGAGGCGATCACGTCCGTCGTCGAGCTCGATGGCCTCCCCGCGGGCGTCTCGGCCGAGGGATTCGCGATCGCGGCGGACGTGCATCTGTGGCTCGGGGCGATTACTGCGGAGGAATACACCTGTCCCACGCCGGACGGCCGGCCCACGACGCGCGCGTACGCGGCAGAGCGGCTCGCGCGCGTCGTCTGCGCTGACCGCGACATGCTGGACGACGCCGCGATCGACGCGATCGCCGCTCGGGTCGCGGACGCGCAGATGGAGCGGGTCGCCGCCGCAATGGACGCGGTGCGCCGCCGTCACCCCGCCCTCCGACTGGCCGTGCTCACCGGACTCGGTGAGTTCATCGCCGTCCGCGCCGCGCGCCGCACCGGGCTCGGGGTCGCATCCCTGGCGGGCGTGCTAGGGCCGGCGGCGCGGCACGCGCCGGCCGCCGCCGTGGCCCTGCTCTGCGCCACCGCTGAGCTGTCGCCGGTGTGACGAACCGGCCAAGCGTGGTCTACGCGGTGGTGAAGTTCGGCGGCGGACTGCTGGACCGGAACGGCGCGTTCGAGCGCGTCACTGCAGCGCTCGCGGCTTGCAGTGCCGACCGGTCGGTTCTCGTTGTGCCCGGCGGAGGACCGTTCGCCGATGTCGTGCGCGAACGGTGTCGTCACCACCAGATCGACGCCGACACGGCGCACTGGATGGCGATCCTCGGCATGGACCAATATGCGCACGCCCTCGCGGGCCGGATCCGCCGTGCGGCGCTGGTCGAGCGGGAGCGGGACATCCCGGTGGCGCTGGCCGCGGGCCGGATCCCTGTCCTCGCTCCCTATCAGTGGCTCCGGGCTGCTGATCCGCTGCCGCACTCCTGGGACGTGACGAGCGACAGCATTGCGGCGTGGCTCGCCGGGGTCCTGGGCGCCGCGCGCCTGATCCTCTTGAAGCCCGTCGCGGGCGATCCCGTGAAGCTGGCGGACCCCTATTTCCCGCGCGCGCTGCCGCCGAGGGTGGAGTGTCAGGTCGTCGCCCCGGATGATCTGGCGGCGCTCGATCGTGCGCTAGGCGACGGCGGCAGCCACGAGCGCTGAGAGCGCCACCACCCGCGCGACCGACACGCGTCCCATGCGACCGCCGTCGCAGGCGGCGCCGCGTACCCCGACGATGTCCGCGCCCAGCGCGAGTGCGGTCCGCAGACCCGGTTCGCCCAAGCTGCCCGCCAGTGCGGTGAAGAGTCCCGCGCCGGTCGCCCGCGCCGCGGCGAGCCACTGCGCAACACGCGCGACGTCGAGGATGTCGAACAAGCCGCCCCGGTCCTTGAACGCCGTATCGAGCAGAACCCCGCGCGCGCCAACGGCAGCGGCGATGTCCGGGACCGCGAGCGGCGGCAGGCTCCCGGCCCGCAGGGCGTCGGCATAGGCGACGAGCACGAGCTCCGCGCCGGCCTCGGCAGCTCTCGTTGCGGCTCGTTGGGCCAGCGCCCGCGCGTGCTCCGCGTCCTTCACGTCCCGCAATCCCACTTTCACGTAGGCCACCCCCACCCCCACCCCGCGCGGCACCGCCCACTCGGCCGCGGCGTCGCCCAGTGCCGCGCTCACGGGGATGCCGGGCGGGACGACGGCGCGAATGCGAGCCAGGGCGCGCGGCGTGACCGGTCCGAGCGCGCCACGGCGCGGGTCCTTGGCATCCACGATCTCCGCGCCGCCCAGGACTGCGGCTTGCGCGTCGCGTACATCGCGCACGCTCACTAACAGGCGCATCGCGCCATCCTCCCTTGTCGCCCTCAGGAAACCGCTGATAGGTTACGGATCGGGATTGGGGATGTCAAAACACCGCGGCCGGGAGAAAGACGGTTGCCCACCACTCGCGCCACGGACCTGTCGCTCGAGGGAAAAACGGTTCTCGTCATCGGCGCGTCGCGGGGCATCGGCCGCGCCATCACGCTCGCGTGCGCCGAGGCCGGGGCTGACGTCGCGCTGACCTACCGCTCCAACGCGCGGCAGGCCGAAGACGTGGCGGCGGCGGTCCGCGCGCTCGGACGGCGCGCACATCTCATGCGCGCCGACATCAGCCGGCCCGAGGATGTGGCGATGCTGGGCCCCGGCGCGCGGGACGCCCTCGGCCGGGTGGACGTCTGGGTCAATAGCGCCGGCGCCGACATCCTCACCGGCGACGCGCGCGACCTCTCCGCCATTCAGAAACTCGATCTGCTGCTGTCCGTGGACCTGCGTGGCACCGTGCTCGCCTCCTGGGCCGCGGTTGAGTTGATGCGCACGCAGGGCGGTCGCGGGGGGGGGACGGGGCGGGGGGGGGGGG
>DATNMO010000048.1:0-28671 GCA_035602245.1 Gemmatimonadales bacterium
CGCCTTGCCTTGGGGCGAACCCTGGACCTTGGTCGCGACGAGCTTGGTCTTGCCCGCGAGCTTCTTGACTGCCATAGGGACGTGCTCGTCCTGATAGAGTCGCTCAAAGGCTTGCACGTCTTTCGGCGGCGGGTACATCACGATGAGTTTGACCGCAGCCATACGCTCCGCTCCTTTCCTACTCGGCCGTCGTCGGATCGATGACCGTGTGGACTCGCGAGATCCGATTCGCCGGGAACCCGCCCTGTTGCGCGTGCTTCCGAATCGCGGCCTCGTTCGGCGCGACGTACACGCAGTAGATCTTGTCCCCAGTCACGTAGCTCTGGACCCATTGGATCTCCGGCCCCATCTCGCGGAGCACGCTGCATGATTTCTGTGAGATCCCCTGCAGCTCCTTCGCGCTCAGCTTCCCTGCTCCGGGAATCTCGCGCTCAATCACGAACTTCGGCATGGTACGTCCTCCTCTATTGCGTGTGGAATTGAGGGACACGCACCTTCAGGATCCTAGCCCCCCTAGCAGCCTACTCCAATACACCCGTTACCGATAGCAACCCTCTCAGTCGACGGCGTGTCCAACGTTGGTCCCTTTGCCGGAGCCATTGTGCGCCCCACCTTCCTGTCGCGTCCCGTTCGCCTGATTGTGCTGGGCTCGGCCGCTTTGCTCAGCCTGACAACGTTCCCCGCCGCCGCTCAGACCAAGGAGCCGCAAACGCAATTATGGGACGCTGCCATGCGAGGGGACACCGTTGCGTTGGCGGCAGCCCTCCAGCATGGCGCCGCGATCGATTCGCTGGACACCCGCCGCAGCCCTAACGGCAGACGCGCTCTGAACTGGGCCGCGTGGTACAATCACCCCGAGGCGATTCGCTTCCTGATCGGTCGCGGCGCGAAGGTCAACCTGGCCAACGTGACCGGCTTTACGCCTCTGCACCACGCCGCCGAGCAGGGCGCTGTGGAAGCCGCCCGAGTGCTGTTGGCTCTCGGAGCGGATCGCACATCGCAGAACGGGTTGGGGCAACGCCCGATCGACGTGGCCCGCGATCGTGGCCATGCCGCCGTCGCCGCGTTGCTCGACTCGGTGCCGCCTCACTAGAGGTTGGCGTCGAGTTTAGACGGCTGCAGCACCGTGAGCGCGAACATGCAGAGATCGGAATAGCACCCGGCCCGCGGCGGCCACAGCGTGAACCGCACGATCAAACGCCGCCTGGTTGGCTTTCGAGGGAGCATTGAAACCGCTGATCTTGCGAACGAACTGAAGGGCTGCGTCGTGGAGCTCAGTATCCGTCGGCGCGTGACCGGGGTGCCGGAGCCGCTTGATGTTTCGACACATTATTCCCTGCCCTGTTCGAGTTGTTGTGAAGCTGCCGTCACACCATGGTTTTCGGGTCCACGAGCGGTAACCCAAACGCCTCCGCCACTCCCGGATATACGACCTTCCCAGCGACGATGTTCAAACCTAGGGACAAGCTCGGATCCTGCTGCACCGCCTGTTTCCAACCCAGGCGCGCGAGTTTCTTGGCATAGGGAAAGGTCGCGTTCGTGAGGCCCAGGGTGGACGTGCGCGGCACGCCGCCCGGCATGTTCGCCACGCCGTAGTGAATGATCCCGTCCACGACGTAGGTCGGCTTGTCGTGCGTCGTGGGCTTGATCGTCTCGATACAGCCACCCTGATCCACCGCGACGTCCACGATCACCGAGCCCGGCTTCATGAGCTTGAGGTCGCCGCGCTTGACGAGATGCGGAGCCTTGGCTCCCGGCAGCAGCACCGCGCCGATCACGAGGTCGGCCTTCTTGAGTTGTTCGAGAATGTTGTGACGATTCGAGTACAGGAGTTCGACGTTGGGAGGAAGGACATCGGAAAGGTAGCGGAGCCGGTCCAGCGAGACATCGAGCAGCGTCACGTGGGCGCCGAGGCCGGCGGCCATCTTGGCCGCGTTGGCGCCCACGACGCCGCCACCGATGATCAACACCTCGCCCGGCAACACCCCGGGAATGCCGCCCAGGAGAATCCCGCTGCCGCCGAATACCTTCTCGAGGTAGTGCGCCCCCTCCTGCACCGCCATCCGCCCGGCCACCTCGCTCATCGGCGTCAGTAACGGCAGCTCACCGGTCGAGAGCTGCACTGTCTCGTACGCGATCGCGATGCAGCCCGACTTGATGACGGCCTTGGTGAGCGGCTCGGAGGCGGCGAAATGGAAATAGGTGAAGAGCACCTGGCCCGGGCGGAGCTTCGGCCACTCGGGCTCGATCGGTTCCTTCACCTTGAGAATCATCTCGGCCTTGGCCCACACCGCGTCGGCCGCCGGCGCGATCTCCGCCCCCGCCGCCCGATACGCATCGTCGGCGAACCCGGAGCCCAGCCCAGCCCCCTGCTCTACCAGCACCGTGTGCCCGTCGCCCGCCAGGGACTCGGCGCCCGCCGGCACGAGCGCCACCCGGTTCTCCGCGGTCTTGATCTCCTTCGGCACGCCGACGATCACGCCCCGCCCCCGTTCTTCCCTGCCCCGTCCGTCCCATTGGGCCCGAGCGAGACGACCGTTTGCCGCTCGAGCGCGAAGAACTCGGCTGCCATCGCGGACACCTCGTCGGCGGTCAGGGCCGCCACCGTCTGCAACACCTCGTCCAGGCTGCGATACGGCTCGCCGTACACGGCCGTGCTGGCCAAACGATACATCCGGGCCGTAGGACTCTCCAGAGACAGCATCAGCTGGCCCAGCGTCTGCTGTTTCGCATCCTCGAGCGCGGGCCCCGTGAGGCCCTCGCGCGCGAGCCGCGTGAACTCGGCGCCGATCGCCTCGGCCGCCTCCTTGGCGCGCTGCGGCTGCGTGCCCACATACACGCCCGACATTCCCACGGCGCGATAAAACGACGTGAAGCTGTAGATCGCGTACGCGAGGCCCAGCTCCTCACGGATGCGCTGGAACAGCCGGCTCGACATCCCGCCCCCGAAGATGTTCGAGAGCACGAGCATCGCATACTTGCGCCGGTCGGCGTAGGGAATGGTGTCGGTCGCGAACACGATGTGCGTCTGCGCACTGTCCTTCTCGAACGCGCGCGTGACCCCGCGGATCGCGGGCGGGACGGGAGGCACCGGAGGCGCGTTGAGCGGCGGCGTCTGCGTGCCGTCCCCACCGAACCAACCCTGCTTCTCAACTTCGGCGAGCAGCGCCTCGTGGGTGAGATTCCCGGCCGCCGCGATGATGCAGTTGCCGGGGAAGTAGGCGCGTTGGTGCAGCTGCTTCAAATCGTCGGCGGAGATCGCGCTGACGGTTTCCTTCGTGCCGAGGATCTGGAAGCCGTACGGATGGCTCGGCCACAGCGTCTGGTAAGCGAGATCGAAGACTTCGTCGTCCGGCGTGTCCTCGACCGTGCTGATCTCTTCCAGCACGACCTGCCGCTCGAGCGAGAGATCGCTATCGCGCAGCGCGGGACGCCGCACCATGTCGGTGAGGACATCGAGCGCCCGCGGCAGATCGGCGTCGAGGACGCGGGCGTGGTAGGCGGTAGAGTCGCGGGAGGTGTAGGCGTCGAGCGAGCCGCCGCGGGCCTCGAGCGCAAGGGCGATCTCCTGGGCGGACCGCCGCGTGGTGCCCTTGAAGACCATGTGCTCGAGCAGGTGCGACACGCCCATCTTGGGGCGCGGCTCGTGTGCGCTCGCGGTCCGCACCCACACCCCCACCGCTGCCGAGCGGACGCTGGGCACCCGCTCGCTGAGCACGGTCACCCCGTTGGGGGCGGCAGTCCGATGGATCTCGCGGTCGAGCCGGACGCTGTCCATCGGGGGGGCCACGCTAGTTCTTCTCGAGCAGCGCTTTCCGCGACAACCGCATCCGGCCGCGCTCGTCCACCTCGAGCAGCTTGACCTTCAGATGGTCACCCTTCTTGACCACGTCCTCGGTCTTCTCGGTGCGGCCGTGCTGCAGCTCGGAGATGTGGAGCAGGCCCTCCACTCCCGGGATGATCTCCACGAACGCGCCGAACGCGGTGGTGCTTTTCACCACGCCCTCGTAGACCTTCCCGACTTCGGGCTCCTGCACGATGCCGGAGACCATGTCCCGCGCCCGTTCCGCGGCCTCGCCCACGCCTGAAATGGTGACCAGTCCCGTGTCGTCCACGTTGATCTCGGCGCCCGTCTGCTCCTGGATGCCGCGAATCGTCTTGCCCTTGGGGCCGATGACGTCGCCGATCTTGTCGGGCCGGATCTGAATCGTGAGGATGCGCGGCGCGTACTTGGAGAGCTGCGAGCGCGGCTGCGGCATCGTCTGCTGCATGATGTCGAGAATGTGCAGCCGTGCCTTCTTGGCCTTGTCGAGCGCTTCGCTGATGATCTTGAAGTCGAGTTTCTCGACCTTGATGTCCATCTGAATCGAGGTGACGCCCTCACGCGTCCCGGCGACCTTGAAATCCATGTCGCCCAGATGGTCCTCGGTGCCGAGGATATCGGTCAGAATCGCGGTGCGGTCGCCGTCCGTGATCAGCCCCATCGCGATGCCGGCGCACGCCGCTTTCACGGGCACGCCCGCGTCGAACAGGGCCAGCGACCCGCCACAGACCGATGCCATGGACGATGAGCCATTCGATTCGAGGATGTCCGAGACGATGCGCAGCGTGTAGGGGAACTGCTCGTACGGCGGCAGAATCGCCTGCAGCGCCCGCTCGGCCAGCGCGCCGTGCCCCACCTCGCGGCGTGATACACCGCGAATCGGCTTCACCTCGCCCGTCGAGAACGGCGGGAAATTGTAGTGCAGCATGAACGACTTCGTGGTCTCCTGCGCGACGTCGATCGAGTCGATGCGCTGCTCGTCCCGCGTCGTCCCCAGCGTCACCGACACGAGCGCCTGCGTCTGGCCGCGCGTGAACAGCGCGGATCCGTGGGTGCGCGGCAGCCAGCCGACTTCGCAGGTGATCGGCCGCACCGTGTCGAGATCGCGCCCGTCGACACGCTCGCCCGCCGACAGCACGCGCTCGCGCATCGTCTTGTACTCGATGTCTTCGATGACCGTCACGATCTCGCGCAGCTTGTCGGGAAACTCCTGCGCGAGCTGCTCCACGATCGTCGCCTTGATGGCGCTGAGCGCCTGGGTGCGCTCCGCCTTCACGGCGAGCGTCAGCGCCTCCGCCACACGCTCCTCGGCGAGCTCCTTCACCCGCGCCACGAGATCCGCCGGCGGCTCGGCCTTGACCCATTCCATCTTGGGCTGCGCCAGCTCGGTCACGACCTCATCCGCGAAGTCGAGCAGCTCCTTGATGCCCTTATGCGCCACTTCGAGCGCCTTGACGATCTCGGCCTCGGTCAGCTCGAGCGCCCCGCCCTCGACCATGACGATCGATGCGCGGGAGCCGGAGACGGTGAGGTCGACGTCGGAGAATTCCAGCTGCTGGAAGGTGGGGTTCAGGATCCAGGCGCCTTCGACGCGACCGACGCGAACCGCCGCGATCGGACCGTTCCACGGCACCTTCGACATCGACAGCGCCGCCGACGCCGCCGTTACGCTCAGCACGTCGGCGTCGTTCTCCTGATCGGCCGACAACACGTACACGAAGACCTGCACTTCGTTCTTGAAGCCTTCCGGAAACAGCGGCCGGACGGAGCGGTCGATCACGCGGGCCGCCGTGATTTCATGGTCGGACGGCCGGCCTTCGCGCTTCAAAAAGCCGCCGGGAATCTTGCCGGCGGCGTAGGCCTTTTCGCGGTATTCGACCGTAAGGGGAAAGTAGGGCAGGTTGGCGATGTTGTCGGACACCGTCACCGCGGCTAGTACCACCGTCTCCCCGAACTGGAGGAGACACGACCCCGCCGCCTGTCTGGCCAGCCGTCCCGCCTCGATCTTCAGTGTGCGGCCGGCGAATTGCTTTTCGACGTGCTTCACTCAGGTGCCTGTCTAGAGCACTGGAAAATACGCCGAGCGCCCCGGTGCTCTTTCCGGGGCGCCCTGTAACGACGCCGTTTGCGACTAGTGGCGGAGACCGAGCTCGTCGATGAGCTGCCGGTACTTCGCGAGATCGGTGCGCTTCAGATACTCCAGCAGGCGACGGCGGCGGCTGACCATACGCAGCAGGCCGCGTTGCCCGTGGTAATCCTTGGCGTGGACTCGGAAGTGCTCGGTGAGGCTGTTGATCCGCTCGGTGAGCAGCGCCACCTGAACCCGGCTCGAACCGGTGTCCCGGTCGTGCAGCCCGTGCTTCCTGACCGGCGTCGTCTTGTCGTACATCGTCCTAGTTCCCTAATCGTTGTGAGCGCCGTAGGTTAACCGGCTTCGACCCCTTTGTAAAGTGCGCCCGTGACGAATGCTGCCACCGACCTCGTCGGCCGGACCCTCGGCCCGTACGCCCTGGAACGCCTGCTCGGCCAGGGCGGCTTCGCCTGGGCCTTCGTGGGCCGCGAGGCCGACGGCACGCCGGTGGCCGTCAAAGTCCTCAAGCCCCGTTACGCCGGCGACCACCAGTTCGAGTCCCGGTTCCGCAACGAGAGCGAAACCGCCGCCAAGCTCGAACACCCCAACATCATCCGGATCCTATCGGTGGCCAAGACAGGCGAGCACGTCTACTTCGCCATGGATCTGTGCGCCGACAGCCTCGGCGCCCGGATCGCCCGGGAGGGGCCGCTCCCCGAGGAGGAAATCCTCCGCCTCGCCCGCGACATCGCCGCCGCCTTGGACTTCGCGCACCGCCAAGGCGTGATTCACCGCGACCTCAAGCCGGACAACGTGCTCCTTCGGTCCGACGGCGCGGCGGTGCTGACCGACTTCGGGATCGCGCGCGCCGTGTCAGGCTACGTGGCGTCTACGGGCGTCAACATGACGATCGGGACGCCGCACTACCTCTCGCCCGAGCAGGCGCAGGGCCGCCCCTTGGACCAGCGCGTCGACTTCTACGCGCTCGGCGTGACGCTCTACAAGGCAGCCACGGGCGAGGTGCCGTTCAGCTCCACCGACTGGTTCGAGCTGGCGCGCATGCACGTCGAAGACCCGCCACCGCCCCTGCGGCGCAAGCGGGCCGAGCTGTCCAAGCGATTCGAGCGCGTGGTGATGAAATGCCTCGCCAAGCACCCCGACGACCGCTACGCCGATGCCGCCGAGCTTCTGGCGGATCTGAATGAAGTGGAGCAGAAGCGCCGTCCGACCGACACCCTCGGCGCGGCACCGATGGGAACGACGCAGCGACGGGCCCTCAAGGATCCGCCGGCGAGCCGCACGCCGTGGCTCGTCGTCGCCGCCGTGGTCGTCGGACTGGTGCTGCTGGTGGGGCTGGTCGTCAGGTTGATGAGGTAAACAGGCGACGCACGGCGCGGACCAACCGGGACCACACACCGCGCGGCGCAACGCGTACATCGCTCGCCCCCGCAGCAACGCCTCCCACGAGCAACGCCTGCACGGCCTGCCGGAACTCCGCCTCGTAACGCTTGGGAAACGGCCGCTCGGCAAGACGCACACCGAAGCCTGGGCGCTGCGGTATCGCGGAGAGCTCAATGATGCCCGGATGAGCCCGCTCGATGATTTCCATCAGCGCCTTCAACCCATCCCTCGTCCCCCGTCTCCCGTCTCCGTAGTACGCCGCCGTCACCACCGCGACCACTCGCTCCGCCGGAATCCGTCCGGCGATATAGTCGGCCAGCGTGTCGCTAACGGTTGAAGAAGCGGAGGACATCGTTCGAGAGCGCGAGCACCATGATGCCGAGGACCAGCAGCATCCCGACCTGCGTGAGCCGCATCCGCAGCTGGGGCGACAACGGCTTGCGGCGGATTGCCTCGGCGATGAGGAACATCGCGTGGCCGCCGTCGAGCACCGGAATGGGGAGCAGGTTCAATACCGCCAGACTCACCGAGAAGAACGCGAGAAAGTTCAGGAACCAGTCGAGGCCGAGCCGCGCGACCTGGCCCGACATCTGGGCGATCAGAATGGGGCCGCCGACCTCGCGGACAGACGCCTGTCCGAACAACAGCCGCTTGACCGAGATGACGACCGCCCCGACCTGGCCCACCGTCTGCTCGACACCACTCACGATCGCCGTGCCGAGACCCACCCGCTCGCGTGAAGTCGGCGGATCCTGCAGGGCCCCGATCAATCCGTAGGTGCGCGGCCGCGGCGAGCCGCTGTCCGTCTCGGTATGGACTTCAGGGACGACCGTGAGGCGCACCAGGCTGTCGCTGCGCACGACGGTTAACTCGAGCGGCTTGCCAGGGCTGTTCCAGATCTTGCGCAGCATCTCGTTCCAGGAACGGACCGTATCACCCCCCGCGCGCACGATCAGGTCGCCGGGCTTGAGCCCCGCTCTGGCCGCGGGTTGCCCGGGATAAACGATCCCGATTTTCGCCGGCATGAGCGGCACGAGCGCGCGGGCGACCTGTGCGCGCGCCGCGGTGTCGCCCGGGGGGAGCTGCAGGACCACGGGCTCGGACCGGCCCGCGACCTCGATCTGCGTCACTGCCGGCGCCTCGAGGAGCCGCTCCACCAGGTCCTGCCAGGTCCGCACGGTGTCGCCGTTGACGCGCACAATCTTGTCGCCGTGCGTCACAGTGCTGAGCGCCGCGGCGCCGGGCGGCAGGAATGCGGTCGTGACGGTGTCCACTTGAGTGGTCGCGAGCCGCGGCGCCCCGACGATCACGCCAAGGCCGGCGTAAATCGCAAACGCGAGGAAAATGTTCATGGCCACACCGGCGAGAATCACCGCCATCCGCGCCCACAGCGGCTTCCGGTCGAACGAGCGCTCGGGATCGATCGCGACATCCGCCCTGCCCCCTTCGAGCTCTCCGACCATCCCTTCCTCTTCCAGGCCTGCCATCTTCACGTAGCCGCCGAGCGGAATCCACGAAATCCAGTACTCCGTTTCGCCCCGGCGCCACCGCAGCACCGGCCGCCCGAAGCCGAGCGAGAACCGCAAGACCTGGATGCCGACGGCCTTGGCGACGAGGAAATGCCCGAGCTCGTGGACGAAAATCAGGACGCCCAGGACGACGACGAGCGACGTGATCGTCAGGAGCATGCGGCCTCGTGTGCGAGCCGGCGCGCTTCGGCATCAGCGGCGAGCACCCCGGGGAGTGACGTCGCGTCACCCACGTGCCCGTGGTCGAGCACGTTTTCGATGATCTCTGCGATCCGGCCGAATTGAATTCGCTCGTCGAGGAACAGCTGCACGGCCACCTCGTTGGCGGCGTTGAACATTGCGGGAGCGGTGCCGCCGGCGAGCGCGGCCTGCCGGCCGACGCCGTAGGCGGGGAACAGCTCGGGCTTCACGGGCTCGAACGTCAGCGTCCCGGCGACCACGGGGTCGAAGCGGCGCGCACCGCTGTCGGGAATCCGTTCCGGGTGGGTGAGCGCGTAGAGAATCGGCAGCTCCATCGTCGGGAAGCCTACCTGCGCCAGCACCGAGCCGTCCACGAACTCTGCGAAGGCATGGACGATCGATTGGGGATGCACCACGACTTCTACCGCCTCGTACGCCAATGCGAACAGAAAGTGAGCCTCGATGACCTCGAGGGCCTTGTTCACGAGCGTCGCCGAGTCCACCGTGATCTTCTTGCCCATCGCCCAGGTGGGATGCCGCAGTGCTTCGGCGACGGTGGCCTGCGCCGCCCGCGCGGGCTCCCAGGTGCGGAACGGACCGCCGGACGCCGTCAGGATCAGGCGCGCGAGCTCCGTGGGACGGTGCCCCGTCACGCACTGCAGCACGGCGCTATGCTCGGAATCCACCGGGATGATCTCGCCACCGCCCTCGCGCGCGGCCCGCGTGACCAGCTCCCCCGCCATCACGAGCGTTTCCTTATTCGCCAGCGCCACCCGCTTGCCGGCGCGCAACGCCGCGAGCGTGGCCTCGAGTCCGGCGGCCCCCACGATCCCGTTCACGACGATCTGGACATCGGGATGCGTCGCGGCCTCGACGAGGCATGCTGTACCGCTCCCGGCGCCCTGCTCCCCGCTCCCCCCGTTTACCAAGCCGACGAAGGCGGGCTTCCACGCCGCGGCCTGCTGAGCGAGCAGCTCTTTGTTCGAGTGGCCCGTCAGCGCGACCACCCGGAATCGTTCCCGTTGGCGCGCGAGCACCGCCAGCGTGGACCGGCCGATCGAGCCGGTGGATCCGAGGACTGCGACGCCGAGAGGGGGGCTCATATCACCCCGAACATACGGTACAATCCTGCGGCTGCAGGAACCACGAAATAGAGCGAATCCAGCCGGTCGAGCACCCCGCCGTGGCCGGGAATCAGGGATGAGGAGTCCTTCACCCCCGCCTCGCGCTTGAAGAGCGATTCCGCGACATCGCCAACTTGCCCCACGACCGAGACGGCCAGCCCGAACAGCAACAGCTGGCCCACGCTGAAATTCCAACCGTGGCGATTGAGCACCAGCTTCCCCAGCAGGAGCGCCGTGATCAGACCGCCGGCCGTTCCCCCAATCGCGCCGGCCCGTGTCTTTTTGGGCGACAGCACGGGCGCGAGCTTCGGACCGCCGAAGGCCGTCCCGGCCGCCATCGCGGCCGTGTCACAGATCCAGGTGATGACGAGCGGGAACAGGGTAAGTACGGCATACGCAGTGGGCCGGCTGTCGGCGTTGACCCCGTGGCGGATACCGATCAGAAACGTGAGCAGGCCGGACGCATACAGGCACCCGAACACGGTGACCGACACGCTGGTGAGCGGGCGCCCGGTGGGTCCGCGGCGGATCATCGCCACCACGAGCGCCGCGATCAGCCATAGCGCGCCGAGATACAGCGCCGGCTCGGCTGAGTGGGTTTGGGAGCCTTTGGCCCAGTACGCCAGCAGCGGAATCGCCGCCGCGGCGAGCCAGCCGGTTTCGTCGAGGGCCTCGATCCCTTGGCGGCGCGCGAAGTCATACACCTCGCGCGTGCCGAGCACGCCGAGCGCCGCCACCACGGCGGCCAGGGGCCAGCCGCCGACCCAAATGACACCCACGACCAGGGGAATGGCGATCGCCGCAACAACGATGCGCTGCACCAAGTTGTTGGGTGGAGGAGGGGCCATTACGACGCCGTGACTTTGCCGAACCGGCGCTCGCGCCGCTGATAGTCGAGGATGGCTTCGAATAGCGTTTGCCGGTTGAAGTCGGGCCAGAGTACCGGCGTGATATACAGCTCCGTATATGCGAGCTGCCAGAGCAGGAAATTCGAGAGTCGCTGCTCGCCCGATGTACGGATCAGGAGGTCGGGATCGCCCCAGGGAGCAGTGTAGAGCTTCGCCCGGATCGCGTCTTCGTCGAGGTCTTCGAGCTGCTTCGTCCCCTTGAGCACTTCCTCGGCCAGCAGCCGCGCTGCGCGGGCGATCTCCCCGCGCGAGGAATACGAGATGCAGAGGTTGAGCGACAGTTTGGTGCCCGCGGCCGTCTCCCGTTCGACCCGTTCGACGGCCTCGCGGCCCGTCGGAATCAGGCGGCTGCGGTCGCCGAGGATGTGCACCGTGACGCCCTGCTGGCGCAACTCTTCCGCCTCGCGCGCGATGTACTCCTCGAGCAGGTCCATGAGGGCGGAGATCTCGGTGGGCGGGCGCTTCCAGTTCTCTTCGGAGAAGGCGAACAGGGTGAGCACTTCCACGCCGGCTTCGATCGCCCCCTCGACCGTTTCCCGGACCGCCTTCATGCCTTCGCGGTGGCCGAACGGACGCGGCAACCGGCGCTCGCGGGCCCAGCGGCCGTTACCATCCATGATGATCGCCACATGGCGGGGAATCGGGCCCGGCAGCATCAGACTTCCATGATCTCCGCTTCCTTGCCCTTGACCGCCGCGTCCACGGCCTTGAGGTGCTCGTCGTGGACTTTCTGGACGTCCTTTTCCGCGTGTTTCTGATCGTCCGAGGAGACGTGCTCGGTCTTCTTGATCTTGTTCATCGTCTCCGTGCGGGCATGGCGGATCGCGACGCGGCCTTCCTCGGCGAACTTGTGAATGACTTTCACCAGCTCCTTGCGGCGCTCTTCGGTCAGCGGCGGAATCGGGATGCGGATCACGTTGCCGTCGTTGGACGGCGTCAGTCCCAGGTCGGAGGCGAGAATGCCCTTCTCGACGGCCTTGAGCAGGCTCTTATCCCACGGTTGCACAGTGAGCAGCTTGGGTTCAGGTGCGGCGACGTTCGCCACCTCTTTCAGCGGCATCTCGTTCCCGTAGGCTTCGACACGCACCAGATCGAGCAGCGCGGTCGTAGCCTTGCCGGTGCGCACGGTCGAGAATTCCCGCTTGACCGCGTCGACCGCCTTACCCATGAGCTGCTTCGCCTGTTTGATGTGGTCGGCCAGCGTAGAGGTGGAGGGACTCATTGGACGATCGTGCCGACGCGCTCTCCGGCCAGCACCCTGGCCGTCGCGCCAGGCTGGTTGATGTTGAACACCACGATGGGCAGCTTGTTCTCCTTGCACAGCCCGAACGCATTGGCATCCATCACCGCATAGCCCTTCACGATCGCCTCCTGGAACGTCAGCTCCGGGATGAACTGCGCCTTGGGATCCCGCTTGGGGTCCGCGGTATACACGCCGTCCACGTTCGTCGCCTTGAGAATGGCCTGCGCCTCGATCTCGAGCGCCCGCAGCACCGCCGCCGTATCGGTCGAAAAGTACGGGTTGCCCGTCCCGCCCGCGAAGATCACCATGCGGCCCTTATCGAGGTGGCGCAGCGCGCGCCGCCGGATGTAGGGCTCGGCCAGCTCCTCCATCCGGATGGCCGTCATCACGCGCGTGTCCACGCCCTTCTTTTCCAGAATGTCCTGCAGCGCGAGCGCATTGATGACGGTGGCCAGCATGCCCATATAATCGGCGGAGACGCGGTCCATCCCCTGCTGGCTGGCGGTGGTGCCGCGAAGGATGTTGCCGCCGCCGACCACCAGGCCGAGCTGCACCCCGGTGGCGGCGACGTTCTTCAGCTCGTCGGTGAGGCGGTCAATGACGCCGAAATCGATCCCCGAGGCGCGCCCGCCCGCGAACGCCTCTCCGGAAATCTTGAGGAGGGCGCGTGCGTAGGCGAGCTTTTTCGCCGCCACTCAGTTGCCCCCGAGCTCGAAGCGCGCCACCCGGCGCACTTCGATCTTTTCGCCCGTCTTGCCGGACAGGGCCTTCACGAGCTCGCCGACCGTGACCTTGTCGTCTTTCACGAACGGCTGCTCGAGGAGCACATGCTCCTGGTAGTACTTGCGGAGCTTGCCCTCGACGATCTTCTCCTTCACCGCCTCGGGCTTCTTCTCCTCGGCCACCTGGGCGGCATAGACGCGCCGTTCCCGCTCGACGACGTCGGCGGGCAGGTCCTCGATCCGCACGGCGATCGGCCGCGCCGACGCGACGTGCAGCGCCAGGTCCTTGGCGAGCTGCTTGAACTCGGCCGTGTTGGCGACGAAGTCCGTCTCGGAATTCAGCTCGACCATCGTCGCGACGCGGCCGTTGAAGTGCAGGTACACCTCGATGACGCCCTCGGCGGCAGAGCGGTCGGCCCGCTTCTCCGCCCGGGCGGCGTATTTCACGCGCAGCAGATCCTCGGCCTTCGCCATGTCGCCGCCGGCCTCCTCGAGCGCCCGCTTGCAATCCATCATGCCCGCGCCTGTTTTGGCGCGGAGCTCGGCGACCTGCTGCGCGGCGATTCCTTTCGTCTTCGTAGTCATGCTGCCTTCACTCCTCATAAAAACGCCGCCCTCGCGCCGTGGAGCCCGGGGGCGGCGGTCGGTTGATCATCTGCGGGTCGTTACGCCTCGCCCCCGCTGACGGGCTCTGCCGGGGTGGGCGCCTCTTCCGATTTCAGCCGGGCGGCGATCGCCTCCGGCTTGGGCCGCCGCTTGCGCCGCGCCGGCCCTTTCTTCTTGCCGCCATCCGTTTCCGCTTCCACGCCGGTTTCGGTGGAGTACGTCGTCCCCTCGCCCTCTTCGCCCACCTCGCGCATCGGCATCTGGCGCCGCGCTTCGGCGATGACGTCGGAGATCGCACCCGTAATCAGCGAGACGGCGCGGATGGCGTCGTCGTTGCCGGGGATCGGCACCGTGATCAGGTCGGGGTCGGCGTTCGTGTCCACGATCGCCACCACCGGGATCCCCAGCTTGTTGGCTTCGGCGACCGCGATGCGCTCCTTCTTGGCGTCCACGACGAACAGCGCGCCCGGCAGCCGACCCAGGTTCTTGATACCCGCGAGGTTCTTGTCCAGCTTCGCGCGCTCACGATCGAACAGCAGCTGCTCCTTCTTGGTGTAGTTCGTGAAATCGCCGTCCGCCGCGCCCTGCTCCAGCTCCTTGAGCCGCTTGATCTGCTTCTTGATCGTTTGGAAGTTCGTCAGCGTCCCGCCCAGCCAGCGCTCCGTGACGTAGAACGCGCTGCAGCGCTTGGCCTCGGCCTCGAGGATGCCCTTCAGCTGCTTCTTCGTACAGACGAAAAGCACGCCTTCGCCTTTGAGCACGACGCCGCGCAACAGCTCCTGCGCCGCATCGAGCTGTCGAAGGGTTTTCTGGAGGTCGATGATGTAGATGCCGGAACGCTCGGCGAAGATGAACCGCCGCATCTTCGGATTCCAGCGGCGGGTCTGATGGCCGAAATGGACACCTGCTTCCAACAACTCCTGCAACTGAGGCTGACTCATGCACTCCCTCTCGGGTTTTGACTCCGCCGCCGCCTTCATCTCGCTCGACACCCCCGAAGGGGACCCGGTCGCGCGATCAGGCGACGTGAGTGATTGACTTCCGTTTACCGCTTCGAGAACTGGAACCGCTTGCGCGCACCGGCGCGGCCGGGCTTCTTGCGTTCCACCGCCCGCGGATCGCGTGTCAGCAGTCCCTGCTCCCTCAGCTTCTTGCGATGCCGGTCGTCCGCCAGCACCAGCGCCCGGGCGATCCCGAGCCGCACCGCGCCCGCCTGACCGGTGAGCCCGCCGCCGACCACACGCGCCTTCACGTCGAACGCGCCCAGCGTGTCCGTGGCGGTGAACGGCTGCTGGATGTGGCTCACAAGCGACGGCCGGGGGAAATAGTCTCCCAGGGTGCGCCCGTTGATGTTCCATTTCCCCGAGCCCGGGGTCAGATACACGCGCGCGATGCCGAGCTTCCGCCGCCCGATCGCGTGCCAGCGCAGCTCCGGTTGGATGGCCGTCACTTGGCCTCCACCAGCGGCATGGGCTGCTGCGCCGCATGCGGGTGCTCCGGTCCGGCGTACACCTTCAGCATTTGCTTCACGTGCTGGCGCGACAACGTCGTTTTGGGCAGCATGCCCCACACCGCTTTCTCGATCACCCGCTCGGGGTGCTTGCCGAGCAGCTTCTGCACCGGCGTGAAGCGCTCGTGCCCCATGTAACCGGTGTGCCGGAAGTAGCGCTTCTGCTCGAGCTTGCGACCCGTCAGCTGCACCTTTTCGGCGTTCACGACAATGACGCAGTCGCCGCCGTTGACGTACGGCGTGAAGGTCGGCTTGTGTTTGCCCCGCAGGATCTGGGCGATGCGGCTGGCGAGCCGGCCGAGCGGCTGTCCAGCCGCGTCGACGACCCACCAGTGATGCTCGATATCCTGCGTCTTCAGTGTGTACGTCTTCATGCCCCTCGGTGCCCTGGATTTTGACAGACGCGAATCATACCCGGGCCGTAAGGGCGTGTCAACCCGAGGCTTGCGCGGTTAGGGTGACGAGCGGCGCGCCCTTTTCGACGCGCTCGCCGGCCGTCACGTGGATCTGCTCCACCACTCCCGCCCGCGGGGCCCGCAACTCGTTCTCCATCTTCATCGCCTCGACGACGACCAACCCCGTCCCGGCCTCGACCCCCTGGCCCACGGTCACGTCCACCCGCACGACGAGTCCCGGCATCGGCGCCTTGACGACGCCACTGTGGACCGGCTTCGAGCCGCGCCCGGTCAGGGCCTCGATCCGCTTCGTCCGCTCGTCCTGGACCTCGATCTCGAAGCGCTCTCCCGCGGCGCCGAGGGCCCAGCGCGTTTCGCCCAAACGTTGGCAGGCGACGGTCCAGGAATCCGCGCCGAGCAGGAGTTGAATCAGGGGGGTGCCCGGCACCGCGGCCCAGTGGGCCTCGAGCTGCTCGCCGTCGATCGTGACGGCGGCGCCGTCCACGTCAACCGCGTACGTGCGGCCGCGGATCGTGACGTCGTATTTCATGCGGCCTCCAGCACCACGACGGTCTCCACATGCGCCGTCTGAGGGAATAGATCGAATGCCCGGCATCCCGAGAGTTCGTAATTCACGTTGAGGCGGTGCAGATCGCGAGCAAGGGTCGCAGGGTCACAGGAGATATACGCGACCCGCGCCACCGGCTCCGCGGTAAGACGCAAGGTGACGTCCCAGTGCAGCCCGGCGCGCGGCGGATTCAGGACGACGGCGTAAGGGGGTGGGAGACTCGGCAGTACGTCTTCGGCGCGGGCCGCGATGAAGCGCGCCCCTGGGACGCGTGCCCGGGCCCACGTGACCGCCTTCTCATCGGCATCCACGCTCACCACGTTAGCGCCCCGTTCCACGAGCAGCGCCGCGGTGTCGCCGATCCCGCCGTAGAGATCCCACACGGTCTGGCCACGGATGTCGCCGAGCTGGTCCACCGCCCAGCGCCGCGTGAGGACGCCCATGTCGGGATTGACCTGCTCGAACGCCGTGGCAGTCGCCGGCCCGGCCACCACCCGCGCGGCGCCCTCGACGGGCTGCCACCAGCACACGATCGTGTCCTGCTCATCATTCTGGAGGGCCTGTCGCAGCCGCTCCGCGTCGAGCCAGGGTTCCCCGGCCGATTCGGCGATCACGTGCCGGCGTCCCTCGCGGTCGAGCCGCAGCGTGATGCGGGTCAGCCGCGCGGGGAGCAGATCAAGTTTGCCGCGCAGCTCGCGCCATAGCGCCATCAACCGAAAGTCCGTGATATGGCAGTCGGCTAACGGGAACACGAAGTTGGGCCGGTCATAGGGGTGCAGTCCGACGGTCGTGCCTTTCACCTCCATCGAGATCTTCGCACGGTACCGCCATTCCTCTAGAGCCTCGACGATGTCTGGATCCGGAATCGCGAGCTTCCCGATGCGGCGCAGCGCATCCCCGACGATCACCCGCTTGGCGGCGAGTTGGACGTCGTACGCCAAGTGCTGCAGCTGACAGCCGCCGCAGTGGTCGTGGACGTAGTGCGGGCACGGGGGCGCCACGCGCCCGAGCCCCGCCTCCAGGATCTCGCCGATCTCGGCGCGCGCGAAGTTGCGGTGGAGCGTGACGGATCCTTCCCGTAGCCGCACCCGATCGCCGGGCGCGGCGCGCGGCACGAAGACCGCGCGTCCATCGGCTAACCGCCCGACCCCGTCCCCTCCGACCGCAATGCCGGTGATCGTCACAACCTCGGTCACTCGAGGCCGTCCCGCAGCATCTCCCGCCGCCCCTGAATAACCCACGGCGACGGCCCCACGGTCGGACGGCCCGACGGCCCGGTCTGCTCGGGTACTGCGCGGCGCTCATCCGCCAGTATTGCGGCCGCCACGGCGATCGCCCGCTCGAGGCCGGGACGCGGCGCGGCGGCGAGCAGTCGCTCGCCGTTGCGCTCGAGATAGGTGATGTCCAGCTCGCCCTTCAGGAAAGCGGCATCATCCATCACGCGCAGGTGAAATGCCTGGCTCGTGGGCAGCCCCACGATCACGAGCTCGCCCAGCGCGCGCCGCATGCGCTGAATGGCGATCTCGCGCGTCTCCCCCCAGGCGATGAGCTTGGCCAGGAGCGGATCGTAGAACAGAGTCACTTCGTTCCCGGCCTCGACGCCCGCGTCCCAGCGGATTCCGGGACCGCTCGGCACGCGCAAGTACTGGAGCACGCCCGTGGCCGGCAGGAAGTCGTTGAGCGGATCTTCGGCGGTGATGCGGCACTCGATCGCATGCCCGCGCGGCTGCAGCAATCCCGCATGCACCCGCATCGGCTGGCCGGCCGCGATGCGCAGCTGCTCGCGCACCAGATCCACCCCGTACACGATCTCCGTCACGGGATGTTCGACCTGGATGCGGGTGTTCATTTCGAGGAAGAAGAATTCACCCGTCGGCGTGAGCAAAAACTCGATCGTGCCGGCATTGACGTAGCCCACGGCGCTGGCCGCCGCGGTGGCGGCTTCCGACAGGCGGCGCCGCAGCGCCGGCGGCACCGCGGGCGACGGCGCCTCCTCGATCAGCTTCTGATGGCGCCGCTGGATACTGCACTCCCGCTCGCCCAACGCCACCACGCGCCCATGACGGTCGGCCAGCACCTGGATCTCGATGTGGCGCGGGCGCTCGAGATACTTCTCGACGTACACGCTGCCGTCGCCGAATGCTTTCTGCGCCTCGCGGCGCGCCGCCTGAAACGCCGCCTCGATCTCCGCGTCGGCCCCCACGAGCCGCATCCCCTTACCGCCGCCGCCCGCGACCGCCTTGAGGAGCACCGGATAGCCGATGCGCTTCGCTTCGCGCTGCGCCTCGGCCGCATCGCGCAGAGGCGCCGCCGTGCCGGGTACCACGGGTACGCCCGCGGCCTGCATGCGACGTCGCGCTTCCGTCTTGTCGCCCATGGCGCGGATCGCCGCCGCCGGCGGGCCCACGAACACGAGGCCGGCGTCGGTGCACGCCTGCGCGAACGCCGCGCGCTCGGAGAGGAACCCGTAGCCGGGGTGCACCGCCTGGCACCCGGTGGCGCGCGCGGCCGCGATGAGCCTCTTGATATCGAGATACGACTCGGCCGAGGGCGCAGGGCCGATCAGCACCGCGGCGTCGGCGTCGCGGACGTGCGGGGCCAACCGGTCGGGTTCGGAGTAAACGGCGACCGCGGCGAGCCCTTCCTCGTGACAGGCGCGGATCACGCGCACGGCGATCTCGCCGCGGTTGGCGATCAGAACGCGTCGAATGGGAGCCATGACGGCTCCTACCGACACCCTACCTCCGATCGCAGTCCGAACGAGTCGAACGCCCGGCACAGCTCCGACACCGTGCTCGCGGCGCGCCGATAGAGCGCCAGCGTGGGCTGGCTCCACGTCTCGTGCTGTTCGACCGACTGGCGGAGCGCGGCGAACACAAAATCGTGCGGAGGGACGCGATCGGCCTTTGTCTCTTTGCCCGTCACCCACACGAGCGGGCGTTTCGCCCACCGCAGCGACCGCTCCTCGGGGGGACGTTCGAATCCCACGCTCGCGCACACGGCGCGCTCCTGGCTCAACGCACGCAGCGAAGGATCGCGGACCTTGAGGTCGCGCATCGCTCGCTCGCGGAAGGCGCTATCACTCCGCCAGCGCTCCAGGGGCACGACCAACAGGTCGGGTCGCAACCCGCGCGCGAACCGCAGGTACCAGGCTGCCTGCGTGTCGTTCTCGTTCGCGGTGAACAGGATTCCCTGATGGGGACACGCCCGGAGCAGGTTTTCACCCAATTCCTCGAGCACCGGAGGCAGCCGCAGCCCTTCGGGCAGCGTATGCCAGGTGAGCGTCGCGGCCGCCGGTCCCCCCGATTCCCAATCGAGGTAGGCCAGCTCGCCAAAGCTGTACACGCGGAACACGCGGGCGGAATCGGCGGTGCGGGTGCCGGCGCTCCAGCGCGCGGCGTGAGCGAACGCCTGTTGTGCCGTATCGAGGACGGCGTGTGCCCCGACCGTATCCGCTGTGGACCGGTGCGCGTGATAGCCCAGGCCCAACTGCAGGTACAGGCGCCCCAGCTCGAGCCACGCCGCGGCGTCGGTCGAGTCAGCGGCGACGCGGGCCCACAGCGTCGCGCGCAACGAGTCGGGCGCCGGCGTTTGGAGGAGCAACGCGGCCATCACGACGCTAGAGAGGGATATTGCCATGCTTCTTCGGCGGGTTCCGGCTCCGCTTCGTCTCGAGTGTCACCAGCGCCTCGATCAGCCGCGGCCGGGTGTCCCGCGGGTCGATGATGTCGTCCACGTAGCCGCGCGCCGCGGCCTGGTAGGGGTGCGCGAATTTCTCGCGGTACTCCGCCGCCCGCTCCTCGCTCGCCTCTCCCTTATAGAGGATCTCCACAGCGCCCTTGGGGCCCATCACGGCGATTTCGGCAGTAGGCCAGGCGACGTTGTAGTCGCCGCGGATGTGTCTGGAGCTCATGACGTCGTAGGCCCCGCCGTACGCCTTGCGGGTGATCACGGTGAGCTTGGGCACCGTCGCCTCGCAGAAGGCGTAGAGCAGCTTCGCGCCGTGCTTGATGATGCCGCCATGCTCCTGCGCCACACCGGGGAGGAATCCGGGGACATCCTCGAACGTCACGAGCGGGACGTTGAACGCGTCGCAGAAGCGGATGAAGCGTGCGCCCTTGAGCGACGCGGCGATGTCGAGCACGCCGGCGAGCACCGCGGGCTGATTGGCGACGATGCCGACGGGGCGGCCGCCGAGCCGGGCGAATCCCACCAGCAGATTGCCCCCGTAGTCCGGCTGCACCTCGAAGAACGCGCCGCCATCCACCACCCGCCGCAGCACGTCGTGCATGTCGTATGGCTTGGCCGGTTCGTCGGGCACCACGTCGAGTAACGCCTCGTCGCGCCGGTCGGCCGGATCGTCCGACGGCCGGACGGGGGGCGAGTTCAGATTGTTGCCGGGCAGGAATGAGAGGAGCGTCCGGATCGCCGTGAGCGACTCGAGCTCCGAGTCGTGTACGAAGTGCGCGATCCCGGAGGTGCCGCCGTGCACGTCCGCGCCGCCCAGCTTCTCGAAGTCCACTTCTTCGTGGGTAACCGTCTTCACGACATTGGGGCCGGTGACGAACATGTACGAGATGCCGCGCACCATGAAGATGAAGTCGGTGATCGCGGGACTGTACACGGCGCCGCCCGCGCAGGGGCCGAGAATCGCGCTGATCTGGGGCACGACGCCCGAGGCCAGTGTGTTGCGCAGGAAGATGCCGGCGTAGCCGCCGAGCGACGCCACGCCTTCCTGAATGCGCGCCCCCCCGGAGTCGTTGAGACCGATCACGGGCGCGCCGTTCTGCACGGCGAGGTCCATGACCTTGCAGATCTTTTCCGCGTGCGCCTCGGAGAGCGAGCCCCCGAACACGGTGAAGTCCTGCGAGAAGACGTACACGAGCTGTCCCTCGACACGACCCCATCCGGTCACCACACCGTCGCCGAGCACCTTCTGATCGCCGAGCCCAAAGTCCGTGGCGCGGTGGGTGACGAAGCGGTCGAGCTCGACGAAGGAGCCGGGATCGAGCAGCACGTCGAGCCGCTCGCGCGCCGTCATCTTCCCTTTTTTGTGTTGAGTTTCGATGCGGTCCGCACCGCCGCCCTGCTCTGACTCGGATCGCTTCTGCTGCAGAAGCTCGAGTTTCTCTCGCATGGACATGGGAGGAGAAGATATGGAAGAAAGAGGGGTCAGGAAGCCTTCCTGACCCCTCACAACTCGAACCCGCTAGGCGTCTAGGCGTCTAGGCGTCTAGGCGTCTAGCTTTTGCATGTCCTCGTTGGTCGGTTCGGGAGCCGGCGCGGGAGGCGGCGGGAGCGGCGATACCCCGTCTTCTTTGGGGAATCCGGTCGCGGCGAGCACGATCCGATGATGGATCGGGTCCACCTCCAACACCTTCAGCTCGACCGCCTGCCCTTCCTTTACTGCGTCCCCCGGCGCCGTGATGTCGGGGATGCCCAGCTGCGACATCGGCACGAAGCCTTCGATGTCGCTGCCCAGGTCCACGACCACGCCCTTGTCCATCAGCCGCATCACGCGCCCGCGCAGCTCGGTGCCGACGGGGTATGTCTCGCCGATCCGGAGCCACGGATCCTCCTGCGCCTGCTTCAGGCCCAGCGAGATCCGCTTGTTCTCGGCGTCGACGTTCAGGATCAGGACGTCCACCTCGTCACCCTTCTTCACGACCTCGGACGGATGCTGCACGCGCTTCGTCCACGACATGTCCGAGATGTGGATGAGGCCGTCGATGCCGGGCTCGATCTCCACGAACGCACCGAACGAGGTGAGGTTGCGGACCTTGCCGCTGAGGCGCGTGCCCACCGGATACTTCTGGGGCAACGCCATCCACGGATCCTGCTCCGTCTGCTTCATGCCGAGCGACACCTTCTCCTCGGTCTCGTCCACCTTGAGCACCACCGCTTCGATCGACTCCCCGATCGACACGATCTTGGACGGGTGCCGGACGTTGCGGGTCCAGCTCATCTCGGAGATATGCACCAGCCCCTCGATGCCGGGCTCGAGCTCGACGAACGCGCCGTAGTTCGTGATGGAGACGACCTTGCCCTGCACGCGCGTGCCGACGGGGTACTTCGCCGCCACGTTCTGCCAGGGATAGGGCTGCAGCTGCTTCAGGCCGAGCGAGATCCGCTCGCGCTCCCAGTCGATGTCGAGGACCTTCACCTCGAGCTCGTGGCCGATCTGTACCATCTCGGACGGATGCGACACGCGGCCGTAGCTCATGTCGGTGATGTGCAGCAGGCCGTCCACGCCGCCCAGATCGATGAAAGCGCCGAAGTCGGTGATGTTCTTCACGACGCCCTTCCGCGTCTGGCCGACCGACAGCTCCTTCATCAGGACGTCGCGCTTGGTCTTGCGCTCGGCTTCGAGCAGCACGCGGCGGGAGACGACGATGTTGCGGCGGCGCTTGTTCAGCTTGATGATCTTGAACTCGAAGCTCTGCCCGAGCAGCTCGTCGATGTTGGGGACGCGGCGCAGCGCGATCTGGCTGCCCGGCAGGAACGCGTCCACGCCCATCAGGTCCACCACCACGCCGCCCTTGATCTTTTTCACCAGGGTGCCGGCGACCGCTTCGTCCTTCTCGTGGGCCTCGCGGATCTTTTCCCAGACCCGCATGAAGTCGGCCTTCTTCTTGGACAGAACGACGGCGCCTTCCTGGTCCTCGAGGTGCTCGAGGAAGACCTCGATCTCATCCCCTTCCTTCAGGCTCTTCGGGTCCTTGAACTCGTCGATCGGCACCGCGCCTTCCGACTTGAACCCGACGTCCAGAATGACGGCGGTGTCGGTCACGCGCAGCACTTTCGACTTGACGATTTCGCCTTCTTCGATATTGGAGAGCGTCCCCTCGTACAGCAGGGTCATCTTCGCGATCTCGTCCGACGAGTACTCTTCGTCGAGACCGGAGCGGACGCGCAATGGCTGGCGGGGGGGCTTCTTAGCGGGAACTTCTTCTTCGGAATCTTCCAGGTCGCGTGCTTCTACGAGCATTAAGTACACCGGTTCGGTTACGGGTTTGAGGTTGTTGGCACCGAGTCCTGTCTCGGGTGGCGCGAAACCTACCCAGGGAACAGTCCCCGCGCCAGTTCGACGACGTGGGTGACCTGCTGCTCCAGCGTCAGCGCCGTGGTATCGAGCAGCACCGCGTCGGGGGCGGGCTTCAGGGGGGCAATGCGGCGGTTCGAGTCGGCCGAGTCGCGGGCAGCCAAGGCCCGGCTTTCGCGCCGGACCTGCTCCACGTCGACGGCCTGACCGCGCTGAAACAGCCGCCGGCGGGCCCGCTCGTCGGGCGTCGCGGTGAGAAAGATCTTGAGCGGCGCCTCCGGAAACACGACCGTGCCGATGTCGCGCCCATCCACCACCACCCCGACCCCCTCGCATCCCGCGACCGCGCGCCGCTGCTGGGTGTTTACCCAGGTGCGCACCTCGGGGATTGCCGCGAGGGTCGAGACGAAGCGCGTCACCCGCTCCCCGCGGATCGCCTCGCCCACGTCCACGCCCGCGACTTCCGGCCGGAATTGATCCGCGACCAGCACCAGACGCACCGGGAGATCTTCCGCCAGACCGACGACCTGCTGCGCCGGCCAGCCCTCGCCCTCGCGGCGACCGCCCTCGCCAAGATTGTCGAGCGCGGCCAGGGTCAGCGCCCGGTACAACGCCCCGGAATCGAGATGCGCCCAGTCCAGCTGCTTCGCGACGAGCCCCGCCGTGGAGCTTTTGCCGGACGCCGCCGGACCGTCGATCGCGATCACCCGCAGGCTCATGAGCGGATCCGTTTCAAGTCTTTGAAGAAGTTCGGATAGCTGATGGCCACCGAGCGCCGCTCGGACAGGCGCACGTCCGCACCCGGCACGGTCCCGAGCACCGCGAACGCCATCGCGAGGCGGTGATCGCGCGCCGTGTCGACGCGCCCACGGGGAGGCGTGTCGCTCCCCTCCACGTGCAGATCGTTGCCGCGCGCTTCCGCGCGTACGCCCACCGCGCGCAGGTTCGTGGCGACGAGCTCCAACCGGTTGCTCTCCTTGACGCGCAGCTCGCCCACGTCCCGGAACACGGTGGATCCGTTCGCCCGGCTCGCGAGCACCGCCAGCACCGGCACCTCGTCCACGAGCGTCGGGATTTCGGCGGCCGACACTTCCGTCCCGCGCAGCGCCGCCGGCCGCACCACCAGATCCGCCACGGGCTCGCCGCCCTCGTCCCGCAGGTTCACGCGGTCCACGTGCCCCCCCCCGCCCCTCCCAGCCATCCGTTCGAGCACGACGAGGTATCCGGTGCGCGTGGGATTCACGCCGACGTTCTCGATGAGCAGCTCACCATCCTCGGCAAGCACCGCGGCCGCGACGAGGAAAGCCGCCGATGATGCGTCGCCCGGAACCGACAGCGTGAACGGCGGCACACTGATGGCTGAGGGTTGATAGCTGATGACGCTGTCGTGCGCGTGGATCCCCAGGCCGAGGTGTGCGAACAACCGTTCCGTGTGGTCTCGAGAACGATACGGTTCTCGGATTGTGACGGGCACACCGCCCGTGAGTCCCGCGAACAGCAGCGCACTCTTGACCTGCGCGCTCGCGACCGGGCTCGTGTACGTCAGGCCGCGCAGCCGCCCACCGCGGATCGTCAGCGGCAGGCCGTCCCCACGTTCCGTGATCTCGGCCCCCATCGTCCGCAGCGGCTCCGTCACGCGACGCATCGGGCGGCGCCGCAGCGATGCGTCGCCCGTCAACGTCGCCGCAAATCGTTGACCGGCGAGTATGCCGAGGAGCAGTCGCGCGGTGGTGCCGGAATTGCCGCAGTTCAATCGCGAGGCGGGAGGCGTGAGGCGTGATCCGTGCACCTTTACTGTCCCATCGCGAATGGGCGAGATGTCGGCGCCGAGTTGGCGCAGCACGCGCGCACTGCTCTTCACGTCGTCGCCCGTGAGCAGGCCGGTCAACTCGCTCTGTCCCCTTGCGAGGGCGGCCAACATGAGAACGCGATGTGAAATGCTTTTGTCGCCCGGAGGCCGGACGATGCCCTGCACCTTCACGGGACGGCGCGGCGCCGCCACACGGCCGCCCGGGTAAGCCACGCGGTGAGTGCCGCCGCGTCGCCGATCTCGAGCGCCCGCTCCACCGTGCCGAGCGACTCTTCCAGCACGCGCAGCGCCGGCAGGAGCTCGTCGCGGTTCATGAGGAGGATCTCGGTCCACAGCGCCGGTTCGCTCGCCGCCAGGCGGGTCGTGTCCGTTGCCCCTGGCCCGAACGTGGCGCCGGCAGGGGTGTGGCGCGCGAGGAAGTCGGCAAGCAGCGACGCGACCACCTGCGGCACGTGACTCGTCACCGCCAGCTGCGCGTCATGGCGTGCCGCGTCGAGGATGACGGGCTGCGCCTCGAGGACCGACTCCCAAAAGTGGGCAATCTCGCGGGCCGCGTCGGCGCCGGCCGCGCACGGCGTTACGTACACGACCGCGCCGCGGAACAGATCGGTGCGCGCCGCCGCGAAGCCGTGCCGGTGCGTTCCGGCGAGCGGATGACTCCCGGCGAACCGCGCGCCCAGGCCAAGCCGTTCAGCGCGGGCAACAATGGCGCGTTTCACCGAGCCGACGTCCGTCACCAGCGCCTGCGTCCGGAGGTGGGGAGCGACGGCGTCGAGCTGAGCGAGGTTCGCGGAGGGAGGCGCGGCAAGCACGAGGAGATCGGCGACGCGGGCCACGTCGGCGGCGCGGGAGGGCGCGTCGTCGATCGCGCCGCCCTGCGCGGCCCCGGCCCGCTCGGCGGGGTCGGGCGACCAGCCTACGACCGCGGCGATCCCCGCCAGCTTCGCCTGACGGGCAACCGAGCCGCCGATCGCGCCGAGCCCGATCAGGCCAAGGGTATGGGGCCGCACGGCTTGGAAGCTACACGCCGCCACGGTATTATGGAGCCCCATGCGGGCGGCGCCCAGCATCACCCGCCTCTTCGCGGCGACATTCATCGCTGTCGCCCTGGTCGGCCTCGTCACCCAAGTGGCGACTTGGCGGAGCGCCCGCGCGACGCAGTCGGCGATGGTCGACTTGGCGCAGCGCCTCGACCGCATTCAGCGCCTTCACCCAACGCCCTCGGTCGCCGCTGAAGCGACGGCCGCCGACGAACTGGCCGCCGACGCCGGTGACGACGCCGTGCAAGCCGCGCTGGCCGCCAGCGTGCTGTTTGCCGCGATGCTCGTTGTCCTCGGGCTGGGGTTCTGGTACAACCGCCGGCGTTTGGCCGCCCCGTTCGCTCACGTCGTGCACGCGCTGGCGCGGGTCGCGGAGGGCCATTTCGTCGAGCCGTTGCAGGAAGATCAACCCGGCGAATTCGGCACCATCGCGCGCGGGGTCAACCGCATGGCGGCGGCGCTGGCGTGGCGGGAGGAGCTGCAGGCCTACCTGTCACAGCTGCTGGCGGCGCTCAACACTCCCGCCGACGAGGCCGCCACGGGCCTCACGCTGGCGCTCGGCGTAATCGCCGGCGCGACCCACGCCACGGGCATCGTCCTCTACCAACCCGCCTACAATGCCAACGAATGGGCACCCACGGCCTCCCGGGGCGTCGAACCGCGTCCCGTGTCGCGGGCCACGATGCGCGATCTGATTGGCGAGGCCATCCAGGCCGTCCACTACCACGGCGAAGCGGTGCAGCCGGTGCGCCACCAACTGCGTCTCACCGCGGCGGTCCCTAATGGGTTGGTGCTCGTGCCGCTGCGCTCGGGATCCAAGCTCGTGGGGGTGCTGGGCGTCGTCCCGGGTGAGCAGTTCGGCACGGACGAGCGCGCGGCGCTCGACCAGGCGGCCCCGAATCTTGCCATCGCCTGCGAGCGGGAATCGGCCCACCAACACACGCGCCGGCTCGCCACCGAAATCCGGCATACCGCCAAGCGGCTGGAGGAGCTGAATGCGGAGCTCGACACCGCGATGCGCAGCAAGGACCAGTTCCTGTCGAACATCTCGCACGAGCTCCGCACCCCGCTCAACAGCATCATCGGCTTCACGGACCTGTTGCTCACGCAGGAGCTGGGCCCCGCACTTTCCGA
This sequence comes from Gemmatimonadales bacterium, assembly GCA_035602245.1. Taxonomy (GTDB): domain Bacteria; phylum Gemmatimonadota; class Gemmatimonadetes; order Gemmatimonadales; family GWC2-71-9; genus 20CM-2-65-7. The sequence goes on from DATNMO010000048.1 coordinate 27,107, forward strand.
TCAGCAGCGTGATTTTCTCGAGACCGTGGCCCGGAACGGCCGCCAACTGCTCGAGCTGATCAACGAGCTGCTCGACTTGCAGCGCATCGCGGCGGGACGGATGGAGTTGAAACCCGAAGCGGTCGACGTCGCGGGACTGCTCGCCGAGGTGGCGGGCAGCGTACATGCGCAAGCGCAGAAGCACCGCCACGCGCTCGTCGTCACGCCGCCCCCCGGCGACTTGCGCGTGCACGCCGACCGGGGACGGGTGCGGCAGGTGCTGCTCAACCTGCTCTCGAACGCGATCAAATTCACGCCCGACGGTGGCCGCATTACCGTCGTGGCCGCGCCGGTCAACGGGGGCGCCGAGGCACGGATCGCGGTGACCGATACGGGCATCGGGATCGCGCCCGAGGACCAGCCCAAGCTGTTCCAGGAGTTCTCGCAGCTCGATGCCTCCGCGAGCCGCAAGTACGAAGGGACCGGCCTGGGCCTGGCCCTGTCGCGGCGGCTGATCGAGTTGCACGGCGGAGCCATCGGCGTCGATAGCGAGATGGGCAAGGGCAGTACGTTCTGGTTCACCCTTCCCCAGGCGCGGTGAATGTGGCGACGATCGTAGTCGTAGAAGACCAGCCCGACAACCTGAAGCTGATCACCGCGTTGCTCACCATGAAAGGCCATCAGGTGATCGGCCTTCCCAACGGCGACCGCGTGGCGGGGGTCCTGCGCACCCAGCGGCCGACGCCAGCCCTTGTGCTGCTCGACATCCAGCTCCCCGGCCGTGACGGATTCGCCGTGCTCGAGGAACTGCAGGGACTCCCGGAACGCTCCTGGAAGGTGGTGGCCCTCACGGCGCACGCGATGCCGGAGGACCGCGCGCGGGCGGAGGCCGCGGGATTCGATGGCTACATCACGAAGCCGATCGACGTCCGCACTTTTCCCGCAGAAGTGGCGCGCTATCTGGGAGACTGAACTCTTTCAATCGAGGCGACTTACATGGCTAGTCTGTGGCTGCTGGTCGGGCGGGTAGTGTTTTCCTTCTTCTTTATCTATTCAGGATTCAATCATCTCACCAAGCTGAGCATGATGGCCCAATATGCCGGAGCGTCCGGCGTGCCCGCCCCGACATTCTCGGTGGTGGTTTCCGGCCTGATGCTACTCGCGGGCGGCCTGAGCATCCTCCTCGGCGTGCAGCCGCGCTGGGGCGCCCTCCTGCTGGTCGCCTTCCTTATTCCTGCTGCAGTCATGATCCATAAGTTTTGGGGACTGACCGACCCGATGATGGCGGCGAATCAGGCGGCGCATTTTTGGAAGAACATCGCGTTGGCAGGCGCGTCCCTGATGATCTACGCGTTGGCTACGCTGTACCCGCTGCGCTGGCCGTACAGCCTCGGCCGCTGATCGGCTCGGAGGGCTCTAGGGCCGCGGCGGGACCGGCGGTCTCTGGATGCGGACGCGACGCATCGTCCGAGTGGTCGAGGGCGCGATCACTGGGTGCCCCGGCCCATCGGGGGACGCTTCGCGCAGCGTGATCGAGCCGTTCACGGTGCTGAGTCGGAGCGTCGGCCCCCCCCCCCCCCCCCCCC
>DATNMO010000049.1:0-57775 GCA_035602245.1 Gemmatimonadales bacterium
TGATCCTGGAGCAGCGTAGCACCCAAATCCTCGTCGTGGCGGACAGTCCCGCGCAGAACCGTCCCGTAAACCGTCGGCTCGAGTCGGCGCTGGAGCGCCTCGACGCCCCGTTTCGCGTGACGGATCCCGTCGCCATCAGCAGTTCGAGTAGCGACGCAGAATCCCGCGCATCCGCCCGGACGATCTAGCTCCTTCGCGGCGCAGGATGCTCACCGGGCTCCTCCCGTCACTACGTCATCTTTCATCCCGCCGACGGATGCCGGTTTTGTGCCGGTAAATCCAAATATCAAGAGCATTGCACAACCAACGACTTTGCGGAGGGGGCTTCCATGAAAGGCAGCACTAAGAATCGTGTGCGCGGCAAGGTCCGCGAGCTGAAGGGCAAAGCCAAGGAGAAAGCGGGCAAACTGAGCGGGAATCCGCAGCTGGAAGACGAAGGATTGGATGACCAGATCATCGGCAAGGTGCAGAACGTCGCCGGCCGAATCCAGAAAAAATTGGGGGACTAATGGTCCGCACGCGATTCATAACATCGGGGCTCGCCGCCGCGGTGGTTCTGGCCGGCTGTGCCAAGAACCCGGCCACCGGCGCGAATCAGCTCATGCTGGTCAGCGAATCCCAAGAGATTCAGATGGGCCAGCAGTACGACAAGGAAGTCATTGCGTCGATCGGGCTCTATCCCGACCCCGCCCTGCAGACCTACATCCAGGAGTTGGGGACGCGCCTGGCCGCGACTTCCGAGCGCCCCAAACTGCCGTGGACGTTCCGCGTCGTGGACGACCCCGCCGTCAACGCGTTCGCGCTGCCCGGCGGCTTCATCTACGTCACCCGCGGACTGCTCGCGCACATGAACTCCGAGGCCGAGCTGGCCACTGTCGTGGGCCACGAAATCGGCCACGTCACCGCGCGCCACACTGCCGCCCAGATGAGCAAGGAGCAGCTCATCGGTTTGGGGCTCGCCGTCGGCAGTATCGCCAGCCCCACGTTTGAGCGCTACGCCGGTACCGCGAGCCAGGCATTGGGCCTCTTGTTTCTCAAATTCTCGCGCGACAATGAGAATCAGGCCGACCAGTTGGGCTTGCGCTATGCTGGGCGTGCGAACTACGACGCCCGCAAGATGGCGAACGTGATGACGCTGCTCGACAAGATCTCGCAACAGAGCGGTTCCCGCCTGCCGGAGTGGATGGCCACGCACCCCAATCCCGGCAACCGGCTGCAGCACATCAACACTATGATCGCGCAGCTGCCGCAGGACTTCGCCGGTACAATGGTGAATCGCGATAGCTACGAGCGGCGGCTCGACGGCATCATCTTCGGCATGAACCCCCGCGAGGGCTTCTTCAAGGGGCCTGAGTTCTTCCATCCCGATCTGAAGTTCCGGATGTCGTTCCCGAGCGGCTGGAGCACGTTCAACGGCAAAGACGCGGTTGCAGCAATGAGCCCGCAGCAGGACGCGGTGATCGAGCTGACGATGGTCAAAGAAGGGAGCGCCGACCAGGCGGCCCGGGCGTTCCTCTCCACAGCCGGCATGCAAGGGGGCGCGGTCACGCGCAGCCGGGTCAACGGGATGTCCGCGTCCGAAGCCCCCTTCGGCGCCACCACGCAGAGCGGCGCGGTCCGCGGCATGGCCGTATTCGTCGAATACGGAGGCGGCGTCTACCGCCTCCTGGGGTACAGCCCAGAAAGCCGCTGGTCGACGAATCAGAGCGTGGCGCAGCGTGCGCTCTATAGCTTCGGCCAGTTGACGGATCCCGCGATGCTGAACGTCCAGCCGCAGCACCTCGACGTTCTCGTGCTCGACCGTCGCACCACGCTCGCCGAGCTGGCGCAGCAGCGGCCGCCGCCGGTGCCCGTCGCGACGCTCGCGCTGATCAACCAGGTGGACGAAGCAACGCCGCTCGAGCCGGGCAGGCTCGTGAAGTGGGTCATCGGACAGCCGTTGCCGTGAGCAGCAATCGCTCGGTGGTGCCTCGGGAATAGTCGGGGCGGCGTCCGTGAGCGCTGTGAACATTGGGGAGGGAACGACGTCATGTGGACGATTGCGCTGATTCTCATTTTGCTGTGGGTACTGGGGTACGTCTCCTCGTACACCATGGGTGGGTTGCTCCACTTGCTGCTGGTCATCGCGCTGGTGGTGATCGTGATCCGGCTCGTCCAGGGCCGCCGGATTACGTAGCGGTCGCAGCTCGCCATCGTCACAGGCCCGCGACGTGCCATCGCTGAACGCGCCCGGGCCGGCACTGCAGCCGGCCCCGGGGCGTTTCCGCCAACCATGTGAGGAGATCCGTCATGCCGAGCCGAGCCTTTGGGTTCCTGTTCGCCGCGGTAGTGTGCGCCGCTGCGGCGCCTCTGGCCGCCCAGGAACAGCAAGCCGTTCCCACCGCCCCTCCCGCCGCCGTCCAGGCGCGGGCGACGGAGCCGACACGCAACACCGCGGGGCCACGTCTGCAGCCGGTATTCAAGAGCTATGAGCCGGCGATCGCGCATAGCGCGTCCGTGACGACCGCGGCCGCCGCCGACAAAACCACAATCACCATCTCGACGCTGGCTCTGGTGCTCCTGATCGTGCTGGTGGTGCTCCTAATCCGCTGATGCGGCTGCGGCTGCGGCCGCGCCCTGCGATGACGACCGACGCGAGAACCCTGTCTGGCCGACGAGGAGGGGAACAGGTCATATTTTCGCAGGGAGGATGCTCGTGAAGCCACGGGTCGGTAAAAAGCAGGAATCCAAAACCGTTACGGCCGACCAGGGATTCTTGTCGACCCTCGCCGAGATCCTCGCCTCGGCGCTCGACGAGCGCGCCATGCTGTCGGCCGTCACCCGGCTGCTGGTTCCGCGTCTCGGCGATGTCTGCCTCGCAGACATCATCGACGACGACGGATCGGTTCAGCGGGTCGACAGCGCGCTCAGCGATTGGCAGCTCGCGCCTACCCCCGGGCTCCGCGCCGGCGAGCCGCTGCTCATCCCGGACGTCGGTCCGGCTGCGCTCGCGGCCATTGCCCCGGACCCCGCCGGCCACGCCGCCATTCGTGGAGCGGGCATCCGGTCACTGGTCCTCATGCCGCTGATCGGCCGGGGCCGCCTCCTCGGCGTCGTCACGTTCGGCTTGTCGCGGCCGGACCGCCGGTTTTCGAAAGCGGATCTGCCGTTGCTCGAGGATGTGGCCCAGCGAACCGCGCTCGGCGCCGACAATGCCCGTCTGTACCAGCAGGCGCGGCAAGCGAGTCGCGCCCGCGACGATACCCTCGCCGTGGTCTCGCACGACCTCCGCAACGGTCTCAATACGGTGCTCACCGCTGTGGGGCTGTTGCGACGCAGCCTGCCGCCGGACAGCGACGGCCAGCGCGATCGCCGCCACGTCGAAGCGATCCGCCGGTCCGCGGATCGCATGAACCGGCTGATCGGCGACCTGCTCGACGTCGCCAGCATCGAAGCGGGCCGGCTATTCGTCGAACCCCACGAGGAGGCGGTGCGCCCGCTCATCCATGAGGCGCTCGAGGCCGGGCGGCCCCAGGCGCTCGAAAAGTCGCTGCGATTGGAGGAACGTCTTCCGCAGCACAGCCCGGACGTCGTGTGTGACCGCGAACGGGTCCTGCAGGTGCTGGGGAATCTGATCGGCAATGCGATCAAATTCACGCCCGAGGGCGGCTCCGTCACAGTGAGCGCGGACCCCGTGGGCGACGAGGTCATGTTCGCGGTGCGCGATAGCGGCGTAGGCGTGCCCGCCAAGCAGCTGCCGCACGTCTTCGATCGCTTCTGGCAGGCCACGCCAAAAGCCCGGCTGGGCAGCGGGTTGGGGCTGACGATCGCGAAGGGTGTCGTGGAGGCGCTGGGCGGCAGGATCTGGGCAGAGAGCCGCGCCGGTGAGGGCACGACGTTCTTCTTTACGCTCCCATCAGCCGTGCCCGAAGCGGAGTCGGGCGCGGGGGCTTCCCCATCCGTTCACGCGCAATAGCGCTTGATCGCGAACAGGATTTCGTCGATGTCGATCGGCTTGCGCACCACGTCGTTCACGCCCACCGTCGGCCGCTCGTGGGGTTTTGCGTTGGTCACGAGCACGACCGGCACCGCAGACAGCTGCGGATCGTCGTTGCGGTGGCGCAGGAAATCGAAGCCGTCCATGACGGGCATCGAGACGTCCAGCAGGATGACGTTGGGCATCGTGGCACCGCGCAGCGTCGCCAGCGCCTCGGCGCCGTTGGCGACGGCGATGACGCGGTACTGCTCCTCTTCCAACAGCTCGCGGAGCATGTTGCGGAACTCGGCGTCGTCTTCGATGATCGCGACGAGAGGGCGTTGCGCGGCTCCTTGCTCGGCCGCGGCGCGCTTGGGATCAGCGCGCGCTGGCTTATCAGTCTCTAGACGTGTCATCACCGACAGCCATCCCGATGCGAGTGGGCCGATCGAAGCATAATACCGCTATTTCGAGAAATCGACTGTCGGCGCCTGCCCCGCTCCCGGGGTCTGCAATTCGTAATACGGGCGCGGCTTTTTGCCGAGCATCTTCGCCGTGAGCACCTGTGGGAAACGGCGGATGTAGGCGTTGTAGCGATTCACCGCCTCGTTGTAATCCTGCCGCGCGACGGCGATGCGGTTCTCCGTGCCCTCGAGCTGGTCCTGCAGGGCGCGGAAGTTTTCGTTCGACTTGAGTTGGGGATAATTCTCGGCGATCGCGAGCAGCCGTCCCAGCGGCGCGGTGAGCGCCGCATTCGCCTGAGCCATCTGTTGCAGGTCGCCGCTTTGCACCGCGCCCGCCAGCTTGGCGCGCGCCTCCGCCACCGCGATGAAAATGGACTGCTCCTGCTTGGCATAGCCCTTCACCGTCTCAACCAGGTTCGGGATGAGGTCCGCGCGCCGCTGCAGCTGCACCTTGATCTGTGCTTCGGCAGCATTGACCTGCTCGTCGAGCGTCTGGATCGTGTTGTAGCCGCAGCCCGCGAGCAAAACCAGGGCGACGGTGAGGGCCGTGCGGCGCTTGTGCGTGTTCACGAAGGCGTCCTTTCCATGCGGTTCACGTACTCCGCCGTGCGCGTCACCGCGGCGAGATAGCCGGCCGGTTCGCTCAGTCCATCCGGGTCGAATCCTATCAGCGCGCCTGCCTCGCGCACCAGGGCCTCCGGCGCCGCCGGCGCAGTCCGCCCTGCCAGCCGCAAGACCGCCCGCAGCATGGTCAGGAACCCGGCGCGCGTCCCGCGCACCACTTCGACGAGGCGCTTGGGCTGTTTCCACTGCGCGGCGTAGACCTGGCGCAGGTGCATGAGCTTGCCCATCAGCTCGTGCTCGAGTTGCCGGCGTACGTGCTCACGCTGCACGGTGATGCCTTGCCAGGGGTCCCGGCCGGCGAGGATCCGATGCGCGTCGCGGATGTCCTGGTATTCGATAGGGAACGCATCCGCGGATTCCCGCCACTCGCGCTCTGTGAGAATCAGCGGTCCCGGGTGACCCGCGGACGCCCACGCGCGCACGGGCGCCGCCAGACGGGCAAACAAGTCTGCGTCGACGCCGTCGCTCACGAGCAGCGTATTCAGGGCGGAGCGCTCCGACGCATGCGCTTCCCGGGCCGCGGAGCCATACAGCATCAGCGTCACGAGCCGCGGGCCGAGCGCTTGCACGAGCTCCTCGGCGAACGCCTGCAACGTCATTCGCGCCATCGTCAGAATCTCCCCCCGGCACCCCCGCCGGAAAAGCCTCCCCCGCCGCCGAACCCTCCAAATCCACCACCGCCACCGCCCCCAAATCCTCCGCCGCCCCAGCCGCCTCCTCCGCCACGTCCCATGAACAAGAAAGGAAGCCACAGGATGCGGCCCCGCGTCAGGATGAGCAGGACGATGAAGATGGCGAGCGCCCAGCCGAACGGAATCGTGACCTGCCGGCGGTCGTCCCGCACGGACTGCGGCATGGCGTATTCCGGGTTCGCGAGGGTGACGCCGAACTCGGCCGCAATGGCCTGGGCAATCAGGTCCACGCCGAGGGCGAGTCCCTTGCCGTATTGCTCCTGCGCGAAGAATGGGAGCATGGCGTCGCGGATCCGTCCCGCGCGCGCGTCGGTCAGAAACCCTTCGGCGCCGCGGCCGGTGGCGATGAAGACCTGGCCCGTACCCGGCCGATGGTTTTTCATCGGGACGAGCAGCACGACAACACCGAGGTTCTTCTTGGGGTCGCCGGCCGCGCCCTTCGCGCCCACGCCCCACTGGCGGCCGATCTGGAGCGCGACGTCGCTCGCCGCCCGGTCGCCGATGTCGGGCAGCGTGACCACAGCGATCTCGCCGCGAGTTTTTTCCTGTACCTCGGCGATGACGGCTTCCATGTGGCGGACGGACTGGGAATCCAGGACGCCCGCGAAGTCGTTGACGTAGCCGCGCGGCGGAGGAATGGCGATCTGCAGGAGCAGGAGGAGCGCGGCAGCGGGCATGTGGATACGAAACGTAGTCTGGAGGCGCTACATTCGCAGATCAATGTCCGGTTCCGCCCGCCTCCGCGCCATCATGGAGCAGCGCTGCCCCGGCCACCGCTTCGAGCGCGAGCCGGGATTCTTTCAGGGCGCGATGTACGTCAGCTGGGTGATCGGCGTCTTCTACCTCGGGGTGCTCGCCGTGCTCGCCAACATTTTTCTCGCGCCGCGGATCGGCATCGCCGGGGCGGCCGCGTGCGTCATCGCGATCCACCTCGCGTGCGTTCCGTCGGTGTTTCGATACTCCCGTGTTATCTGGGCGCACCTCAACGTCCGCACCGCTCCGTGACTACGCCTTGACCGGCCGGGTCCCAGCATCTTACGTGGTGGTGATCAAGCCGGGTTCCCGCCGCTCACTGCAAGGAGCGTCTCATGATCTCCCCCGTCGCGTTCAACGTGCGGTCGATCGGCCGCAAGATCGCCCCCGCGCCCGCCTGAGCGCGTGGAGCTGCTCGGTATCATCATCCTGGTGGTGGCGGGGCTGGTCGGGCTCGTCCTCATCCCGTTGGCCCTCCCCGGCCTGTGGGTCATGGTGGGCGGGGTGCTCGCCTACGGCTGGCTCACTGACTTCCGCTCGATCGGCGTGGCGACGATCGCCATCGTCCTCGGCATCGCCTTCCTGGGGGAGATCATCGATAACTGGCTGGGGTTTCGATTCGCGAAGCGGTATGGAGGATCGAACCGCTCCGGCTGGGGCGCCCTCGTGGGAGGCCTCGTCGGCGCCGCCGTCGGCGTGCCGGTGGCGATCATCGGCAGCGTGATCGGCGCGTTCATTGGCGCGTTCATCGGGGCGGCGGTCTTCGAGTACACCTATTCCCGCCATGCCGGGGTCGCGGTGGGGGCGGGATGGGGCGCCGTCGTGGGGCGCGCGGCGGCCGCTGCTGCGAAGATCGCGCTGGGCCTCGTGATCGCCGTCATCGGGTTGTTCGCCGCGCTTTCGTGAGACTGCCGTGAAGGGGCCGTGCGCTCTCCTGGCCCTCCAGCTCCTGGCCGCGCCAGGCCTGGAGGGCCAGCACGTCATCCGCTGGTGGGAGGCGACGCTCGTCGTCGGGGCCATCGGCGGCGCGAGTCTTCTCGATCGCGGCGTAGATGGCTGGATGCGGGATCAGCGTTCATCGCGCAGCGACGCCGTAGCTCGCGTGTTCCGCCACGGCGGCCAGCCTGAGGTGTTTCTCACGGTAGGCGGCGGGCTTTTCGCGGCCGGAGTCGTCACCCACGACGCCGGCCTGCGACGCCGCGGTGGGCGCGTCCTCGCGTCGCTCGCGGTCGCGGGTGTGAGCACGGTCGCCATCAAGGAAGCGCTGGGCCGCGTGCGGCCTCGCGACACCCGCGATCCATATCTCTTCCGACCATTCTCCGGCAATGAGGCGTTTCCCTCGGGCCACACGACGATGGCGTTTGCGCTCGCGGCGTCGTTATCCGAGGAGATTCACAACCGCTGGGCGACCGCGATTCTGTACGCCGGTGCGGCCGGCACGGGCTGGTCGCGCATGAACGACCAGCTGCACTGGCTGTCGGATGTGTTGGGGGGCGCGGCGGTGGGGATTACGGCGGCGAAACTGATCGAGGGCCGCTGGCGCGTGTTCGGACTGCGCCCACCCGCATTCCTCGCTGGTCCGCGCGGCGAGCTACGGCTTCAGTGGAGCGCGCGGTTCTGAGGCCTACGCGGCCCTCGCCGCCTGTGCGTGCGCCAGCGCCTTGGATTCGTCGTACTCCCCTTCCCAGCGCGCCATAACCACCGTCGCAAGGCAGTTACCGACCAGGTTCACGGTCGTGCGCGCCATATCCATCAGCTCATCCACGCCGAGAATCACCGCCACCGCTTCGAGCGGCAGATTGAAGGACGCAAGCGTACCGGCCAGGATGACGAGCGATGCCCGCGGCACGGCCGCCACGCCTTTGCTCGTGACCATCAGCGTGAACATCATGAGGAGCTGCTGGCCCAGCGTCAGGTCGATACCCGCGGCCTGCGCTGCGAACACGGACGCCACGGCAAGGTAGAGCGTGCTCCCGTCCAGATTGAACGAGTAGCCGGTCGGCATCACGAAGGCCACGATGCGGCGGGGCACGCCGATCGCTTCCATCCGCTCCATCGCTTTCGGCAGCGCGGCCTCCGATGACGTCGTGGAGAACGCGATCAAGGCGGGTTCCTTCACAGCCTTGAGGAACGAGCCGAGCGGCACGCGCGCCAACCGGGCGACGGGCAGTAAGACGACCAGTCCGAAGACCACGAGCGCGCCGTACAGGGTCAGCACCAGCAGCCCCAGGTTGTTCAAGACGCCGAGACCGCCATGACCCACCGTGACGGCGATCGCCGCCCCGATACCGATGGGCGCGAACTTCATGACCATCGCCGTGAACTTGAACATCACCTCCGCCAGCCCTTCGCAGAACCCGAGCACCACCTCCTTGGGGCGCCCGCGCACTTGCGACAAGCCCACGGCGAACAGCACCGACCAAAACACCACCTGGAGCACCTGGTTCTGGACCGCCGCCTCGAAGAAGCTCTGCGGCACGATATGCTCGAGGATGCTCGCGAACGTGGGCTGCTCCCCCCCGGTGACCGGGGCACCGAGCGCCGGCGGGGGGAGTTTCACCCCCACTCCGGGACGTATCACGTTGACGGCAAGCAGCCCGATGCCGAGCGCCAGCGTCGTCACGATTTCGAAATAGATCAGCGACTTCAGGGCGAGCCGGCCGACGCGCTTCATGTCGTCGCCGTGACCCGCGATACCGACGACCAGTGTCCCGAAGATGATCGGGACGATGATCGACTTGATCATCCGCAGGAACGTCGTCGAGATTGGCCGCAGCGAGACCGCGAATTCCGGCAGGGCCCACCCGAGCAAGGTGCCGAGGGCCATGGCGATCAAGATCCACTGCGTGAGGCTGCGGCGGCGGAGAAAGGTCCACATAGGGCGGCGTGAACGATAACGCGCCCGAGGAACCTCGCGAAGGGGGGCTTAGCGCTTGATGCGGCGCCGGATCCAGAGCGCGAGGAGTCCGAGCGCAACGCCCGCGGCCGGCCACTTCACCACTTTCCTGGCGCGTCGCACCAGCCCCTTGGGGCTCAGCTTTTCCCCGATCGCATGAAGGTCCGCATCCATACGGTAGCGGGTCTGGCGGATATCGCCGGCGATTTCTGCCGGGGTCTTTCCCTCGGCAGTCCAGCCGTACGTCTGGCCAACGCGCTCCAAGGCTCGCGAGGTCATTGCGCCCCCCCCCCACGGGCGCGTTGCACGAGGACAAAGGCCGCGAGGAGGACGACGACGCCGACGATGAGCGTGGCGAGCCAGGCGACGACGCCGAGCGCTGTGAGCACCAGCACCAGGGTCACGAGCATCGCGAGCACACCGGCATACGCCAACAACCCGGCGATGCCGAACGTGACCGCGGTCTTGGCCACACCCACGATCTTTTGCTTGACCTCGGCCTTGCCAAGCGCAATCTCTTGCCGGATGAGCAAGCCCGTGTTGCGCTGGAGGTCGGAGACCAAGTCCTTGAGGGACCGGTCCCCCGGCGTACGCGAGATTTCCAGCGACGACATGTGACCCTCGGAAAGGCGTGTCCTGTATCCTACCCGGGGACCGCCCGGCACTGCTGGACCGCAGGGCCTAGATCGCAGGCACTAGCGTACGAGCAGCACGGCCACCATGCCGCCCAACCCGTCGGAGACCGTCGCCACACCTGCCGGCACCACCCAGTTGCGACCGTCCACGAGCAGATTGAAGTGATACAGGCCGCGGGGCAGGACGAACGTCCCTTCCCAAAGGTCACCGGCGATGGGGCGCAGCGGGTGGGTCCGCCAGCCGTCCCAGTCTCCCGCGATCGCCACCGCCTGCGCGCGGGGGAACCGGAAGCGCACGACGAGACTGTCACCGCGCGCTTCAGGGACAAGCGGACTCAATCGCTGCGCGGGCGCGGACCTCGACGAGCGCATCGAGCCGATCCGCACGCCGACGCTGAAAAAGCCGCCGCGGGGGAATCCTTGGTACGGCTCTCGCAGATAGCTGCCGCCCCCGAGCTCGAGCGACACGACGCGTCCGGGGAACAGCTGCAGGAACGCGCTGCCGGCGCCCGTCGATCCGTAGACCTTGGACAATCGGGCATCGGTCGACAGCGACAGTGCGACTGAACCGCGTTGGACCGTGACACCAGCGCCCATGTCCGTGAACCACGCGCCGAAGAAGCGTGTGGGCTCCACGGAGAGCTGCCACTCGGTGCTGCCGCCCGGCCGCAACCAGGCGCGGGCGCGCGTATGGAGCGCGACGAAATGCGGCGCGACGTCGTTGGCGATGCGGCCGGTCGAGGGCCCCGCGCCCAGGCCAAAGCCCCAGGTGCGGGTCGACCAGAGCAGCTCGCCGATGCCGTGCGCCGCGGCGGTCCACAGGCCGCCGGTTCGGGTCGTGCCCGTGAGGATCCCGTCAGCGCCGAGCCGCCACCGGCCGGCAAGGCGCGGTGTCACGCCCCAGAGTTGCAACCGCCCGTGGCTCGCCAACACTCCGGCCGGCAGCGAGGCGAGGTAGCCCGACGCCTGCACCACGAGCGAGGGCGACGCGTACCGCACCGTGGGCGCCACCATGGCTGACGTGAAGCTCGCCCCTGGGAACGTATCCCGGCGTTCGGGGCGTATTGTACCGACCCCAACGCGCAACGTCGCCCGCGTCTGGGCCGCGACCGGTCCGGCCCCAAGGCTCACCGCCACGAGCACCCCGAGGAGACTCCCTAAAACACGGGTAGGGGCGCGGCGTGCCGCGCCCCTACACCACTGTCCAACCGCGTTTGTCACGTCTGATTACGGTTTGTGACGACCGATTTGGCCAATCTGCCCGGCGCTGGCGGGCGGCGCCGGCGTAGCTTCGGTGTCCCCCCCCTCGTCCTTTTCACCAGCCTGGTCGACCTGTTCTCCGACGTTCACGTCATTGTTCAGGCCGTCCGGCTCGTCCACGCCTTCGTGCTCCGCGTCGAACTCGCCATCGTTGTTCTCGCCATTGGCTTCGTCGACGCCTTCCTGATTGTTGAGGCCTTCGACGGCCTCGGCGGCGTTGACGACTTCGCCCTGGACCTGAATAGCGATACCGTGTGGAGCAGCCGGCTTGACCGCTGCGGGCGCAGGGCTCGCAGGCGCCTGTGCAGCGAGCAGACCGGGCAGCATAAGCGCTGCAGCGACTCCGAGAACCTTGCGAAGCATGGTGGTGCCTCCGTCAGTATGTAGGACGACACTCTGCACCATTAAGACGTTTGACGGCGCCCAGAAGTAACATCGCCCTGGAAGTCACGCGCAGGCAGCGCGTTACCAAATCCCCCCGCGCGACTCTTCAAGGTAGCACCGGTTGCCGGTGTCGCGCGTCACATCTAGGATGCTCGGGGATGATACCCGGGCGAAAGGCGGGGGTGGACTCGAAGGACGCGGCGACAGACGGCCAAATCGTGCGAGCGGTGCTCGCGGGCGACGTGGAGCGGTACGCGGTGCTGGTGGAGCGCCACCGGGATCGCTATGCGCGCTACGCGGCCCGCATGCTCGGCTCGCACGACGCTGCCGAGGATGCGGTGCAAGACGCGCTGGTGCGGGCCTTCGACCGCCTGGCCGACTGCCGGGAGCCCGAGAAGTTCGCAGGCTGGTTGTTCCTGATTCTGCGCAATCGCTGCTTTGCCGAGCGACGCCGGGATCAGCGCGAGAGTCGGCTATCAGATGGGGCCGCCGACGCCATTGCCGCACCGGAGCGCTCTGATCGCGCCGTCGAACAGCGAGAGCGCATCAACGCCCTGGCCTGGGCGGTGGAACAGCTAACGCCGGAGCAGCGCGAAGCCTTCGTGCTGAAGCACGTGGAAGAATTGCCCTACGAAGAGATCGCGCTTATGACCGGAGCCACGGTGGGCTCACTGAAGATGCGAATGCATCGCGCCTATGACCGGTTGCGTGACCTGATGAAGGAGCATGTATGACGAAGACCTATCACCAACTCGTGAAGAATCTCCTGGACGGCGAGCTCGCGCTCGCCGATCTCCCACCCGAGCTGCGCGCCGAGGGCGAGGAGGCGCTTCGGCTCGCCGGCGCGGTGGACCGGACGCCGGTCGCGCTGTCGCCCGCACTCGATGCGCGCGTGATGGCGACGGTGCGCCGGCATGCCGAGGCGCCGGCGCGGCGAGCGTGGCGCTGGCTCGCAGCTCCCCGGCAGATCGAGCTGCGGTTGCGCGTCCGTCCCGCAGTGCTCGCTGGGGCACTCGCCGCCGCCGCCGCCCTCGTGCTGCTTGTCTCGAGGCCGCAGGCCCCGATTGGCGCTCCCCCGGACGTCATGTTCGTCCGCTTCGTCTTGCATGCGCCGGGTGCCAAGCGGGTCACCGTGGCGGGCACCTTCAATCAGTGGGATCAAAACGCCGCGCCGCTCGTCCCAGCAGGAACGGGCGGAGTGTGGACGACGACCCTCGCGCTTCCCGTCGGCCAGCATCAGTACGCGTTCATCGTGGATGGCCGCCGTTGGATTGCCGATCCGGCCGCGCCGGCCGTGAATGATGGTTTCGGACGCCGGAACAGCGTGGTCGCGGTGACGACCCAGGGCGCCCGAACGTTGTGAAGGCAATCGGGGTGGTCCGCGTTCTTGTCCTGGCTGCGGGGTCTGCTCGCGGGCTGGAGGCACAGGACGTCGCAACGCGCCTCGAAGGGCGCGTTCCCACCAGCGTCGCTCACGCCGTACAGGCGATCGCCCAAGACGCGGCCGCGCGCGGCTTGCCGGTCGAGTTATTGATCCAAAAGGCGCTGGAGGGCGGCGCCAAGGGCGTACCGGCGGACCGCGTAATCGCGGCGGTGCGGGTGGTCGCAACGCAACTCGACGAGGCTCGGGGTGCGCTGCGCGAGGCCGGGATTCAAGCACCAAGTCCCCAGGCGGTCGAAGGCGGAGCCTACGCGCTCAACGCCGGACTGAACGCGCACCAGATACGGGACCTCGGACGCGTGAGCCAGCCTCCGTACGATCCGGCACTCACGCTGCGTGTCGCCGCCACACTCACCGCGCTGGGGGTCCCCGCGCAACGGGGCCTCCACTTGATGACGCGCATGATGCATGCGGGGCGTCCGGCAAACGAGCTGCGCGACCTTCCCATCGAGGTGCAGGTCGGCATGGCGAGGGGCGCCACAGCAGCCGAGGCGGCTGAGGCGCTCGACATCGGCGAGGACGCCCAGGGCCAGCAGGGTCATCAGGGACATGAGGGGCAACAGGGCGAGCAAGACCAGCCACGGCCGCGGAAACCCTGACGCCAACTGTTTAACTCGTCGACCACTAGCCCCGCGCGCATGCGCGGGGTAACGTCACGTCATGTCACCAGACCTAGACGCCGTCGCCGCCGAGGTGGTGGACCGCCTGCGCCGGCGCGGTATCAACGTGACGGGCAACGCGCGCCCCGAGGATCTCGCCGATCTCCTCTCGGCTGTGGAGCGATTCGAGGCGGCGGTGGAAGCCCACGGCGGCGACTTGATGGTGGACGATCTGAAGAGCTCTCGGCCCGACGATCCGCACTTCGTCCTGCCGGCCCGGGTGGCCGGCGAACCGATTCAGGACTACATCACGCGCATCAAAGAGGCGACCGCGCGTCTCCGCCACCATCCGCCGCGGCCCGACTCTAACGCTTGATGAATGTCCCGCGCCGCAGGTCGTCGTAGGCGCGCTGCAGCTCTTCGGGCGTATTCATCACGATCGGCCCCTGCCAGGCGACGGGCTCCTCGAGTGGCCGGCCCGAGACCAGCAGGAAACGCATTCCCTCATCGCCCGCCTGCACGCTGATCTCGTCCCCCGAATCGAACAGCACCAGCGAGCGGTTGCCCGTCTGGCTTGGGTCCTCGGTTCCCGCGTCCCTGCCGCCCGCTGACACCCGGTCCGTCTGCACCCCGCGGGGGGCCGACGCATCGCGGAACGAGCCACTGCCTTCGAAGATGTAGGCGAACGCGTGGCGCGAGGACTCGACCGGCAACGTCTTGCGGACGCGCGGCGGGATCCACACATCGAGGTAACGCGGCTCGGCGGCGACGCCTTCGACCGGTCCCACCTTGCCCCAGAAATCTCCCGCAATGACGCGGACGCGCGTACCGTCATCGTCTACGACCTCCGGGATGTCCTTGGCCAGGATATCCTGGTAGCGCGGGTCGGTCATCTTGAGCGAGCGCGGCAGGTTGGCCCACAGCTGAAAGCCGTGCATCCGGCCACGCTCGTCCCCTTTCGGCATCTCCTGGTGGAGAATACCGCTGCCCGCGGTCATCCACTGCACGTCGCCGGCGCCCATCGTACCGCGGTTGCCGAGACTATCCCCGTGGTGCACGGTGCCGCTGAGCACGTACGTGATCGTTTCGATGCCGCGATGCGGGTGCCATGGGAATCCCGGGAGGTAGTCCTCGGGATGCTCGTTGCGGAAATCATCCAAGAGCAGGAAGGGGTCGAACTCTTCGGTTTTTCCGAAGCCGAAGGCGCGGCGCAGCTTGACGCCGGCGCCTTCGAGGGTGGGCTGCGATTGTGTGATCGATTTGACGGCTCGGATGGACATACAGATCCTTGATTACAGTAATCACCGTTAACACGCCGGCACGGCCGAAGGTTCCCCGCTAGAGTCCCAGCCAATAGTTGATTTTCACGAGGAAGATATTGTCCGACGGGCCGTGGAACAGCGCGCCGGTGTCGTCGCCGAAATTGATCTGCCCGCGCGAGAGCTGCGTCGAGCCGTTGCGCGCCCATACCACAAACAGCGTGGACCCGGGCAGGTACTCCCAGCGCAGTACCGCGTTGCCGCGCAGCGAGCGGAGCGTGAAGCTCGGGTCCTCGATCGTGAAGCGGCCCGCGGGTCCGCCCGCGTCCGGATCGATGAAGATCGAGTCCCGGACGCCGAGCGACGGATTCCCCTGCTTCACCGAATCGGTCCCGATGTCCACGCCGTACACGAGCCGGCGCGACGTGCGGGGCGCGGCGAACTCGTTGTAGCGCGAGTACGCGCCGCTGGCGATGAAGGGCTGCACGAACAGCTCCAGCGTCAGCGTGGGCGAGAATGTGACGTTGAACCGCGTGTCCATGGAGACGGCGTTCTGCTCCAGATGGGCGAACACGTAGCGGCGGCCGTAGAATGCCGTGCTGGTCGGGTCATCGAAAGAAGTGACGAACTGGAAGCCGGTTTCTTGGTGGCTGATGGACGGCCCGAAGGAGACCGAAACGTTCGAGCGCGGGCGCAGCTCCGCGGACACGCTCGCGGAGTGGTCGCAATCGCCGTCGCGGTTGCAGCCCCGGTCGGTGTTGAAGCTCAACACGACCTTCTTGCGCGAATCCGTGTTCACATTGGCGGACCAGTAGTCGATCCCCGGCCGCCGCACCACCGGGCCGCCCCGCGTCAACCGGTCGTCGAATACGCCGGGCCGGTGGATCCAGAACGTGCTGATCCACCAGTAGTTCAACGTTTGGATCTGCGCGAACCCATGGAATTGCCGGTCGATCCGGTCGCCGTCGAAGTTGTACTTCTGCTGCGCGCCGCCGATGAGAAACGCCTGGCGATACCACTTACTCGGCTTGGTCCACAGCGGAAACACGTTGGCGGACATCCACCAATAGTCCGCCTGTGAAAAGAACGTGATGTCGTTGTTGTTGAACGCCGGCGTGCGGAAGTTGGTGGACGCCTCGAACAAGACCTTGCCCGACTCGCGCGAGAAGCGCGCGTAGCCGCCCAGACCCTGGAGCGATGTCCGCTGCGGATTGAAGGCCGCACTGCGGTCGGGGCGCTGGAAATAATGCGCCGACGACGTCTGGATCCGCCGGATCGCTCCGGTGTCGCCCACCACCCGGGTGCCCGCGAGCTGCGCCATTAGGCGGTACTGGCGTTTGCGCCACCACATTTCGCTCGATACACCGAGTACTTCGGCGTGGCTCGAGAGGCGCGCCGCGACATATGGCTCGTCGAGGTTGCGGACCACCGACGTGGCCATCGCCTTGAGGACCGTGGCGCCGCCGCGCAGGTCTTTCGCGACGCGCCCGGCGAAGTAGTTCGTGAACGGCTCGACGGTGAGCGTACCGCGCGTGGTGTCCATGAACTGCACGGCGGCGCGCCCCCGCTGCGTGACCGCGTCGAGCGCGCCGATGGACCACCCGGTGCGCGTACGGCCGGTCAGCTTCAGCGCTCCGAGAATCGCGGAGTTTTCGGGGACGTCGGCGAACGCGACCGGGACCGTCAGGCCGGCGCGTCGGGCCGAGATCTGCGGCGGGCGGCCGATCCGCCGCGTGGCGAGCATCGAAAGGCTCGAGACGTTGGAACAGAAGAAGCAGCTCAGGCCCCCGAGTCCAAAGTATCCCGCGCCCTCGACGAAGAACGGCCGGCGCTCGTCGAAAAAGGTCTCGAACGCCGAGAGGTTCACCACGGCAGGGTCGACTTCGACCTGACCGAAGTCGGGGTTCACGGTCGCGTTCAACGTGAGGTTCGAGGTCAGTCGCAGACTGGCATCGGCGCCGAGGCGCCCGTCGAGGGCGTGAGGGTTGAAGAAGGGATCGGTGGCATCTCCGGGAACATTGGTCGAGCGCCCCACGACGTACGGGAGGATTTCAGCGCGCCCGGGCGGCCGCGTGATGACCAGCCCGTGCAGGTGCCCAAAACGGGACGGGCCGCCGGTCTCATTTAAACCCCAGAATGACCATTGCGACAGCTCGTTCAGACGGTTTTCCTGGCGCCAGATCTGGAGACCCCAGGTCTGCTCATCCGCGGTGGACGGATAGCGGAGCTGCGAAAACGGGATGCGCATCTCGGCGGTCCATCCGAGCGAGTCGATCGCCGTTTGCACTTCCCACACCGGGTCCCAGGAAGGATCGCCGCCGCCGCCCAGGCCGTTGGCGTCGTTCTTGACACCCGAGGGGTTGACCAGGAAGAACAGCCGGCCAATGTGATCGTGATAGGTGTCGAAAATCACCTGCACGTAGTCAGAGTTCACATCGCCGTCACGGCGCACGAGCCGGGTCCGCACCCCCGCGGCCCCTGAATCGTCGAACATCCGCGCGCCCACGTAGAGCGCCGCACCGTCGAACACAAATCGGACTTCGGTGCGCTGCGTGGCGGGCTGGCCCTCATGCGGCTGGTTCTGGCGGAAGTCGGTGGCGGCGGGTGCGGTGTGCCAGATGGGTTCGTCGAGCTTGCCGTCGAGGTGGATCTCGCCCTGCAAGGGAACGGCCCGCACTTCCGGCCCCGGGGTGGGATGAATGTTCTGGGCGGCTGCGGGAACGGCGGCGGCCAAGAGCACCGCGAGAAAGACGGACGTTCTCGACATGGTGGCGCCGGAGGTTGGGATACCTCCTTGGACGCTCGGGAGCTGAAAAAGGTTGCGACCCCACGCGCCGCGTTTCGTTAGGAGACTGTCCGGATAGTTTCGTGTATTCTTGTGGCATGTCGCGCGCATTCGTCAAAGAGGATGCGGGCGGTCCGGAGCGGCGCTACAGCTTGCCGGCCCGGACCGACCCCGGCTACGACGCTGCCGCCGCCTGGGCACTGCTGGAGGGCGCGCACGCGGGCGACTCCTACAGCGCTGAGCTCGCGACGGGCTACCGGTGGGGCGAGCCGACCTTGAGGCCCCACGTCGAGCGGATCTTGAAAGACGCGCGGGCGGAGAAGAACGAGCGGTTGGAGCAGCTAGCGGAGCGGTTCCTGCGCGCGTAGCCATGCGCGGCGCGCTAGGATACTCTATCTGCGGCGTTTTCCGTATTCCTCATCATCCACTCGAGGCACACGCATGATCGCAACGCTCCTGCTCGTGGCGGCCTTCCAAAGCCCAGCCGTCACAGAGCCCAACACCAAGGTGTCGTTTCCCATCGAGATCGAGACGGCGGCCGGCATGCACGCGCTCGCCGGCACCGGGGTGCGCACGCGCACCTTCCTGCAGGTGAAGGTGTACGCCTTCGGGCTCTACGTGGACCCCGCTAGCGCCCGCACCGCCCTCAGCGCCTGGCGCGGCAAGAGCGCCAACGACCTGGCCCACGATCAGTCGTTCTACGACACGCTCCTCAAGGGGAGCTTCCCCATGACGATGCGGCTCGTCATGACCCGCAACGTCGGCGGTGCCCAGATGGCGGAGGCGTTCGACGGCGCGCTGGCACCGCGCGTCGCGCAGGCGGCCACTCGTGGAATGGCGGGCGGCGCGGAGGCGCTCACCACGTTCCGTAGCTTCTTCACCGACAAATTGTCGAGTGGTACGGAGTTGCTCTTCACGTGGGCGCCGGGCAACAAGCTCGTCGCCTCGATCGGCGGCCGCCGGGTCGGCGAGATCGAGAACGCCGCCCTGTGCTGGGCACTGTTCGACGTGTACCTCGGGTCCAACCCGATCTCATCCGAGGGAAAGAAAACGGTGATCGCTCGGCTACCCGAGCTGATCGGCGGCTGATTCTTGGCCGCCCCCCGCGGGCTTGCCGATCAGCTCGCCGAGGTCGGGCGTCAATGCTACGCCCGCGGCTGGGCGCTGGGGACGAGCGGCAACTTCAGCGCCGTCCTGAGCCGTGATCCGTTGCGCCTCGCCATTACGCCCAGCGGCGTGGACAAAGGATTGCTGGCGGCGGACCAAATCGTGGAGATCGACGGGGATGGCCGCGTCATCGCGGGCTCCGGGACGCCTTCGGCCGAAGCGGGCCTCCATCTGGCGATCGTGCGCGCCCGCCTGGCAGGGGCGGTGTTGCATACGCATTCGATTTGGAGCACCATACTGTCGGATGCCGCCACCGCAGACGGGCTGGCGATCGAAGGGTACGAAATGCTGAAGGGCCTCGAAGGCGTGCGCACGCACGACCACCGCGAGTGGCTGCCGATTCTCGACAACACGCAGGACTGGACCGCCGCAGTCCCGCGTCTCGAGGCGATTTTGACCGAACACCCCAACGCGCACGCCTTTCTGATCCGCCGCCATGGGCTCTACACGTGGGGTCGGGATCTCGCCGAGGCGAAGCGGCAGGTGGAGATTCTGGAGTTCTTGTTCGAAGTGATGGGGCGAAAGCGAGGCATGGCATGGCAACCGTGAGAATTCCCCACGAAAACCGCAGCCTCACCGATCAAGGCGAGGTGACGCGGTACTTGGCGAAGCTGGGGATCGACTACGAACGCTGGCCGGGCGCGCAGCGCGTGGCGGCCGATGCTTCGGCCGACGAAGTGCTCAGCGCCTACGCGCCGGAAATCGAGCAGCTCAAGGCCCGGGGCGGCTACGTCACCGCCGACGTGATCGACGTGACGTCGCAGACGCCCGGTCTCGAGGCGATGCTGGCGAAGTTCACCAGCGAGCACTTTCACGATGAAGATGAAGTGCGGTTCATCATTCGCGGCCGCGGGCTGTTTCACATCCACCCCCGGGACGGTGGGGGTCCGGTCATCGCGATCGAGGTCGAAGCCGGCGATCTGATTCGCGTGCCCAAGGGGACATGGCACTGGTTTGATCTGTGCGCCGACCGGAACATTCGGGCCATCCGGCTCTTCCAGGACAAGGCGGGTTGGACGCCTCACTATACCAACAGCGGGGTCCATCAAGGCTTCCAGCCGGTCTGCTTCGGGCCGACGTACATCTCACGCTGAGCCTCGACGCGTCGGTCCGGGCGATCCTCCTGGACATCGAGGGCACGACGACGCCGATCGCGTTCGTCCACACGATTCTGTTTCCCTACGCACGGGATCGGGTGCGCGACTTCCTCGAAGAGCATTCCGCCGATCCTGACGTGCAAGCCGATATCGCGCGCTTGCGTGAGGAGTACGCGGCGGAGTCACCGAAACAGAGCGGCCTGCCGACTTGGTCGGTCGTCGAGTACGTGTATTGGCTGATGGATCGCGACCGCAAGTCTACGGGCTTGAAATCGTTGCAGGGCAAGATTTGGGAGGATGGCTACCGCGCGGGGGAATTGCGCGGTCGGGCGGAAGTGTATCCCGACGTGGCCCCTGCCCTCGCCCGCTGGCAGGCGCAAGGACGGGACATCGCCATTTTCTCCTCGGGCAGCGTGCAGGCGCAGCGCAACCTGTTCACCAGCACGACGGCGGGCGATCTCAGCTCATTCCTGTGCGGGTATTTCGATACGACGACCGGGCCGAAGACTGCGGCGAAGAGTTACGCGCGCATTGCCGCGACCCTCGAGCACTCTCCCTCCGAAATCCTGTTTCTCTCAGACGTGAGCGCCGAATTGGACGCAGCGCGGCAGGCCGGCATGGCCACGGCGCTGTGCGTGCGCCCGCCCGCAGCAGTTCCCGCATCCACCATCCATCCCGTCATCGGCACGTTCGACGAGGTGTTTCCGGCCCTCCGAGGTTAGCCTCAGGCCGGCAGCCGCCCTTTGAGGTTCTCGGTCCTAAACGGTCCGGGCTCCGCGATCAGCGCGCGCGCGGCATCGACCTGGCCGAAGATGCCCCACAGCAGCACGCCGCGCACGCGGCCATTCTTGAGATAGTAGACGACTCCCTCGCGGAACGGCTCCTTCCAATCGCTGAAGGTTTCGAGCCGCGGGTCGAGCTCGCCGACCGCCTCGTAGCCGAGCGCAAACAGGTCGGAGTAGAAGAACGGTAGATGGGTGTATGGGCTCCCCTTCCCGGCCATCGCGCGGCCGGCCGCCGCGCCCATCGTGTTGGCGTTGTCTTCGTGCTCGACGCGCATGCGGACGCCGAGCGCGGGGTTGAAGAAGTTGGCGACGTCCCCTGCGGCGTAAATGTCGGGTACGCTGGTCCGCAGCAGTTCGTCGACGACGATACCGTTGTCCACGTGCAGTCCCACCTGCGTCGCCAGGTCGACGTTAGGGACAATGCCGAGACCGGCAACGACAGCATCCACCGGGAACTCGTTGCCTGTTGTCGTTTTCACGACCACCTTGCCGCCACCCGGCACAAGACCGGCGAATCCTTCCCCGATCCGCACGTCCACCCCTTGCTCGCGGTAGTAGCCCACCAGGAACCGTGAGAGATCGGCGGGAAAGACCCGCGCACCGAGGCCGTCCTCGGGGACGAGCATCACCACGTCGCGACCCGCGGTCCTGACTGCGGCGGCGATCTCGGTGCCGATGAAACCGCCGCCTAGGACGACGAACCGCCGTGGCTCGTTCGCGAGGGCGCGGAGCCGGCGGTAGTCGTCGTACGTGCGGAAGTAGATGATGTCCTTGGTGTCGAGTGGCAGGCGTCGCGGCGTGCCGCCGGTCGCGAGCAGCAGCTTGCCATAGCTGACCATGTCACCGCGATTGTCGGTAACGACTTTTCGCTTCGCATCGATTGCCGTGACGCGACGATCGAGTCGCAGCTCTACGCCGGCGGTTTCGGTGCCGCGCCAGATGCTCGATTCCGGCTCGCCTTTCCATAATCCCTTCGTGAGCGGCGGACGGGCATAGGGAGGATGGGGCTCCGCCGAGATCAGCCCCACGGCGCCGGTCGGGTCGGCTTTGCGAATGGCCTGCGCGGCCGCGTCGGCCGTCATGCCCCCGCCGATGATCAAGTAGGGATAGGTCGTCATCCGTCACTCCTGGGCCGGTAGCCTACGGGGAGAACATCTTCTGCAGCCGCGCCGGTTCCTCGCCGAGCCACTCGGGATGCTCGGCCGTCGAGTCGAAGAGCGTGGAGGTTTTGAACAGCTCGAAGTCTCCCCGCGCCGCGGGGCCTCGAGTTTTCGCGAGCAGCGCGTTCACCTCGGCTTCGCTCAACGGCCGGAACGTCCGCGCCGCCTCGATCGCCTGATTGAGAATCTTCATGCTGTCGATGCCCGTGATGACCACCGACGTGGGCAGGTTGAGGGCGTAGTGTAGGCATTCGGTCGCGGTCACCGTCTTCGATTTGAGGATGACGCCGGCGCCCATGCTCTTCATGCCGAGCACGCCGATGTTCCGGCTCACCAACTCGGGTAGGACCAGCCTCCCGAAGCTGCGGTAGTGGGCGTCCATGACATTGAGGGGCATCTGCACCGTGTCGATCCGCGCGCCGTGCTGTTGCGCGACCTGCAGCATGTATAGATGGATGTGCGGATCTTTATGGCCTGTAAAGCCGATATAGCGCAGCTTTCCCGCCTTGCGGGCCTCTTCCAGCGCCCCCTGCGCGCCTTCCTTGTCGAAGATCCGATTCGCGTCTTCGTAGCGGATGACCTCGTGGTGCTGAACGAGGTCGATGCAGTCGGTTTGCAAACGGCGCAGCGATTCGTTGAGCTGTCTCGTGGCCGACCCCGCCGAGCGGCCGTCGATCTTGGTCATCAGGAAGGCCTTCTCGCGGTACCCCGTGCGCAGTGCCTTGCCCATGCGACGCTCGCTGGCGCCGTTGTTGTAGTCCCACGAGTTGTCCATGAAGGTGATGCCGCTATCGATCGCAGTGCGGATGATGCGGATAGCGAGCTTCTCGTCGACATCCTTCGATCCGATGTGAAACCCGCCTACGCCGATGCAGGAAACGCGCTCACCGGTGCTGCCGAGCGCGCGGGTGGGAAATTCCGAGGTGACGGACGAGGCAGGCATGGGGTCTTCTCGATCAGGGAGTCAGGAAGAAGTCTAAACCCGCCGTCCTTTCAACGTGAGGAGCGTGGCACCTTGCGCCGCACTGGGGTATGCAACGCATGACCCTCGTGACCCGGGCCGGGGTGGTGTTCGGCGCGGTTTGTATCCTCGCGGTTCCCGCACAGGCCCAGTATTTCGGGCGCAACGCGGTTCATTACCAAACGTTCAACTTCAAAATCCTCAAGACGCAGCACTTCGACGTCTACTTCTATGATGGAGAAGCGGCGGTTGCCGAGCAGGCTAGCCGGATGGCCGAGCGGTGGTACGCGAGGCTATCCACGCTGCTGCACCACGAGCTGAGCGGCAAGCAGCCCCTCATTCTCTACGCAGACCATCCGGACTTCGAGCAGACCAACGTGCTCGGCGAGCAGCCCGGCGAGGGAACGGGCGGCGTCACCGAGAGCTTCAAGCGCCGCATTATCCTGCCACTGGGCGCGTCGCTGCACGAAACCGACCACGTCATCGGCCACGAGCTGACCCACGCCTTCCAGTACGACATCACGGGCGTCGGACGAGGCTCGATGATGACGGGCTTGAATCGCCTCCCGCTGTGGTTCATCGAAGGCATGGCCGAGTACCTCTCGCTCGGTCCCATCGATCCGAATACGACGATGTGGATGCGGGACGCCGTCCGGACCGGCACGTTGCCCCGGCTGAGCGATCTCGCCAACCCCAAGTATTTCCCCTACCGCTGGGGCCAATCGTTCTGGGCCTACCTGGGCGGCACGTATGGCGATCAGGTCGTCGGCGCGGCGCTGCGCCTGGGCGGCAAGTCGGGCGACGTGCGTACCGCCCTTGCCCAGGTCACGGGACGGCCGGCGGACAGTCTCGTGGCCGACTGGCATCGGGCGCTGTACGCGAGCGCCCAGCCGATCGCGACGGCGACGGGCGTGCAGCTACCGGCCGATGTGCGAACCCGACGCAAGATCGAGGCGCCGGTAGCGGTGGTCGGCGCGCGCCTCCTCGTGGGCACCGGCAGGGACCAACACTACAACCTCGCCCCCGCTCTGAGCCCCGACGGACGCCGCATGGCGTACCTCTCGGATGCCGGCCTGTTTTCTATCGACATGTACCTCGCCGACGCCCAGTCGGGCCGCACAATCCGCAAGCTCGTGTCGGCGACGCGGGACCCACACCTCGAGAGTCTGGAGTTCATCAATTCCGCCGGTGCCTGGGACGCAAACGGCAGTCGCTTCGTCTTCAGTGCGGTCGTGACGGGCCAGCCCGCGCTCCGCATCGTCAATGGCGAGAACGGCAGGCTGATGCGGGAGATCAAGTTCCCGACGCTGGGGGAGATCTTCAACCCCACCTGGTCGCCCGACGGGAAGGCGATCGCGTTCAGCGCGCAGGTCGGTGGACTGACCGATCTGTTTACCTACGATCTCGATAGCGGGCGGCTGCAACGTCTGACTGATGACCCGTACGCCGATCTCCAGCCCGCGTGGTCGCCCGACGGCGCCACGATCGCGTTCGTCACCGATCGGTTCGGTACGTCGCTCGATCAGCTCTCGTATGCGAACTACCGACTCGCCCTGGTCGATGTCCGGTCCGGCCAGGTGACCGCGCTGGCCCGACTGGGCGATGCCAAGCACATCAATCCGCAATGGAGCCCGGACGGACACAGCCTCTATTTCCTGGCGGATCCCGGCGGCATCACAAACGTGTACCGGCTGGCGCTCCGCGAGGGCGTCATCACCCAAGTCACGAACCTCTATACCGGCGTCAGTGGCATCACGCCGCTCAGCCCGGCGCTGAGCGTGGCCCAGCGCGTCCCGCGCGCCGTGTTCAGCGTGTACTCGAACGGCGGCTACGCCCTCCAGGTCATGGACGACCCCGCGGTGCTCGCCGGCAGTGCGCCGGTAGATCTCCCGGCAAGTGCCGCAGTGCTCCCTCCGACACGCCGCGAGCCCGGCATCATCGCCATGCTGGAGAACCCGCGCGCCGGTCTTCCTGCTTCGCCGGCTCTGGCGGTTACGCCGTACAAGTCTCATCTCTCGCTCGACTTCATCGCGCAGCCCAATCTGGCGGTCGCGGCCGACCGCTTCGGGACCTACGTCGGCGGCGGGCTCACGCTATTCTGGAGCGACATGCTGGGCGATCACCAAATGGTGACGCAGGCGCAGCTCAATGGACGGGTGCAGGACTTTGCGGGACTGCTCGCGTACCAGAACCTGCGCAGCCGCTGGAACTGGTCGGTGGCCGCGCAGCGGATTCCGTACGTCACGGGGGCGTTCGCCGCCTATTTCAGCCAGGTGGGCGGGCAGCCCGTGTACGTGGAAGAGGTAGAGCGGTTCCGGCAGACCACCACCGAGCTCTCGGGCGTGGTGGCCTATCCCTTCAATCGCTCGCAGCGCGTCGAGATGTCGGCGGGCCTGGAGCGCATCGGCTTCAGCCACGAGCTGCAGCGGCGCGCCGTCTACCCAAACGGCTCCGTGGCGTTCGATTCGACGATCAACTTCGGTGCCCCCGATGCGCTGACGTTGGGCGTGGGAAGCGTGGCGCTGGTGCACGACAATTCATTCTTCGGCGCGACGAGCCCTCTGCTCGGCGACCGTTGGCGTCTGGAGGTGTCGCCGACCGTCGGGAGCCTGCAGTTCGTCACCGCACTCGCTGATTATCGGCGCTATGTGATGCCGATGCGGCCCTTTACGATCGCGGGACGGGTGCTGCATGTAGGCCGCTACGGCCGCGACGGGGACGACGGCCGCATGTATCCGCTGTTCCTCGGCTATCCCAGCCTGGTGCGGGGCTATGACGTCGGCAGTTTCGACGCGAGCGAGTGCGGCAACTCAACCACGAGCTGTCCCGTGTTCGATCAGCTCCTGGGCAGCCGAGTGCTCGTCGGCAACGTCGAGCTGCGATTCCCGCCGTTCGGCCTGCTTGGTCTTGGGGGTGGTTACTACGGCGCACTGCCGATCGAAGCGGCTGTCTTCTACGACGCCGGCGTCGCCTGGACCGGCTCGCAGGGCGCGCAGCTATTCGGAAATGGCCCGCGGCAGCTGGTCACCAGCACCGGGGTGTCGCTGCGCATGAATCTGCTGGGCTACGCCATTGGTCAGGTGGACTTCGTGCATCCGTTCGAGCG
This sequence comes from Gemmatimonadales bacterium, assembly GCA_035602245.1. Taxonomy (GTDB): domain Bacteria; phylum Gemmatimonadota; class Gemmatimonadetes; order Gemmatimonadales; family GWC2-71-9; genus 20CM-2-65-7. The sequence goes on from DATNMO010000049.1 coordinate 26,024, forward strand.
GCCGGCAAAGCACTGGATGGTACGGTTTAGTCTGACGCCGGGGTTCTGAAGTCGGCTGGCTGGATCACTTCCCGATCAATTCCGCAACGAACACGTCGCTCTGCCGGTCCTCGATTGCGAAGAAGAGCCGCTTCCCGTCCGTCGCAAAGTCTCTGCGGCTCGACGGCCGGTTCGGGTCATTGAACCGCACCAGCAGTCGGGGACGACCGCCCGCCGCGCTGACAGCCCAGAACGACGCGTGCCCCTGGGCATCGTGGACCTTGTAGTAGAGCGTCCGGCCATCTGGACTCCAGACGACACGCTCGGGAAGCGGCCCGCCGTCGCGACCGAACACCTGGTGTGCCTCTCCCCCCGCAGCAGGCACGGCCATGAACGGACCGGGCTCGTCCTCGAACTCGGATTTTATGTACGCGATCCAGCGCCCATCGGGAGACCACTCTGGCGTGTGGCCGGGTGACGCAGCAATGACAGGCGACGACCAACCACCCGCTCCTCGACGCGTGACGCGGACAGAAAACGGGCGTACCTGGTCATAGAACGCGATGGCCATGCCGTCCGGCGACCAGACGGGATAGCTCTCCTGGGCCGGAGTCGCCGTAACACGCTCGACCGGACCGCCATCGAGCGGCTTTACCTCGATGTCACGCGTGCCCGTGCGCCAGGAGTGATAGGCCACGGCGCGGCCGTCCGGCGATAGATCCGGCGCGAATTCGTCGGCTGGGTCATTCGTCAATTGCTCCGGCTCGCCGCCATTCACGGGAATGCGATAGATGTCCGCGTTACCGCGACGGTCCGAGTCATAGAGCAACCACCGGCCGTCGCGCGACACCCGCATCGCCTCGATGACCTGGTTGCCGCTGGTCACCGGCGTCGCACCCTCGGTGGTGACGGGAGCGCCAGTCGGAATGGGCAGCGACCAGATGTTCGCTCGCGCCGTATAGACCGCATACGCCATTCGCCGGCCGTCCCCCGAGAGCGAAATCGATATGGCGCCGAGGCCTGTCGTGAGACGATCCGGCTGGCCGCGCGGCCGTCCGGAGGGCGACAGCGCCACGGTGTACACGTCGCGCGGGCCGTCGCGGTTCGAGAGGAAGACCAGCCGCCCACCGTCCGGCGACCAGACGGGACTCTGGTTGAACGCCTGCGGCTCGAGCAGGCGCACCGGGGGACCCCCGCTGGCCGGAAACAACAGGATGCCGCTGGGCGCGAGGTTCCCGAACGTCAGACCGGGACGCACCGACTCATCGTTCAGCGTTACGCACGCAACCCACGTCCCCCGCGGCGACCAGTCGCAGGAATGGAGACTCGCCGTGGTCGCGAGCAGGCGCGACCGGCCGCCATCGATCGGGGCCACGAGCAGCGAGTCGGCGCGCACGAACGCGATCTCCCGGCCGTCGGGGGACCACGTCGCTGAGACGACGCTTCTCGTGGTCGACGGCGGGATCGCCGGCAGCGATCGGCCGCCGAGCGCCGGAGCAATGGAGACCCCGCCGCGGGTCAGGAAGAGGAGACGGGACCCATCTGGCGACCAGCGCGGCTGTGTCTCCACGGCCGTGGTATCGTCAGAAAGAGGAATTGTGCGGCCGCCGCCCACCGGACGAATGAAGATTCGCATCCGCGCCGCATTTCCCGCGGCGTATGCCACGAGCTTGCCGTCCGGGGAGATCGCCGGTTGGATTTCGAGGCCGGGGTCGGCGGTGAGCTGTGACGAGCGACCGATGGCGAGCGAAGGCGCTGCGGGGTGCATCAGGCGGTACGTCCCAAGAATCACGACGGCGAGGAGGCCGGCGCCGATGGCGCCCACCCAGAGGTCGCGGGGGTGCCAGCTCGCCGCCGCAGCCGGTGCCGCCGCCGAGTGTTGCTGCAGCGCCGCCGCGAACGCTCCGGCGCTCGCGAATCGGTCGGCGGGCGTCTTCGCCAACGCCTTCGCCACCGCCGCGTCGACGCCCTCCGGCACGGTCTCCCGCGCTACCCGCAATCGTGTCGGGCGTTGGGTCAGCAACTTGGCGACGATCGCCTGAGCCGTCGGGCCGGTCACCGGCGGCTCGCCGGCCAGCATCTCGTACAATACCGCGCCCAGCGAGTAGACATCGCTCCGCGCATCGGGTTGTCGCTCGCCCGTGGCCTGTTCGGGGCTCATGTATTGCGGCGTGCCGAGTGAGATCCCGGTTTCGGTGAGCCGGCCGCCGCCGGCCTCCTTCACGGCGAGCGCAATGCCGAAGTCCGTCAGCATCGCCTCACCTTCCAGCAGCAGGATGTTCTCGGGCTTGATGTCCCGATGCACCACACCCTGCCGGTGGGCATACTCGAGCGCGCTGGCGACCTGTTTCGTGATGGCCAGCGCCTCGTCAATGGCGAGCTGCTGCTCGCGGTTCAGCGTGTCGCGGAGCGACTCGCCGCGGACAAACGGCAGCACGTAGTAGAGGAAGCCTTCGGTCGCGCCGGAATCGATCAGCGTGAGGATGTGGGGGTGATCGAGCCGGGCGGTGATTCTGATCTCGTTGAGGAACCGTTCCTCGCCAAGCACGGCGGCGAGATCGGGTCGCAGCACCTTGAGGGCGACGTCGCGGTCGTGCTTGATGTCCCTGGCGAGATAAACGGTGGCCATACCGCCCGCACCGAGCTCGCGTATGACCTGGTAGCGGGCTCGCAGCGCGCGCGCAACATCCTGCAACGTCTTGGAGCCGGGTGCGTGCACGCTCCTCAGTACGTCCGCTCAACCAGGTCCACATCGTTCAGCAGACCCGTTGCCACGGCGCGGACACGAGCGGCGTTCTTGGACGTCACCGCGGCATCCAACTCGGTGAGCTGCTGCGCCAGACGCGCGCCGAGCGCCGCGTCCTTCGCGGCGACGTGCGCCCGGACGGCGGCATACCGGGACCGAAGCTCCGCTATCGAAGCGGCAGCGCCCAGCCAGTCCCCGGCCTCCGCCCGGTAGACTGCGTCCCGGCCCGCGACATCCAGCAAACCGACTTCGATCGGCACCGTCCGGTCGTAGTCCGCCGCAATTGCCAGCAAGACGCGACTCATCCTGTTCGCCGACTGCAACGCCGCCAAGCGATCTCGGCGGCCGAGCTGCGCAGCCAGTGAATCGCGCGCTGCCTCATACCTTGCCAACGTCGGGGCACTCGTGGGAGGCACTGCCGCCCGCAGCGCCGAATCGCTCGCTTGGATCTGGGCGAGTTTGGCGCGCGCTGCCGTCCATCGCGACGTATCCAGGTCCGCCTGGATGTCTTCCGCCAGCCCTTCGGCCGCCACCACGACTGCTGGCAAGACACCGTGACCGGCTTGGAGAGGGGGCGGAGGGGGCTTTTGCCCCCCGGTGCCTTTGCATGCGGCCGCGGTGAGCGCGAACGCGACGAGTAGGGAAGCGATGCGTCGAGTCGTCATGCCGGTCTCCTGTCGATTCAAACCCTATCGCTGAGCCGTTTTGGCACGCCGCTCGTGGGAGGGGGCGGGGGCGCGGCGGGCGGCGCATCGTCGCTCGTCACGTCGCGCAGTCCGCGTTTGAACTCCTGAATTCCCTTCCCGATCGACGACCCGATTTCCGGTATTCGCTTGGTTCCGAACACCAGCATGATGACCAGCACGAGGATCAGGATATGCCAGATACTGAGATCGGCGAGCACGGTGACGCTCCGGCGCTGAGAGGAGGCTACGCCTGAATATAACCGTCGTGCTTACGGCACTACGGGGAGGACAATGTGCGACGGGCGGGCGGGCGAGCAGTAGACCCGCTGGGTCGCCTTGATGTAGTTCGCCGCCGTCGCCCGGTAAATGCTAGGCACGAACTGCTGGGGATTGCGGTCGATCAGCGGGAACCAGGTCGACTGCACCTGGACCATCAGCCGGTGTCCCTTGAGAAAGACATGGTCACGGTCACGCAGCGGGATCGACCACTCGCGGGGCGTGTTCCGCGCCAGCGGGCGCGGATGCTCGTAGCTCGTGAGGTAACGACCGCGGCGCACCTCCATCGCGATCGGCAGCTCATAGCCGTTCATCGATCGCGCGTACTGGCCGGGGGTGGGGCCGGCCTCGGGATCCCACGCGTGCGGTTGGGCGTCCTCGGGATACACGTCGATCAGCTTGACGACGAAGTCGGCGTCCGTGCCTGACGTGGACGCGAACAGATTGGCCGCCACCGCTCCGGTCACCGTGAGGTCGTGGTCGAGCGGCGCGCTCACGAACGTGAGCACGTCAGGCCGCCCATCGACGAAGCGCTGGTCTTGGACTTCCCACGTGCGCCAATCGCCGGCCGGGTAGGTCGGCGAGATGGGGCGCTGACGGTACGGCACGGGGTTCGCCGGATCCGAGATGTATTCCCGGAACCCGGTCCCCCGCTCTCCTGCCCGCGGCGCGTCGAATGATAGCGTGCCGTCGGCATGGAGATAGAGGTTCGTGGGCTTGGCCTCCCGGGGCGGCCAGCCAGCGTACGTACGCCAGCGGTTGGCGCCCGACTGGAACGTGCTCGCCTGCCAGGTTGGCTTCTCCCCCTCGCCGTGGAGATAGTAGCGGAAGAACGGCGCCTCGATCGTCTCGCGGAACTCGCGCGCGGTCTCATGGCCGCCGAGCGCGATCAGCCCGATGCTGTCCGCCTTCGCCGAGCGCCACTGTCCGTGGAACCACGGGCCGGCGACCATGAAATTCGAACGGTCGGGGTCGTGCTCCGCGGCGTGCCGGAAGATCTGCCACGGCCCCCACGGATCTTCTTGATCAAAGAAACCAGCGACGTTCAGGTTCGGGACCGTCGATGCGTGGAGCTGGCTGATCCACGCTTCCTTCTTCCAGAACTCGTCATAGTCCGCGTGCGCGACGACGTCGTTCCAGTAGGGGATCGTGCCGTGCAGGTAGCGAGCATTGATGTTCGAGAGCGGGCCGAGCGCCAAATACCACGAGTACGCGTCGTAGATCTCGAACGCGAAGTTCGTGTTCTTGTTCTTGTCCGCCTGCTCGAGCACCGCGTACTCGAACGTGTAGCTCTCGCGCAGCGCGCCAAAGCGGTGGTCGTCGTCGTTCATCCACTGATCCACCGGAGCAGCCTGCTCGCTCATCGCCTTGAGCGCGGGGTGTGGATGCAGCAGCGCCAGCGCCGTCGTCAGCCCGTCATAGGAGACCCCGAACATGCCGACCTTGCCGCTGTTGTTCGCCACATGGTGGACCAGCCACTCGATGCTGTCGTAGGCGTCCGTCGTCTCGTTCGTGGAAGTCGAATCCGCGAGATTCACCTGTGAGGTCAGCAGGAAGACCCCTTCCGACTTAAACCGCCCCCGCAGGTTCTGAATCACGAAGATGTAGCCGTCGCGCGCGAGCTCCCGGAGGCTCGTCGGCACCTGCTGGGGTGCCCGGTCCGGGACGCCGTACGGCGTGCGGCGAAACAGGATCGGCAGCGGTCCGGTGTGATCGACCGGCGTCAAGATGACCGTCTGGAGGTGCACGCCGTCCCGCATGGGGATCATGACCTCTTCCAACGTAAACGGCGGCGGCGGCGGCGGCGTGGGTTGTTGCGCTCGAGCGGTGGCCGCGAGCAGCAGCGTGGCGGAGATGCACAGTTGTTGGCGCATGCCTGGAAAGGTAGTGCTGAGTCATCCGCGGTCGTAAGCCTGCTGCAAACCTTTGATGTCGATCTTTTTCATCTGCAGCATGGCTTGCATGACCCGGTTGGCTTTCGCGGGATCCTTGTCTCCCAACATCTTGCCCAACACCGTGGGAATGATTTGCCACGACAGGCCATACTTGTCCTTCAGCCAGCCGCATTGTTCTTCTGATCCCCCTGCGGACAGCTTCTTCCACAGCTCGTCCACTTCCTGCTGCGTCTCGCAGTTCACGAACAATGAGATGGCCGGCGTGAACTTGAATTGCGGGCCACCGTTCAGGGCGTAGAACTCCTGGCCCTCGAGCTGGAATGTCACCCCCATGGCGGTGCCCTTCGGTCCTGGCATCACTTTCACAACCTTCGAATTCCTAAAAACCGAAACGTAGAATTTCGCGGCCTCTTCGGCTTTGCCGTCGAACCACAGGAACGGTGTGATCTTTTGCATCTAATCCTCTCTATTGATGGTAACCTTCGAGGTTGACGCGAGCACCTCGGCGAGCCGGTCGTAACTCGCCGCCACGCCCCTCTCCATGTCGGACTTGAGGACCGCGTCGCGCGCCTCCCGCGACTCGTAGCGCATCGTCTGCGTGAGGGTGGTCCGTCCCCCCTTCTCGACCAGAACGAGCGTGTTGAGGGACTCGCCCGGGTACCAGGCCTCGTCGAACTTCTCGGTGCTGACGAGCCGCTCGGGCGCTCTGATTTCGCGGTAGACGCCGCCCATCCCCATCTCCGTTCCGTTGGTGTCATGTCGCCACACCCAGCGGTACTTGCCGCCCACGCGCACGTCCATCTCGCACACCGGCATCGACCAGCCGGGCGGTCCGAGCAACCACTGCCGGACGAGGGCGGGTTTGGTATGGGCGTCGAAGACCAGCTTGCGTGGCGCGTCGAAGACGCGCGTCATCGCGATCTCGCGGTCCGAGGGCGCCGTGAGTTTCAGGGCTCCCATTTTTTCTCCTTGGTCTTGAGCTGCTCGAGCAGGGCGTCGAGGCGCTGGTAGTTCCCTTCCCACAGCTTGCGGTAGCGTTCTAGCCATTTGGTGGCTTCCCCGAGCCGTTTGGCCTCGAGGCGGCGGGGCCGTCGTTGGGCGTCGCGGCCACGTGAAATCAAGCCGGCGCGCTCCAGCACTTTTAAATGCTTGGAGATTGCGGGCTGGCTCATCGCGAACGGCCGCGCCAGCTCGGTCACGGACGCCTGGCCGGACGCGAGCCGGGCGAGGATTGCCCGCCGAGTGGGGTCGGCGAGGGCAGCAAAGGTGGCGTCGAGGCGGTTGCGGACTTGCATAACTGATAGGTTATGTAAGCGACAGGGCGCCGGCCGTCAAGGCCCCCGAAAACTAGGGCGTGCGCGCCAGCCGGAACGACGTCGCGACCGCGACGCCGGCGACGAGGACATTGGCCACGATGATCGGCAGGGCGTGAAGCAGCACGCCGTAGAGCGCCCACAGGGACGCGGCGACCCCCTGGATGCGGCGCAGTGTGGCCGGCTGCTTAGCGAAGTACGAGCTCATGAACACGGCCGTCGCGAGCCACCCTACCCAGTCCGCCATCACGCCTCCGCCGCGGCGTCGAGCCCGAGCACGTCGTCCGCAGCGCCCGTCCGAATGGTCAGCCAGTCGGTCCGCACCCGGTCCCACTCCTGAATGACGAGGCCCTGGCGCTCGAACAGCGCGCGGATCTGGCCGTGCCCGTATCCGACGATCTCCTCGAGGATCGGCACGAGCACGCTGAGCGCGTCATCGCTGATCACGGTGCGCCGCGCGATCTGCGCAATCTCGCGGGCCTCCGACGCCGCGATCGTAAACCCGTCACCGCGGTTCACGTGGAGGATGACGGGGATGTCCGACTGGCCGTCACCGACGTAGACGACCTGGTCGCGCGGCAGGGCGAGCTGCAGGCGCAGATCTTCTACCGCCGCCACCTTCCCATAGCCGGCAGCCACGCGGACCACCGAGTCGATCTCCCCCGCCGAGTTCCACCCAAAGCGGGTGCCGACGATGTGGTCCGGGGGCACGATGCCCTCCAGGGCCTCGAGGACGACTTCCTCAGGCGCGGCCGATACGACGTAGAAGTCGAAGCGGTGGCCGTTGATCCCCTCCTTGAGCATTGCGGCGAGGAGCCCGACGTTTCGCTTCAACCGCACGCGCCGCCCGACTTCGAGCAGATCCTCTTTCTTGACCCCGCGGTATTCGGGGTCGTGGCGCAGCAGGTAGACGAGCTCGGCCCCCTGCTGCACCAGGTTCAGGCGCGACAGGGCCGTCACCTTCTCGCGAAAGCCCGGCACACCCAGCACGTCGCTCAGGACGATCCCCGAATCGTTGAAGCTGAGCGTCTGATCGAAGTCACTCGCCAACAAGTAGTGCTTCTTCATCATGCGCATCCCTCATGTCGACGTCCACCTACGAAAAAGCCCGCTCCACCGAGAGGGGAGCGGGCCGATCTGCACCGTGCGACAGCCTGCATCGCATTAGCCAGCGCGCGCGCGCTCCCCCGGGGTGGGATGCCCCGTGTTGTGGTTCAGGTTCATGGGACAGCGGCGCGGCGTCATGCGGAGAATAGTACGCAGGGCGACGTGCAAGCGGTAGCCAGGCATTTGTCACCGTCGTGTATCGTTACTATACGTTGTTACTGGACCATTTCCCGTTCGAGGAACCCATGCGCCCGCTCCAGCTGCTTGTCTGTACGGTCATCTTGTCGTCGCCCCTCACGGCTCAATCGCCCGCCGCGCGCCACACGATCACGCACGAGGACGTGTTCCTTATGAAACGGGTCAGCGCGCCGGCCCTGAGCCCTGACGGCCGCTGGATCGTCTTCAGCGTCACCGAGCCGGCGTACACCGAGGCCGATCAGGTGAGCGACCTCTGGCTCGTCCCCGCCGACGGCAGCGCCCCCCCCGAGCCGCGCCGGCTCACGAACAGCAAGAGCAGCGAGAGCGGCGTGGCCTGGAGTCCCGACAGCCGCCGCATCGCGTTCAGCGCCAAGCGCGAAGGCGACGATGTGGCACAGGTCTACGTGCTGGACATGGGCGCCGGCGGAGAGGCGCAGCGCGTCACGAGTCTATCGACCGGCGCGACCAGTCCCCAGTGGCGACCCGACGGGCGCGCGATCCTCTTCGCAAGCATGGTCTACCCCGGCGCGGCGACCGACTCGGCCAACCGCGCGGCGGCCGCCGAGCGGCGCGCCCGCAAATACAACGCCCGTGTGTACGACGCCTCGCCAATCCGTCTCTGGGACCACTGGCTCGACGACCGCCGGCCGAGCCTGTTCGTCCAGACGCTCGAGCCGGGAGCAATCGCGCGCGATCTCCTCGCGGGCTCGCAACTCGCAGGGGGCGCGGGGTTCGGCGGCCAGCTGGGCACCAGCGGCGAGGACCTCGCCGCCACCTGGACGCCCGACGGCAGCGGGGTCGTGTTCGCCGCGACGACCAATCGGCGCGAGTGGACCTACGCCGACGTGGTGCAGTCGCTGTGGCTCGTGAGCGCCGCGGGCGGCGAGCCGCAGCGCCTTACCCAGGGGCGCGATGACTACGACGCACCACGGTTCCGGCCGGACGGGCGGGCCTTATACGCGGCGATGACGCCCACCAACGAACACACCTTCAACAACCGGCGTCTGGTCATGTGGTCCTGGCCGGCGTCCGGCCTTCCGGCACCCCAAGTCGTCGCCGGCGGAGCCGACCGCTCGGTGGGCGGCTATGCGTTCGCCCCCGACAGCCGCGCCGTCTTTTTCCTCGCGGAAGATGCGGGGCACACGAAGCTGTTCCGCGCCGCGGCGACGCCCGCGGCGGCCAGCGACGTCCGCGAGGTCGGCGCGCTCACGAGCGGGACGTTCGGCGGTCTCCAGGCCGCCGGCGGAGCGAAGGGCGCCGTGCAAATAGCCGCCACCTGGGAGAGCGCGGTCAGCCCGCCGGAAGTCGGGCGCGTCGACCCGGCGACTGGGCGCTGGACGCCGCTCACCCGTTTCAACGTCGAGCGGGCGGGGCGCATCGACTGGCAGCCGCTGCGCGAGTTCTGGTTCAGCTCGAGCCGCGGCAAGCGGATCCACAGCTTCCTCGCGCTGCCGCCCGGGTTCGACTCGACCAAGGCGTACCCGCTGTTCGTCCTGATCCACGGTGGCGCGGCGAATATGTGGACCGACAACTTTGGCCTCCGCTGGAACCCCCACCTGCTCGGCGCGGCCGGCTACGTCGTGCTGATGACCGACTACACCGGCTCCACCGGCTATGGCGAGCGGTTCTCCCAGGACATTCAATTCGATCCGCTCGAGGGCCCGGCCAACGACGTGAATCAGGCCGCCGACTCAGCGATCCACCGGTTTCGCTTCATCGACGCAGCGAAGCAGGTGGCCGGCGGGGCGAGCTACGGCGGGCACCTCACCAACTGGCTGGCCGTCACCACCACCCGCTACCGCGCGCTGATCAGCCACGCCGGCGAGTGGGATCTCGAGACGCAGTGGGCGACGAGCGACTACAACTACGACCGCGAGCGCAATGTGGGCGGCCCTCCGTGGGAGGAGAAACCGCTGTGGCGCACCCAGAGCCCGATGCGCCGCGCGGCGAGCCTGCACACCCCCGTCCTCGTGTCCGTCGGAGAGCGAGACTTCCGCGTCCCGATGAACAACGCGCTCGAGTTCTGGACCGCGCTGCAGCGGCAGCGGATCCCGAGCCGGCTGATCATCTGGCCGGACGAGAACCACTGGATCCTGCGGGGCGAGGACAGCCGCTACTTCTATCGTGAGGTGCAGGCCTGGATCGCGCGCTGGCTCAGCGAGCCTGCGGCAAGCGGCGGCGGCCATTGAGTCCCATGCCCTCGGCAGCAACGGTCTTTCTGTTGTCCCCCGCCAGCTGCGCCGGCAAGCGTGCGCAGATGCTGCTGCACAGCCGCACGAGCCCGCTAACGGCGAGGCTCGCCGACGGGGGAGCACCGCTCGGTGAAGTGTTCACGTTCATGAGCAGCCTCTATTTCCGGGGCAAGCTCGCCTACGCCGACCGGTTCGGTCGAGCGCTGGTGATTGCACCTGGACGCGGTCTGGTCCCCCCCGACCTCACCATTCGCATCGCCGACCTCGAGGCGATGGCGGCGATCCCGGTGGATCCCGAGGAGCCCAGTTATCGCGAGCCGCTCGTTCGCGATGCCACCGCCCTCGCGCGCGTCTTGGGGAGCGCGGGCCGCGCGGTGCTGCTCGGCAGCGTCGCGACGGAGAAGTACGTGTCCCCGTTGATGGAGGTGCTCGGCGACCGGCTGCTGTTCCCCGCCGCCTTCGTGGGTCGTGGCGACATGAGCCGGGGTGGGCTGCTGCTGCGGTGCGCGCAGGCGGGGACGCCGCTGGAATGTGTGCCCGTCCGGGGAGCGGTGCGCCACGGGCGGCGGCCACCGAGGCTGCCCCGATGATCGTCCTGCTCTGGCTTATTCCCGCGCTCGCCGTTCGTGATTCAGTTGTTTACCGGGTTTCGCCTGCCAGTCGACTCGAGGTGAGAACTGGCAAAGCCGGTCTATTTGGCTTTGCCGGCCATGAGCACCGGATCCGCGCGGGGGCGTTCTCCGGACGCGTCGTCTACCATGCCGATGCGCCGGCATCATCGCGCGTCGAGCTCGTCGTCCCCACCGACAGTTTGCAAGTACTCACGCCGCCCGACACCGCGGAAATCCGCAAGGTGACGGCGGTCATGCGGACCGAGGTGCTCAACGTCGCGCGCTACCCCGAGATCACGTTCGTTTCGCGGACGGTTACGCCGAGCGCGACGGGGCTGCACATTGTCGGCGCGCTGACGCTCGTCGGCCGCACCCGCGAGGTGCCCGTCGACGTTACGCTCGCGATCGGGGGGGGCACCGACACCCTGCGAGCAAGCGCGACATTCACGGTGAAACAATCCGATTTCGGAATCAGGCCGTACCGTGGCGGGCCGGGAGGAACCGTGCGCGTGGCCGATCGCGTCACCTTTGAGATCCACGTCGTGGCGGTTCGCGAGCCGCGATAGCATTAGCCTCAGACCCGTGCGATTACCGTTCGACGAGGGAGGCTCGACAGCATGGCCGGCAAGGGGAAGGATCGGCGCAAGCACAGCGAGGAGGCGCTGCGGGCAAGTGAGGAGCGCTACCACTCCGTCGTGGCCGCGCTGGCGGAGGGCATCGTGTTCATGGGCGCAGACGGCGAGTTGTGGGCGTCGAACGCCAGCGCCGAGCGGATCTTGGGGCTCACGGCGGCGCAGATCGGCGGGCGGACCACCTTTGATCCCAGATGGCGAGCCATCCATGAAGACGGCTCGCCGTTTCCGGGCGACACGCACCCCATCACAGTATCCCTGCGCACGGGCCAGCCGCGCTCCAACGTGATTATGGGCGTCCACAAGCCGAGCGGCGAGTTGACGTGGATCTCCATCAACTCACAGCCGTTGTTTCGGCGCGGCTCCGGCACGCCCTACGCAGCGGTTGCATCCTTCTTCGACATCACGCAGCGGAAACAAGCGGAAGACGCCCTGCAGGCGACCCAGGCCCGGCTGCGGGACGTCCTTGCCTCGAGTACGGCCGTGGTCTACGCCACGAAGATCACCGCAGAGGGCTACGCGCCCAGCTGGGTGAGCGAGAGTGTGACGCGGGTCTTGGGCTACAGCGTGCGGGAGGCGCTCGACCCAACGTGGTGGCCGGCGCACCTCCACGCGGCCGACCGCGCGCGGGTGCTCGCGGAGATCCCCACTCTCTTAACAACAGGCGCCCTCAATCTTGAATACCGATTCCAGGGGAAGAACGGGCTCTACCGGTGGGTGCACGATGAGTCCAGGCTGCTGCGCGATGCCGCCGGCCTGCCGGTGGAGGTCTTCGGCTCGTGGGTCGACATCACGGAGCGCAAACAACTGGAAGAGCAGTTTCACCAGGCGCAAAAGATGGAGGCGATCGGCCGGCTCGCGGGAGGCGTGGCCCATGACTTCAACAACCTGCTCACCGCGATCCTCGGATCCGCCGACCTCGTGCTCGACAGCCTCGCCGCAGGTGCTCCCGAGCGTGAAGAGATCGAGGAGATCCGTAAGGCGGCGCTGCGGGCGGCAGACCTGACTCGCCAACTCCTGGCGTTCAGCCGGCAGCAGGTGATCGCGCCGAAGGTGCTGAATGCGAATGACATCGTCGCCAACATGGACAAGCTGCTGCGCCGGCTGCTCGGTGAAGATGTAGAGCTTCGCTCGGCGCTGGCGGCGGACCTCGGGGCGGCGAAAGCCGATGCGAGCCAACTGGAACAGGTCATCTTGAACCTGGCCGTCAACGCGCGCGACGCCATGCCGAACGGCGGCAAGCTGACCATTGAAACGCAGAACGTAGAGCTCGATGACACGTATGTCCGCGAACACCTCTCCGCGCAGCCGGGCCCCTACGTCATGCTCGCGGTAAGCGACACCGGGGTCGGGATGGACGCAGCCACCCAGGCCCGCATCTTCGAGCCCTTCTTCACGACCAAAGAGGTAGGCAAAGGCACCGGACTCGGCCTGGCCACGGTGTACGGGATTGTCAAGCAGAGTGGCGGGTGGATCTGGGTGTACAGCGAACCGGGTCGAGGAACGAGCTTCAAGGTGTACTTGCCGCGCGTCGCCGAGGCAGCCGCGCCGGCCCCGATCCCGGCGTCGGCGGTATCGCTGCGCGGTTCCGAAACCGTCCTCCTCGTCGAGGACGAGGAAATGATTCGCAATCTCGTTCGGAAAGTGCTGACGGCCAACGGCTACACCGTGCTCGTGGCGGCGAACGGCCGCGATGCCGAACGTGTGGCCGGAGAGCACGAAGGTCCAATCCACCTACTCATGACGGACGTGGTTATGCCGGGGATGAACGGGCGCGAAGTGGCGGAGCGCCTGGCCGCCGTGCGGTCCGGAATCCCGGTGCTCTACCTCTCCGGGTACACGGCCGATGCGATCGTCCACCACGGAGTGCTCGATCCGGGAGTCGCCTTCCTCCAGAAGCCATTCACACCGGCTGTGCTGGGGCGCAAAGTGCGGGAGGTGCTGGACAGCCCGACGAAGTAGTCGGCCCCAGACTCAAGGAGACGAACCATATGGAAATGTGTTGCTCTGCTACGAGCCAATGACATAAGGGGAGCGGATCATATGCGATTTGGGAGTCTCATTCTTCTCGCCTTCGCCATACCGGTCTCGGCAGCCGCGCAGACGCCGACGCTGACTCCCGATCAACAGCTCGCCCGCGACATCTTCGCCGAGCTGATCGCCATCAATACCACACACGACCACGGCGCCACGACTCCCGCGGCCGAGGCAGTCGCTCGGCGCCTCCTCGCCGCCGGCTTCCCCCAGGCCGATGTCCAAGTGATCGGCGCGTCCGAGAAGAACAAGAACGTCGTCGCCCGGCTCCGTGGCACGGGCAAGCGCCGGCCTATCCTGCTGCTCGCGCATCTCGACGTGGTGGAGGCGCTGCGCTCCGACTGGTCGCTCGATCCGTTCACCCTCACCGAGCGAGACGGTTTTTTCTACGGCCGCGGTACCAGCGACATCAAGGACATGGCCGCGATCTGGGTGGCGACGTTGATCCGCATGAAAAAGGAAGGGTTCCGGCCCGATCGCGACATCATCCTGGCGCTCACGGCGGGTGAGGAGGCGGGCGTCGGGCCCGACAATGGCGTGCAATGGCTCATCGCGACCCACAAGGAGCTGATCGACGCCGCGTACTGCATCAACGGCGACGCGGGAGACCCGCTGGAGCTGCACGGCGTCAAGTTCGTCCGTGCGGTCGAGGCCAGCGAAAAGGTCTATCACGATCTGCAGCTCGAGACCCACAACCCGGGCGGCCACTCTTCACTGCCCACCCCGGACAACGCCATCTACCGGCTCACCGCCGCCCTGAACCGGCTCGCGGCTTACCACTTCCCGGTGAACCTGAACGAGATCACGCGGGCGTCGTTCGCGAAGCTTGCGCCCAGTCAGCCCCCGGAGGTCGCGGCGGACATCCGCGCACTGCTGGGAACGCCGACCGACGCCGGCGCCGCCGAACGGCTCGCCGCGCGCTCGGCGATCTTCAATGCCCAGCTCCGCACCACCTGCGTGGCGACGCGGCTCGAGGGGGGCCACGCCAATAACGCGTTGCCGCAGACGGCGCGCGCTGTGGTCAACTGCCGCATGTTGCCGCAAGAGCTCCCCGAGGACGTCGTCGCAACCGTGGTGCGGGTGCTGGACGACACGGGCGTCGCCGTGACGCCGCTGGACACGGCCGTGCTGTCGCCACCGTCGCCGCTCGCCCCGGAGGTGTTCGACGCCATCGCGCGCGTCACCAAGGCGATGTGGGGTGACGTCCCCGTCATTCCCTCCATGGAAACGGGCGCGACGGACGGGATTTATCTGCGCAACGCCGGCATGCCGGTGTATGGCGTAGGGGCTGTGTTTCTGGACGCGGACGACATTCGCGCTCACGGACGCGACGAGCGGATCGGCGTGCGGGCGTACTACGAGGGAGCGGAGTACAGCTATCGGCTGGTGAAGGCTCTCGCGGGAGGCGCTCGGCGGGCGATGTAAACGGTCCAAAGCGTCCATCGCGTCATAGACGCCGGGTGCGGCCTTGGCGTAATTGAGGCGGGGTTTCATTCGGTCTCCGAAGGGGTCTTAGTCGCGAACGACCTTCGCAACAGTATCCCAGGTGCGGGTCGTCAGCTCCTTGCCGAACGTCTTTGCGATGAGGGCCATGAAGACTGGTCCCTTGGGGTTCCGGACGTAGGCGCTGAAGACTTCCCTGCCCTTCAGGGCGAGAATGCGCGCCCCATCCAGCTCGATCGGCAGCCGCAGCTTCGCCGTGGGCTGGTGGTGCAGAAACGTCACGATCCGCTTCGCGGTGGGATCAAGGCGGAAAGCTCGGTAAGGGTCTGACGCGAGCATTTCGCGCAGCACGTCGATCGGCCGCACGATCGTCAGAAATGCCTTACCCAATCGCGCCAGCATGGCGGCTTCGGCTTTGCTCTCGAGCGCCGTTTCTGAAGCGCCGCGCGCACTGAACACGACATTCCCGCTCGACAGCAAAGTCTTCACGTCCGTGAAGCCGGCCGACTCGAACGCTTTCCGCAGCTCCGGCATCTTCGCGTTCATCGGCGTGACGCCTCGGAGAAACGCGGCAAAGCGGCGCATGGCCGAAAGCTACGGCGTTTTCACATGCTACACACCTGCAAATTCTTTGCGCAGCGCGGGCGCGACGCGGGTGCCAAGCATTTCGATGGCGCGCATGAGCTTCGCGTGAGGCAGGGACGCGGCGTTCATTTGAAACGTCATCCGAGAGATGCCCCCCAGCGCTTCGCTATGTCGCATGATCTTCTCCACCACCTCGTCGGGATCGCCAATCAGCAGGGCGCCGAGTGGGCCGCGCTGCGCGTCGAAACCGGCACGAGTGGCGGGAGGCCAGCCGCGCTCCTTCCCGATATCGGTGAAGGCGCGGGCGTAGCCGGGATAGAAATCGTCGGCGGCCTGCTGCGTCGTGGCCGCGACATAGCCGAGCGAATGGACGCCCACTTTAAGGTGATCGGGCGAGTGTCCCGCTTGCCTGCCCGCTTCCCGGTAGAGATCGATGAGTGGACGGAAGCGGTGGGTTTCCCCGCCGATGATGGCGACCATCAACGGCAGCCCGAGCGTCCCCGCCCGAACAAAAGATTGCGGGGTCCCGCCCACCCCCAGCCATATCGGCAACGGATTCTGCACCGGTCGCGGGTAGACCCCCTGCCCTGTCAGCGCCGCCCGATGTTTGCCGGACCAGTGCACGTGCTCGTTGTCACGGATCTTGAGCAGCAGGTCGAGGTTCTCGGCGAACAACGCGTCATAGTCCTCGAGTGGCAAGCCGAACAACGGAAAAGCGTCGATGAAGGAACCGCGGCCGACGACCATTTCCGCCCGGCCCTGCGACAGCAGATCGAGCGTGGCGAAACTCTGAAACAGCCGGACCGGATCGATGGCGCTCAGGACCGCGACCGCACTCGTGAGACGGATGCGCTGCGTTCGTGCCGCCGCCGCCGCGAGAATGACCACCGGGGCGGAATCGAGGAAATCGATGCGATGGTGTTCCCCGATGCCGAATACGTCCAAACCCACCTGATCGGCATGCTCGATCTCTTCGATCAGGTTGCGCAGACGGTCCGACGCGCTGACCGCCCGGCTGCTCTCGTTGTGTGCGGCCGCGAAGCTGTCAATGCCGATTTCCATCCGGGGCGTCTCGTCCATGGCTACGCCTGCGCCGTGACGGTAGTCGGACGACGCAGCGCGAGATTGGCGAACCCGCCGACGATCCCCAGGGCGAGCACGATCCACGTGGCCGCTGGCGTCCACAGATCTGTGAGGCCGAGCCACGCGTCGAGCGAGTATGGACCCGGGCCGGTCAACGCGAGCCCGAATGCCGCGGCGGCGTAGAGCAGCGGCAGCTCGATGCCGTTGCCGAGCAGCCCCTTCCCCCAGTGCACGGTGACCGCTGCGACAATCATGACGGAGATCACGAGTGCCGGCCCGATGGGGCCGAACAGGCCGAGCGCCACGAGCAATCCTCCGACGATCTCGCTGAACGACGCCGCCGCCGCAAAGACGCGGCCGGGACGAAATCCGAGCTGGGCGAAGAATTCGCCCGTTTTTTGCAATCCGTAGCCTCCGAACCAGCCAAACAGCTTTGTTGTGCCGTGCGCAGCCATCAGCAGGCCAATGACGAGGCGCAGGATCAGGATTCCGATGCTCATATTGTCTCTCCCATAGCTTTCTAGTGGAGTGGTACTATCTAACGGGAAGGAAGATCGCCAGCTGGACTACCCTGTGTCAAGGGGCTTTCCTTTGGGAAGCGCGCTACCTAGTATTGGGTATGCGCAAACCGGTGGATTCCCAATGCCGCGCGTTTCAGTCCGCCATTGACGTGCTGGGACGGCCGTGGAACGCCCTGATCCTCAACGTCTTGCAGGAGGGTCCGCTGCGCTTCAGCGAGCTCTCCGAGGTAGCCAACGGGCCGGGGGACAAAGTGCTGTCGGCGCGGCTCAAGGATCTGGAAGCGCGGGGCCTGCTAGTGCGTCACGTGGACACGGGACCGCCCGTCCGCGTGGCCTATGAGCTGACCA
Source organism: Gemmatimonadales bacterium (assembly GCA_035602245.1). Classification (GTDB taxonomy): domain Bacteria; phylum Gemmatimonadota; class Gemmatimonadetes; order Gemmatimonadales; family GWC2-71-9; genus 20CM-2-65-7. The sequence continues at coordinate 43,673 of DATNMO010000049.1, forward strand.
GGAAGGGCAGCTCGTTCGGACAGCTGGCTGAGGCCATCGAACGTTGGGGGCGGGAGCTGCTGGCGGAGGAAAAGCCGCGGCGCTTGGGAACCCCGTGAACCCGGCGTGGCGTTCTTGCAGCTACGTTCCAAGCCACCGCCACGAGGAGACGATCCATGACCAGCACCGCCGGCACGCGACTCTACGCCACGAAGAACGACCTTCCGGAACCAGCGCGCATTGAAGCCATCGGGCTCTTGAACCAGCGGCTCGCCGACTGCATCGATCTGCAGACCCAATCGAAACAGGCACACTGGAACGTGAAGGGACCCACCTTCATCGCGCTTCATAAACTGTTCGACGAGATCAACGAGGCCGCCGCCGCATACGCGGATCTGTTGGCCGAGCGCGTGGTCCAGCTCGGGGGCGTGGCGGAGGCAACCGTCGGGGTCGTAGCGGAGCGCTCGACGCTCGTAGACTACCCGCTCGGCCTCACCACGGGCGCAGAGCACGTCGCGGCATTATCCGACGCGCTTGCCAGCTTCGGCCGGACCGTGCGGGTCGGCATCGAGGAAATGAACGAGCTCGAGGATTCGGGCAGCGCCGACATTCTGACCGAGATCTCGCGCGGCGTGGACAAGTGGCTGTGGTTCGTGGAGGCACACCAGCAGGCAGAGAGGTGACCCCGATGAGCCGATCGACCGACAACGCTAATACGCTGACCATCCCGGTTGGGCCGCGGGATCACGTCAAGGGCCCGGCGACGGCGCCGATCACATTGGTCGAGTACGGGGACTTTCAGTGTCCGTATTGCAAGGCAGCATATCCCATCGTCAAGCAGGTGCAAGAGCAGCTCGGCGCGCGGTTGCGCTTTGTCTTCCGCAATTTCCCGCTCACGCGCATCCATCAGCATGCGGAGCATGCCGCCGAGGCCGCGGAGGCGGCGGCGGCCCAAGGGGCGTTCTGGCAGATGCACGATCGGTTGTTCGAGCGGCAGTTCGCGCTCGAGGATGAGAATCTCGTGGAGTACGCCAGGGACCTCGGCCTCGATGCAGACCGATTGGCCGGGGAGATCGCCGCCGGGACATACCGCGACCACGTCCGCGACGATTTCATGAGCGGTGTGAAGAGCGGCGTGAACGGCACACCGACGTTCTTCATCAACGGCGTGCGGCACGACGGCAGCTACGACCTCACAACGCTCTTGGCAGCGCTGGCGGAAGCGGCCTTGCCGCTGGATTAGCTTCGGGATATGTTCGGTATCCCTATTCGCGTGGCCTGCCCATGCGTCGGATTCTGCTGGCGGATGCTGACGCGTTTTATGTAGCGGTCGCGCGTGCGCTCGATCCCGAAGGCGCGGGACGAGCGACTCTCCTCATCGTCGGTGGCTCACGCGAAAGTCGTGGCGTCGTCTGTTCCGCGTCGTACGAGACGCGGAAGTTCGGCGTCCGGTCCGCCATGTCGATCGCACGGGCGTTGCGGCTGTGCCCCGATGCGATGTGTGTCCCAGTCCCCTTCAAGGCATGCGGCCGCAAGAGCGCAGAGATCCGCACCGCGCTGCTGCGGTTCGCGCCGATCGTCGAAGGCGCGAGCATCGACGAATGGTACCTCGACCTGACGGGGACCGAAGGCGTCTACCATCATGAGTCCCTGTCCGCGACCGCGGAGCGCATCCGGGCTGCGGTGCTCGCGGCGACAGGCCTCACACTGTCGATCGGCGGCGGCACCAACAAGCTGATCGCCAAGATGGCCGTTGCCCGCGCCAAGCCGAATGGGGTGCTGATCGTGGAGCCCGGCGGCGAGGAGACGTTCCTCCGCTCGTGCGCGCTCGCGGACATCCCCCTCGTCGGTCCCAAGTTTCAAGAGCGTCTCGCGGCCCGCGGCCTGATCACGGTCGAGGACGTGCTGCGGCACGATCTGGCGACGCTCCAGAAATGGATGAGTAAGCGCGAGGCGACGTGGCTGTGGAACCGGGCGCACGGTGTCGATGATGCGCACGTTCACCATCGCAGTATGAACAGAGGGATCAGTCGCGACGAGACATTCGGGAAGGATCTCCACGACGATACGGACATCGAGCGCGAGCTGCTGCGGCTGGTGACGCGGGCCGCGGCCGACATGCGCGGCGATGGACTCACCGCGCGGACTGTCACCGTGCGCCTCCGCGATTGGGACTTCCGGACCCGCTCGACGCAGCGGACGTTGCCCGAGTCCGTCGTGTCGGACCGCGTGATCCTGCGCGTCGCCCGCGAGCTGCTCGCGACGTTGCGGAAGGCTCGGCGTGTCCCGGCTCGCCTCGTTGGGGTGCGCCTCTCAGGTCTCGCGGCGGCGGGGGCCGAGGATCAACTCGCGGTATTGTCGGACGAGACTGAGCGCGACCGCGGATTGGCGCGCGCGATCGACCGGGTGCGGGGGAAGTTCGGGGCGAAGAGCATTCTCCCCGGCGGGATCACCTCTTAGCCTTGAGTCGGGCCCAGCGGGCCATCACCGTAGCGAATTGTGTGCGCGCCCGCGCACAGGCAGCCACCTGCGGCGCGGTCGGCGCCACGTCCGCACCATCCATCGCCATCGCCGCAGCCAGCGCGGCGCTACTTGCGCTCTCGAGCGTCGGGGGGGGCGCAGCTTGACCGGGACGGACGAGTCCGCGTCCGCGCGGCCGCGCACTCGGCGCCGGCGCGAGCGACTCCACCTGCGCCCGTATCGATCCCGAAAGAGAATCGACGAGCGTTCGCGCCTGGAGGTAGGCGGCGTGGGCCGCCGCGGCCGCGTCGTACATCTCGGTGGTTAACGACGCGAGCTGGCGCAGTCCCGCCACTGATGTCTTCACCCGCGGATCGAGGCGCAGCGTGATCGGCTCGGCGAACGACCGGCCGTTCACCGTCAGGCGCACCACGTAGCGGCCCGGCGGCGCCCACGGCGCAGCCGGCGTGTGCACGCTGCGGTGCGGCACCGCGCCCGTGGCCTCGACGTCTCCCGCCTCTTGCAAATTCACCGCGGCGATCGGCTGATAGCGCAGGTCCCACGCGAACCGGTGCATCCCGGCGCGCGCCCCAAGCCGCGTAGCGGGCGCGGGCCAGTAGAGCGGCAGCCCACAATCGGTGGCTGTAGGCTTCGTCCGGCAGAGCGCGGCATCGGGCTCGAAGATGGGGTCGTCGCTCGAGTAGGAGCGCACGACTCGGCCCGCGGTGCTCACGAGTTCCAGTGTCACGGGACCAGGCGCGTCAGCCGCCAAGAAGTAGTCCAGCACCGCGCCGGCCGGCGGGTTCTCCCCCGCCGGCAGCTCCGGCGGCCACGGCGTGGGCTCGTTCGTGCCGAACCTGACGCGCACGGCGGTCTGCGGCTTCACCAGGAACGGCGTGCCGGCCGCTTGCGCGGCGCGCAGGGCGGCCATTTTCCTCAGCGGGGCCAGATCATCGAGGATCCAGAAGCCGCGGCCGTGCGTCCCCGCGATTAGATCCGCGCACAGGCAGGTGCTGTCGTCCTTCACCGCGATATCGCGCACCGAAATCGCCGGCATGTTGAGCCGCAGCGACTGCCACTGGCCGCCGTCGTCGAACGACACCCAGACCTGCGCGTCGGTGGCGGCGTACAGCAGCCCCGGCACGCGTGGGTCCTCGCGGATCGAGTTGGCGACGGCGTGCGACGCGATGTCACCGTCGATCTCCGTCCACGTGCGACCGCCGTCGTGTGTGCGCCAGAAGTGCGGATGCATGTCGTCGATCCGCAGCGTGTTCGCGGCCGCGTACGCGGTCCGCGTGTCGAAGTGGCCCGCCTCGATGTTGAAGATGCGGGTCCACGGCTGGATGGCCGTCGGGGTCACGTTTTTCCAGGTCGCGCCACCGTTCGCCGTAACCTGGATGTTGCCGTCGTCGGTCCCGGCCCAGATTACGCTCAGGCTGCGCGGCGATGGCGATAGCGCCGTGATCGCGCCGCGCGGGGTCGGCGTCACGCCGCTCGCATATTTCCCGGCGCTCGCGGGGACTGCCCACGTCTGGCGCGCCAGGTCGGGGCTGATGCGCGTCCAGGTGTGCGCGTGGTCCGCCGAGCGCCAGACCACGTTGGACGCGTAGTACAGCACGTCCGGGCGCAGCGGCGACCAGATCAGCGGCATCGTGCGCACATTGCGGCCGTATTGTTCGCCCCGCGCGGCGGAGTCGGGGCCCACCGGCGCGGTCTGGCCCGTGCGCCGGTCATAGCGTGACACGTTCCTGCGCGCGCTGCCGAACACCACATCCGGATCGCGCGGGTCGGGCGCGGCGATGCCGTATTCCTGAATGTTCGCGGGATGCCAGTCGTGGAACGTGATCTCGCCGTCGTCGGAACGGCTGGCGATACAGATCGAGCCCGAGTCCTGCTGCCCGCTGCACACGCGATACGGAAAGGCGTTGTCCGCCGTCACGTGGTAGACGGCGGCGGTGGACTGGTTGTACCAGTCGCTCCAGGAGACGCCGCGATTGGCGGAGATCACGGCCCCCTGGTCCGAGACGGCGAGAATGAGATTGGGATCGTCCGGGTGGATCCAGATTCTCTGGTAGTCGTCGCCGCCGGGCGAGCCGCGCACGGCAGACCAGCTCGCGCCACCGTCTTCCGTGCGCCACATGACCACTGATGCGCTGTAGACGACGTTGTCGTTCTTCGGGTCAACGGTGATGGGCGGCAGGTCACCGCCACCGATGCGAGCGATGGGCCGCGGGTCAGCCGTGACGGTGGTGTCACCCGGTGCGCCGGGCGTGCGCGTGCGCAGTGTCCAGTGCGCGCCGCCGTCACTCGACTTGTAGAACCCGACGGGTCCTGACCCGCCTGTGAGGTTGACCGAAGCGACCATCGCGTAGAGTACGCGCGGATTGCTGGGTGCGATCGCGAGGTTCGCTTCCAGGACAGTCGGCAGTCCGTCCGTGAGCTGGGTCCACGTAGTCCCGCCGTCGCTGGACTTGTAGATGCCGCCTGCGCCGAGTCCGGTCGAATCGGGGCCGAATCCGCCTCCTTCCCAGAAGGCCTGCTGTTGTTGCCACAGCGCGGCGTAGACCGTATTGGGATCGCTCGGGTCAATGCGGACGTCGTTGCCGCTGGTGTATTCGTCTTTGTACAGCACGCGCTCGAACGTGCGGCCGCCGTCCGTCGATCGGTAAATGCCGCGCTCGGCGTTGGGGCCGTAGGGGTGGCCGAGTGCGGCGACGAACAGCCGATCGGGGTTCTTCGGGTTCACGTCCACCATCGCGATCATCTGCGTCGAATCGAGACCGAGGTGCGTCCAGGTGCGGCCCGCGTCGGTGGATTTGTAGATGCCGTTGCCGGTGGCGAGGTCGGGGCGGATGATGCCGGCGCCCGTGCCGACGTACAGGATGTTGGGGTCAGAGGGCGCGACCGCGATCGCACCGATCGAGCCGGTGGGCTCGTTGTCGAAGAGTGGCTCCCAGTTCGCGCCGTAATCGCTCGAGCGCCAGACGCCGCCGTTGTCGAATCCGATGTAGAACACGGTGGGGTGGCCGGGCGCTCCGGCCAAGGCGCGGGTCCGGCCGGCGCGGGGGGGGCCGATGGAGCGCCAGCGCAGGGCGGCGGTGACGTCGGGAGTTTGGGCGGCCGCGGGCTGCGTTTTCCCCGCGACCGATAGGGCCGCGACGGCGAGGACGACGATCGAAATCATGTTGAGAACGTAGGCGCGCTCGGCGAGCACGGCAACCAAACCTGCGAGCGTCTAGCAGCGGCGCGCCGCCAGCTCGGCCCCTTCCCCGATCACGAGGCCCGTCCCCTCCGCCTGCGCCGCGATGGCGCGCCGGAGCTCGCCGATCTCCTCGTCCGTGTGGCCAGCCGTTCGCAGTTTCCGGTTCATCTCCACCGTTTTGACGGCACCCTTGAGCGTGCCGAGCGCCAGGGTCGCGCACTGAGGGCGGGAGGATGCGATGTCACGCCCGAGGAGATCCAGCATCTCCTCGTAGGAGAAGGCGAGGACCTCCGCGAACGTTGGCGTCAGCCGGTTCGTGCGCTCGGCGAGGATCGACGCGGCCGCCTGGCTCAGCGTGCAGCCGACCCCCTCGAAGCTGATGGCTGCCACGCGGTCCTCGCCGCCCTGCGCCTTGAGGGAGAGCGTGATGACGTCGCCACACCCCGGGTTGCCGCCCGGTACCCGGGCGTCCGCGTCCGGGAGGGTTCCCCGAAAGCGCGGTCGTTGGGCGTGGTCGACCAGCCAGGCGATCCGCGTCTCCCGGTCCATTACGGCTTCTCGACCGGTGCTTTCACCGCGTTGCCCCACTCGGTCCACGAGCCGTCGTAGTTGCGGACGCTCCCGAAGCCAAGGAGGTACGTCAGGGCGAACCACGTGTGCGAGGAGCGCTCGCCGATCCGGCAGTAGACGATCACGTCGTCACCCGGCTTGAGCCCGTTTTCCTCCTGGTAAATCGTCCGCAGCTCGTTGGCCGGTCGGAAGGTGTGCGTCTCCGGGTTGATGGCCCGCCCCCACGGGATGCTCCGCGCCCCCGGGATATGGCCGCCGCGGAGCGCGCCCTCATTGGGGTACTCGGGCATGTGCATCCGCTCGCCGCGATACTCCTCGGGGCTCCGCACGTCCACCAGCGACCTGGCTCGGTTGACGTGCTCCAGCACCTGCTCGCGGAACGCGCGGCCGCGGATGTCGTCGCGGTCCTTGACGGTGATGTTTCCTTCACGGTTGCGCGGCACCGCGGTCACGAGCTCGCGGCCCTCGTCGGCCCAGCGCTGCCGGCCGCCGTCCATCACGCGCAGGTTTTCCACGCCGAAGAGTCGGAACACCCAGAAGGCATAGGTCGCCCACCAGTTGTTTCTGTCGCCGTAGAAGACGATGGTGGTGCCGTCGTTGATTCCCTTCGAGCGCAGCAGCCGCTGGAATCGTGGGCGGTCGATGTAGTCGCGGATCAAGGGATCGTTGAGGTCGGCGACCCAGTCGATTTTCACTGCTCCGGGGATGTGCCCCGTTTCGTACAGCAAGACGTCCTCGTCCGACTCGACGACGCGGACGTCGGGGTCGGCGAGGTGATCGGCCACCCACTGGGTCGAGACCAGGACCTCGGGGTGTGCGTACCCGCGCGCCTCGATGTCGGCGACGGGTGCCACAGTCTCAGGCATTGTTTCCTCCTGTCGAATGTCTGGGATCCAAAAAGAACGCGACCGGCCACAGCCCAGGTTCCGGGGCCGCAGCCGGTCGCGAGATTCGTGAAGCCGTTTACGCTATGACGAAACCCACTCCCACTCCGGACCCCAATAACGGGGCCCCGCTACAGAGGCTCATTCTCGGCAATAACGACGAAATCCGTCGGCATGTCAAGGAAGGAAACGCCCTACAGGCTAGCGCCCCACGCGCAATTGGGACAAAATCCAAGCTCCTCTCATTGGAGTCGTGCCATGCAGCCCCGAGCCTGTGTCTTGATGATCGCCGTCGCCCTGCTACCCCCGGCGCTTGCCGCTCAAACGACAGCGGCAGCGAAGTCCCCCTCGGCGAGTCCGGTCGCCGACGCGTTGCGCGCCATGGAACAGCGCTTTGCGCGCAACCTGATTGCCGCCGCCGAGGCGATGCCGGCGGACAAGTACAACTACCGCCCCACGCCGGCGCAGATGAGCTTCGCCCAGATCCAGGCCCACCTCGCCAACGAGGGGAACGATGTCCTGTGCAGCAAGGTCGCCGGCGTCCCGGCGCCGCAGCGCACGGCGGTGGACACGACGGCCAGCAAGGAGCAGCTCGTCGCCCGGCTCAAGGAGACGTTCCAGTTCTGCGAGTCGGCCTTTGCGCATCTGGACGATTCGAAGCTCGGCGAGCCGATCCAGCTGTTCGGGCCGAACCCCTTCTCGCGCGCGACCGCGATCCTGATCACCGTGGGAGACTGGGCCGATCATTACAGCCAGGAGGCGAATTACCTGCGTCTGAATGGCGTGGTGCCGCCTACGGCGCAGCGGCGGAACATGTAGTCGGGATGACGTAGTCGCGGCATGCGAACCACTGCCGGCATATTGCCGCTGATGCTCCTCGCGGCATGCCGGCAGGGGTCCGCCGCTAACGCGACGTCCCACGGTCGTCCCGCCGCAGTCCAGATGGGCGGGAAACGCGCGATCGTCTTTACCACCGCCGATAGTACTGCTTATCGGCTGTCGCCCACCGACACCCTGGTGTTCAAGCCGTCGGAGCCGACCTCGGAAGCGAAGGCATACGTCTTCGTCGATCCGCGAAGAACGTTCCAGCCGCTTATTGGAATCGGCGGGGCCCTGACCGATGCCGCCGCCGAGACGTTCGCTAAACTGCCCGCGGCCCGGCAGGAAGCGCTATTGGCGGCGTATTACAGCACCGACCGCGGGATCGGGTACACTCTGGGTCGGACCAACATCAACAGCTGCGACTTCTCGAGCGAGAGCTATACCTATGTGACGGAGGGTGATAAGGACCTGCATTCCTTCTCCGTCGCGCACGATACGCGGTTCAAGATCCCGCTCATCAAGCGCGCGATGGCCGCGAGCGGCAACCGGCTCAAGCTCTTTGCCAGCCCCTGGAGTCCGCCCGCGTTCATGAAGGACAACAACGACATGCTGCATGGAGGGCACCTGCGCCCCGAGTATTTCCATTCCTGGGCCCTCTATTACGCGAAGTTCATCGAGAGCTACCGGAAGGAAGGGGTGCCGGTGTGGGGCATCACGATTCAGAACGAGCCGATGGCGATCCAGAGGTGGGAATCGTGCATATATCAGGCGTCGGACGAGCGGGACTTTCTCAAGAACCACCTCGGTCCGGTGATGGCGCAGCAGGGCCTGGGCCGTGTCAACATCATCGTCTGGGACCATAACCGCGACCTCATCATCGAGCGCGCGCTGACGATCTTCGGCGATCCAGCGGCCGCGAAGTACGCCTGGGGGATCGGCTTCCACTGGTACGAGGACTGGTCGGGGGGGCAGCAGCTGTACGGCAACGTCGCGCTGGTGAACCGGCTCTACCCCGACAAACACATCCTGTTTACGGAGGGAACGCCGGCGACCTTCGACTCCACCGCGTACGGACGATGGAGCCTCGGGGAGGCGTACGGGCGGTCGATGATCAACGATTTCAATTCGGGGGCGGAGGGATGGACGGACTGGAATATTCTGCTCGATGAACGGGGCGGGCCCAACCATGTCGGGAACTTCTGCTTCGCCCCGATCCATGCCGACACGCGTACGGGCACGCTCATCTACACCAATTCGTACTACTACATCGGCCACTTCTCGAAATTCATCCGCCCCGGCGCCAGAAGGATTGTGGCGGCCCCGAGCCGCAGCATGCTGCTCACCACCGCCTTCGTCAACCCGGACGGCACAGTCGTCGTGGTCGTCATGAACCCGACGTCAAAGGGGGGAGACTACAACGTCGTCGTCGGCTCTGCATCAGTGCAGATCAACTCGCGGCCACACTCCATCCAGACGGTGGTGTTCTAACTATCGAACTCGGCGAGATTTGAACCCGCACGGAAGCACTCAATTGCACACCGGCGCGCCTTCGCGTGAGTTGGCGGTCGCCGGCGCCGCAGGCGTCACGGTGCCGATGTAGATCGCGCACCGCTTGGGCGTGTTGGCATTGCCAATGCTCACCGTCCAACCGGCGCCCCCCCCTCCCTGTCCCTGTTGTCCCTGCCCCTGCCCCTGTCCACCGCCTCCCCCGGTTGTGATAGCACCCAGCGTGTTGCCGGTCGACGTGCAAAACGCGGCCGCACCAGCAGCCGGCGGGGTGTTGCAGTCCGTCATGGTCGTGTACTTCACCGAGTCGGCGAAATAGGCCTCCTCGGCGGTCACCAAATTACGAAGGTCGGACTTCATCGAGGCGAGGTACGCCTTTTCCTTCGTGTTGGCGAACTTGGGGATCGCGATGGAAGCCAAGACACCGATGATGACCACCACGATCAACAGCTCGATCAACGTGAAACCCTTGCGGTCCATACTCGGCCTCTGGTCGCAAGATTCAAGCCTCGCGTAATTCCATGGATCCCAAAATGGCCATCGTTACAGACTGCGAATAGGGCGTTTTTGCGGCATCAAGGGACGGTTTTGAGGCAACCGGTGAGACCTCTTCCAGGAGACATCAAATGAGTGGCGCCCGGTATCGTACGCCTACACGGAGTCTCGTTGGTGCATTCCTCGCCCTTGCGCTGGTTAACACCCGAGTCGCCGCGCAGGGGACGACGAATTGGTGGCCAAGGAGCGGGACGGTCCTCCTGGCTGGAGGCGGCCTACGGGGGCGGATCGCCGACGATCTTGCCAAGCGACTGATCGAGCTTGCGGGCGGCCCTGAAGCACACATCGTCATCATTCCGACGGCCAACCCGAACTTCGATGCGGAGGACCTGCGTTTCTATTTTGACAGCCTCGGTGCGCGTCACGTAACCATTCTGCACGCGAAGGCCGTAATGAGGCCAACTCGGAGGAGCTCGCCAGGATCATACGATCGGCCGATGCCGTTTTCATGACCGGCGGCCAATCGATGGTGCTGGAGGCCACCTATCTAGGAACGCTCGTGCAGCGAGAGCTTCAGGCGTTGCTGGATCGTGGAGGCGTCCTCGCCGGCGACTCAGCAGGTGCCATCGCCATCGGCTGTTTCTGGCTGACGATGACGCCGGAGGGGTTCGGCAAGAGAACCGACGATCTCTGCCTGCTTCCGAAAGTTGCTGTCAGCCCACACGCAAACCGTCCACGCGACTACAGCGTCGACAGTGCGGTGCTCGGATACCTAGCCAACCATTCAGGCCCAATGGGGACGATCGGCATCGACATCGACGAGAACACGGTGCTCGTCCTGAAAATGGGTACGGCCGACGTCTTCGGGACAGGCAATGTCTCGTTTATTGACGTCGCAAGAGACGCTCAGAAGCCCTATCTCCGTCTCTCACCGGGCCAACGACACGATCTGGCGCGATAGGACGTGTGAGCCGAGGAGCACCCATGCGAATTGGCATTTTGGGTTCGGGGTTGATGGGGGGCAAGCTGGGAACGATCTGGGCGCGAGCGGGACACGACGTTGTGTTCAGCTACGCGCGCAGCGAGCGGAAATTGCAGAGGCTCGCACGCGAAGCGAAGGGAAAAGCGAAGGCGGGCACGCCGGGTGAGGCCGCGAGCGACGCAGACGCGCTCTTGCTGGCGGTGCATTGGTCCCGAGTCGATGACGTCTTGAAGCAAGCAGGCGACGTGTCGGGCAAAGTCATAGTCAGCTGCTCGCTTCCGATGAATGCCGACGACACCGACCTTGTGATCGCACACACGTCGTCGGGCGCGGAGGAGCTGGCAAAGAAGGTTCCAAAGGCTCGGGTCGTCTCCGCGTTCGGCACTGTGCCGAGCGAAGTGCTGTTTGGCGTCTTCGCGGCTCGGCGCAAAGCCACGAGACCGAGCCTCGTCTATTGCGGGGACGATGCGAGGAGTAAAGGGATTGCCGCTGAGCTGATCCGCGACGTGGGGTTCGATCCGGTGGACGCCGGGCCCTTGCGGATCGCCCGGTACACGGAGCCGTTCACACTGCTTATCGCGCAACTCGCCTACGCGGGGGACGAAGGTCCGGAGCTCGCGTACCGCTTCGAGCGGTTCGGGAAAAAGTCCTAGCAGAGTAGACGAAGCCCTTCGACAACGGTACCATGACAACGACACGCGCTGCCGCCAGCGATCAGAACGCGACCGTCGCCGCCGGTTTCCTCGGATGGATGCTCGACGCGTTCGACTTTTTTCTGGTCGTGATGACGCTGACGGCCATCGGGAAGGAATTCGGCAAGTCGGACGCTGCGATCGCCTTCTCAATCACGCTCACCCTCGCCTTCCGGCCCGTCGGCGCATTCATATTCGGCCTCCTCGCCGATCGCTACGGCCGCAAGATCCCGCTGATGGTCGATCTGGTGTTCTATTCGGTGATCGAGGTGCTGTCGGGCCTCGCGCCGAACTACGTCACCTTTCTCGTGCTGCGCGCCTTGTTCGGGATCGGCATGGGCGCGGAGTGGGGCGTGGGCGCTTCGCTCGTCATGGAGAAGGTGCCGCCGCGACTGCGCGGAGTCATGTCGGGCCTGCTCCAGCAGGGCTATGCAGCCGGCTATCTGCTGGCGGCCCTGTGTTACCTGCTCGTCTTCCCCCACTGGGGCTGGCGGCCGCTGTTCTTCATCGGCGGCCTGCCGGCGCTGCTCGCCCTGTTCGTGCGCGCCCGCGTGCAGGAGTCGGACGTGTGGCGCGAGACCCGTCACGACAACTGGACGGGCCTGGGACGGGCGATCGCGGCGAACTGGAAGCTCTTCCTCTACCTGACGGGCCTGATGGCGCTGATGAACATGGTCTCGCACGGTACGCAGGACATGTACCCCACCTTTCTCGAGCGGGATTGGGGGTGGGGGCCCACGGCGCGCGCCGCCCTCACGGCCTTCTCGCAGGTGGGCGCGCTCGCTGGTGGTGTGCTCTGCGGTCTCTATTCCGACCGGCTGGGCCGCCGGCGTACCATCGGCCTCGCGCTCGTGGGAGCCCTGCTGGCGATCCCGCTCTGGGCATTCGCCCCCGCCACGCCGCTACTCGTGCTCGGCGCGTTCGTGATGCAGTTCTTCGTGCAGGGTGCGTGGGGAGTCATTCCGGCGCACATCACCGAGCTCGCGCCGGACGGCGTCCGCGGCTTCCTGCCGGGCTTCGCCTACCAGTGCGGCGTGGCGATCGCGAGCCAAATCCCCCACGTGCAGGCGCTGTTCGCCGCGCACACGAGCTACGCGCAGACCATGGCGCTCTCGGCGGCGCTGGTGTTCATCGTGTGCGCGGTGGTGGCGGCGGCGGGCCCGGAGCGGCGAGGCGTGGCGTTCGGGCGTCCTCACCCCCCTTCCCCCTCTCCCGGGAGAGGGGGTACGTGAGTCACTTTCTCAGATAGGCGTCCGTCTTCTTGAGCCAGTCCTCGCGCGGCGGATAGAACACGTCGACATCGAGGGTATCCTCCAGCGCGAGGGCCTCGTGGGGCACGTTGCCCGGCAGATGGAGCACCTCTCCCGCGCGCACCACGATCTCCTCGGCGCCATCGTCCCCGACCAAGAACCGCAGCGCACCTTCCAGGATGTAGGTGAGCTGCTCGTTCATGTGCGAGTGCTTCGGGACGACGCAGCCTTTCTTCAGGTACACGTGCGCGAGCATCAGCTGGTCACCGGTGATCAGACGACGCGAAAGGAGCTCGTGCAGTTCCTCGCGGGGCATGTCGTCCCAGCGATACCACGTGGCCGCTCGGTTGGCGCTCACTGCGATTCTCCTCGACAGAGTCGAGCGACAACGCTACCGTCTACCCGATTCAACGTCGAGCCTCCGGCTGTGTCACCCACTCGGCAGCGTCCTCACCCCCTGTCCCTCGCGGTCCCCTTTCTCGCGACCTCTCGCCGTCCTCACCCCCTGTCCCCCTCTCCTTTCAGGAGAGGGGGGACGCCCGGCCAGTCCGAGCGCTTCCTTCAGGACACTCTCCAGGCGTTCCGGCGTGACGTCGCGGTTCCGAATACGGATCGTCCGGTAGCCCGCCGCTGCCAGGAATTCAGACCGGGCGTTGTCGTAGCTACGCTGCGCCGGCGAGTCGTGAGCGTCTCCCTCCAACTCGAGGATGATCCGCTCCGCGATGCAGTAGAAGTCCACGATGAAGCCATGCACGACATGCTGCCGGCGAAACTTGAGACCGAGTATGCGCCGGTTGCGGAGCAGGCTCCACGCGTAGCGCTCGGCGGGAGTGCGTTGCCTTCGCAACTGGCGAGCCGCGGCGTACAGTTGTCCGCGGGAAAGGGAACGAAGTGGATCCATTGAAGCAGAATGACGGACACGCTGAGCAGGACAAACCAAAGGACCGCACGTCGTAGCGAACGAACTCGCCGTGCGTGCCCCCTCTCCTGAAAGGAGAGGGGGAAAGGGGGTGAGGACTCCTGAAAGGAGAGGGGAAAGGGGGGTGAGGACTGAAAAGCGGGGCTGGGAGCGTCAACTGAGCGGAGCCCACCGAGAGCCAGTTGGGCTCTGTCACACCTCCACGAAGGCCTTCAACCGGTCAACCGCCGCATCCCACTGCGCGCTGATTTGATCGAGGTACCGTTTCGCCGTTTCCAGGCGCCGGCGATCCAGCTCCCAGAGCCGCTCACGCCCGCGGCGGGCGTGGCGCACCAGGCCCGC
>DATNMO010000050.1:0-10755 GCA_035602245.1 Gemmatimonadales bacterium
AACGCCCGCGTCAGCGGGCGAACTTGCGACGGTCGCCTTTGGGCGGCGCTTTCTTGTGCGCGTGCGCGGCGATCTGGAGGCGGCTGTGCAGCGCCAGCTTCTCCAGAATGTTGTGCACGTGACTCTTCACAGTGTATGTGGCGATGTTGAGCCGCTGGGCGATTTCCTTGTTGCTCAAGCCCTCGGCGATGAGGTCGGTGATCTGCTGCTCACGCTTGGTCATCCGTACCGACGCCATCATCGGCGTGTTCCGGAGCACGGATGCCTGTTTGGCGATGTGCGACAGCAGGGTGCCGGTCAGCGCCGGCGGCACGACGTCGCCACCGTTGGCGACCTGACGAATCGTACTGACGAGATCTTCGAGCGTGGCGTCCTTGGCGATGAACCCGTTAGCGCCGCGCTTGATGAAATCGATGACGTCCTCTTCCTCCGGCTGCATGTCCATCATGATCAAGCGGGCGTGGGGGGCGTTTTCCTTGAGGCTTTCCACCAACCGTTGGCTGCGATTGCGGCCGAGCGCCGCATCCACGAGGACGACGTTCGGCTTGTACTCCTGCAGCCGCTGCAGGGCCGTGGAGGCGCCTTCGCAGGCCGCGACGACCTTAAAGTCCGGCTGCTGGTCGAGGAGCGATGCCAGACCATCGCGGAGCAACCGATTGTCCTCGATCACGAGTACCAGGATTTTTTTCGTCATTGCACGGACGGCCCTCGTTCCTGAACGGAAGTACGTGTTCGGTGCACGGGGGAGGGGGGGTGGTGCACAAAAAAAAACTCCCTGTCGCTTGGGCTTAAGTCAAGGGGCCCGGCCCGGGGGCCTAAAGCGAGCACGGCGCCGCCCGGTGGGCGGCGCCGTGGCCGTTTCAGGTGCCGTGTGTGGTTACAGCTTCACGACGTTCTGTGCCGCTGGGCCCTTCTGGCCCTGGACGACTTCGAACTCTACGCGCTGGCCTTCGGCCAACGACTTGAACCCTTCCGCCTGAATCGCGGTGTGATGCACGAAGCAGTCCTTCTCGCCGTTTTCGGGGGTGATGAAACCGAAGCCCTTGGCGTCGTTGAACCACTTCACGGTACCGGTGATACGTGCCATCTGGTCGTACTCCTAACTAGTTACGGTTCCCGGCGACGGGCGCCTTTCGCCTTGCGGCGAGCTGCGGCCTTGTCTTTGCGCCGCCGTCGAACGGCAGGGCTCTCGTAGAAGCGTTTCTTCTTCATGTCCTGAAACAGGCCGGCCTTGGTGACCTGGCGGCGGAACTTCTTCAATACGAAGTCCAACCGGTCGGTCTCGCTCAGCGTAACGTGCATTACGGCCCCTTCCGGGGTGAGTGCTGAGCCAGAAACGAAACGAGGACCGCAGGCGACAGCCCAGGTCCTCGGAAAGTCTCTGGTGTTCAGCGCACGGCACCATGCCGTGGCCCTTCGCTCGACCCAACGATCGCCACACGGACGCGCAAAGTCAATGGGCGGTTGTCGTAATACAGGCCAGGCACCAACTTAGTGGCGGATGCGCCCATTCCTCTTACTCCTGGCGCCGCTGCTAGGCGGCGCCTGCACGGCGCCACCGCCCCCCGGTGGCCCGCTACCCGCTCGAGATTCCACTCCTGGGCCCCCCCGTCCGATCGTGATCCGCGACACGCTGCTCGAACAGCGGGTGGCGCGTCTCGAGCTGCGGGTCCTCGAAAAGGAGGTGCAGGTCGAAGAACTTCAGGGCCGCCTGGACGACGCGCGCCGCGAGGTCGTACGGGCGATGGCGAAGCTGCAGTCCCTCGCTACCCGCGCGGAGGCAGCGTCGGGCATGGCCGAAGCGGAGATCGCGTTTCAGGCGCTGCGCGCCGCTAACGGCGGAACCGCCACCCCGGCGCCGGAAGTCGGCCAGGCCACACAGCTGCTGCAGCTCGCCACGGCCGAATTCGACAAGCAGAACTACGCGGGGGCGCTGTATCTCGCGACCCAGGCGAAAAGTGCGGCGTCGGCGGGGCAGGGACGGCTGGCGAGCGGGGATCGGGCGACGCTGCGCTCGGGCGAAGTGCCGTTCGCCCTGCCGCTGCGCGTGCAGACGACCGGACGCGCCAACGTGCGCGAGGGCCCTGGTGCGACGTTCCGCGTGTTGTTCACACTGGAGGCGGGCGTGCCCCTGATCGCGTATTCCTACGTCGATCAGTGGGTGCGGGTCACTGATGAGACCAACCGCCCTGGCTGGGTTCACCAGGCGCTGATCGGTCGACGCCGCTAACGGCGCCCTAGACTGCGGGAACCGAGGGGCGCGGCCGCGAGGGCCCCATCGCCGCCCGCGCGCTTCGCCTCGTACAGGGCCGCGTCGGCGGCTGCGATCACCGCGTCGGGCGTGTCGCCGTGGAGGGGGAAGGCGGCGATCCCCAGACTCAACGTGATCGCCCCGACGGCCAGGCGTTCGCCAGCGAGCTTCGCCCGGATCCGCCCGGCCACGTCCATCGCGCCCTCGACCTCGGTCTCCGGCATCACGATCAGGAATTCCTCGCCGCCGTAGCGCGCGACAAAGTCCACGTCGCGGGTCGAGTCGCGCAGAATCGCGGCTACGCGCTTGAGCGCTGCGTCGCCCGCCGGATGCCCATGGGCGTCATTGTACTGCTTGAACAGGTCCACGTCGGCCATCAGGACCGCGAACGGGTGCTGGAGCCGGCGCGAGCGCCGGACTTCGTTCGCGAGCACTTCCATCATGCGCAGCCGGTTGTAGAGACCCGTGAGCGGATCGGTGACCGATAGCCGCTCCAGTGCGGTCCGGCTCTCGCGGAGCCGCGCGACCATGTTGTTGAAAACCTCAGTGAGGTAGCCGACTTCGCCGCCCGCCGTCACCGGAAGGTCCACTCTGAGATCACCTCGGGCGACCTTCGCGGCGCCCTGCGTGAGCCGGTCGAGCGGCCGCACGATCAGGAGGCTCAGCAAGTACGCCAGGGCGCCGACGACCGCGAGCAGCAAGGTGACGACGCCGAGCGTGATGTTGCGCAGGCGCGCTACTTGGCGGAACGCCTCGTCGGACGGAATCTCGGAAACGACCAGCCAGTTGAGCGCCGGCACGCGCCGAATGCTGCCCACGACCGGGTCGCCCGTGAAGCTCGCGAACTGCACGGCGCGTCCCTCGCGGGCGAGCAGCCAGTTGGCGTCGTCGGGCGTGAAGCGTTGCTGCATGAGCGCTTCGGAGCTGCCGCGCGAGCTGACAATGAGCCCGCCCTGTGGCGTCATGAGGTAGATCTGTCCGAGCTCTCCGGGGGAGAAGCGCCGCAACGTGTCGGCGACGGTCCGAAGATTGACCCGTGCCGCGAGCGCGCCGAGGACGCGTCCCCCCCCTCCCCCTCCTCCCGCCCCTCGGCCGGCCGCGCGGAGCGGCACGGCGACGAGCATCTCGGCATGTCCCGTCACCGCATCCCAGTACGGCGCACCCAGCGCCCAGTCGTGCACACGGAGCTCGGTGGCCCAATCTGTGGGGAGCAACGCCGGACTCAGCTGCGCCGCGCTGGTCGCGACGACGTGCCCGTGCTGGTCGAGCACCAGCAGCTCGGCGTAATCGGTGAACCGGTCGCGCACCGAGTTGAGGTAGCCCGTGAGCCGCCCGTGATAGATCCCCGAGTGCACGGGCTCCCCGTTTACGAGCGGGATCCGCTCCACGTTCTCCGTAACTTCGTAGGAGTTCGAGAAGACCCGAAGGTCATAGCGCAGCTCTTTGGTCCACAATTCCAGTTCGCGGACCGCCTGCGCGCTCATCCCGAGCAGCTCTTCAGAGGCCTTCGCGGTGAGCGCCCGTTTGTTCTCGATGTAGGAGATCCAAACGGTCGTGAGAGAGGGGAGCAAAGTCGCGACCACGGCAAACATCAGCATCTTGTTGCGGATGCTGGCGAGCCGTAGAACGCTGAGGCGTTGCGAGATCCTTCGTTCCCAGGAGCTCAGGGCGCACTCCCTCCTCGGGCTGCCACAAGATTCACCTCGCGCACGTTACCGCAAGCCGAGCGCGGAAACCGTGCGGCGAATCACTGTGATCTGGCGCACATCCGTGCGGCGGTTCAGACTAGGCGTTTCACCGTGCACGCCACCTTCCCCAGCTGCGAGAGTCCGATGGCCGACATCCTCAGCCGCCGCTCCTTCCTTCATTATGCGACGGCCGCCGCGGCGGCCGCCGGTCTGCGACCTCACCCACTGACCACCCCTCCACTGCGTGGCGAGGGCGAACGAAACTCCGACACTCGGCGGTCAGGGAGTGAGGATCTCGAGGAGGCCACGATCGCGCAGCTCCAGGACGCGATGCGGACCGGCGCCCGCACCGCCCGATCCGTGTGCGCGGCGTATCTCGCGCGCATCGCCGCGCTCGATCCCAAGCTCCATGCCGTGCTCGAGACGAACCCCGAAGCGCTCACGATCGCCGACCGGTTGGACGTGGAGCGCAAGGCAGGCCGGGTGCGCGGACCACTGCACGGTATCCCGGTGCTGGTGAAGGACAACATCGCCACGGCCGATCGCATGATGACCACCGCCGGCTCGCTCGCGCTCGCCGGCGTCACGCCGCCGCGCGACGCGTCGCTCGTCGCCCGGCTGCGGGCCGCGGGCGCTGTGATCCTCGGCAAGACGAATCTCTCCGAGTGGGCGAATATCCGCTCCACCCAATCGTCGAGCGGTTGGAGTGCCCGCGGCGGCCAGTGCGCCAACCCGTACGCGCTCGACCGCAATCCCTGCGGCTCGAGCTCCGGCACCGGAGCCGCGATCGCCGCGAGTTTCGCCGCCGTAGGCGTGGGCACCGAGACTGACGGCTCGATTGTCTGCCCCTCCGGCGCATGCTCCCTTGTGGGCGTGAAGCCCACGCTGGGATTGATCGACGGTGCGGGGATCGTCCCCATCGCGCACAGCCAGGACACGGCCGGACCGATGGCCCGCACGGTCACGGACGCCGCCATTCTCCTGGGTGCACTGTCCGGTAGCGACTACGGCACGAGCCTCGACCCAAGCGGCCTGCGGGGCGCCCGCATTGGTGTCGCCCGCAAGAAGTGCTTTGGTTACAGCCCCGAAGCGGACGCCCTCGTCCAGACGGCCATCGACGTGCTGCACCGCCAGGGCGCCGTGATCGTAGACCCCGCCGATATTCCGCACCTCGGTGAGTACGACGACAGCGAGCTCACGGTGCTGCTCTACGAACTCAAGGCCGACCTCGCCGCATACCTCGCCGAGTGGGCGCCCGGGGCGAGCGTGAGGAACCTCGCCGACGTGATCGCGTTCAACGAGGCGCATAAGACCCAAGAGATGCCGTACTTCGGGCAGGAACTCTTCCTGCAGGCCCAGGCGAAAGGGCCGCTCACCGAGTCCGCTTACCAAGAAGCGTTGGCGAAAGACCAGCGGCTGTCACGGACCGAAGGGCTCGATGCGGTGTTCGCGCAGTATTCGCTTGACGCGATCGTGGCGCCGACGGGCAGCCCGCCGTGGCCGACCGACCTCGTGAACGGCGATCACTTCCTCGGCGCGAGCTCGACGCCCGCCGCCGTGGCCGGCTATCCGAGCGTGACGGTGCCCGTCGGGTACTCGTTTGGGCTGCCGGTGGGGATGTCGTTCATCGGCCGCGCTCAGAGTGAGGCGACCCTGCTCAAGCTCGCATATGCCTACGAGCAGGCCGCCAAGCCGCGGCGGGCGCCGCGGTTTCTGGCGTCGGCGGATTTGTCGCTGCCGCAGGGCTAGCGGAGGGGCGCGCCCGCGGCGATCCAGCGGGCCAGGAGCGTGCGTTCCTCCGGCGTCATGCCCGTCTTGTTGGCGAGCGGCATCGTTTGCGTTTCGACCGCGCGCACACGGATTCGCTCCGCCAGGCGGGCAATGCTCTCGGGGGTGTCAAACGTGACGCCGCCGGGCGCGGGGCCGAAGGTCGGATCGCTTTGATACTGGGAATGGCAGGGCAGGCACCGTTGCGCGATGACGGCGCGCACCGCCGAGAATTGCGGGACGGGGCCGGTCGCCGCCGTCTGTGCCGGCGCGGCTGCGCCCTTGGGCGTCGAGAAGAACATCGCAGCCGTCAATGCGAGCACCGCCGGCACAAGCGCCCAGCGACTCGACCTGCCGCGACCGATCATGGCGTGCCGTACCGCGGCGCCCGCGATGATGAGCAGTAGCAGCACGAGCCAGTTCACCGGGCTCGCGTACGTCGCGGGATAGTGATTCGAGAGCATGATGAAGAGCAGCGGGAACGTCATGTAGCTGTTGTGCACGGAGCGCTGCTTGGCGCGCTCGCCCAGCGTGAAATCGGCCTGGCGCCCCGCCTGGGTGGCCGCGATCATCTGGCGCTGGGCCGGAAGAATGCGCATCCACACGTTCGCCACCATGATCGTCCCCAACAGCGATCCCACGTGCATGAATGCCGCCCGTCCGGACAGCAGCCGGCACAACGCCAGCGTGACGGCGGCAAGCAGGATGAGAGAAATCGTGGTCGCAAACCCGGGCTGCGTGGCGAGCGGGGAGCGCCACAGCCAGTCGTAGATCAGCCATCCCACGACAAGGAGTCCGATGCCGAGCGCGGTCGCGGTGCCGCGGCCGATGCGTGAGACGCCGGGGTCGAGCAGATAGGCGCCGCTGAGGTAGTAAACCAGGATGAGCAGGGCGATGCCGCTCACCCAGGTGAGCAGCGCCTCCCACTTGAACCAGTGGAGCACGGGCGGCACTTCGCCCGGGCCGGGGCGGCGCTTTTCGACTTGATAGAATCCGCCGCTGTGGACCATCCACAGATCGCCCTCGACACCCGGCCGCGGTGACGCCGGAGCCGTCACGGCGCGGTCCAGCCAGATGAAGTAGAAGGAGCTGCCGATCCAGGCGATGCCGGCGATGAAGTGTGCCCAGCGCAGCAGCAGGTTCGCCCACTCGCCCATCCAACCCCAGCCGGTCATAGGGCGGCGCGTCCCTCGCCTACGCCCGCGGCGCGCGTCGCTTCGTCCAGAATTCCCCAGATGCGGTCGACCCATGCGCGGTGCTCCGGCTTCATCAGCACGGAACGCAAGCAAATCATCGTGTCCCGGTCCCGCTCCATGTCCCGCACGTCGACGAGATGCAGGGGCAGGGAGGCGAGGGCGAGATGCAGCTGGCGCTCCGCGGCTTGCGCGAACACCCGCCGCGAGAGATTCGACGCTTCGCTCACGCGCGCGGCGCGAGGTGCCCACACGAGAATGTCGAGCTCGGGTGCGGCGCCCGTGACGAAGCGCTCGTCCTGCCGCAACCGCTCGTGCAATGCCAGGGCGGCGGCGCGGCCGTCGGATAGGCCCTTCGCAAATTCGCCGTCCCGCACGAGCGGCAGCAGTCGCTGTGTCGCCCACAGCGCCACAGCGGCGGCTCCCGGCCGCGAGCACTCCAAGCCGATCTCGCCCAGGTGCAGCTCCGAGGACGTGTAGTAGGTGTACGGTGAATCGTGCCGGTACAGCCGCCCCACCGATGGGTCGCGGAACAGGATGCAGCCGCACCCATAGGGCTGGAGGCCATGCTTGTGGGGATCGATGGCGATGGATGCTACGTCGCCGAGCCGGTCGTAGGCCTGCCGCGTCTCGGGCTCGAGGTTCGAGGCCAGCAGGAAATAGCCGCCATACGCCGCGTCGGCATGGACGCGGAAGTCATAGCGGCTGCGCAGGTCGACGATCGCCGCGAGGGGGTCCACTGCGCCGGTCGCGGTCGTCCCGATCGTTGCCACCACTGTCCCCACGCCGCCCCCGGCGAGGCGGCGCTCGAGCGCCGCCGCGTCCATGCGCCCGCGGCGGTCGCAGGGGATCGTCTCGAACGGCTGGCTCAGCAACCCGGCGATGCGGCGATGCGTGTAGTGGGCCTGCGTCGAGGCGAGAATCGTTGCGCCGGGATGCAGCTGTCCCGCCACCCACAGCGCCTCGAGGTTCGCCATCGTGCCGCCGCCGCACAGGTGGCCGACGTGCGTGTCCCATCCCACCATGCGTGACAAATCGGCGACGGCTTCCTTCTCCATCGCCGAGCTGGCCCGCCCGCCGTCGAGGGCGTGGTTATTCGGGTTGATCCACAGCGCCAGCTCGTACGCGAGACGGGCCACCGGGTGGGGTGGCTTCAGCATCTGCCCGGCGTACAGTGGATGGAAATAGGGGTAGTTATCGCGGAGACGGTCGGCGACCTCCGTCAGCACCTCTCTCACCCGCTGACCCCCTCTCCCCGTCGGGGAGAGGGGGAATGCGTCGTCGATGCCCGGCAAATCGGCGAAGCCGGCGCGAAGCCGCTCGAGCGCCGCGCCGAGCAGCTCGAGGCTCTGCTCAGACACCAAGCGCCTTGAGGTACGTCCGGTCCCAGGCTGCCGGTATGCTCTCGCGCGGCGAGTACGGGCCCGGAACGTAGGCGCGCGAGCTCACGCCGAGCTGGCTCTGCTCGCAAATGTGCCAGTCTTGGCGGTTGGTGCGATCCCAGAATTCCTCGGCGTCTTGAATGTTGTAGCCCGGTGCCGCCGGGGCATCGGGGTGCACCAGCCACTCGCACGCGACGCGCGACGTCGTCGGCCCCGTAGGCCATACCGTGTAGGACACGGCGTAATCGGGATGCAGGCTCAGCAGCAGCGTGGGGAAGAGCGCGTAGAAGAACGCGCGGTGCCGGTCCTCAGCGGAGAGGTCGCCGAGCGGCAGGGCGCACGCCCGGCCGGTGAGGGTCGCGCTCTCGTTGGGAGCCTTGATCTCCATGTAGCCGCCCAGGAACGGACCTTCGATCAGGTCGTTCGCGCCGCTCGTGTAGGGAAGCTTGGCGGAGAGCTCGGGGTGGATAATGGGGCAATGCAGGCATTCGTTGTAATTCTGGAGGATCAGTTTCCAATTGGCCCGCACGTCGTACTCGATCCGGCGCACGGTGCGTAGCGCGGAGAGGTGGTAGTCGGCAAACCGCCCGCCGAGCGGGCTGAACCATGTGACGAGCGGAACGGCGCCCGGATCCAGGTTGACGAACAGGAATCCTTCCCACTCCGCCAGCGCCACCGTGTGGAGCGGATACGCCTTCTTATCGAATCCCTCCACCTCGTGCATGTGCGGGGCGCCGATGAGCCGCCCGTCGAGCGCATACGTCCAGGCGTGATAGGGGCACTGAATCGTTTCGGACAGCCGGCCCTTGGTGGCTTCGCACAACCGCGTGCCGCGATGACGGCAGACGTTGTAATACGCGTGCCGCTCGCCCGAGTGATCGCGCAGCACGATGATGCTCTCGCCCGCTATCTCCACGAGGAAATAGTCGCCCGGCGCGGCCAGCGCCGCGTCCCGCCCGACGCAGATCCAGTGGCGCCGGAAGATTCGCTCTTGCTCCTCGGCGAGCACCTCGGGCGCCGTGTAATAGCGGCCCGGAAGTGTGCGCGCGCCCTGCTGATAGCTCTCGACTGTCTTGACGAACGTGGACATCAAGTCAGCTCCGCTTCGATTCCTTGAGGATCACGCGGGCCGCATTGCGGCCGGCGGCCCCCGCGATGCCGCCCCCCGGGTGGGTCCCCGCGCCGCACAGGTAGAGCCCGGAGATGGGTGTGCGATAGCGGCTCCAGCCCGCTACGGGTCGCATGAAGAGAATCTGGTCTAAAGTGAGCTCGCCGTGGTAGAGGTGGCCCTCGGTGAGACCGTACTCGCGCTCCAAATCCTGGGGCGTTTGGAGAGTGAGCTGGGCCGGATCGGCATTCAGGGCGGCGGCCACCTTCTCTTTCAGCTGCGGATCCGCCGCGGCCACGTACTGCACGTGGACCTCCACCCGGCCGTCCCCCGCTTGGGCATGCGCTTCAATGTAGGGCTGCGCGGATGTGCGCCCGTACTTCGCGTCATCGTAAGCGCGCTCCAGATGGTCGAGCGTCGGCGCGAGGCAGAGGGCGTCCGGGGGAACGGGGGCGGAGCGGTCGAACTGCAAGGTGCCGCGTGCCACGACGCCGCGGCACTTGATGTTGTCCACCGCGCGTACGAACTCGGGATAGAGATCCGCCTTCAGTCCGGCGAAGGTGGCCCGCGGGTCGGCGCTCGACACGACGAGCGGCGCCACGAGCTCGTCGCCTGACGGCTCGAGCACGACACCTCGGCCCGTCGGGCGGGCGGTGACCCCCAGGCGCAGCTCGATGTCTCCAATTCCGAGCAGCACTTCCTTGATGTTGGACCGCGGCGGGCGGAACACGCCCGCGGGACTCCCAACGTGGTGATGCAGGAAGTTGAATGCGGTCCCGCCCGAGCGCGGCCCCTGTTTGAGATGCCACACGCCCACCGCGCCCACGACGCCCTTCAGGACATCGCTCTCGAACCAGTCGTCGAGCAGGTCGGCGATGGGCATCGGCAGGATGCGCGCGAGATCGATGATGGTCTGCTTGCCGAGCCGGCGGACGTGGAGGCCCAACCCCGCGAGCCGCAGCAACTCGCGCGGATCGCGCGATTCGATGTCGGGCGGCGGAGCGACGTAGAGCCGCTCGAGCACGCCGGCGAGGTTGCGCATGCGCGCGCAGAACTCCGGCCATTTCGCGGCGTCGGCGGGGCTGATGCGGCGGATCGCTTCCGCGGACCTGGCGACGTCACGGGACAACTCGAGGCGGCCGCCGCCATCCAGCGGTGCTGTGATCCACGGATCGGGCTGCTCGATGCGCGGCGCGCGCCCCGCGCCCCGCAACTCGAGCTCGCGAATCACCTGCGGGGGGATCCACCCGACGTCAGCCGCGGCATCCGGAGCGACATGACGCTCGACGACGAGCACACGCCGCCCAGCGCGGGCGAGATAATGGGCGGCGACGAGGCCGTTCACCCCAGCGCCGATCACGATCGC
>DATNMO010000051.1:0-50637 GCA_035602245.1 Gemmatimonadales bacterium
GGTGCCGGCGCCCGTCATTTGGATCGAGCCGCTCGGAAACCTCGCGACCCTGCGCGCCGCGCTCGCCGGCCTGTCCGCCTACCGTTGGGTCGTGTTCACGAGCCAAAACGCCGTCCACATCGTGTTCGATCGCCTCGTCGTGTGGGGCCTCACGCCGCGCGTGTTCGCGTCCACCGCCGTTGCGGCGATCGGCAGCGCGACGGCGGATGCGTTGACGCAGCGGGGCGTCGTGCCCGCCCTCGTACCCGACGAGTTTGTGGGCGAAGCGTTGGCGGAAGCCCTCAGCGCCCGGGAGGGGGGGAGGGGGGGAAGCTTGATGGGGAGCCGGGTCTTGATACCGTGTGCAGAGGACGCGCGCGAGGCACTGGCCGCGGGATTGCGGGCGCTGGGCGCCGCCGTGGAGGTGGTGCCGGTCTACCGTACCGTGCCGGCGCAAACAGACCTGGGTGAGCTTGCCGCCGATATCGCCGGCGGTGACATCGATGCCGTCACCTTTACGTCGTCCTCGACCGTGCGGTGTTTCGTCGACCTGGTCGGGCGGGAGGCCGCGACCTCGGGCCGGTTCGTCGCGGCGACGATCGGCCCGATCACCGCCGCTACGGCGCGCGAGCTGGGCTTGCGCAATGTCATCGAGGCCGAGCCACACACCGTCCCCGGCCTCGTGGACGCGCTGACACGGCGCTTCGCGTGAAGCTCGGCACCCGGGGGAGCCGTCTGGCGCGGTGGCAAGCCGAATGGGTCCAGGCCCGTCTCGCCGACAGCGGCGTGCGCGCCGACATCGTGGTTCTCAAGACGCGGGGCGATGCGGAAGTGGACCGCCCGCTGCACGAGCTGGAAGGGAAAGGATTCTTCACCAAGGAAATCGAGGATGCGCTCCTCGACGGCCGCATCGATGTTGCGGTGCATTCGCTCAAGGATCTTCCCACCACGCTCCCCGACGGACTAGCACTCGGCGCCGTCCCGGCGCGTCACGACCCGCGCGACGCGCTCGTGGCGCGGGACCGCGCCGTCGTCTCGCTGCTCGCGCTGCCGCCCGGCGGACGGGTCGGGACGTCGAGCCTGCGCCGGGTCAGCCAGGTGCGTTACCTGCGCCCTGACGTCGAGGTCGTGTCGCTCCGCGGCAACGTGCCCACCCGCGTCCGCAAGGTAGACGAGGGAGAGGGCCTGGACGCGGCGCTCCTCGCCGTGGCAGGGCTCGAACGGCTGGGCCTGGGCGACCGCGCCGCGCGCGTCGATCCGTTCGACGTGATGCCGGCGCCGGGGCAGGGCGCACTGGGACTCGAGATCCGCGCCGACGATGGGGGCACGCGCGCTGCGCTGCGTCCCCTGGCCGACGCGGCGAGCACGGCCGCGGTGGCCGCTGAACGCGCGGTCCTTGCCGCGCTCGGCGGCGGCTGTCAGGCTCCCGTCGCCGCATGGGTCCAGGGCGGTCGGCTGTACGGCCGCGTGACGGCGCTCGATGGCGCCGCGCAGCTCACCGCCTCCGGCGATGTCGACCCCGCCCGGCCCGAGCGTGCCGGAGAAACCGTCGCCCGCTTGCTCGAGGGCGAGGGCGCGGCGAGCTTACTCGCCCGATGAGTCCCGCCCAATTCCCCATTCGCCGCATGCGGCGCCTGCGTCGCACACCGGCGCTGCGCCGCCTGGTGCAAGAGGCGCACGTCGTGCCGTCGCGGCTCGTGTGGCCGCTGTTCGTGACTCATGGCGAAGGCCTGCGCCAACCGGTGGCCGCGATGCCCGGGGTCACCCAGGTGTCGGTGGACGAGCTGGTGCAGGATGCGGAGCGTGCGGCGGCGCTGGGCCTGGGCGGCATCATCCTGTTCGGCATTCCGGCGGCGAAGGACGCCACCGGATCTGAAGCGCATGATGAGCAGGGGATCGTCCAGCAGGCGATCCGCGCCGTGAAGCGCGCGGTTCCTCAGCTGCTCGTGATCGGGGATGTGTGCCTGTGCGAGTACACCGACCACGGCCACTGCGGCGTGATCCGTGACGGGGACGTGGACAACGATTCCTCGGTCTATCTGCTCGGGAAGGTCGCGGTGACGCAGGCGCGGGCCGGCGTTGACCTCGTCGCGCCCAGTGACATGATGGATGGCCGTGTGGCGGGTATCCGCAAAGCGCTCGATGCCGCGGGCTTCGCCCATCTGCCGATCATGTCGTACGCCGCGAAGTTCGCGTCCGCGTTCTACGGCCCGTTCCGCGAGGCGGCGGGATCGGCGCCGCAGTTCGGCGACCGCCAGTCGTATCAGATGGCGGTGACGAACGGCGACGAGGCGATGAAGGAGATTCAGCTCGACCTCGACGAGGGCGCCGACATCGTCATGGTCAAGCCTGCCGGACCGTGTCTGGATCTCATCCGCCGCGCCAAGGAGGAGTTCGGCTCCCCGCTCGGCGCGTATCAGGTCAGCGGCGAGTATGCGATGATCAAAGCAGCGGCGGAACGCGGGATGCTGGACGAGACCCGGGCGATGTGGGAGTCGGTGACGGCCATCCGGCGAGCCGGCGCGGACATCATTCTGACCTATTTCGCGCCGGTCCTCGCTGCGGGACTCTAGACCCTCACGTCAGGTCGGTAACGTCCCGCGGTAGCAGCACGAACTTCCATAGCGCCGCCGCCACCGCGGCCCCCAGCACCGGACCGATCCAATAGATCGCCTGACCGTGCCAGTCCCACGCGACGAGTGCCGGACCGAACGCGCGGGCAGGGTTCATCGCGGCACCGGTGAGCGCGCCGCCCGTCAGGATGCACACGAAGACCGACAGGCCGATGGCGACGCCCCCGACCTTGGGCGCCTGCGGCGATACCGCCGTGCCGAATACGGCGCTCGCGAGCAAGAACGTGAACAGCGCTTCGAGCGCGATTCCCTCGAACAGCCCCAGGGCGCCGGAGAGCTGCGGCGTGCCGAGGGATGTCACGCGTGACGCACCCGCGGGGAAGAACGCTTTCACGAGCAAGGCCCCCACGACCGCGCCCACGAGCTGCGCCGCCACGTAGAAACCGAGCGTGCGACCGTCGATCTTCTTCGCGAGCCACAGCGCCACGCTGATGGCCGGATTGATGTGGCCGCCCGAGATCGGCATCGTCATCGTGACGACGATTGCGAGTCCGACGCCGTGCGCGAGCGCGATCCCCAGCACGCCGAGGGACGTGCCGGCCGCGTTGGCGACGACGCTGCCCACGCCGACAAAGACGAACAGGGCCGTACCGACGAATTCCGCGACGAGGGGCCGTATGGTCTGCAGGTTCACGAGTCTGCTCCGAAGTGTGAAGGCGGGGCCAATCTACGGGGTGCCCGTGTCCGGCCGCAACACCAGCGCCGCGTTGATCCCGCCGAACCCGAAGGAGTTCGACACGACTGCCGCGGGCGCGGCCGCCCGTCCGGCACCGGGCAAGCAGTCCAGGTCGCAGCCGGGATCCGGGTGCTCCAGGTTGAGCGTGGGCGGGAGCCAGCCGTGTGCCAACGCGAGCGCACAAATGGCCGCTTCGATGGCACCGCTCGCGCCGAGCGCGTGCCCGTAGTAGCCCTTGGTGCCGCTGACGGTCAGGCGGTAGGCATGATCCCCGAACACCTGCTTGATGGCCGTGGTCTCGGTCGGGTCGTTGAGGGGCGTGGACGATCCGTGGGCGTTGATGTAGCCGACCTCGCTGGGCGCCACGTCGCCGTCGGCGAGGGCGAGCTGGATCGCGCGGGCGGCCTGGCGCCCGTCGGGGCGCGGCGCCGTCATGTGATAGGCGTCGTTCGTGTAGGCGTGGCCCACGACTTCGGCGTAGATCTTGGCGCCCCGGGCCACGGCGCGGCTCCGCTCTTCCAGCACCAGCACCGCGGCGCCTTCCCCCATGACGAAGCCATCGCGTCTCGCATCGAACGGTCGTGACGCGTGCGCGGGATCGTCGTTGCGTGTGCTCATCGCCCGAATGATGCTGAAGGCGGCGAATGTGAGCGGCGCGAGCGGCGCCTCCGCTCCGCCGGCGAGCATCACGTCCGCGCGTCCATCGCGCACCACGTGGAACGCCTCGCCCACCGCGATCGTCCCCGAAGCGCAGCTCATGGCATTCGTCGCGTTGGGGCCGGTAAAGCCGAACTCGATCGCGATGTTGCAGCTCGCGGCGCCGCAAAACACCGCCAATGCCAGCGACGGATCCAGGCCGCGTGGACCTTCCGCGAGGTACTTGGTTACCTGCGATTCGCCGAAGGCCACGCCCCCGAGTGCCGACCCCATCATCGCGCCGACGCGGTCGCCATCCTCTGCCCGTGCGTTGAGCTCGGCGTCCGCGAGGGCCAGCCCGGCGCTCGCGACGGCGAGCTGCGAGAAGCGGTCGAGCCGCCGCGCGCGCTTCGCATCCAGATGATCCTGTGGCCGGAAGTCGGGAATCTCGGCGGCGATGCGGCTCCGGAAGGGCGTGGGATCAAACCGCGTGATCGTGCGCACCGCCGAGGTGCGCGCCTCGAGGCCGGCCCATAGCCCGCTCGCGGTCGTGCCGATCGGCGTCACGGCGCCGATGCCGGTGATTACCACACGACGCGGCGTTTTCACGGGCTGGCCTCTGCCGCCCGTTTGATTCCCGCGAGCGTGCGCGCGGCGATGCCGTGCACGAACACCGGGCCGATCACGAGCGCCGCCGCGAGACGCCCCACCAGGGGCCAGCCCGGGCCGTCCCAGGTATGCACGATCTCGGCATCCACGCCGTCCTTTCCTTCCACCAGGCGCCAGACGACATCCATGCCTCGCGTGATACCCCGGACGTGGCGGTAACGAATTTCGCCGGCCGGCTGATCAACGGTCATCTCGGAGACCCACCAAGCCGGATACTTAAGAAATCCAAACGGACGCCACGCCGCCATCTCGACGAGTCCGTCGTCCAGGAAGCGGACCCAGCGGTAATGCGGCAGGATCGCCGGCCAGCGCGCCACCGCGCTGGCGGCCGTGAACACGCGCGCGAGCGGGGCGTGGACGCGAATGCGATCGACGGTGCGCATCAACGGCTCAGGCCCGCATAGCCCCCGCGGTAGTACAGCAGCGGGCGCCGGTCCGTGACGTCCCCGCCGACGACGATCCCGAAGAACACCGTATGGTCGCCGCCCGGGACGGCCGTTCGCTTCTCGCACTCGACATGCGCCACCACGCCGTCGAGGACCGCGATCCCGCGCTCGTTCTCGCGATAGCTCACGCCGCGGAAACGGTCGGGCTCGTCGGCGGCGAACCGGCGCGACAGCGCTTCCTGGTCCGCCGAGAGGATGTTGAGTACGAAATGCGTCTCCGTCTCCAGCGCGGCGTGCATGTCGTGGCTCTTGTCCACCGACACCAGGACGAGGGGCGGGTCGAGCGAGACCGACGCCACGGAGCTCGCCGTCATGCCGATCGGCTCGCCGGCCTGCGTCCGGCTCGTCAACACCGTGACGCCGGTGGCAAACCGGCCGAGCAATTGCCTGAACTGCGGAGGCTCGACGCCGCGCATGGTCACCAGAGCAACCGGGGGAGAACGCTGGGGGTCAGGACGGCGCGCGCGGGAATGCAATTGCCCGTGGCGCGCACGAGAAGATCCGCGAGATCGGGACGGCGCGCCAGCCGGCCGACCACGCGCTCGATGAGCGCGGGCCAGCCGACCGCCAGGCCGATCATCCGCTCGAGCAGCCATTTGCCCGTGAATTCGCGGCGCCGCGCGCGCGCATAGCCTCGTAGGCTCGCACCGGTGGTGAGGGTCTCAATCACCGCGGCAGCGGCGAGCTCCGCCCCCCGCAGCGCGCTGTAGATCCCCTGGCCGGTGAAGGGATCGAAGAAGTCGGCCGCGTCGCCGACGAGCAACGCGCCGCCTCCGGCGGCCACGGGACGCCGCGACCACCGCGCGAAGGGTCCGGTGGCGAGTACCGGACGCACTACGCGGCGCGTGTCGAACCGTCCGGCGAGGCCGGGGAAGCGGTCCAGCTCTTCGAAGAAGCGCTCTCCGCGCCGCGCGGCGGAGAAGGGCAACACCAGCGCGACCGTCGTCACGCCCTCGCCGATGGGACCGAGCCCCACGTACCCGAGGCGGCCCCCCCCCACGTGCATCTCGCCGACGTCCGTGACGCCGCGGGCTTCGGCGACGTGCGCGGTGAACGCGATCCGGCGCGGCGCGGTGGTGCGCACCATCCCGAGCCGGCGCGCCACGACCGACCGCAGGCCATCCGCGCCCACGACGACTCGCGCGCGATACGTCTCCCGCGCCCCGTCTCCTGTTCTCGCGACGACGCCGCCGACCGCGCCTCCCTCATACACGAGCTCTTCCACCTTCACCCGCTCTCGGACTTCCGCGCCAGCGGCTTCCGCGGCATCCCGCAGGATCGCGTCGAAGCGCGTCCGCGGCAGCGCGAAACTGAAGTCCCCTGCGGTGAAGCGGCCGAGCACGCCGGCGCCGCTCGGCGCCACGACTCTCATCCCGGTGAGGCGCGCGGGCGACGCGGCGGCGATGGCCGCGAGCACATGCGGGCCGAGCCGTTCGAGTACGCGCGTCGACTCGGGACTCAGGTACTCCGAGCACGGCTTGTCCCTGGGAAACCGCGCCCGGTCGAGGAGCAGGACCCGACGGCCGGCGCGCGCGAGCAGCAGCGCGGTGGCCGACCCCGCAGGGCCGGCTCCGACGACTACGGCATCCCAGCGTGGCGTCACCCGATGCGCGTGAAGCGGGTGCCGGCCATCAACAGGTCGCCGCTCACGAATGCGACGGAGAAGCGTGACGGAACCGACGAACCTGGGAAGGTGACCGTAACGGTCGATCCGCTGAACGTGTAGGTGCAGGGGAGAATCTCAGTCGTTTCAGAGCCGGTGGCGCCGCTGACGACCGTTTGAATGCGGGTGCGGGAGCAGCTGCCGGCGGCATCGAAGCTCCAGCGCACGTCGAACACGACTGTCTCGCCGCTCGCAAGCACCAGCGAGCTGACGTTGCGCCAGGTGCCGACGAGTGCGCTCGCCCCACCGCCCCCCGTCCCCGCGCCGCCGCCTCCGCCACCCCCCGTGGTTCCGAAACCGACGACTCGCGTGCCGGCGTCGCACGCGCCGAGCGTCGCCGCCATCCCGGCAGCTAGCAGCAGAGCCGCCAGCCGGCGGCCGCGAGTCCGGCGCCGCTCAGCGTTGCTGCCAAGTTCACCGCGTCGTTGTCCAGCCATGAATATCCTCGCGCCGGTTGGACCGGCTCATGCTCGAATGCTCCCTGAACCGTAGCGCCTAACAATGAGTCCAGGAACATTCCAGTGACACCGGCGAGTGCCACCACGCCGGCCAGCTGCAACTCGTGCGGTCCCAGCATCCACGCCAGGACGCCGATGACCGCCGCCCCGACCAGGCCCCCCGCCGTCCCCAGCGGCGTGATACCCCCCGACACGCCGCGCGGGACCGCGCGCCGGCTTGTGATCAGGCGGGGCGGCGTAGGCGAGAACGCCCCGATCTCGGTCGCCCAGGTGTCGGCGGTGGCCGCGGCGAGCGCGCCGGCGAATGCGGGCCAGCTGCCGGCGAGCGCCGCGAGTGCCGCCACGCCGCCGTTCGCGACGACCTGACGTGCGTTTCGCCGCCCTCCGCCGCGGGTCAAAAGACTCCCAGAAACGCAAAAAGCGAGGAGCAACGCGCAGCCTCGCCATCCCATCCCCCATGCCGTCGCCACGCCCACGGCGAGCGCCGCTGCAGCGCCGCGCCGTGTCAGCCACCTCACTCGCCGAACAGCTCGCGCAACACCCGGCGCTTGAGGTCCGGCGGGGCCCCCTGGGTCCGGCAGCGCGCCCGCAGGAACTTGAGGAATAGCTCCTCGAAGTCGAACTGCTCGCCGCAGGGCGGACAGTCCACCAGGTGCTCGCGAATCTCCCGTTCGAGCTCCGGGGTGAGCTCGCGGTCGAGGAATTCGTAGAGGTGCTCGACGCACTCGCGACAGTTCATGCGGGGCTTCCTTTTATGTATCCCATCCCGACCGCGTAGTCATACAGCTTGGCTTGCAACAGCTGGCGTGCGCGAAACAGCCGGGACTTCACGGTTCCTACAGGGATTTCCAGGATTCCGGCGATCTCCTGATACGTCATCCCCTCCACGTCACTCAGGACCAGCGTCTCCCGGAAGGCCTCGGGCAGTTGGTCGATGGCCCGGAGCACCTCGTCGTCCACGATGCGGTCGAAGAACGCTCCCTGCGGGTCCTCATCCTGGATCTCCGGAAACACCGCGAACGGCTCAATTGTGTCCATGTCCACCGTCTCGGGATGCCGGGTGCGCCGGCGGTACTCATTGATGAAGGCGTGGCGGAGGATGGTGAGCAGCCACGCCTTGGCGTTCGTTCCTTTTTCATACTGGTCCCAGGCGCGATACGCCTTGAGCATTGTTTCCTGGACCAGATCGTCGGCATCGGCGGCATTGCCGGAGAGACGCAGCGCGACGCGGTACAGCACGTCGAGATGTACGAGCGCTTCGCGCTCGAAGCTGGAACGCTTCTCGTCAACGGGCGGGGACACTTCGGGGGACTTGGCCATGGTCTGTCTCAGAAGGCTCGTGCCGGCTCCCGAGTTCCGCAATAGGGTGGCGGATGCTAGGTTTCGCGCGCCGTGGTCCACAGCATCGTCGCGCTCGCCCTACTCGAAGCGGTCAAGAATCTCGACACTCCCGTCGAAGACGGGATGAGCGAATTTGCCGACGAGCTCCTCGTGAAGCGCTTCGGGCTTTCCGCCACCGTCGCCATGCAGCTCGCCGAATTCGAGCAGTTGGTCCGCAAGGACGCCCGCGTGGAGTCGGCGCACGTGGAAGCGTTGCTGCGTCTCGTGGGCCGCCGGCCCGACGCCGACCTCGTGTTCGCCGACGCGGGGCGGCGCGCGGCGCGCCGGGCCGTGCGGCGCCTGTCCGGCGTGTCACGGTTCGCGGCGCACACTGCACCACGTGTCTTCGGCCACGTGGCGGCGCGGCGCGCGGCCCTTGCCGTGCTGGGTGCCGACCTCGCCCGCGACCATCGGCTCCCGGTCGCGCGCGTCGTCGATCCGATCGCGATCCAGGCCACGCCCGACGGCTCCGCCTGCGGCTTCTACGGCGCGGGCTTGGTCGAGCTGCTGCGCCTGCTCGTCGGCTACGAGGGCGCCATGCTGCACGTCGCGTGTCGCGCGCGGGGCGGCGCGAGCTGCGAATGGCGCGCCGTCGCCCCCGACCCGCGCCACCAATGACGCTCCTCGAAGGCTTCGACTTCGCGGCGCTCCGGGAGCTACTCCGTGGGCTCGGCGCCGATGGCTGGCTCCTCTACGACTTCCACGGCATCAACCCCGCGGCGACGCGCGTCCTCGGCATTCACGGGATGGGCACGCGGCGCTTCTTCGTCCTATTGCCACGGTCGGGTCCTCCGGTCGCGATCGCGCACCGGATCGAGCTCGCGTCCTTCGACGGCTTCCCCGGTGAGGTGCGTCCATATGCGGCGTGGCGCGAGCTGCACGAGAAGCTCGGCGCGCTCGTCGCCGGCAAGACGGTCGCGATGGAGATCTCGCCGCGCGATGCCGTGCCGTACCTCGACCGCGTGCCACACGGCGTCATCGAGCTGGTCGAAGGGTTCGGGGCGCGCGTCGTGTCGTCGGGCGCGCTCATCACGCGGTTCGCGGCGCGCTGGTCCACCGCCGAGCTCGCCGGCCACCGGCGCGCCGCGGAGGCGATCGCCGGGATCGCGCTGGAGGCGCTGCGCTGGGCCGGCGGCGAATTGGCGCGCGGAGCGGAAGTGCGCGAGACCGTGGTACAGCAACGCGTGTGCGATGCATTCGAGCGTGCCGGGCTCGTCACCGACCATCCGCCGATCGTCGGCTTTCAGGCCAACGCGGCGAATCCGCATTACGAGCCTCGGGTGGGCGCGGACCGCCCGCTCGCGGCGGGGGACGTGATGCTGCTCGACCTCTGGGCGGGCGTGGAAAAGGGAACGGTGTTCGCCGACCAGACGTGGATGGCATTTGCCGGCCGCTCGCCCGACGCCGAGGTGCGGCGCGTGTGGGACACGGTGCGCGCCGCGCGCGACGCTGCGGTCGCGCGCTTACGGGAGCGATGGGGGAAGGGGGGGGGGCCTGTGACGGGGGCGGAGCTGGACGATGCCGCCCGCGGCGTGATCCACGCCGCGGGCTATGGGGAGCAGTTCGTGCACCGGACCGGCCATTCGATCGATCGTGACCTGCATGGCTCGGGTCCGCACCTCGACAACTTCGAGACCGCCGACGAGCGCGCACTCGTGGCAGGGGTCGGGTTCTCGGTGGAGCCGGGGATCTATCTGCCGGGCCGGTTCGGCATGCGCACTGAGATCAACGTGTTCATGCACGAAACCGGCCCGGAAGTCACACCGGCAGCGCCGCAAACCGACCTGCTGCTGGTCTGAAACAGGGTCTTGCGGGGTGTCTGCGCAGGCGGCATGTTCGCCGCCTCGTTGGAAAGCGCTGTCCACCCCGGTGGACACGCGCCCGGGTGGATGTTGACGTGACCTTGTCTTGACGGTTCCGTTACGCCCGGACAGCTTACCCAACAAGGATAAGTCCAGCCGTCGATTCGGGATCAGACCGAAGGGAGGTGGCGTGTTGGCGTCTTTGTTTTCGTCCGGTAGTCCACGCGCATTCACGCTTTGGGAGGACGCATCCATGACGCATCGTGTGAGGAGCGCTTTCGATCGCTTCCTCGTCCTGGGCGCCGGCTTCGCGATCGCACTCGCGCTCGTTACGTCGCCGCTCGCTGCCCAGCAGACGTCGGGGAAAATCGAAGGGACGGTGACCGATCAGGCCGGCGTACCGATCGCGAACGCGCAGGTGTTCGTCGTCGGAACGTCGTTCGGCGCGGTGACCAACGACAAGGGCTACTACTTCATCAACAACGTCCCGGTGGGGACCTACACCCTCCGCGGCCAGTTCATCGGCTACGCGCCCGCGGAACTGCGCGGCATTCGCGTGCAGGGCGGGCAGACGGTGACGGGCGATGTGAAGATGCAGTCGTCAGCCGTCGTGCTGACCGGCGTGACCGTGACCGCTGCGGCCAACCCGATCGTGCCGCGTGACCAGGTGACGTCGAAGTTCATCGTCGGCGGCGATCGGGTCGGCAGCCTGCCCGTGGACGATGTGCGGCAGATCGTGTCGCTGAGTCCGGGCGTCGTGGAGTCGGGCGCCACCAACGGCGTCTCGATCCGCGGCGGCCGCCCCGGTGAGGCGAACGTCTACATCGACGGCGCTCCGGTCCGCCAGTCGCAGAGCGGGGCGCAGGGCATCACCATCGGCACCAACGCGCTCGAAGAGGCGTCCGTGACGACCGGTGCGCTCGGCGTCGAGTTTTCCGACGCGCAGTCGGGCGTGATCTCGTATACGACCAAAGCGGGCGGTGAGAAGCTTGCCGGCTCGGGGTCCTTCGAGAGCGACGAGCCGTTTGGCAATTCGATCAGCGTGGGCTACAACCGCATGGAAGGGTCGCTCGGCGGCCCGATCCCGGGAGTCGCCAACCTGACGTGGTTCGGCTCCGGCGTCCTGTCCGGCCAGCAGTCGCGGTTCCGCGGCGCCGGGTTCGAAGACGTGCCGTTCTACGTCATGGGAGGCATCGATCAACTCGTTCCCGACACCGCGGCCAACGGCAGCGTGACGAGTTCCGCGCTGCCGCGTTACGTACAGTACAGCGGCCAGTGCGGCACGACCGGCTCCAGCGCCAGCGCGATGGCGCAGGCGATCCACGACAACTACGGGTTCGAGTGCCAGGGCCGTCGCCGCTCCATGGACTGGACCAGCTTCATCCAGCTCCAGGGCAAGCTGCAGTACAGCTACGGCTCTGGTTCGAGCGTCGGCATCACGGGACTCGCGACGGGCAATCAGTTCCGGACGTTCCCCGGCCGGACAATCGGGGATCCGGCGCTGTTCCTCGGACAGCACGACTATTCGCGCCTCGGGGTCCTCAACTGGGTCCACCAGGTCTCCCGCTCGGCCGAGCGGGCGCTGTCCTTCAACCTGAATCTGTCATGGGCAAAAGACCGGTCGGTCGGCGCACCGCTCGACCCGACAACCGAAGTGGACACCCGAAACCCGACGGCGGGCATCTATCTCGGGTCGCTGAAGTTCGCCGGCCTGAGCGGTTTCCCCGATCCGATCACCGAGCAGATCATCCGCAACATCCGCACCAACTCGGGGTTGCGGGTGCCGCTGCTCGACGAGCCGCTCGACAACGCGCAGGGCAACCGGGCGAACCCCTACGCCATGCAGTCCGGCGGTTGGACGACCGCGGGCTTTAGTACCGGCGCCACGCTCTTATCCGAGCGGCGCTACACTGCCCGACTGGTGGCGGATTGGCAGGCGAACCGGTTCCACCGCTTCACGCTGGGCGGTGACTTGAAGAAGGTAAATCTCTCGTACTGGAGCTCCAACCTGCTGCGCCAGGCGTTCATGGACGCCTATGTCGTGAAGCCCGATCTGTACGGCGTGTTCGGGTCGGACCGGCTCGACCTGGGCGACGTGGTGCTCGAGTTCGGGCTGCGCTACGACTACTACAACAGCCACGCGCTGTTCGCGCGCACCCCGGGGCGTATCTCCACGCATCCCCTTTGGAACAATGCCGCTGCGACGGACGACGCGGTGTACCAGGCGATGCTCGCGGACACGAACATCTTCGTGCCGTCGGTCGGCCACTCCGCGATCTCGCCACGGTTGCGCGTGTCGTTCCCGGTGACGGAGGCGACGGGTTTCCGGCTGTCGTACTCGCACCAGGTGCAGACCCCGGACTTCAACACGTTGGCGTCAGGCATCAACAACGATCTGTCGTTCACGAACACGAACGACACGTTCGGGCGCGACGTGGACTTCGGCAAGTCGATCCTGTTCGAGTTCGGCGTGCGGCACGCGTTCAGCCAGGACGTCGTACTGGACGTGTCGGCGTACAACAAGGACAAGGTGTCCGACCTGGCCTACCGGGTCCTGCCGTTCATCGATCCTCGCAAGCCAACCGACACGCTCAACGTGAACGTGCTCACGAACCTCGACTTCGGGAACTCCCGCGGCGTGGACGTGAAGCTGGACTTGCGGTCGGGCAACTACCTGAACACGCAGGTGGCCTACACCTTCCAGGTGGCCAAGGGCACGGGGTCGGATCCCTTGACGTACCTGAATACCTTCGCCCGCCAGGTCTCGGGCCTCACCGGAGACCGGACCCTGCCGCCCGAGGCAGCGCAGCGGACCGATAACGACCGGACGCACAACCTGGTCGGTTCGGTGGCGCTCACGCTGCCGCCTGACTGGAACAAAGGCACCACGCTCGGCGCGATCGGCCGGAACGTGAGCATCTTCGCATCGTTCCGCGTGCTCAGCGGTCTTCCCTATACGCGGTTGGTGAACGCCGGCGACGGTCAGACCGTGCCGTTCCTCGCCTTCGGGTTGGGCGGCCGTGCGGCCGAGGGTCTGAACAACTCGGTGTTGCCTTGGACCAAGAGAATCGATCTCCGGCTCAACAAGGGCTTCCGCGTCGGCTCGCTGGACATCACCGCCTATGCCGATATCCGGAACCTGCTCAACTGGAAGAACATCACCGGGCTGTTCGCCGAGACCGGCGACGTGGTCAACGCCAAGCATAAGCACGACCTGCTGACCTCGGAGTACAGCGGCATCTTTAACGAAGCGACCGACGCCGGTGCCATCAAGGCGGGCACGACCGACAACTCCAACAAGCTGGCGCCTGCCGTCGCGGCCGTCGATCTGACGAAGAGCTGCTCGAGTTGGGGCACGCCGCTCAACTGCGAGTCGCTGCGGC
This sequence comes from Gemmatimonadales bacterium, assembly GCA_035602245.1. Taxonomy (GTDB): domain Bacteria; phylum Gemmatimonadota; class Gemmatimonadetes; order Gemmatimonadales; family GWC2-71-9; genus 20CM-2-65-7. The sequence goes on from DATNMO010000051.1 coordinate 13,726, forward strand.
GCGCGGAAGCCCGGTTTGGTAACGGCGATGGCATCTACACCGTGGCCGAGCAGCAGAACGCGCTGGATTCGTTCTACCGCTCGTTCTTCGGGCCGGAACGGTTCAATGGTGAGCCCCGGCACATCCGGCTGGGTTTCGAGCTGAACTTCTAGGCGGAGGAGGCGGGTGGCGCCGGTTGTGCCGGCGCCGCCCGCCATTCAGCCTTTCAATCCGAGGGGATGATTATGCGTTCAACGTGGTTTAATCGTGCGACGGGATGCGCCGCACTGCTGGCGCTCTTCACCGCCACTCTCGACGTGCCCGCCGCGGCGGCCCGGCCGGAGCCGGGCAAGCCGCGGCGGCCGCGCGTCACCAACCTGTTCGCTGCCGCCGGCCTGCTGCTCAACGTGAACCGTCAGGTATGCGGTCTCGCCAACACGGGCCAGGTCTGCGTGGCGTTCGCGGGTTCCCCGGTGGGCGGCGGTGGGTTCTGGCCCAAGGGCACCCCGGACCAGTACACCTTTCAATCGGGCATCCAGCTCGCCGGCGTGATTCCGAACATCCCGGGGTTCGCGTGGTCGGGCGATACGATCGGCGCGTTCTTCGTCGACACCCGCGGCACGCAGGAGCAGGGGGACGGGCTCAGCCTGATCTACAATGCCCTGAACGCCCAGGATGTGGAGACGTGGCCCAACGGCGGGATCATCCGCGACACCTCACTGTTCGATCCCGTGCTCATCGGCCGGAAATCGGCGTCGCAGGGCGATTCGTGGGTACGGGAATGGGAAGGCGATCCGGCGTTCCTGAGCGGTCGCACCCACCCGATGGGGATCGCGCTCGACCAGCGCTCCCTCGCCTGGAACTTCCCGACCGGCAACGAAGACATCATCTACTTCATTTTCACCTTCTATAACATCACCGCCCGCGCGTCGTCGGGGAAATACAACAACCCGACCATCGACCCCGCTCTCCAGGCGGAGATCGGCGCGGTCGGCGACAAGTTCCAGGATCTGAACGAGCAGAAATTCCCCGGCCTGCAGATCCCGGACACGGGCTACACCATCACGTCGATGTACTCGGCGTTCACAATGGACGCCGACGTGGCGAACTTCAGCACCAACTACGGCACGGCCGTGCTGCCGTTCAACATGGGTCTCGAGTACGCCGGCGACTTTCTGCCGGATCCGGGCTGGCAGTTCCCGCCCGACATCTTTGGCGCGCCCTTCTACGCGGCGCCGGGATTCATCGGAGTGAAGTACCTGCGCAGCCCCGAGTCCTCGCCCGGCAATCAGGTCGGGCTCACGATGTTCTCGACCTTCGTCAATTCGGCGACCGGGTTCCCCGATCCCGTGGGCGTGAGGCAGCTGTACCGCTACCTGTCGGGCTTCCTCGGCGGCAGCGACTTCCCCTGTAACTCGAGCACCGTCCCGGCGACCGCCCGGGCGCTGAAGCTCTGCTTCCTCGCCCAGTTCCAGTCGGACGCCCGGTTCTTCGAAGCGTCGGGTCCGTTCAACCTGCCGGCGGGCCAGGCGCGCACCATCGTGGTGGCGTACGTGCAGGCCGCGCCGCTCGCCGCGCCGCTGCTCGCCCTTCCGGGCGGCGGACCGGGTGGCGATAACCCGCCGGGTATCCCCGCCACGGGCGACTCGATCTTCGCCAACCCCGCCAAGGTGCGGGGCATCGAGCGCGTCATGGGGTGGGTGAGCCAGGCCGATACGGGCGGCGGCTGCAACGTGGCCCGCGTGAACGGCAAGTGCCCGGCCGGCCAAGGCCGCCCGGACAGCATCATCCAGCAGAATGAAGTCCGCACCGCGCCGCGCTCGCTGCTGAACAAGGCGCTCGTGGCGCAGGCGGTGTTCGACAACAAGTTCCTGCTGCCGTTCGCGCCCGAAGCACCGCAGTTCTTCCTGGTGCCGGGCAACAACCAGGTGACGGTCGTGTGGCAGAAGAGCGTCTCGGAGGCGACCGGCGATCCGTATTTCTTGGTGGCCTCGAACCCGACCTCGCCGCTGTACGATCCCAACTTCCGCAAGTTTGACGTCGAGGGGTACCGCATCTACCGCGGTCGCACGGCCGGTCAGCTGGAGCTGATCGCGCAGTTCGACTACGACGGGACGCAGCTGATCGACTTCACCGGCGGCTTCGATTACTCTGGTGACCTCGACGGCGATGGGTTGAGCCAATGCGCGCCCGAGCTGGGCTTGCAGGCGGACTGCCCTGTCGTGTTCTCCACTTCACCGCCCTATATCAACAGCGTCCCGCATCCGCTGACCGGGAAGGTCATCCAGATCCCGCCGGGCGGGCGCGTGAAGCTGGCGGACGGCAACGTCTTCATCCTCAGGGCGGACACGGCGGTCTCGGGCGGGCCGCCGGCGTGCGCCAACGTCTCCTGTCCCGAGCTCACGAGCGGCGGCGTGCCGTTTGCGTTCGTGGACACGGACGTCCGGAACTCCTTCACCTACTTCTATACCGTCACGGCGTTCGACGTGAACTCGGTCGTATCCGGTCCGACTTCCCTCGAGTCGCCGCGGGTCACCAAGCCGATCGTGCCGCGGGCCCCGTCGGGGCAGGAGGCGGGTGGGTCGGTGACCACCCCGGTGCTGCTCGACCGCGCGGGGGCGACAATCAATGCGTCAGCGCCACTGCCGACGCTCGCCTCGGCCACCGCGATCTTCTCCGGGCCGATGCCGCCGACCAACGGGTTCACCCCGGGGGTCGCGGCGTTTACCCCAGCGCTAGTAGGCGGCGGCACGGTGACGATCACCATTGACTCGATCCTACCGGGCCACGGCAACACCGGCACGACGCCGGGCGGGTCTTACGGGCCCGCGACGTACTTCGTCTCGGTCGCCGGCCCAACCGGCACCGTCCAGGTCACGCTGCCCCTCACGGTCAGCGGGTTGGCCGACGACGCGTCGGTGGTGGCATACGCACCAGCGGCGAAGCTGGACCAGACCAAGGCGAGACCCTTCGGTGGCGACACGAACTTCTCGATGTCGGCGTCCATCCAGCTGCAGTCGGCGGGAACATGGCGCCTGCAGTCGTGGGGCCGCGGCGATGCCAATTCCAACCCGACGCGGTCTGCCGAAAACGGCCCGCGGCTCTGGGCGGGTACGGCGAACGAGACGCAGGTGCGGCCGAACTCGGGGGTCTGCAACCCGGGCGTCGGCACGTGCGGGACTTCCACGCCGGTGCCAAATATCGGGCTGACCGCGGGGACGATCGCGGGTTTCGACATCTTCTCAATACTGGGCTACCTCTCGGTGACGAGCGGGCCGATGCGCGACATCGAAGCGGTGGGCTCCACGGTGACCCGGGCGGCGGATTTCGCCATCTACTGGGGCACCACGCCGGGCGCCATCGACTCGGTCCTCGACGTGACGCACAACGTGGTCGTGCCGTTCAAGACCAAGATGCGGGCGTCGTGGGGGATCTTGGACACGTCCTCGTTCGCAGGCACACCGGCGGTCAACACCGCGGACGGCAACAACGCGTTGCTCACTTGGAGCGACATCGCCTGCGTCGACCCGGTGACGACGCTGGTCGGCCTGTGCGGTGGGGGGCCGACGCCGGCGGTATTGAAAAACGCGGCCAAGCTCAGCCCGGTGGCGTTCGCAACCTCCAGCTATGCCGGCACCTCGGCGCTGGCCGCGAACGGAAACGGGTTCATTCTGTACTTGAACGGGCACTTCTTCCTGATTCGGGCGACGGGAGCTCTGCCCACCAGCACCGTGTGGCACGCCCGGTTCTACTCGGGCCGGGTGCGGGCGAACGCAGCGGGCACCGCCTGGACGTTTGCGGGGTCGCGGCGGCCGCCGACAGTGCCCGGGCTCAGAGCGCAGTTCCAGTTCACGGGATCGACGTTCAGCGCGGCCGTGACGAACGACTCCGTGCTGGCGAAGGTGCACACGGTGCCGGATCCCTACTACGTCACCAACGCGCTCGAATTCACCCAGAACGCGAAGGTGCTGAAATTCGTCAACGTCCCCATGCGCGCCATCGTCCGGATCTACTCGGTGAGCGGCGTGCTGGTGAGAGTGCTTACGCACGACGACCCGACCGGCGGCGCTGAGGTGACGTGGAACCTCCGCAACCGCAACAACCAGTTCGTAGCGTCCGGCGTGTACTTCTATCATGTCGAGACGCCGGACGGGAAGTCGAAGGTCGGCCGGTTCACCGTCGTCAACTTCGCGCCTTGAGGAGATTGCCATGATCAAATTGCTATCTCGCCGGCTTAGCGCGATCGCGGTCGCGATGGTGATCGCCGTTCCGGCTACCGCGCAGGTCGCGGGCAGCGTCGACAACACCGCCTACGGCGGCGCCTCCGGGGAGTTCCTGCTCCTCGGGGCCGGCGCCCGCGGCGCGGCCTTGGGCGGCGCGTTCGCCGCCCTGTCCACCGACCTCACGGCCATGTACTACAACCCGGCCGGGCTCGCGCAGCTGGCTCGTCCCGCGGCCATGTTCTCGTCGTATAAGTATGTGGCGGACACCAAGTACAGCTGGGCCGGCATCGCGTTCCCGATGTCGGGGGGGGTGCGCTCGATCGGCGTGAGCCTCGGCACGTTCGGGTTCAGCAGCCAGCCGGTCTACACGGTCGACAATCCCGACGGTGACGGCCGGACGTACTCCGTGTCGGAAACCTTCGTCTCATTCACGTATGGACAGAACTTCTCCGATCGCTTCGCAGCGGGGTTCTCGGCCAAGTTCATCCGCGACGGTCTGGGCGAAACCAACGCCACGGGCTTCGCGGTGGATTTCGGGACGAGCTTCCACGCCTCGGTCGGGTCGCGGCCGATTCGGGCCGCCTTTGTCCTGCAGAACCTGGGGACGACACTCAAACACGACGGGCCCGGCCTTAACGTCGGCGTGGTGCGGGAGCCGCCGCTCGGGACGCCGCAGATCCCGCAGGAGACTCAGCCCTCGCGCCTGCGGGCCTCGGGATGGACGCTGCCGGTGCTGTTCCGGGTCAGCGCCGCGCTCGATCTGTGGACCCAGGGCCTGAACCGGGTGACGCTGTTGTCGGAGTTCAACCAGCCGAACAACACCAAGCCCGGCGCCGGCGCGGGCGTCGAGTGGGCGGTCTCGAACATCGGCAATAGCGGGTTCTCGCTGGCCGCGCGGGGGAGCTACACGATCAATCCCGACAACAACATCAGCGACGTCAACATGAACGGGCTCACTACCTCGATCAAGAGCGGCAGCTTCACAGGCGACGGCCTGGCGTTGGGCGGCGGGCTCGGCTATACCCGCGGGACCCTGCATTTCGGCTTCGATTACGCGTACCGGAATCTGGGTCCGCTGGGCGGGACAAACTTCCTGAGCTTCGCGGTGGGTTGGTAAACGGAGTGGCTCACACAAGTCGATGAAAACGTTGCTGGCGGCGGCTGCACTCACGGCGCATGCCGTGGGTGCAGCCCCGCAGTCGCAGGATGCACCCAGGCTGGAGTTGCAGATAGCGCGGTTCTATCGCGCTGCGAGCTCGCAGACGCTGTTCGACGGGTTCTTCCGGGTGCCGTTCGCGCTGCTCGACCCGATCACGCGGGGCCCCGGCGGCACGGCGGCCTATCGATTGGCCGTAACGGTGCGGGATACGGCGGGCCTCGAGCTGCTGGCCCAGTCCTGGAGTCAGACGGTGCCGACCCGGATGCTGAGCGTGGCGCGCGGCTCGGCGGTGGAGCACTTCACGTTTGCAGCGCATCCCGGTAGGTACACGATCGCTGTCGCCGTGACGGACTCGGCGACCGGGCGCGTGAGCCGGCAGCAGACCGAGGTGGAAGCGTTTAGCGGTCCGCCGCCGGCGTCCGATCTACTGCTCGCCACGAACCTGCGGGAGGCGGCGAGCCCGGCAGAGGTGCCCGCCGCGGGCGAGATCCGCAAAGGCACGCTGCTCCTGCAGGCGTCAGGACAGCCGGTGCTGACGCCGCAGCAGGCCCGGCTGGGCTACTATCTGGAGTTGTACGCGACGCGGGCGGAGACCGTAAGCGTCGCCGTGCGCGTCCAGTCGGTACAGGGCGCGCAGATCGTCGCGACGCCGGCGGAGCGCATCCCCGTGCCGGCCGGCGGCGGTGTCACGCGCGGCATGATCGACCTCGCCGGCTTGCCACCGGGCGATTACCGTCTGGAAGTGATGGCGGTCGGAGCAGCGGAACCGGGGCCCAGGGATACCCTGAAGCGTGGCGCTGCATTCCGCATGGCGGGTTTTGAGACCGAAGCTGCGATTGCCGAGGCCGCGCCGCCACAGGATCGGTTCTCGGCGATGACAGAAGCACAGCTCGACACGGTATACCTGCCGCTGGTGTACCTGATGTCGTCGCAGGAGCAGGGGGCGTACACCGGCCTCACGCTCGAGGGAAAGCGGCGGTGGCTGCGGCTGTTCTGGGAAAAGCGCGATCCCACGCCGGGCACGGCGCGCAACGAAGCGCAGGAAGATTTTTACGCGCGGATCGCCGATGCCAGCCGCCGCTACCGGGAGGGAGGTGCGGCGGAAATCCCGGGATGGCGAACGGACCGCGGGCGCATTTTTATCAAGTACGGAGCGCCCGATGAAGTGCTGAGCCGCCCGCAAGCCGGCAGTGGCCGGCCCTTTGAGGTCTGGAAATACAGTCGGGGGCGGGCGCTCAAATTCGTGTTCCTCGACCAGACGCTGTTCGGGAACTACGCGTTGATCTGGACAAACGATCGCAGAGAGTTGACCCGTCCGAACTGGCGGGAGTTGTTGGGCCCGGAGGCGGTTACCGAGGTAGAGCGGTTCTGAACACTGGGATGAGACCATCAAGTGAGGTTCGCATGAATCGTCGTCTTTCCGGAACGCTCGGCGTCATAGCCGCGCTCGTCTTCACCGTCGGCAGCTGCAAGAAGAGTCCGCTCGCGAGCCTCGACGGCAAGCCCGCAGCGATCGTCACGCAGTTCTCGCAGGTCCACGTCGCGGTCGGCGGCAGCACCACGTTCACGGCTTCCGTGGTGGACGGAACACTGACGCCGCTGCCGGTGGCGATGACCTTCTCAGCGAGCGCCGCCACCATCACGGTCGCGGACGACGCCACGTACAAACCCGTGCCGCCCACGTCGCAGCGGGCCAGCGTGAGCGCCGTCAGCGCTGGGAGCGCTTACGTCATCATTGTCGGCGGCGCGTTGCGGGATTCGGTGAAGGTCATCTCGCCGTGATGCAGGAGTTGTGATAGGGAAGGGCGAGCGAGAGCCCGGCGCGATCCCGCCGGGCGCTCGTCGTTAGCGCAGGGCCAGCACCACCCCTCCCCACACCGCCGCCCCCAGCGCCACGTGCGCCGCCTGTAGAGCGGGCGGCAATCCCAACAGCACGGTCGCTGCTCCTATCGCCACCTGTAACGCCACCAGCCCCAACACCACCTTGGCGCGCCGCCCCCCCGGCCCCGGCGTCCGCACCGCCCATACGGTGGCGGTGACCGCGAGCGCGTATGCCAGCAGCCGGTGCGTCCAGTGGATATGCACCAGCGTCGCGCCCGCGGGCCACACTTGGCCGTTGCATAGTGGGAATCCCGTACAGGCAGCGGCAGCGCCGAGGTTCGCGGTGAGCGCACCGAGGAGGATCGTCACGAACGCGAGCCCGAGTAGCGCCATCGTTCCTGGCGGTAAAAAAAAGCGAGGGCCAGGGGGTGGGGGTGAGGCCGCGACGAGGAGCGTCGCGAGCAGCAGCATCGCCGTTCCGAGATGCAAGATCACCGTCCACGGGGGCAGCTCGAGCTTCACCGTGATGGCGCCAAGGAGAACCTGGAGGACGAGGAGGGCCACAGCGAGATAGGCGATGCGGCGCGCGGGATGCTGCAGCCGCCAGGCGTACGCTGCCAGCACGGCTACGAGTACGGAGACGAGCGCGGCCACCAGCCGGTGACTCCACTCGATCACCGTCCCGATGTCACCAAGCGACGGAAACAGATGGCCATTGCACAACGGCCAATGATCCCCGCACCCCATCCCTGACCCTGTGATCCGCACGACCGCGCCCAGCACGATGAGCAGATACGTGCAGGTGGCCGCCGTCCAGGCGAGCAACGTGTAGCGTCGCGTCATATAGGCCGCGAAATGTATATTCTCGAACCGCATGTCTACACCTCTGATGCCGGCGGACCGGTGGGGCGAGCGGTTGATTCGCCGCCTCGGCTTGTGGAGCGCCGTCGCCGTGCTGGTGGGCTCGACCATCGGCAGCGGCATCTTTCGCACGCCGGCGAGCGTCGCCCAGCGGGTGGACGACGTACCGCTGTTTCTGCTGGCCTGGGTGCTGGGCGGCGCCGTGGTGCTGTGCGGGGCGCTCACCTATTCGGAGCTCGCGGCCGCGTTCCCGCGCTCGGGCGGCGTGTACGTCTTCGTGCGCGAGTCGTTCGGGTCGCTCCCCGCCTTCCTGTTCGCGTGGGCCGAGCTGTGGGTCATCCGGCCGGGCGCCTATGGCGCGATCGGGATCACGGCGTCGGCCTATACGCTGCGGACGCTCGGATTCGACCCCGCGGCCATTGCCGCCACCGTGGGGCCGGTGGACATTCGCGCCGAGCAGCTGCTCGGCGCCGGCTACATCGTCCTTGTCGGCGCGGTGAACTATTTCGGCATCCACCGCGGCGCCGTGCTGCAGAACTTGAGCACTGTCTTCAAGGTGGGAGCGCTCGCCCTGCTGGTGCTGGTCGGCTTCGCGCTGGGCCATTCCACCGGGATGCCCGCGGGCGGCATCCTGGCGCAGCGCGCGGCCGTCGGCCTGTCGCCGTTCCTGCTCGCGATGGTCGCGATTCTCTGGGCCTACGACGGCTGGGCGGACCTGGCGTTCGTGGGCGGCGAGGTGCAGCAACCGCAAAAGACGCTGCCCCGAGCGCTGCTGATCGGCACGGCGACCGTGGTCGTGCTCTACCTCGCGGCGAACTTCGTCTATCTCTACCTGATTCCTATCGAGCAGATGAAGCACGCGGAGCTCGTGGCCGCGGACGTCGCCCGCCTGGTGATCGGTCCCGCGGGCGTCGTGGTCGTGTCGGCGGCCATCGCCGTCAGCACCTTCGGGACCCTGAACGGCTCGATGATGACGGCGCCGCGGATCTTCTTCGCCGCCGCCGAAGACCGACTGTTCCCGCGGGTGATTGCGCGGGTCGATCCCCGCACCCACGCGCCCACGGCCGCCGTGGTGCTGATGACAGTGATGGGCGTGATCTTCATTCTGATCCGGACGTTCACCGAGCTGGCCGACCAATTCATCATCGGGATTTGGCCCTTCTATGCGCTCGCCGTAGCCGGGGTGTTCGTGCTGCGGCGCACCCGGCCGCGCCTCGAGCGCCCCTATCGCACCTGGGGGTATCCGCTCGTGCCGCTGGTGTTCTTGCTGGGCGCGCTGCTGTTGTTGGGGAACTACCTGATCTCTGAAACCCGCGCATTCGCGGTGGACATCGGCATCATCCTGACAGGCCTGCCCGTCTATTTGTTCCTGCGTTGGTGGCGCAGGCGTCGTCCGCAGTCCTGAAACGAGACCGCCCCTCCCGTTACCGGAAGGGGCGGTTCCATCCGCTGCGAATGCCGCGATCTACCAGTTGAGCATGTAACGCACACCCAGCTGTATCCGCCACACGTCCGTGGTGCTCACGATCTTCTGGAAGCTCTTCGAAATCAGCGACGTTCCAACCGTCGCGAGCCGGTACTGTGACGCGCCACTGACGTCCACGCCCGCAGAGACCAAGGGACGGTTCGTGACGAGGCCCTGAGCGACGCCCCAGTTCTTGTTGAGGAAGTTGCTGAAGTTCAGCATGTCGAGCCGGATCTGGAGGCTGTTCGGACGCCCCGCGACGTTGCGGCCGACGTCCTGGGAGATACTCACGTCGGCCCGGTACACCTTGGGCCGGAATATGGCGTTGCGCCCCGCGTACTCGCCGCGGTGGTCTCGGAGATACGAGTCCTGGTTGATGAACGCTTCCCACGCTGCCGCCTGCTGCGCGGGCGTGTAGGTGACGGCGCTTGGTCCCGTGCCCACCGTCAGCGGCAGGAAGTTCATTTCCCCGACGTTCCGCGCGATGTAAATCAGATCATTGGTGGCACCATCGCCATTCATGTCGTTCGAGAAGATATAGCTGTCGGTGCCTGCGCTGCGCCCATCGAAGTACACGCCGATGCTCGTCGGGCCGATACCAAGAAAGTCGCGCGTGTAGGACGCCGCCGCGAAGATGCGGTCCCCGGGCGCGAACTGGGAGTTGGCCGCCACGGGGTTGTTCGGATCGACGGCGATAAAATTGCCCGTCCATGAACCGGACGCGATCGAACCGGCGTCGACGGTATTCAAGCTCTTTCCGTACGAGTACCCCACCTTCGCGAACAAGCCGCTCTGGAACGCCCGCTCCACCGATGCGGCGGCATTCCACGAGTGACCGCGCCCCTGGTTCGTCAACACGGTGGCGTCGCTGACGGCCGGATAGATGCGGTTTGAGGTCCAGCGCGGGCGGCCATCGGGACCCGCGAACGCCGACTGGGGCGCCGGGAGGTTCGCGTTAAGGTACGCGATCCCGTTCACGTCCTTGGAGTAGAGATACTCGACCGTTGCCGTCATGCCCCAAGGCAGGCGTTGGTCGATCGCGATGTTGCTGCGCCAGAGCTGCGGGAACCTGAACTTCGGGTCGGTGAGCGCGAGCTGGAAGCTGGCGGCGGGCGCCCCCGTGACCGTCGTCGGCTTGTACGCGTCGGGATTAGGGTTGAAAGGAAACGCCGTCGTATTGTCTTGCTGGATGAATCCGGTGAGCACCCCGGTGTTGCCGATCTGGTTCGAAATCCATACGTAGGCGGGCCGGCCCGTAAAGATGCCGGTACCGCCGCGGATCTGCGTCTTTTGCTCGCCGCCCACGTCGTAGTTGAAGCCGAACCGGGGCGAGAACAGCGCGTTGACCCCCGGGAGGCTGCCACTGCTGTACCGCACCGGCGCGCCACTCACATCGCGGAACGTCATCGTGTCAGCGACCGCGTTCGCGTATGCGGTGTTCTTGAACTTGGGGGCGTCGATCCGTAACCCGGCGGTCAGCGTCAGGTTGCGACTGGGGCGCCATTCGTCCTGCACGTACGCGCCGGAATACAGCACATCGAGCGGCTGGACCGGCTCGGCCTGTCCGGGAATGTTCCCGTACCGTACCTGGAAACGCCGCAGCGTCACCGGCGAGACGGTGCGGGTGGGATTGGCTAGGTAGTCGTTGGCATCGGTGTAGAAATCTGCCAGCGAGTTGTACACATACACGCTTTGCGCGCCGGGGAAGAACACGTTCGTCGAGTGATACTTTTCAACGCTCACGCCGAACGTGACTGAGTGCTTCGGCAGGTAGAACGTGAAGTTGTCCTGCAACTGGTAGCTGTGGTACAGCAGCTTGTTGTCCGGCGTGAATGGCTCGAATCCAAACGTCGTGTAGTTGCTGGTCCCTTGGAAAATCTCCACCAACGGGAACCATGGCGGGCTGATGATCCTGCGGCTTTCGTCGCTGGTGTTGTAGCCGACGATCAGGTTGTTGGATTTGTTGCCGCCGAACGACGAGTTCCACTCGCCCACAATGGAGCGAATGTTCTCCAGGATGGCGTAGTTCGAATTCGCAAAGTTCAGCGAAAACAGGCTGCTCCGGCGGTTCCCCAAGCCCAGCGACCCCGAGTTGGAGACCAGGATGTCGGAGCTGGAGTTCAGCAGATTGTACCGCAGGCTCAGCTTGTTGTGGTCACTCAGGTTGTAATCGAGGCGCGCGAGGAACCGCGTCGATGGAACCTTGAAATCGTACCCCTGATAGGGACCCGCGGTGTAGTTGAAATTGGTCCGGAGGTAGGTGCTCAGCGCGTCCAAATCCGATGCGAGAACGCGCGTAACGTTTCCGGCCACGGTTTCCCCGCCGGTATTGGCGCGGAACGTCGTGCCGGGCGCGGTCTGGCCGTCGTTCTCGAAGCTGCTGAAGAAGAACAGCCGATTGCGAACGATCGGTCCGCCGAGGGAGACGCCGATGTCGGAGTATTTGAAGGTGCCAGGATCGAACTTGTTCGGGCCTGCATCCGTGCCGACGAAAGAATTGTTCCGCGCATTGTAGAAAACCGAACCGGAGAAGTTGTTGGCTCCGCTTTTCGTGACCATGTTGATGCCCGCACCCACGAAATTGCCCTGGCGGACGTCATACGGTGCAATGCTCACCTGGATCTGCTCGAGCGCATCCATCGAAATCGGCGTCACGCCGGTCCGGTCACCGGGCTGCCCGGCCAGTCCGAACGAATTATTGAAGTACGAGCCGTCGATCGTCATGTTGTTCAACCGGTTGTCCTGACCGGCAAACGAAAACCCGAACGACATCGGACTGTATTGGGGCGTGAGCCGGAGCAGGTCCTCCACCCTCCGGCTGATCGTCGGGAGATGCGCGATCTGCTCTTTCGACACGGTCGTCGCGGCACCGGTCCGCTCGGAGCTGAACACGGTCCCGGGCGTCGCCGTGACGGTGATCGCCTCGAGCTCCACGGTCACCTGCCGCAGCGCGAACCGCAAATCGCTGGTTTGCCCTAACGTCACGCTGATGCCGTCTTGCGATCCCTGGCGGTAGCCCACGAGGGAGACGGTCACGCGATACGGTCCACCCACGCGCATGCCCGGCAGGGTGAACCGGCCGTCCGCCCGCGTCCCGGCCGCGTACGTCGTGCCGGACGGTCCGTGCACGGCGACTACGCGCGCGCCTTCGAGTGGCGTCCCGAGAGAGTCGGTCACGATCCCCGAGATCGCGCCGGTTGTCACGCCCTGGGCGAGGGCCGCCCCGGCAGAGAGCATCGAGAAGACCGCCGCCGCCACGAGGGCGCACGACGAGCGAACGATCCAGCGCATGGATGGACCTCTCATTCGAAGAGACGGACGGGGTGTACAGGTGCCCATCGAGACCCGGAGAAAGTGGTCCGCGCGCGGGACCGCGTCAAGGATGCTAGGTGGGGGCTTTCTTCAGCAAATACACCGCGGCCACGCCGACAAGAATGTTCGGGAACCAGGCCGCGAGCGCCGGTGGCAGCACGCCGCCTGACCCCACGGCCTTGGCGAGCTGAAACATCAGCAGCACCGTGAACGTGGTGGCGAGACTCGCCGCGACCCCCCATGCCATCCCGCTTTTCGGCGTCGAGATGGCGAGCGGCGCGCCGAACAGCGCGATCAGCAGACAAATGAACGGAATGGCGATCTTGAGCGCGCGCTCGACCTGCAGCTTCTTGGCGTTCGAGCCGCTGCGCACCAACGCGTCGATGTATCGTCCCAACTCCGCGTAGCGCATTTCGTCCGGCCCCTTGGGCTCGGCCAACAGGTCCACGGGCCGCTCCCGCAGCGTCCGTGTGTGCAGCGAATCGAACTGAAACGCGAACTCCGCGTCCGGCCCCGCGAGATAGCGCAGGGCGCCGCGATGCAGCGTCCACCGGGCGGCATGGGTCGTGTCGGTGTAGACGGCGCGTTGGGCGGCGAGCAGGATCGTGGGATACGTCGCGCCCGTGCCCTCACGCTCCAGCAGCGGATCCTGCATCTCGCGGGTCTTGAGCTCGAGCGCGCGGATCGCGTATACCCACCCGCCGTCCGCGCGGTACACAAAGTTGTAGCGCGAGCTGGTGGAGCGAATCGCCCGCTCGCCCAACAGCTCGAGGCGGCGCGCCGTGGCGACGGGGGCAAGCTCGCCCAGGATCAACCCCGCGAGGAACGCCCCGCCTGCCGCGAGGAACAGCGGTCGCACCAGACGGTGGAACGAAATCCCCGAAGCCTTGGCCGCCGTGATCTCGGAATGCCGGCCCAGCGCTCCCACCGTGAACACGGTGGCGAACAGTACGGCGACCGGCAGCACCATGAACATCTTCTCGGGCAGGTCAAAGACGTACGACAGCGCCACCGCCCGCGGCGTGATCCCGCGGCTCATGTACTGATCGAGCTTGTCGGTCAGATCGATCACGATCACCAGGATCGGAAAGCCGACCAGCGTGATCAGGAAGACCCGGAGCCACTCGCGCAGCACGTAGCGATCGAGCGTGCTACCCAACGCGAAATGCGGAAGGTGGAACGCGGAGCGCATGCCGATCATCCGTTCCCCGATCTCCGTCGCGCGTTCCGCGTTTTGGTCAGGTTGCCCACCCACCCGAACAACGCCTGCCGCAGGTCGTCCCAACCGCCGCCATGGGCCGTGCTGCCCTCGCGGCGGACCGCCCACAACAGCAGCAACGCGACCGCCGTGAAAATGAGATTGGGCGTCCACATCGCAAGAAACGGCGACACGATGAGCCGGTCGCCCAGCTCCTCACCACCGATCAGCCCCACGTAATAGACCGAAAACACGGCCAGGCTGGTGCCGATGACGAGCCCTACGCCGCCGCGCGGGAAGCGGATCGCCAGGGGGACGCCCAGGAGCGCGAAGATCACGCACGCCGCGGAGATCGCCAGTTTTTTCTGGATCTCGACCTCGTAGACCGACGCCCGCTGCCGCGCCGCCCGCACCCGTTGCTCGAGGACGGACGGGATCGGCGCTTGCTGCGCGACGGAGGGAACCGCCTGCGCCGGCTCCGCCGCCCGCGCCTGGCGTGGCAGCAGCCAGCGTTTGATCCCGCCGGCGACGCGGCAGTAGAGGGACGTGCGTGGCGGTGTGGAATCGTTCGTGGCCGCGGGCAGCGGCGCCAGCTTGATCAGCCGCCGCAGCTCCGAGACCACGGCGTCCCGGGCCTCGCGGCGCGCGCGTTCGACGTCCTGCCGGGCCTGCGCCACCACCTGCTGCATTCCGCAGATCGTCATCTCGCGGTCGCCGCGGTAGGTATCGTGTTCGGTGCGCTCGAGCGTGTTCCCAATGCCGGCGACCTTGATGCGATTCGTGAAATAGAAGGTGCGGTTGAAGTGCGCCGGGTCGTCGCGTTTTACCTCGTGTACCTCGCCGTCGCGCAGCGTGAGGTACAAATCGGTACCCCCGGGGGTATAAGCCATCCGACCGGAGTCGGCCGTGATGATCCGGCGCCGCTCGGGATCCTCCAGATCGTAAATCGTCACATCGTTGAGCTTGTTCGTAGCGGGGTCGATGCGTGCGGCGCGCAGGAAAAACTGGCCCGCCACCACCTCGTTGATGACCTGTTCCTTCAGCTGAAAGGTCGGCTTCTTGCGCTGGATGTCGACGAGCAGGGTCCGCAGCCGGTGATTCGATCGGGGCAGCACTTGATCGTTCCACAGCAGCGAGATGAGGGCCATCAAGGTGGCGCCCCCGAGCACCGGCGCGAGCAGGCGGCCCACGCTGATGCCGCTGGCCTTCATCGCGGTGATCTCGTTGTCCGCGGCGAGATGGCTGAACGCGTACAGCACCGCGACGAGCACGGCCATCGGCAGCGTCATCGCGACAATGAACGGGATCGACAGCGCGAATACTTCGAAAACGACGCTCCAGGGCAGGCCCTTGCCCACGAAGTTTCCGAATTGCTTGGCGACTTGATTGACGAGCATAGCGAAGGTGAGCGCCGCGAGCGCGAATCCGAGCGGAGGGAGGTGTTCCCGCAGGATGTAACGACTGAGGATGCGCACGGTCGGTCGCGCCATTATATTCGGCGCTCCAAGTCTCTACAAGGGATGCGGCGCCTCGCCCAAGTTGGTTGTCTCGCCCTCACGCTCGTCGTACCCCAGGTCTACGCGCAGGATGCGGGCGTCCGTGCCCTCCCTCCGGGGCCCCCGATCTACACGTTCGGGGTGCCGCCGCTCACGCCTCCACATCACCCCGCGCTGGCCCCGGGTGGCCGCCTCGGCCCCCGCGTGCCGCCGGCGCTCATTGCCGCCGCCTGGTTCGAGGCGGTGCTGGCGCGGCGGCGTACGCTGCTCGGGTCAACCGCGCCTCCCGTGCCGATCGCGGCGGCGCCCGCGGCGCCGCCTGAGACACCCCCGTCGTACGAGATCGCCGCGCGCAGTGGCCTGCTCGGCCCCTACGCCGACCTCGGCATGCAGCTCAACCTGCGCTTCGAGCTCAAGGCGGATCAATTCCGCAATCTCCGCTGCACGTCGGAGGAGCGCTTAGTCGCCCTGTCCGGCTGCAACTCCGGGTTTCCCACGGTCACCCCCAATCCGCAGTATGCCATTCGCACCAACGGCGTCGTGGGACAGCGCCTGCACATCAACGTCGACTTCGACAGCCAGCGCGAGTTCGACGCCAACAACAACCTGCAGGTGTGGTACGAGGGTTTGGAGGACGAGATCTTGCGGCGCGTCGAGGCCGGGAACGTGACGTTCCAGGCGCCCGCGTCGCGCTTCATCAGCGCCGCGATTCCCGCCAACAACTTCGGCGTCCAGGCGGTCGCCCAAGTCGGACCGGTCGAATTCCGGGGCATCTTTGCCCAGCAGAAAGGGAACGTCGTCAAAGACCGCTTTTACGCGGTGGGCGAGACCACCATCCAACCGATCGACCGCGAAGCGCGCGACCTCGACTACGAGACGGGACGCTTCTTCTTCGTCATTGACCCGGCCGCCGTCGCCGGCTACCCGGCGCTCGACATTCTCGCGCTCGTGCAAACGCCCCGGCCTGACTCGCTCACCGTGGGCGGCCTGCGGGTGTACCGGCGACGGGCGATCCCTTCGGGGTCGAGGGGCAATCAGAACGCCGGCGGGCTGCGCGCGGTGGCCTGCGGAGTCGGCACGCGCGCGGTCGATTGCGCGCTCGAACGCGCCGGGCCGTTCGAATGGGAGATCCTCCAGGACGGGAAGGACTACTACGTCGATCCGAGCGGCACGTGGTTCGCGCTCGCCAACCGTCTCGACCAGAACGATTATCTGGCGGTCTCCTACATCACCGCCCGCGGAGCCGATACGGTGGGGACGTTTCCCCTGCAGGCGAATCCGGACACGGCCGTCGTCGATACGCTGCGCCTGGTGTATGATCCGAGACCGGCGACGACGACCGCATCCCCTTCCTTTCGCTTCGAGATCCGCAACGCGTACCGGGTCGGCGGGCGCGAAGTCAATCGCGAGTCTGCCGAGCTGACCGTGACCCTGAACCGCCGGGAGCGATCGGTGGCGGGCGCGACGTATCTCAGCCTGCTGGGACTTGCGCTCGACACCGACCCCAATCGCTTCGATCAGTACAACCGGCTGTTCCCGCGCGCCCGTGATCCCAACCAGGGCGATCCCGTCCGCGACCTGTTCGTGATCTTCCCGCACCTCGTGCCGTTCGCCGATTCGGCCAAGCTCGGGGCGAGCGAGCGCAACGATTCGTTGTACAAGACGCCCCGCGCGTATCTCGTCACCCAGGGTCCCCCGTCGGTGTTCGCGTTGCGCCTGCACGTGAACGCCGCCGCGTCCTCCGACCGGTCGGTCTTGACGCTCAACAGCTTCCAGATCCGGGAAGGCAGCGAGCGTATCTACGTCCGCAATACGCTGCTCACGCACGGCGTCGATTACACGATCGATTACACGACGGGCCAGGTGCAATTCCGCAGTCCCGACTCCTTGTTTCAAGGAGGAGGAGGCGCGACCCAGGTGCGCGTGCAATTCGAGGAGCGGTCGGCCTTCACCGTCGCGCCGACCTCCATCTACGGGCTCGCCGCCCGCTATGACCTTGGCGCGGTGGGTCAGGTGAACTTCACCGGCATGTTCCAGAAGGAGCAGAGCACCTTCACCCGGCCACCCCTCGGCTTTGAGCCGTCGTCGAGCTTCATCGGCGGCCTCTCGACCCAGCTCCGCTTCGAACCCGCGTGGTTGACCCGCGTGGTGGATGCTCTGCCTGGCGTCCGCACCGACGCGCCCTCGTTCGTCACGGCGTCGGGGGAAATCGCGGTCTCCAAACCCAGTCCGAATCGCTTCGGCCAGGCATACATCGAGGAATTCGAAGGAGAAGCGGCACGGCCCATCGCGCTGCAGGAGACCATGTGGCACTGGGGAAGCATCCCCACGTCGGTGCGTGGCGCGGTGCCGTTCGGGATCGGGGCCGCGTTCGATCCGAACGATGCCGCGTTCCTCACGTGGCAAAGCCTTCCATACAACTTTCGCAACAACCGCTACGAGCCGATCCAGTTCCTCCCGCAGCAGATCGATCCCACGCTGCGGTTCGTAGGCCAGACGCAGGCAGCCGAGCCGGTTCTCTGGTTGACGTTGAAGCCCGACACCGTGCTCGGACTTGCGAACACTCGCGCCGCCTCCCCTTCGTGGGGTTTACCCAACTGGACACAGCCATCGCGGGGCACCACGCGCTGGCGCTCCCTCACCCAAACGTTGTCGCCTACCGGCATCGATCTGTCGCGCATCGAGTTTCTGGAGTTCTGGGTGTGGGAGGATGGCGCCCGCACCGCGAAGACGAATCGCGCCGCGATCCTGCTGGATTTCGGCGCGGTGTTCGAAGACGCGCTCGCCTTCGTTCCCCAGTCGTTCCGGGTGGCCGCGAACGGCGACACCACGTACTCCGGCGTCCAACGCGCCGGCGCTGGACGACTCGACACCGAGCGTGACCCGCGCACCAAGACGTGGAGCGCGACGATCAACGACGAGGGCATTCTCTCTGACCGCGTCGTGGACGGCATCCTTGATGCGACACGCGGGGTGGTCGTCGATACGCTGCCGCTCTGCAGCGCCACGGAGAACGGCCAAGTGGTGCCGTACACCATCGGCGACGTCCGGTCGCGCTGCGGACGCCATAACGGGAGTGTCGATACGGAAGACCAGGACGACGACTTCGCGCTCGACTCCGTCATCGGCGTCAAGACGGCCGAGAGCTTCGTCCGCTACGTCTTTCCGATCGGCGATGATCGTTACTACGTGCGCGATGGCGGCATGCTGCCGGATCCCACGGGTGGCGCGGCCGGCTGGCGGCTGTACCGCATTCCCTTCCGGACCGACACGCTGCAGATCGGCCAGCCGAACCTGCGCCAGGTCCAGGCGCTGCGCCTCACCGTGGTGGCCCCCCCCAATCCGTCGCCGGGAGCGCCTTCGCCGCAGATCTATTTCGGCCTCGCGCGTGTCAGGCTGGTCGGGAGCTCCTGGGTGAAGCGCAGCGCGACGCCGATTCGCGGCATCGCCGGGGAGCGGGGTACGGGGATCGGGGAAGTCGTCGCCGCCATCGTGAGTACCGAGAACGGCGACCTTGGGTATACCTCCCCGCCGGGGGTCGGCGACCAAGCGGGCCGCCGCGACGCCGGCCTGCAGCTCGGAGCGGTCCAGATCAACGAGCGATCGCTGCGACTGCTCGCGCGCGGCCTCGCGACCGGCGAGCGGGCCGAAGCCTACCTGCGCTTCACCGCCGAAGGCGACAAGAACTTCCTCAAGTACAAGAAGCTGCGCGTGTGGGCGCGCGGGCGTGGCCCAGGCTGGGACGAGGGCGACCTCGATTTCTTCATTAAGGTGGGTAAGGACCGGGACAACTTCTATCTGTATCACACGCCCGCGCGCACCGACTCCTGGGAGCCGGAAGTGGTCGTCGATTTCGAGCGCTGGCTGCTGCTGCGCGCCCAGATCGAGCAGGCCTGGCTGCGGGGCGACAGCGCGCGGGTCTATGGAGGATGTCCCGACTCGACGCTCGTTCCGTACGACAGCGCCTACGTAATGTGCGACGGCCCCTACATCGTCCACGTACGCGACCCCGGGACCGCGCCCCCCAACCTCGCCCGCGTGCAGGAAATCGCCGCGGGCATCTGGCGGGTGCAAAGCCGAGTCGTCGTGGACCAAGCGGAAGCATGGGTGGACGACATCCGCTTGAGCGATGTCGTGCAGGAAACCGGGGTGGCGGGCGCGGTGAGCATCAGCGTGGCCGCCGCGGACGTGGCCGATCTCGCTGTCAACCTATCCCGCCGCGACGGGCAGTTCCGCCAGCTGGGGGACGACCCGTCGTACGTCACGGACGACGCCGCGAGCATCGCCGGTACCGTCCGGCTCGGCCGTTTCCTGCCCGGGTCGTGGGGCCTTTCCATTCCGGTGACGGTACAGCACACGCGGTCGGCCAGCGCTCCGTTCTACCTGAACCGCACCGACCTCCGGGCTGACGCGATTCCCGGTCTCCGCACGCCGCGTTCATCCGCGACCAACATCAGTTTCTCCGCGCGGCGCTCGCAGCGCGCCGCCTTCGGCGTCGCACGCTGGCTCCTCGACCCCGTCGGGATCTCCGGGGAATACACGAGCGGCGCGTCGCGCTCCGACCTTTCCCGGGCCACGGGGACCAGCTTCGCGCTGAACATGGACTACACACTGCTCCCAAACCCCGCCACCGTCGCGATCGGTGCGCGCCGGCTGCGCATAAACCCGTCCGCGATCCGGCTGCGGTCGGGCCTCGCCGGGGCGGACGCCGAGCGCTTCTCCTATACCGTGCCCATCCCGAGACCAAGCGACAGTCTGCCACCGGCTGTGTCCCGGACCCGGGTGTGGCGCAACTCGGCGTCCGCGGACCTCCTTCCCGTCCCTGGAGTTCA
The DNA here is from genome assembly GCA_035602245.1 of Gemmatimonadales bacterium. Taxonomy (GTDB): domain Bacteria; phylum Gemmatimonadota; class Gemmatimonadetes; order Gemmatimonadales; family GWC2-71-9; genus 20CM-2-65-7. The sequence continues at coordinate 34,072 of DATNMO010000051.1, forward strand.
ACTGACCCTGGATGCCGGGTCGACCCGCGATCTTCGCGACTACGGCGACTCGACGACCATCGGTCGCCTGGTCCGGCAGGGGCGGACGTCGCTACTGGGACAGCATATCGGCATCGAGACCCAACGCACGTTGCAGTCCTTGGTCAGCGTGACCCCGCGCGTGGCGCCATGGATTTCGCCACGCGCGTCCCTAACCTCGTCGTTTTCGTTGGCGCGCGATCCCAATGCCCGGCAACCGGTCAGGACTGACGGCGACAGCGCGGGCGCCTTTCGGATTCCGGCGGCGTTCAGCAACGCGCGCCGCTTGGATGTGGGAACCCAGCTGGATCCGCGGCGCCTCGCGCAGGCTGTCTTCGGTGACTCCGCCGGTGTCGTGTCCTGGTTCGCCCGGCTCGCGAGCATGGACGTCGCCTACAGCCGGCAGCGCACGTCGACCTTCAATCGCGCTGGCGACGCTCCTGGGGCGGCGTATCAACTCGCCTTGGGGGGCCTGGATAACTTCCGGCGCGTGGGCGGGCTGCTGGCGGCTTCGGCGCAGGAGAACACGACCGTGACCGCCAGCGGGTCGGCGGCGCTGTGGCTCGGGGTGCGCGCCAACGCCAGCTACCGCCGCACGCGCGGCATCGCGTGGTCACTGCGCGCCGACCAGCAGGTGCCTATCCGGACCAGCACGTTGGATTGGCCCAACGGCACGCTTAGCTGGTCGCTGACGCCGGGGCGCCAGACCGTCGGCCGGGTGCTGTCGAGCCTGACGGCGCAATTCACATATCGCCGCTCGGAGAGCGCCAACGAGCAGCCCACGTTCGAATCGGCGACCAGCGCGTCCCAGACGCGGTCGATCGATCGAACGATGGCCCCCTCCATCTCGCTGATCTGGGCAGGCGGCGTACTCACGAACCTCAACGCTTCGCAAAACCGCAGCGAACAGCTCGCCGCGGGCAACCTGTTCCGGACCGAGCGCAACCAGCGCAACGCCAGTTTGACCTTTTCATTCCGGCCCCCGTCCTCGCTGGGCCGGTGGCACTCGAACATCCGTACGACCGCCCAGTACTCCGCGATGAGCAACACGACGTGCCTACGGAGTGCCGGCCGGGACGACTGCGTGCCCTACGTGGACAGCCGGCAGGCGCAGGCGCAGCTTACGATGGACACCGACATTCCTCCTAATATGAGCGCGGGGCTCCAGATGGCTTACATCCTGAACGAAGAGCGGCAGACCAACCGCAAGGTGGCCCAACTCGTGATCACGGCGTTCGTGCAGCTCTCGACCAGCGTGGGGCAGCTCCGATGAGCCGCGGGCGCTGGATAACGGCGGCCGGCCTGGGACTGCTGCTCGCCTGCCAGGCACGCGCGGGGGGGGGAGGGGGAGAGGGAAGGGGATCGAAGAGCGGGCCATCCGAATTCAATGGGCTCACCGCGTTCGGCTACATCGAACAGCAAATGGCCTTCGGTCCGCGCATCCCCAACAAGCCTGGTCACCGCCGGACCGGTGACTGGCTCCTGACCGAACTGCGCGCCCGCGCCGACACGGTAATCGTGCAGGAGATCCGTCACGTCACCCGGCGGGGGGACACGCTGCACCTGCGCAACTTCTTCGCCCGCTTCCGCCCGCAGGCGACCGAGCGGGTCCTGTTTCTGGCCCACTGGGATACGCGCCCAATGGCGGACCGCAGCGAGAACCTTGGTCAGCAACGGCTGCCCGTACCGGGGGCGAACGACGGCGCGTCGGGCGTCGCGGTCCTGTTGGGGGTTGCGGACGCGCTCAAAGCGCGCGCGCCGGCCGGCGGCGTGGATCTGCTGTTCGTCGACGGCGAGGACTACGGTGACTTTGCCGACTCGAACGACGTCCTGATCGGCTCGCGCTGGTTCGCCGCGCACCGCCCCGCCGGTTATCAGCCGCTGTTTGCCGTGCTATTCGACATGGTCGCGGACAAAGACCTCCAGATTTATCAGGAGGGAAACTCCGTCGCCTTTGCTCCTGAGGTCGTGCAGCGCGTCTGGCGCGTCGCGGCGGAGCGGGGCCACGAACGGCAGTTCGTTGCCAGCGTGCGTCACACCCTCACCGACGATCATGTCGCGCTGCAAAAGGGCGGGATCCACGCGATCGACGTTGTGGACTTCGATTATCCGTACTGGCACACGACGGAAGACACGATCGATAAGGTGAGCGGGGAGAGCCTGCAGATTGTCGGTGATGTAGCGGTAGCACTGGTACGGCAATAAAAACGGGGACAGGCAAAGAGTAGTGCCTGTCCGCGTTTTTTGGATGACCGGGCGGCAACGGCGCTGGATATAGTTTGCGGATGGATGATCGCCGAGCCGCGCTCATGTTGGCTCTCCTTGCATTAGCCGGCGCCGGCGTCCGCTTCGTCCTGTCTCCCTCTCCCGATTCGCCTCCCGGCGACGTCCAACTGCAGTCCGCTTCTCCCTCTCGCGGCGCGGGCCTGCGCGAGACCGCGCGCCGGGCCGCGCAGCTGGCCCGTCCGCTCCTCCCCGGTGAGCGGATCGATCTCGACCGCGCCGACGTGAGCGAGATCACACGCTTGCCGCGCGTCGGCCCCGCGTTGGCGCAGCGCATCGTCGCCTGGCGCGCCGAGCACGGCCCATTTGGCAGTCTCGCGCGGCTCGATAGTGTACCGGGCGTGGGTCCGAAATTGCTGGACGGAATCCGTCCTTTCGTCGTCCAGCCTTGACCGGTCTGTCCCCGGGAAATATTTTAGGTGCTTCAATTTCAACGAGTTGCATACGGCGACCGCAGCGGCCACCCAGGACAAGCTCGGCGACATCCTCGTCCGCGAGGGTCTGATCACCCAGGAACAGCTCCGCAAGGCGCTCCTGGAGCAAAAGAACTCGGGGATGCGGCTGGGCTATACCCTGGTGAAGCTCGGGTTCATCGAGGAGACCGAGGTCACCAAGATGCTGGCCCGGCAGTACCGCATGCCGGCGGTCGACCTGTCCCGCTTCGAAGTCGACCCCAAGATCCTCAAGCTCATTCCTCCCGACATCGCGACCAAGCACACGGTGCTGCCCCTCAAGCGGGAGGGCCGGACGCTGACCGTCGCCATCGCCGACCCGAATAACGTCACCGCCATCGAAGACATCAAGTTCATCACGCGCTGCGACGTATTCCCGGTGATCGCCGGGGAATACACCCTCCGGAACGCGATCGAGCGCTATTACCAGCAGTCCGACGCCCAGCTGCAGTCGCTCTTGAAGAGCGTGGAGTCGGCCGAAGACGACCTCGAGCTCGTCGAGGATGCGCAAGACGAGGACGTCAAAGCGCAGGACTTGGCGGACGACGCGCCCGTCGTCAAGCTCATCAATGGTCTGTTGACCGACGCGGTGAAGCGCGGCGCCTCCGATGTCCACATCGAGCCGTTCGAGCACGAGATGCGGGTGCGCTACCGAGTGGACGGGGCGTTACAGGAGGTCATGAAGCCCCCGATCAAGATGCGGGCGGCGCTCACCTCCCGCGTGAAGATCATGGCGCAGCTCAACATCGCCGAGCGCCGCGTCCCCCAGGACGGCCGTATCAAGCTGAAAATGGGGGCGCGGGTGATCGACTTCCGCGTCTCGACGCTCCCGGTGCTGTTCGGCGAAAAGATCGTGCTCCGGATTCTCGACAAGGGCAACCTGACCCTCGACCTCAAGACGTTCGGCTTCGAGCCCAAGGCGGAGGCCGAGCTCCTAAAGGCGATCCTCAATCCTTACGGCATGGTGCTGGTCACGGGCCCGACGGGTTCCGGTAAGACGACGACGCTATACTCGGCGCTCTCGAGGATCAACCAGATCGACGTGAACATCATGACCGCCGAGGACCCGGTGGAGTACAACCTGCTCGGGATCAACCAGGTGCTCGTCCGCAACGACGTGGGGATGACGTTCGCGGCGGCGCTCAAGGCGTTCCTGCGCCAGGACCCGAACATCATCATGGTGGGGGAGATCCGCGACCTGGAAACGGGGTCGATCGCGATCAAGGCCGCGCTCACGGGCCACCTGGTGCTCTCGACGTTGCACACCAACGACGCGCCGTCCACCATCACCCGCATGGTGGACATGGGCATCGAGCCCTTCAACGTGGCGAGCGCCGTGAACCTGATCGTGGCGCAGCGGCTGGTGCGGCGCATCTGCAAGGACTGCAAGCAGCAGCACGAGTATACTCCTGAGGAGATGCACGCCTTCGGCATCGACAAAAAAGAGGGGCCGTTCTTCAAGGGCGCCGGCTGCGACACCTGCGCCGGCACCGGCTACAAGGGGCGGCAGGGGTTGTACGAGGTGATGGCGCTCACGAGCCCGCTGCGGCGGGCCATCTTGAAGGGCGGGTCGACCGAGGAGCTGCGAGACCTTGCCGTCTCAGAAGGGATGCTGACGCTGCGCATGGATGGGATGGTGAAGGTCAAGAAGGGCGTCACCACACTGGAAGAAGTCGTCAAGGAAACCGCAGCCGGCTAAGGGAGACCGAGCGATGCCGATAAACCTTCGAGCCCTGCTCGAGGAGATGATCGAGAAGGACGCGTCCGACCTCCACCTCGTGGCGGGGGAGCGCCCCAAGCTTCGCGTGGACGGCGACATCGTGAACGCCTCCACCGAGGACGTGCTCACCCCCAAGGACACGCTGTCGCTCGGCTACTCGGTGCTCACCGAGAATCAAAAGAAGCGCTTCGAGACGGAGAACGAGCTCGACTTTTCCTTCGGGATCCAGAACCTGGCGCGGTTCCGCGGCAACTGCTTCAAGCAGCGCGGTTGTGTCTCGGTGGTGATCCGGCAAATCCCGTTCAACGTCAAGACATTCAGCGAGCTGGGCCTGCCCAACGTGGTGGCGCAGCTCGCCGAGCGGCCACGCGGGCTCGTCCTGGTGACGGGACCCACGGGGTCGGGCAAGAGCACGACGCTCGCCGCGATGATCGACAAGATCAATAAGGAACTGAAAGGGCACATCATCACGGTGGAGGACCCGATCGAGTTCATCCACCGGCACCAGAGCTGCATCGTGAACCAGCGCGAGGTGGGGACCGACACGAACAGCTTCGGGGCCGCGCTGAAGTACGCCCTCCGGCAGGATCCCGATGTCGTGCTGATCGGCGAAATGCGCGACCTGGAGACGATTCAAGCGGCGCTCACGATTGCCGAGACCGGCCACCTCGCATTCGCCACCCTGCACACCAACTCGGCGGCGGAGTCCATCAACCGCATCATCGACGTCTTCCCGTCGCATCAGCAGTCCCAGGTCCGCGCCCAACTCGCCTTCGTGCTGGAGGGCGTGCTCACCCAGACGCTGTTGCAGCGCGCCAAGGGGCGGGGGCGAGTGATGGCGGCCGAGATCATGGTGTGCACGCCGGCGATCCGGGCGCTGATCCGCGACGACAAAGTCCACCAGATCGAGTCGTCGATGCAGGCCGGCAAGAAGTACGGCATGCAGACGCTCAACGACGCGCTGTACCAGCTCTACATGGGTCGCGAAGTCAGCAAGGAGGAGTGCCTGCGCGTGACCTCCAAGCCGAACGATTTCCTGCGGGCGATCGGGGAAACGCCCCCCGACGAGAAGGACGGCCCGCCCGCCGCCGGCGCGCCGCCAAAGGGCGGCCAACCCAAGGTCGCCGCGCGCCCGTGAGGCGCGGCACAGGAGCATAGACCATGCCCGTCTTCGAGTATACCGCGCGGAACCTTAAGGGCGATCTCGTCCGCGACAAGATCGACCTCGCGTCCCGCGACGAGGTCATCGCGCACCTGCGCAAGAACCGCATGGTGGTCGTCCAGGTGCGGGAGGCCAAGGGCGGCGGAGGCCTGGGCAACCTCTTCAAGGCCGGCGTCAAGACGCGGGACGTCGTCATCTTCACGCGCCAGTTCGCCACGATGATCAACTCGGGCCTGCCGCTCGTCCAGGCGCTGGACATTCTGTCCCAGCAGACCGAGAACAAGGTGCTCGCCGACGTGACGCGCCAGGTCGTCTACGACGTGGAGAGCGGCCACACACTCGCCGACGCGTTGCGCAAGCACCCCAAGGCCTTCACCGACCTGTACGTCAACATGGTGGCCGCCGGCGAGGCAGGCGGCATCCTCGACACGATCCTGCTGCGGCTCGCCACGTTCCTCGAGAAGAACGACGCTATCGTCCGCAAGGTGAAAGGCGCGATGATCTACCCGGCGGTGATCTTCTCGGTCGCCGGCATCGCCATCTCCGTGCTGCTCATCTTCGTGATCCCCACGTTCCAGAGCATGTTCGCGTCGGTCAACCTCGCCCTGCCGCTCCCCACCCGGATCGTCATCGGGGCGAGCAACATCCTCAAGAATTTCTGGTGGGCGATCATCGCGATAGGGGTCTTTGGCGTGTTCGCGTTGAACCGCTACTACAAGACCGCCCCGGGCAAGCTGCAGATCGACAGGCTGCTGCTGAAGTTCCCGGTGCTCGGCGATCTGCTCCGCAAGTCCGCCGTGTCGCGCTTTACGCGCACGCTCGGCACCCTGATCTCCTCGGGCGTGTCGATCCTCGATGGCCTCGAGATCACCGCCCGCACGGCCGGCAACATGGTAATCCATAACGCCGTGATGGAGTCCCGGGCGTCGATCGCCGGCGGCGAAACGATCGCGGGCCCGCTCCAAAAATCGAAAGTGTTCCCTCCGATGGTGATCTCCATGATCGCCGTTGGGGAGCAAACCGGCGGCCTCGATGAGATGCTCACGAAAATCGCCGACTTCTACGATGACGAGGTGGACGCGGCCGTCAGCGCCCTGCTGTCGCTGCTCGAGCCGATCATGATCGTCGTGCTGGGCGTGATCGTCGGTGGCATGGTCGTGGCCATGTATCTGCCGATCTTCGACATGGTGAACGCAGTCCAGTAGCTGCAAATCGCCAGAAAAGAGGCATAATGCAAGCCTAGGCTTGCGCACTTGAGCACGACCCGAACATTCCCCTCGTTCGCCTTTCTATCTCATTGTCCAGCCTGATGTTACTGCAGATCCGGCCAGTCGGGTGCGCTTCTTGCCCAGGTTCGCTGTGCTGCTCAGAGCAAAGCCGCCGAAAGGCGGTGGCGCAAAGCTACGGGGCTACGGCGAGCGAATGCTCGCTATGTCCGCCGGGCCGCCAGTGATTCAACCTTGTCAGGAGAGAACGATGCGCGTCCTCATGATCCTGTTTGCGTTGGTTCTTACGCCGTTTGTGGCGAGCGTTTCGCAGGGTCGCAAGCCCCGCGTACGCCGGCCCGCTGCCGCCGCTCCTGCCGCCGCAGCCGCTGCGCAGAGCTGCAGTCAGCAGGAGGGGCAGCACCAGGGCAACGACAGCTGCGGTACGATACTGCCGCCGCCTCCGCCCCCGCCGCCCGCTTCATGCTCCGCGGCGATTGCTCCGGCTGGTGACGTGACGGTCACCGGAACGGTGCTCCAGGTTGCTCCAGGGACCGGTCTCGCGGGTTGGTGCGTCGAGCTGCTGGTGAACGGTGTGGTCGTCGGAAGCAGCATGAGCGACGCCTCAGGGAACTACGCCTTCACGAATATCGCAGCTGGGTCGTATCTACTGTGCGAGGTCGTGCAGCCCACCTGGATCCAGACGTTCCCGACTGTCGCCTTCACTGGCGCCGTTTGCCCGTCGGGCAATGCTGGTTATGCCATGAACCTGCCGCCCTTGAGCTCGAGCCCGTTCAACGATTTCATCAATGGCCACTAGCCTAACGCACTAAGAAGCGCACGGCATACGAAGGGCCCCGGCACAGTCGCCGGGGCCCTTTCTTGTAACGCTCGCTCTTGCATTTTGCCAGAGCGACGCCAATACTCACCGACCATGCGCTGGCTGGACGTCACCCCGCAAGGGTCGGCGAGCCCGTCCCCTCCCAAGCTCCTTCGCCTCGTCTACCTAGGGCGGATGTGCTTGGCGGTCGCCATTTACGTCAGCGCCGCCTTGAAGATCCGCGTCGTCGCTCCCCAAGACATCCTCGCCACGTCCTTGATGCTGGTAGCGGCGGTCGCGGTCACGCTCGCCTCGTATTGGCACACGCACGTGCGCGGGCGCCATCCGGGACGGACGTTCCTCTATCTGCAGGCCGTATTCGACGTCGCCTTGATCACGGCCGTGGTGCACATCACGGGTGGGCCCGACAGCGACTTCGCCGGCCTCTACGTGCTTGTGATCGCCGTGACCGCGCTGCTGATGCCGCCGACCAGCGCCGCCCTCGTCACGATGCTCTCGGGTCTCGTGTATTTCGCCGACGTGCTCTGGGGCCACCCGACCGCGCTATCGCCCGGCGTCTGGATCCAGCTGGCGGTCTTCGTGCTGGTGGCGGCGGTCACGGCCTACGTCGCGAGCCGGGTCACGGTGATGGGCGCGGAGCGGGAAGCACTCGCGGCCGAAGTACGGCAGGTGCAGCTCGAGGCCGACGACGTCCTCCGCAATATCCGCACGGGCGTCATCACCGTCGACGCGGCCGGCCGGCTGCTGTACGCCAATCCAGCGGCCGAGGAGATTCTGGGGTTCCGCGCGCGCGAGTGGTTGGGACGGTCGGTGATGCCCGAGTTCGCGCGCCTCGCGCCGGAGTTCTGGGCGGCGGTGACGTCCACCGCGCGGCGCGGCGTCCGGCAGATGCGCGTGGAGGCGACCGTGCACCGCCCGGACCGCGCGTTCCCGATCGGCGTGACGACGACCACGCTCGACGGCCCGGTGGGTGAGCCCCCGCGCGTATCGGCGATCTTCACCGACATTTCGGACTCGAAGCGCCTGGAGGAGCTCCACTTACGCGCCGAGCGGCTCGAGGCGGTGGCCGAGCTCTCGTCGAGCCTCGCGCACGAGATCAAGAACCCGCTCGCGTCGATTCGCAGCTCGGTCGAGCAGCTGGCGCGGTCCTCGCGCTCCAACCCCGACGAGAAGTTCCTCGCCAATCTGATCGTACGCGAGAGCGACCGGCTGTCGCGGCTGCTGTCGGAATTCCTCGACTTCTCGCGCGTGCGGGTGACCGAATGCCGGCCGATGGACCTCCACGACGTGGCGGAGGGGGCGATTCGGTTGGTGCGCCAGCACCCCGAGTGCGGCGCCGACGCGCGCATCGTGCTCCAGGGTGGTGCGACCCCGATGGAGGGCGACGAGGACCTGCTGCATCGCGTCGTCTCGAACCTCGTCCTGAACGCCGTGCAGGCGGTGGGGAAGGGTGCCACGGTCACCGTTCGCACAGGACCTGCCGCCCCGAACGAGCTGCCGGGCGGGGCGGGAATCGAGAATCCCGTGGCCCTGCGGGTGAGCGACAACGGACCGGGAATCCCGGACGAGCTCAAGAACCGGCTGTTCGAGCCGTTCGCGACGGGGCGCGTGGGGGGCACCGGGCTCGGCCTCGCCATCGTCCAGCGCGCCGTCGAGGCACACCGCGGCTTGGTGCTGGTGGACAGCAAGCCGGGCCAGGGGACGACATTCACCGTGTATTTCCCCGCCGCCCGCCGCAAGGAGGAGGCCGCCTGAGATGACCGCAACACAGGCTCCATCAATTCTCGTGATCGACGACGAGCAAGGCATCCTCGAGACGCTGCGGATCCTGCTCAAAAACGAGGGCTTCGACGTCACCACCGCGCAGGGCGGCAAAGCCGGCCTCGAGCAGCTCAAGGGATCGGCGCCCGACATCGTCTTGACCGACCTGAAGATGCCGGGGGTGACCGGCATCGAGATTCTCTCGGCCGTCCGCGGACAGGATCCCGAAACCCCCGTGATCCTGATGACCGCCCAGGCGTCGCTCCAAACCGCCATTCAGGCGGTGAACGAGGGGGCTTTCTACTACATCCAGAAGCCGTTCTCGAACGACGACATGGTGGCGATCTGTCGCCGCGCCGCCGAGCACCGACGCCTGCGCGCGGAGAACAAGCAGCTCAAGCAGGAAATCCGGCGCCGCGAGCGCTCGGGGCAGGTGAAGCCGCTCGGCAAGTCGCGCCTATTCAGCGACGTGCTGCGGCTCGCCGAGCAGGTCGCGCCGACCGAAAGCACGGTGCTCATCCAGGGAGAGTCGGGCACCGGCAAGGAGGTCATCGCCCGTTACCTGCACGAGCTGTCGGCGCGCACGGAGGGGCCGTTCCTCTCGCTCAACTGCGGCGCCCTCCCGGAGAGCCTGCTCGAGTCGGAGCTGTTCGGGCACGTCAAAGGGTCGTTCACGGGGGCGGTGCGCGACAAGCAGGGACTATTCGCGGCGGCGCGCGGCGGGACCTTCTTCCTCGACGAGATCGGAGAGATGTCGCCCGCCACGCAGGTCAAACTGCTGCGCGTGCTGCAGGAGCGCGAAGCCATCCCCGTCGGCGGCACCGAGGCGATCCCGGTGGACGTGCGCGTGATCGCCGCCACGAACCGCGACCTCGAGGACGATATCAAGCGCGGCCGGTTCCGGAGCGACCTCTACTACCGGCTGAACGTCATCAACATCAACCTGCCGCCGTTGCGCGACCGCCGCGACGACATCCCGATCTTCGTGCGGGCCTTTCTCGATCACATCGCCGCGGAGCGCGGGGAGCCGCCCAAGCAGCTCGCGCCCGACGTCATCGAAGTCATCATGGCCTACGACTGGCCCGGCAACGTGCGCGAGCTCGAGAACGCGCTCGAGCGCGCCGTCACCCTCACCAAGGGCGAGTCGATTTCGCGCTCGGCGATCCCCGACAAGATCGGCGAGCGCAAGGCCGAGCCCCTCATCGCCGACCGGCTGCACAAGAATCCCAGCCTCGAGGTGATCGAGCAGGCCTACATCACGTGGGTGCTGCAGAGCGAAGGCGGCAACAAGACCCGGGCGGCCGAAGTGCTGGGCATCGACCCCTCCACGCTGTACCGGAAGCTGAGCCGCTACGAGGGACCCGAGAAGACGGCGTCGCCTGCTCCCCCACCGACCCCCGCCCCCGGGGCCACCCCTGAGAAGTGAGCACGCTCCGCCTTACCGTCTGCATTCCGGTATACAACGAAGCCGCCACGATCGAGCAGGTCGTGGACCGCGTGCGGCGGGTACCCATCCCCACAGAGATCATTGCGGTGGACGACGCGTCCGCGGACGGATCGGGCGACGTCCTCGAGCGTCTCCAGTCGGCTGGGAAGGTGGACCGCTTCGTTCGCCACCCTAAGAACCGTGGCAAGGGCGCTGCGATCCGCTCGGCCATTGCCCACGCAAGTGGTGATGTCGTCGTCATCCAGGACGCCGATCTCGAGTACGATCCCCTCGATCTGCCGGCGCTGCTGGCGCCCATCACCGACGGTAAAGCCGACGCCGTGTACGGCTCGCGCTTCCAGGGCGGCCCGCACCGGGTGCTGTACTTCTGGCATTACGTCGGTAACCGTTTCCTCACTCTGTTGTCGAACATGTTCACCAACCTGAACCTCACGGACATGGAGACCTGCTACAAGCTCGTGCGCACCGACCTGCTGAAGCGCCTGCCGCTGTCCGCCAACCGATTCGGCTTCGAAGTGGAGATCACAGCCCGACTGGCGCAGGCGCAGGCCCGCATCTGGGAGCTCCCGATCTCCTATAGCGGCCGCACCTACGCGGAGGGAAAAAAAATCACGTGGCGGGATGGGGCCGCGGCTTTCTTCCATATCCTGCGGTACAACCTGTTTCCCCCTCCGCCCCCCCGCGATTGGCGCTCACTCCCGCGGTGAAAGGCGGGCTCGCCACGGCGGGGGTCGCTCTCGCCGCCGGCGCGCTCACGTTGAACCACGCGCTCGTCGGCGTCTTCTACGACGACGGCCTATACGCGGGACTCGGGACGGCGCTCGCGAGCGGCCTCGGCTACGTGCATCCCCATCTGCCGGGCACTCCCGCCGCCGTTCACTACCCGCCGCTCTATCCTGTCGTCCTGGCGCCGCTCTTTGGCCTGTTTTCCGTGGGCAGCGCGGCGCTGGCCGCAAAGCTGCTCAATCTCCTGCTCGCCGCTCTAAGCGCCGCGCTGATCGCGTGGCATCTCATGCGGACGGAGCTGCTCGATCCGTCCGCGCCGCACTGGCTCTCGCCAGTTCTGGTGGCGGCCGCGGCGGTGGCCATCCCGGTATTGGCCACCCAGTCCGTCCTGTTCGCCGAGCCGCTGTTCGGCGTGTTGTTGGCCGCCGCCGTGATCCTGGCCGACCGCGGCGCATCGCCCTGGGTTACGGGGGCCGTGACGGCGCTGGCGCTGCTGACCCGCTCGATCGGCGTCGCGGCGGCCGCGGGCATCATCTGTTTTCTCGCGTCGCGGCGCGTGCCGCTGCGGACATTGGGCGCGGTACTGATCCCCGTTACCGTGGCGGCGCTCGCGTGGGGCCTCTGGGTCGTCACTCACGAGCAGGGCATCGATCCCGCCCTCGCGCTGAACTACGGGAGCTACGGGGCGATTCTGCGTCAGACGGGACTATCAGCCCTGGGCATCAGCGCCCCCGATCTCCCCCGGCCCCTCGAGGTGCTGACGCTGGGGTGGATCCCGGTGCCCTGGATCTACCACGTCCTCGCCACCGCGATGCTCGGGGTCGGTCTGTACGGCCTCGCGCTTGTCTCGCGCCGCTCGGCGATCGGCTTCACCCTCATTTTCTATCTTCTGATTCTGGCGGTCTGGCCCTATCCGCCCGACCGTTTCCTTTGGGCTGTGCTGCCGTGGCTGGCCTTTGCATGGAGCGTGGGAGCGCTGGCATTGTGGCGGCGCTGGTCGCGTCTGCGGATTCCGATCGCCCTGCTCGCGGCGCTGCTCGTCGGCGGGTACCTGCACTACGAGATTCGGGGTTTTGCGGGGGGCTGGTGGGGGACTCAGGCGCGCGCGATCTCCGCCAACTTCGCCGAGCTGCTTCCCGTCATCGCTGACTTACCGGCTGGAGCCGTCGTGGCAACGGACGACGAGGCGCTTGTCTGGCTCTACACGCGCCGCCAAACGGTGCCGTTCTATCTCGAGAGTTATCGTCGGCGCGAAGTTGTACGCCCCACGCCCGCGGAGCATCGGGCCTACCTCGAACGCATGGGAGTCACGCACGTCCTCCTGGCGAGCGCAGCGTCCCCGTCCGCTGGCGAGCTGCGCGGGTTGCTGGGGGCCTACCCCGCCTGGCTGACCGGCGTATACCGCTGGTCCGGTGGGCGCTGGCTGTTCGCGCTAAACCGTGGAAAGTAGCGAGCGGCGCCTCTACCTCGCGGTCGCTGCATGTGCCGTGGTCGTGCATCTCGGGGCGCTCTGGAACGGCTTCGCGATGGACGACCTATACATCATCGTCTGGAACCCGCTCGTGCATTCGGTGGAGGGTCTGTGGCGGGCGTTCGTCGCGCCCTACTGGCCTCCCGATTTGGGGGGCAAGCTCTATCGCCCACTTGCGGTTGCGACATACGTGGTCGACGGTCAGATCGACGACGCACCCTGGTTCCACGCGGTGAATCTCCTCTGGCACGCCGGCGCGACGCTGGCGGTGACGGCGTTGGCCCGCCGCTGGGCAGGGATCAGTGCCGCCTTCGTGACCGGGCTGATCTTCGCCGTGCATCCCGTCCACGTGGAGGCAGTCGCGAACGTGATCGGGCGAGCAGAGCTGATGGCGGCCGTCGGTGCGTGCCTGGCGGTGTACGCCGCCGTCGTAAAGGACAGCATCGGGTGGAGTGCGCTCGCGCTCGCCGCCGGGCTGCTCAGCAAGGAGAACGCGGCGGTCGCGCCGGGGCTCATCCTCTGGGCATGGGCGGTTGGACTCGCGCGGCCGCCGCGACACCGGATGCTCTCGTTTGTCGGGAGTTGGCTGGCGATCGCGGCGGTGTATGTGGCCTTGCGGGGCGCGGTCCTGCACCCGTACGCCCGCCTGCACGACATCGCCCCCGTGTTCGTGGGGCAGAGCCCGGTGGCCGTGCGCCTCACCGCCGTGGCGGGGCTGGCTGACGTCGCCCGCCTGCTTCTGTTTCCGCTCACGCTGCGCGTTGATTACTCGCCCGCGGAGCGGACTCTGGTGCGGTCGGTGCTCGACGGGCGTTTCCTGCTCGGCGTTGCCTGCCTCGTGGCCTGGGCAACTCTCCTGGTGCTCGCGTGGCGGCGCGGCCGGCGCGTGGAGGCGTTCGGACTTGGCTGGATCGCAATCGCGTTCCTCCCGGTCGCCAATCTGCTCTTTCCTGTAGGCGTCCTGCTGGCGGAGCGCACATTGTACCTACCCTCGGCCGGTCTAGCGCTCGGGGCCGGAGCTGCGCTCGCGCGCCTTCCTCCTGCGCGCCTGCGGATCGTAGTCGTATTGCTCGTGCTGGCCGGAGGCATCCGCTCGGCGTTGCGCGTGCCGATATGGCGCGACGACGGCGCGGTGACGCTCAGCATCCTCGACGACTCTCCCAATTCCTATCGCGGGCCGGCGCGTATGGCGGCGCTCTATCAGAGCCATCGCGACCCTGAACGGGCGCTCGCCGCGGTCCGCATCGCCACGCGCACATTCGACCGCGATCCTTCCCTGTATGTCGCCGGCGCGGACGCGGCCTTCACGCTTGGCCGGCCGCGCCTCGCCGACTCGTTGCTCGCCGACGCGGAGCGGCTCTGTCACCGCTGTCTGGGCTACTATCGCACCGAGGCGCTCGCCGCTCGCTCCCGCGGCGATTCGGCGGTCGCCGACTCGCTGCTCGCGCGCGCGCGGTGAGAAATTCCCTCCTCGTAGTCTTCATCGCCGCCGTGACGCTCTATCTGCCAACCGTCCGCTACGGTTTCGTGCAGGACGACCGTGCCATCATCGCGTCGAATCCCGCGGCCCACTCGATTGGCGCGGCAGTACGCGCCTTCGCATCGCCGTACTGGCCCCGGGAGTCCGGGGCAGGGTTGTACCGGCCTCTCACAATCTTGAGCTACGCTGTGGATTGGAGCCTGTCGGGCGGGCGGCCGGGTTGGCTCCACGTCATGAACGCACTGTGGCATGGCCTCGCTGCCGTGCTGCTCACGGCTGTCATGGCGCGTTGGCTTCCAACGCTTGCCGCGGCCGGGGCGGGACTGCTGTTCGCCTGGCACCCAGTCCACGTCGAAGCAGTCGCCAGCCTTGTGGGCCGCGCCGAGCTGCTCGCCGCCGCCGGGATCCTGGCTGCCGTGCTCGCCGCCCGACGCGGTTGGTGGGCCGCCGCGGTGCTGTGTGCGATGCTGGCTATGCTCAGCAAGGAGCACGGTGTCATTGCCGGTGTCGTCATACTGTTGGATAGATGGCTCCAAGGGTCCGAGGGTCCGCGCTACCCGCCGCGCCTGTGGATCGCTCTCGGGATCGTCACGACGGCGTTCCTCGCTGCGTGGCTCGCGATTGGTTGGGTGGGAGCAAGCGATACGGCCGCGGTTTTTTATGGACACAGCGCGGCGGGCCGGCTCGCGGTCGCACTGCCCGCGGTGCTGCGGGCCGCGATGCTGCTCGTCTGGCCCGCATCGCTCTCGGCCGATTACAGCCCCCAAGTGCTGCCGGCCCGGGCCGGGTTCTCGGCGGAGGCTGTCGCCGGGGCGCTGGTCGTCGTGGCCGTCCCGGCGCTCGTCTTCTGGTGTCGCCGGCGCGTACCGGCGGTGGCGTTCGCCGCCGCGCTCGCGGTACTGTCCTATCTACCGACGGCGAACCTGTTATTCGCGTCCGGCGTCGTTCTCGCCGAGCGCAACCTTTACCTCGCCGTCGCGCTGCCCGCGGCGCTGGTCGGGCTCGGGCTCGCGCGGCTTCAGGCGCGGTGGGGACCGCGGCCGGCCGTTGCCGCGCTCGCGTTGGTGGCACTCGCGTGTGGCGCGCGGTCGCTCGATCGGCTTCCTGCATGGCGGGACAATCGCTCGCAACTCTTGACGCTCCTCGCCGAGCATCCGGAATCCTTCCGCGCGCACGCGTCCGCTGCCGCGGTGCTGGCGGGTCTTGGGGACACGGCCGGAGCGCGACGCGAGTATCGTGTTGCGGACTCATTGTTCGCCGGCGATCCATACGTCGATGCTGCGCGCGCGATCTATCTGCTTGGGCTCGGCGACACGCTCGCAGCCGCCCCGCTCGTGGCGCGCGCGCGCGCGACCCGGTCCGCCGAGCGGCTGGCGCTGCGTGCGCAGTTTCTGCTGAATCTGGCGCGTGGAGACCGTCCGGGAGCAGTCGCAGTTGCCGATTCGGCTCGCCGGCAGTACCCCTGGGACGAGAGCTGGTATCTCAAGTATTTGCAATGAGGTAGCTAATTCTTGCGTCAAGCAGGGCAACTTGCAAAAAGCGTGACTTTTCAACGCTTTTGAGCTGGCGGCGAACCCGCCATGAATGACTTAAGTGATTGTGGCATAATGTATTACAGGTTTTGCCTCCATCCAGGGCACGATTCGTGCCTCTAGCCTTGGCGGAATAGTAGCGTCGCCCGTGTCTTAGTTCCTTACAGGGAGGCTGTCCCGATGAACCGCAAGGGTTTCACTCTGATTGAACTTCTGATCGTCGTGGTGATTATCGGCATTCTTGCCGCCATCGCGATTCCGAAGTTCGCGAACACGAAGGAGAAGGCGTACCTCGCGTCAATGAAGTCGGATCTGCGTAACCTGATCACCGCCGAAGAGGCGTATTTCGCCGACTCGGTGAAGTACACGAGCAACCTGGGTACCGCGTACAACACGACCAGTGGCGTACTCGGCCCGACGATCACGGTGACGGCTAATGGTTTCACCGCGACCGTGTCGCACACCACG
>DATNMO010000052.1:0-32683 GCA_035602245.1 Gemmatimonadales bacterium
GGGGGGGGGGGGGGCCTGCGCGTTCAACGCCTATTGGGACGGCAAGGTCCTGAACACGGACCGCGACGCAGCATCGGGCGTCTACATCTACCAGCTGATCGTGGATGGGCGCCGGTTCACGAGGAAGATGATCGTCATGAAATAAGCGGCGTGAATAAGCGCAAAAAAGGCGTATGAAGGCGGGGCGGCGAAGGACCTACTCCTGTCGCCGCCCTGTCATTTTGACCAGCTTCAGCGGCACGCCGGTTGCCATGTGGGGGGCAGACCCATTGCCCTACGGAGGGGCAATATGATTCAACCTGACCGTCTCACCGTCAAGGCCGCGGAGGCGCTGCACCAGGCAGCCTCGCTCGCCCGTTCCAAGGGCAATCCGGTAATCAACGACGCGCATCTCTTCTACGCCCTGCTGCAGCAGGAGGAGGGGATCGTTGTGCCCCTGCTCCAAAAAGCCGGGCTCAACGTGACGCAGCTCCAGGCGGAAACGGAGCGTGAGATCGAGCGCTTCCCCAAGCAATCGGGGGGCTCCGATCCCACGATGTCCCGCGAGCTGTCGCGCGTGCTGGATCGCGCCGACGATGAAGCCAAGAAGCTCGACGATGCCTACATCTCGACGGAGCACCTGCTGCTCGCGCTCGCCGAGGAGAAGAACACGACGGCGCGCCAGCTGTTGTCGGCGGCGGGGGTGGATCGCAAACAGCTGCTCGCGGCGCTCGAAGGGGTGCGTGGCACGCACAAGGTCACGGACCAGGAGCCCGAGAGCAAATACCAGGCGCTGCAGCGCTTCACGCGCGATCTAACGGAGCTCGCGCGCAAGGGAAAACTCGATCCGGTCATCGGCCGCGACGAAGAGATCCGTCGCGTGATGCAGGTGTTGTCGCGCCGCACCAAGAACAACCCGGTGCTGATCGGCGAGCCGGGCGTCGGCAAGACGGCGATCGTCGAGGGGCTGGCGCAGCGGATCATCAACGGCGACGTCCCCGACTCGCTCAAGAACAAGCATCTCGTTGCGCTCGACATCGGTGCGCTGGTTGCCGGAACCAAGTTCCGCGGCGAGTTCGAGGAGCGGCTCAAGTCGGTCCTGAAGGAGCTGACGGCGGCGGAAGGCAAGTACATCGTCTTCATCGACGAGATGCATACGCTGGTCGGCGCGGGCGCCGCCGAAGGCTCGATGGACGCCTCCAACATGCTGAAACCGGCGCTGGCGCGCGGCGAGCTGCACGTCGTCGGCGCGACGACGCTCGATGAGTACCGGAAGCACATCGAGAAAGATCCGGCGCTCGAGCGGCGTTTCCAGCCCGTCTTCGTGGGCGAACCGTCGGTCGAGGACACGATCGCGATCCTGCGCGGCCTGAAAGAGCGCTACGAAGTCCACCACGGCATCCGCATCACCGACAATGCGATCGTCGCCGCGGCGACGCTGTCGCACCGCTACATCACCGACCGGTTCCTGCCCGACAAAGCCATCGACCTGATCGACGAGGCGGCCGCCCGGCTACGCATCGCCATCGACTCGCTGCCGCAGGAGATCGACGAGGTCGAGCGCAAGATCGTGCAGCTCGAGATCGAGCTGGCGGCGCTTGCCAAAGAGAAGGACAAGGCCGCCAAGGAGCGGCGCGCCAAGATCGAGCAGGAGCTGGCGGAGCTGCGCGAAAAGACGAACGCCATGAAGGCGCAGTGGCAGGCGGAAAAGGAAGCGATCCAGAAGATTCAGGCGAAGAAGGCCGAGCTCGAGCAGCTGCGCACCGAAGCGGAGCAGGCGACGCGCCGCGGCGATCTCCAGAAGGCGGCCGAGATCGGCTACGGGCGGATCCCGGCGATCGAGAAGGAGATCTCGACGCTGGAGAAGCGGCTCGCGGAGATTCAGAAGAAGGGGAAGTACCTGAAGGAAGAAGTGGACGCGGAGGACATCGCCGAGATCGTCTCCAAGTGGACCGGCATCCCGGTCACGAAGATGCTCGAGTCGGAGAAGGAGCGGCTCGTCAAGCTCGAAGACGAGCTGGGACAGCGCGTCATCGGACAGCAGGAGGCGCTGGCCGCCGTGGCGAATGCCGTGCGGCGCGCGCGCGCGGGACTTCAAGATCCGCATCGGCCCACCGGGTCCTTCATTTTCCTCGGCCCCACGGGCGTCGGGAAGACCGAGACGGCGAAGGCGTTGGCCGAGTTTCTGTTCGACGACGAACGGGCGCTGGTGCGGATCGACATGTCGGAGTACATGGAGAAGCACGCCGTCGCGCGGCTGATCGGCGCGCCGCCGGGCTACGTGGGCTACGAGGAGGGCGGCCAGCTAACCGAGGCCATTCGCCGCCGGCCCTACTCCGTGGTGCTGTTCGACGAGATCGAAAAGGCACATCCGGATGTGTTCAACGTCCTCCTCCAGATTCTCGACGACGGCCGGTTGACGGATTCCCAAGGCCGCACCGTGGACTTCCGGAACACCGTCCTGATCATGACGTCGAACATCGGGTCGCAGTATCTCATCGAGGCGGGCACGGGTGCCGTCGCCTGGGAGCAGGCCGAGACGAAGGTGATGGAGTTGCTGCGGCAAGCGTTCAAGCCTGAGTTCCTGAACCGGGTGGACGACATCATCATCTTCCGGTCGCTGACGCACGAAGACATCGCGAAGATCGTGGATATCCAGATCAAGCGGGTGGAGAAGCTGTTGGCCGACCGCAAGCTGACGATCGAAATCACGCCTGCGGCGAAGCAGCTGATCGTCGCCGAGGGCTACGACCCGGTATACGGAGCGCGGCCCTTGAAGCGCGCGATCCAGCGGATGCTGCAGAACCCGCTGGCGATGGCGGTCCTCGAGGGGCAGTATGCCGAGGGCGACAAGATTCTCGTGGACCGGGCCAAGGACGGCAATTCCCTCCGTTTCGAGCGGATTCCCGCCGAGGGTGCGGCGCGCGAGTCGGTGCGTGCATAAGGGCATGGCCGCCGCGCTGGAGCAGGCGCGGCTGGCGGCGGCCATGGATGAAGTGCCGATCGGGGCAGTCGTGATGCGCGGCGATGAAATCATCGCCCAGGCGCACAATGAGACCGTCGCCCGGCGCAATCCCACGCTGCACGCCGAGTTCCTCGCCATCGAGCGGGCGCTGCAGGCGCTCGAGACCGACCGGCTGACCGACTGCACGCTGTACGTGACGATCGAGCCGTGCGCCCAATGCGCCGGCGCGATCGTGCTGGCCAAAGTGGGCCGATTGGTCTTCGGGGCTTACGACGATAAGGCGGGGATGTGCGGGTCGGTGGGGGATATCGTCCGGCATCCGCGGCTGAATCACCGGGTCGAGGTCGTCGGCGGGGTCGAGGCCGAGGCCTGCGGTCAGTTGATCAAGGACTTTTTCGCAGCGCGTCGCCCAACGCCGCAACGGCCTCGGTGAGTTGTTGGTCGGTCACGTACGGCGCCGGTCCCAACCGTAGCACCTCCGCTCGATAATCCGTCATCACGCCACGCTCCTTGAGCGCGGCATGCAGCCGCGCCGCGTGTGGCGTCCGCAGCGCTAGGAACCCGCCAAGCCCCTCGAGCGGTACCGTGCGATCGCGGCTGATGACCTTCGGATCAGCATCGAGCGCATCGAACTCTTTCGCCAGTAATCCAATCTGGTGCAGGCTCAGCCCCCGCAGCTTCTCGGGCGTGAGCTTCTGGTGTTCGAAAAAGGAGAACACGGCCGCGGCGCGGTAGTGGCTGACGGGATCGTACGTCGCCCCGGCGAATCGCGCGGGCCCAGGTCCGTACTCCACACGACCCTTGGGCGCAGCCTGGGTGAGGTCGGTGAACTCGCTGAACCACCCGGTGATCACGGGCCGTAGGTCGCAGTCCGCCGGCATCCGCAGGAACCCATTCCCGCCACCCAGCTGGCAATACTTGTAGCCTCCGCCCACCACGTACGCGCCTTCGAGGCGTTCGTTCGTGAGTAGGAAAGGGACGACGTTGAGTGCGTGATACGCGTCCACCAGCAGCTCGGCCCCCACGCGCTTTGCCGCGGTGAGCACCGTGCCGAGGTTGGTCACGATGTGCGCGTTGCCGTACAGCACCGCCGAGACGAGCACCGCCGACGTCCGTCCATCCACGGCCCCGGCGAGCCGTTCGGCCAACGTCGCCGCGGGCCCGTGCGCCACCTTCACAACCTCGATACCCTCCTCCGCCAGCCTATCGAGCTGCCGCCGAATGGTGTGAAACTCGCCGTCGGTCGTGACGAGGCGCGGGCGCTTACGTAGAGGAAGGGCGGAGAGAAACCGGACCACGAGCTCGTGGGTGTTGGCCGCGAGCGCGATCCGCTCGGGCGCGTCGCCCAAGAGGCGCGCGAAGCCCTGGCGGACGGCATCGGCCTGGGCGAACGCGCGCTCCCACATGTCGTCCACGAGCTCGGCGGCGTCCAGCCAGGAGCGCGCCTGCGCTTCGAAGCCAACATCCGGCCACGCTTGATGCGAGTGCCCGGTGAGCAGGATCCGCTCGCTCACACGGAACCGGCGATAGTGCTCGGTCAACCTTTCCGGTTGGATCACAGCTCCGCGCGAATCGCCCACAGGTCGGGGAAGGCCGGCTGATTGAGCGTCTTGAGGAGATACTCGGCGCCTGCCGAGCCGCCGGTGCCGGGCTTCGTGCCGATCGTGCGCTGCACCATCTTCACGTGCCGGTAGCGCCACTCCATGAAGCCTTCGTCGAGATCCACCAGGCGTTCGGCGATCTGCGCCACCGTCGGGTTCTTGCGGTACACGTCCACGAGGATCCGCTGCACCTCGGGTGATGGCACGTCCGGACTCTTCGGCACCGCGTACCCGTTCGCCGCGAGATAGTGGAGGAAGGCGTCCCACAGCGTCGGCGCGCCGAAGCGAGCCTCGATGCGCTTCCGAGGCTCGCTCCCCTCAGGGTAACGATCTACGGCGGAACGCTGCTTGCGGCCGAGGATGAACTCGATCTCGCGAAACTGATGCGACTGGAAGCCGCTCCCCGACTCGAGCCGGTCCCTGAACGCGAGGAAGTTGAGCGGCGTGATCGTCTCAAGCACGTCAATCTGCGCGACCAGCGTTTTCAGGATCGTCAGGATGCGCTTGAGCGTGGCCGCCGCCAGCGGCGTGTCGTTGGCGCGCAGTAGCTTCTGGAGGTAGTCCAGCTCGTGCAGCACCTCCTTGAACCACAGCTCGTACACCTGATGAATGATGACAAAGAGCGTCTCGTCGTGCTCGAGCGGACCCTCCCGGGGCCGTTGCAGCGACAACAACTCATCCAATCGCAAGTAACTCGAATACGTAACGGGCTTCACGTGAGCCTCGGGCGGTACTTGTTCAACGTCGCGTACGGGTCCGGCCAGGGAAGCGGATAGCCGAGCTCGTAGGCGGCGTGACGGGTCCAATACGGATCCCACAGATGCGCGCGCGCCAGCACGCACAGATCCGCGCGCCCGGCGGCGAGGATCGTGTTCACGTCTTGATACGACGAAATGTTGCCGACGGCCATCGTGGCGATCCCCACCTCGTGGCGGATGCGGTCGGCGAACGGCGTCTGGAACTGGCGCCCGTACTGCGGCTTCGCGTCGGCCACGGTCTGGCCGGCCGACACGTCGGTGATATCGCAGTCGTGGGCCTTGAGCAGGCGCGCTACCTCCACGGCATCCGCCGGCTGCATCCCGCCCGGCGCCCAGTCCACGGCCGAGATGCGCACCGACATCGGCTTGTGCGCCGGCCACACGGCGCGCACGGCATCGAAGACTTCGAGCGGAAATCGCATCCGGTTCTCGAGTGCGCCGCCGTACTTATCGGTGCGCTTGTTCGTGAGGGGCGAGATGAAGCTCGCCAGCAAATAGCCGTGCGCGAAATGCAGCTCGAGCAGGTCGAACCCGGCCTCGTCGGACAACTCGGCGGCGCGCACGAAGTCTTCCTTCACCTGATCCATGTCGGCGCGCGTCATTTCCTTGGGGACTTGGCTGTGGGGGAAGTAGGGCAGCGGCGAGGCAGAAATAATGGGCCAGTTGCCCGCAGGGAGCGGCTCGTCCATCCCGTCCCACATCCGCTGCGTCGAGCCTTTGCGGCCGGCGTGGCCGAGCTGGATCGCGATCTTGGCGCCGCTATTCGCGTGCACGAAATCCACGATGCGTTTCCAGCCGGCGACATGCTCTGCCGAGTACATCCCGGTACATCCGGGCGAGATCCGGCCTTCGCGCGAGACGTCCGTCATCTCCGAGAAGACGAGTCCGGCACCACCGATCGCGCGGCTGCCGAGGTGCACCACGTGCCAGTCGTTGGGCATCCCGTCCTCGGCGATGTACTGGCACATCGGCGACACAACGACCCGGTTCGAGAAGACGAGATCGCGCAGCCGGAACGGTGTGAACATCGGCGGCGGCGGCGGTTCCGTGTGCACCCCAGCCTGGGCTGCGTACCAACGGTCGATCCTACCTACGAATTCTGGATCCCTGACCTTGAGGTTGTCGTGCGTGATCCTCAGGCTGCGCGTGAGCAGATTGAACGCGAACTGCAACGGCTCGAGGTCCATGTAGCGCTCGGTGTCCTCGAACCATTGCAGGCTCACCTGCGCCGCGCGTTGCAGGCTCTCCACGGCGGGACGGCGCTCCGCTTCGTAGGCGGCGAGTGCGGCGGGCACGTTGGGTTGCTGCCGTAGCGCGCCGGTCAGCGCAATCGAGTCTTCGATCGCGAGCTTCGTCCCCGAGCCCACCGAAAAGTGGGCGGTGTGGGCCGCGTCGCCCACGAGCACGACGTTGCCGTGCGACCAGTGGGCGTTTTTTACGGTCACGAAGCTGCGCCACAGCGACCGGTTCTTGAGCAGCCGGTGCCCCTGCAGCTCGTCCTTGAACAACGCTTCGCAGAAGGTGACGGTCTCGTCCTCGCTCGCCCTGTCCATGCCCGCGGCACGCCAGGTCGTTTCCGTGGCCTCGACGATGAATGTCGAGTGACCCTGCTCGTACTGATACGCGTGCACGCGCCACAGGCCGTGCTGGTCGCGCTTGAAGTAGAACGTGAACGCAGGGAAGGGGCGCGTCGTGCCCAACCAGACGAAGCGATTGGGGCGCTCGTCCATACTCGGCTGGAAGTGCTCGGCGTAGCGTTGGCGCACGGTGCTGTTGAATCCATCAGCGCCCAAGACCAGGTCGGCCCCGGAGTAGACCGCGGGATCCTTGACGTCGGTGCCCACCTCGAGACAAACGCCCAGCTCCTGGCAGCGGCGGCCCAGCACCGCGAGCAGTCCCCGGCGCGACAGTCCACTGAAGCCGTGGCCGCTCGATCTGATCACCTGACCGCGGTAATGGACGTCGATGTCGTCCCAGTGGGCGAAATGACTTGCCATTTCGTCGTACGTCTGGGGATCGGCGGCCGCGAGGTTGTTCTGGGTCGCGTCGGAGAACACCACGCCGAACCCGAACGTGTCGTCAAGCCGGTTCCGTTCGAGCACGGTGATCTCGTGGGCGGGATCCGCCTTCTTCATCAGGATGGCGAAGTACAGCGCCGCCGGCCCCCCGCCGATCGCGACGATCTTCACGCCGGGCGGCCCTTCACGAGCTGTCCGGCGATGATCAGGTGCTGGATTTCGGTGGTCCCTTCGTAGATCCGCAACGCGCGCACCGAGCGATACAACCGGTCGACCGGGTGATCCGCGAGCACGCCGCGCCCGCCCAGGATCTGCACCGCGTCGTCCACGATACGTTGGGCCGCTTCGGTAGCGAACGCCTTCGCCATCGCTGCCTCGAGCGTCACCCGCTGGGCGCCGCGGTCCTTCTCCCACGCCGCCCGATACACGAGCAGCCGCGCGGCGGTGAGATCGGTCGCCATGCGGGCCAGTTTCTCCTGAATGAGCTGGAACTCGGTGAGCGGCTTGCCGAACTGGTGCCGGGAGCGGGCGTGGGCCAGCGCCTCCTCGAGCGCGCGGGTCGCCATGCCGCACGCCGCGGCGCCGACGGTGGCCCGCAGCCGGTCGAGCGTCCCGAGCCCGAGCTTGAAGCCTTCACCATCCGCATCGAGACGGCAGGCGCCGGGGATGCGCGCCCGCTCGAACGCGATCTCGCCCAGGGGGTGGGGGGAGGACAGGACGAGCGGTCGCACGAACCGGAGCCCCGGCGTGTCGGCCGGGACGACGAAGCAGCCGATCCCCTTGTCGCGCTTCGTGGCGTCGGTCGTGGCGAAGACCGTGTAGAAGTCCGCGATCCCCGCGTTAGAGATGAACGTCTTCGTGCCCGAGAGGACGTACGCGTCACCGTCGAGCTGCGCCGTGGTGCCGAGCGCGGCAACATCGGATCCGGCGTCCGGCTCCGTCATCGCGAACGACGCCATCGCCTGGCCTTTGATGGCCGCGATGAGCCAGCGCTTCCGCATGGCATCGTTGCCGGACAACAGGATGGGTACGGTGCCGAGCGCCTGCAGGGCGAACACCGCGTCCGCGAGGGGCGAGGCCGCGCCGAGGGCCTCGCGAATCAGGCAGCACGCCCGCCAATCTTGGTCCGCGATGGGGGCAAACCAGCCGGCCGCGCCCAGTTTGCCCAAGAGGTCGCGCGCCTGATCGCGCGCCGCCGCATCGTCCGCTGGCTCGCGCAGCGGGGCGAGGAGGCGCGTGGCGAAGTCCCCAACGCGCTCCGCAAGGGCGACGTGCTTGTCGTCGAGGAAAGCGCGGATCGGCGCGGTGTCGATCATCAAATAAACTTGGGATCGCGCTTGGCCTTGAAGGCCTCGTGCGCCTCGCGGAAGTTCGGCCCCTGCATCAGCTGCGCTTGCACTTCGGCCTCGTAGGCGAGCGCCGCCTCGAGGTCGAGCGCGGCTTCACCCTCGAGCGCCTGCTTCGTGACGCCGAGCGCTTCCGTTGGGCCGCGCGCCAGCTTCTCCGCGATGCCGCGTGCCTCGGCGAGCACC
Source organism: Gemmatimonadales bacterium (assembly GCA_035602245.1). GTDB lineage: Bacteria > Gemmatimonadota > Gemmatimonadetes > Gemmatimonadales > GWC2-71-9 > 20CM-2-65-7. Next base: position 8,854 of record DATNMO010000052.1, read on the forward strand.
TGGGCCTGCGGCACGACCCGGTTGTAAAGGCCGACCTCGTACGCCCGCTTGGCGTCCACGAAGTCGCCCGTCAGCAGGATTTCGCTCGCGAGGCCGTAGCCGACGATGCGCGGCAGCAGCCACGCTGCCCCCATGTCGGCGCCGGACAATCCGACCTTGGTGAACAGAAACGCGATCTTCGCCGACTCGGCCGCAATGCGGATGTCGCAGGCCGCCGCGATCACCGCGCCCGCCCCCGCGACTGTGCCGTTCAGGGCGCCCACGATCGGGCGGCGGCAGCGGCGCATGGCGATGATCAAGTCGCAGGTGAGCTGGGTGAAGTCGTGCAGCGCCTTCAGGTCCTTGCCGAGCAGCGCGCCGATGATGTCCTCCACGTCGCCACCAGAACAGAAGGCGCGGCCCGCCCCCGTAATGACGATGGCGCGGACCCCCGGCTCCGTGTCCAGCGTCCGGAAAGCGTCGCGCAGCTCGGCGTACACGGCGAATGTGAGGGCGTTGAGCCGCTCCGGCCGGTTGAGCGTGATCGTGGCCACGGATGTCTGGGGGTCGAGCTCATACAGGAACGACGTGGGACGCAGCGTCATAGGATGGCGACCGCCTCGATCTCGACCAGCGCGTGGCTGTCCACGAGGGCTTTGACTTCCACCAGTGCCGTCGCGGGGTAGTGGCGGCCCATGTGCTTGCGGTGAACTTCGCCGAGCGGCGTCAGGTTCGCGAGATAGGCGGCCCGGTCCGTGACGTATACGACCATCCGCCCGATGTTCTCAGCACGTCCGCCTGCGGCGTGCACGACGGCCAGCACGCGACCCAGGGCGCCGTCCCACTGCGCCACGAAATCGCCGACGGGCGTGATCTGGCCGGCGACGAACAGCATCCGTCCGCCTTTCGGGCCCAGCATGCCGTGGTTCCAGCCGCTGGGCCGGCCTAATGACTCGGGATTGATGATGTCGAACGTCATAGTCTCCTCAGCCGGCGATCGTGACGGCGGTGCCGTTGGTCCGCTCGCCGCGCGGGTCGCACAGCGCCAGGACCGCTTCTGCGACTTCCTCGGGACTGATCAGCCGCTGCTGCGCCGACGACGTCAGCAGCGCCGCCAGCGCTTCCTCGGCCGACTTGCCCGTCTTGGCGACGACGCGGGCGACTGACTCGCGCGTCATGTCGGTGTCCACGAAACCCGGGCAGACGGCGTTGCACGTGACCCCGGTGCCTTCCACCTCAGCGGCGACGCTGCGGGTGAAGCCGATAACGGCGTGCTTCGCGGCGGCGTACGCCGCGATGTAGCGCGCACCGAAAAGTCCGGCGACCGACGCGATGTTCACGACCGATCCCCGTTTCCGCTCGAGCATCCCGGGCACGAAGGCCTGGGTGCACAGGAACGTCCCGGTGGCGTTCACCGCCAGCACGTGGTTCCAGTCCTCGAGCGTGATCTTGTGCAGCGGGGCGCTGTGGCCGACGCCGGCATTATTGATCAGGATATCTACGGTCTTGAGCGCTTGGGTGGCGGCGGCGGCGAGAGCCCGAACGCTGGTGGGGTCGGTCACGTCGCAGGGTACGGCCCAGGCCTTACTTGGGCCGCCGGCGCGTTGAATCTCTGCGGCGACCGCTGCGATGCGCTCGGACGTGCGGGCCGCGACGACGACGGCCGCGCCTTCGGCAGCGAGCGCGCGCGCGACCGCGGCCCCAATCCCCTGGCCGCTGCCCGTCACGACGGCTCCCAGCCCCGTGAATCTCATGTCTTCAACTCCGCCAGCACCGCTTCCTCCAGGATTCCGCCCAGGACATCGATCGTCTGCCGGCCTTCGCCGCCCGCCGCCGCCGCCGGATCTCCGAAATATGCCCGCGCCCCGCCCGCTTCCTCGAACGTGCGTTTGCCGCTCTTGATGGCCTGCGAGAGAGAGCTCGCGTTGGGGGCGAGGGAGTGGCGGAGACTCTCGCGGACCAGCTCGGGCCGCTCGGCGAGCACGATCGAGCTCTCGAAGCGTCCAGCGTGGCACGCTCCGCTCTTGAACTCGTCGCCGAGCCGCGAGCCCCAGGGCTTGCGGGTCAAGTCAGGGAAGACGATCGGCAGGAGCCGGTCGGCTCGGCCCAGCTGCACCGCCTCGGTGAGCGCCGTCAGGTGCTCGGGGTCGAGGTGAGCGTTCGCGATGGCGAGCAGCCGGAAGCCCTGTTGCGAGAGGCTGCGGGCGATGTCCACAACGAGCGCCGTGACCGTCACGGTCGAGATCGATATCGTCCCCGGGAAGGCGGCGGCGAATGCCGCAGTTGTATAGGTCAGTGCGGGTAGCACGAGCGCGGAATGGCCACGCTGTGACAGCCTTGCCGCCCCGGCGCGCGCCATCGCAACCGCGATGATGACATCGGTCTCGAGCGGGAGATGGGGACCGTGAGCCTCGATCGCGCCCACGGGCAGGATCGCGATGGTGTTCCCGCGGTCCAGCTCGCGGACGTCCTCCCAGGTCAGTTGCGCCAGCTCATGCACCGGCATCAGTATCCTTGGTCATGACATTCGAGCTTCCTGAGCGGTTGAATCTCGCCGACTGGTTACTGGACGCCCGGGTCCGCGAGGGGCGGGGAGAGCGGCCGGCGCTGCTGACGGACCAGGGCACGCGCACGTACGACGACGTGCAGGCGCTCGCGAACCGTTTTGGCCAGCTGCTCCGGAGCGCTGGCGTGCAGCCCGAGCAGCGGGTGATCATCGCGTTGCCCGACGGGCCGGAGTTCGTCGCGGCGCTGTTCGGCACACTCAAAGTTGGCGCGGTCGTGGTCATGGTCAACCCGCAGCTCACGATTGAGGCGATCGAGTACTTCTACGCCTACACGCGGGCCAGCGTCGCCCTGGTGCACCGCCATACGGCCCCGGCGTTTCAGGCGGCGCGCGCCGAATCTCATCTCAAGCAGATCATCGTGGTCGGAGAGGTCAGCACGACCCGGTCGCTCGAGGGGGCTTCTACAGCGCTGGAAACGTTCCCGAGCCACCGGGATGACGCCGCCATCTGGCTGTTCTCGGGTGGGACGACGGGCAAGCCCAAGGCGGTAGTGCAAAGCCATGCGTCGTTCGCCAACACGACGGTCTTGTACGGGCAGCGGGTGCTAGGCCTCACCGAGCGCGACGTCACGCTCGCCGTGCCCAAGCTGTTCTTCGGCTACGCGACCGGCTCGAATCTGTTCTTTCCCTTTTCCGTGGGAGCGGCGGCAGCGCTGTTTCCCGAGAAGTGCACCGCCGAGACGCTGTTCGAAAAGATCAAGAAGTTCCGGCCTACGGTGTTGATCAACGTGCCGACGATGGTGAACCAGATGGTGAGCCACCCGGACGCCGCGCAGCAGGATCTCTCCGGCATCCGGCTCGCCACGTCGGCGGGCGAGGCGTTGCCCGTCGAGCTGTACGAGCGCTGGAAGCAGACGTTCGGCGTCGAGCTGCTCGATGGGCTCGGCACTGCCGAGATGTGGCACATCTTCATCTCTAACCGGCCGGGCGCGGTGAAGCCCGGCACACTCGGCACCGCCGTGCCGGGGTTCGAGGTCAGAGTCCGCGACGACCTTGGGCACGATCTCCCCGACGACGAGGTGGGCATGTTGTGGGTGAAGGGGGATTCACGTGCCATCGGCTACTGGCAGCAGATGGACAAGACGCGGGCCGCGTTTCGGGGCGAATGGTATGTGTCGGGCGATCTCATCCGCCGCGATGGCGACGGCTATTTCACCTACTGCGGCCGAGCGGACGACCTGCTGAAGGTGGGAGGGAAGTGGCTGGCGCCGCAGGAGGTCGAGGGCTGTCTGCTGCAGCATCCGCTCGTGAAGGAAGTGGCGGTCGTCGGCATCGAGGATGCGAACGGGCTCACGAAGCCGCACGCGTTCGTTGTCGCGACGGAGCGGCGGCCGGGGCTCGCCGAGGAGCTGCAGGCATTCGCGCGCGAGCGACTCGAGCCCTACAAGGCGCCGCGCGCGGTGCAGTTCCTCGATGCGCTGCCGCGCACGCATCTGGGGAAGGTGGACCGTGGAAAGCTCCGACATGTCTGATTAGCTTGCGTCTCGTATTTCGGACGGGTGGCCGAGTGGCTGAAGGCGCACGCTTGGAAAGCGTGTTAACGGGCAACCGTTACGTGGGTTCGAATCCCACCCTGTCCGTTGGGTAACAAAGAAGGACAGGTGGCCGAGTGGTTGAAGGCGCCGGTCTCGAAAACCGGTATGCCCGTAAGGGTATCGAGGGTTCGAATCCCTCCCTGTCCGTTCCTCCCATGCACTGCCTGATCCGCTAGATGGGGTTGTGGAGCAGCACGCTCGTGTATGTGGGGGCGCGCACGCTACTCGCCGCGGCCATGATTCTCCTCGTCCTGCGGCGGCAGCGGGGCGTCTGGTTCACCGTCGGGCAAATCGTCGCGGACCTCTCCTGCGCCGCGTTCCTCCTTGCGTACGTCAATCCTGATATTCGCGCAGACATCGGCGCGCTGGTCGTGCCGTTGCTTCTGTTCGTGCTGTATTGGGAGTTGACCAGTTTTCTCGACGCCCGGCGGGTTGACGCGGAGAGCGACGAGCAGGAGTCGTTAGCCGACTCGGCGCTGCGGGCGTACGGGACCATCTGGATCATCGGGTTCGTGTTTCCGGCGCTGTTGGCCGGGGCGTTTCTCGTGTTCGACGTACTCGCGCCGCGGCAGTGGCCGTTCCCCAATCCGCGTCCGCCGCTCGTGTGTACGCCGAGGCGGGTGGAGCGAGGCGACACCGTGACGTTGCGCATGAGCGTTCCGCATGGGGAGGAGTTGGTCGTATTCACGCCGCGGGGCCGGGCGTTGGTGCTCCCAAGCTTTGGCTTCCGTGATATCGAACGTTTCAGAGTGCCTACCGAGCAGACGGCGGGTCGGGTGACGGCTAACGCGCCGACCGAGCAGGTGTTTGTGGACTCGGGCGTCTACACGTTTGTGGTCAGCGAGGCAGCGGAGGTCTCGGCGTCGCGGACGTGTCGGGTGCGGTTCGCGCCCCACGCCGAGCCGTCAAAACCCTAGATTGCACACATCATGGTTCAGGTTCGCGCTGCCACGATCTACGATGCTGTCGCCTGGCTGCGAATGCGGGAAGCGCTGTGGCCGGAGGGCGATTCCACCTCTCATGCCGGAGAGATCGAACAGTTCTTTGCCGGGACGCTGCGCATGCCGCTCGAGGTGTTGCTCGCCATTGACGCGGCTGGTGTGCCCGTTGGTTTCGCGGAGCTGTCGATCCGGGCGTATGCCGAGAATTGCGAAACCGACAAGGTCGCGTACCTCGAGGGGTGGTACGTGGTGCCGGACGCTCGGCGTCAGGGCGTGGGGCGGGCGCTCGTGGCGGCCGCGGAAGAGTGGGCCCGGGCGCAAGGGTGTAGCGAGTTTGGCTCCGACGCGCTCATCGACAATGCCATCAGTGCCGCGGCACATCGCGCCTTGGGGTTTGTCGAAACGGTGCAGATTCGTTGCTTTCGGAAAGTGCTCGATCCTTCTGGAGCTGCCGCCTGACAAGTGGAGCGTCACTGAACAACGAACTCGTTACTGTGCTTCGGACCGCCAATGCCGTCGTGATCGCCCTCGCGAAAGCAGCCTTGGACGCCGAGCAGATCCGGTATGTTACTGAGGGCGAGGGAGTCCAGGACTTGATCGGCATGGGCCGCTTTCCTGCCGGTTACAACGCCGTCACTGGCCCCGTCCGAATTCAGGTCACTGCAGAGGATGTTGAGCGGGCCCGAGAGGCTCTGACCGGGATTGGAGACGACTCTTAGTGCTGTCGGCGGTGCGCTTACATCAGGGAATGACTACTTTTTCTTCAGCGCGCGGCAGCTTAGCGCACCCCGTCAAGCAGCCTCGTGTTGCAAGGACGATACGTCTCTAGTCCGGAGACCCTGTGACGTTCTTGACCGGGCTTTTCATAATCATTCTCGCAGACACACCCCCATGACCTCACGCTTCGCTGATCGCTACGCCAAGGAGTTTCTCGCGGGTTGGGGTGCCATGGACTTCAACAGTCACATGGCGAATTGGGCTTACCTCAACCTCGCAGCCGACGTCCGATTGGCGTTCTTTGCCGAACACGGCTTCCCGCCCAGCGAATTCCGCCGGCTCGCGCTCGGCCCCGTGATGCGCAAGGACGAACTCGAATACTTCCGCGAAGTGGGCCTCCACGAGACGGTGACCGTGACCTACGCGGCGCTCGCGATGAGTCCCGACGGTGCCCGCTTCGTGGTTGAGAACGAGATTTGGTCCGCCGCTGGTGAGCGCGCGGCTACGGTCAAGTCGACTGGGGGCTGGCTCGATCTGCGACAGCGGAAGCTCGTGGCGCCCCCGCCCGCCTTGCTCGCGGTCTTTCAACAGGTCCCCCGCGCGCCGGGCTTTGCCTAGGCGCACCCCGTTAGGCAGCGGCGCCGCACGTCGTCCCCAAGGCTCGTTTGGAGGGATATTCAGAGCCTCAGTGGTGCAGCCTAACGGAACACTCCACCCAGGAGCAAGCATGCAAGGCACGCCGCAGACGACGACGACGTTCTCCATCGAGGGATATCGCATCACCGAATACAAGGGTCTCGTTCGCGGGATCGTCGTAAGATCCCCAACGATAAGCCAAGGCATTCTCGGTGGGTCAAGCAAACAGGCCTACGACCTTTTGTTGCAGCATGCCCGAGAACTGCGTGCGAATGCCGTAGTCGGAGTGCGGTACGAGAGTTCCGAAGTCGGCCGTCCGGGTTCGGCCACGGAGGTTCTCTGTTACGGAACGGCAGTCGTCATTCAGCCCTCGTAGGACAGCAACCCGAGCCCCGCCTCCTTGGAAACCCCGATGCTCTACATGGTTATCGAACACTTTCGCGGCGGTGATGCCGTCCCAGTCTATCGCCGCTTCCGCAATCAGGGCCGGCTCGCGCCTGATGGCCTGCGCTACGTCTCGAGCTGGGTCACCGAAGACTTTCGGAGCTGCTTCCAGGTAATGGAATGCTCCGACCCTCAGCTCCTCGAGCAGTGGATGATGAAGTGGCGGGACTTAGTAGAATTCGACGTGATCCCAGTCATGACATCCGCCGAGGCCGTGACGGCGATCGGCCCGCGACTTTGAGGAGGTAACATTCAATGGCCGCCGGGCAAGGTATGACTGTGTCTGTCTGGATACGTTGCCGGCCATGCGGGAAGCGCAGGCCCCATATCGTGATCTGGGCTTTCGAGAAATCCCCCCGTATCGCCATAATCCGGTGCCGGGAACGGTCTTCATGGAACTCGACCTACGTTCGTCTAGGCCGCCGAAAGTGAACCGATGATCGCTCGACTCAGCATTCTGTTCCTCGGGTCTGCACCGTTGGTACTCGTCGCGCAAACCCCGAAACGCTTCACGTTGGGCTTTGAGGCGATGGGCGGAATCGCGCGCTTCACGGAGTCCTTCACCATCGATTGCTGTGGCCCGAAGCGGTCCGCCAAGGGAAGCTCATTCGGCGTTCGCGTACAGCCGCGGGACGGCAATTGGGTGGCCCTCGCCCTCGAAGGCGGAGCCACCTTCGCAGCGGGCCGGAGCATGAAATGGCTCATGCCGGTTTTCGTTCTGACTGCGCCGAAGCGACTGAGCCCGTGGATCGAACTCGGTTCCGGGCTCATGGCACAGCCCGGAGAATGTCCTGCCGACGTGCCTGACAATTCACCGTACTGCAAGACGCAACTCGGCCTCGGCTGGCTAGTTGCTGCCGGACTCCGTCATCGCCTGATGGGCCGCCTGACAATCGGCGTGGAGGCCGGTTTCGTGCGGGGCGCCGCACACCGGCAACGCCGCTTCACTACGCGACGGATAGGACTCGGCTTCCATCTTCACTAATGATGCGGCGCCCGCGGCCTAACAAGCGCTTGAAGCCTGACCGGTCTTCTAGCGCCCGCGCTTTGACCTCGAGCTCCCCAGCCGCCCGAAACCTCGTATCACCGCCCCGCGTTGGGTGCCCATGCGAATGACGTACCCGGAGACGCGATGACCCTCTGGAGACGCCGTATTTGGGCCGGTGTAGCCCTACTTGCTGTTGGGTTGCTCGGCCATCTTCTTGCCGCGCACGCCATCGGCGGCAGTCCCACGGCCTACGGACACCACATCTTCGGCTTCTTCCTTTTTCTCCTCGTGTCGGGTGCTCTCGTCGTGGGTCTGGGCTGGCGCTTCTGGAGAGGCCGCCATGACATCACGCTCCTTATTATCGGCGCGCTGCAGGCGCTCCTGGGCCTCGTGGTGTATGTCGAACGGTTCCGTATCGGTTGAATTAGTACCTTAGATAGACTCGACGAGGTTCCCAACGTGACAACGAAGACGCGCTTCTGGAATAGAGTGCTGGTGCTGTTGTCCGCCGCCAATCTGGTAGCCGTCTGGTTCGTGGGACCAGGTGAGCAGTGGCATGCAACGGCCCACGCCATCTTAGCCGTGGCGTTCGGGCTCTGGGCGCAGCGCCGGATGCGCCTCGAGGAGGCGCGGTCGTCGGCGGACGCGCTGGACCAGGGGAGCGAGAGCGAGATCGCGGCGCTTCGAGACGATGTCGGCGACGTGCGGCGCGAGTTGAGTGAGGTGCAAGAGCGGCTCGATTTTGCCGAGCGGCTGCTCAGCCAAGCGCGCGAAGGAGACCGGCATCCCGGCCGCCGGGAGCCCTAAGGCCAGGAGGAGTGTTCCAATGCCGCCCACCGTTACAAATGGTAAGGTGTGCTATATCGAAATGCCCGCCACCGATATCCGTCGGTCGGCGGATTTCTACAAGGCAGTGTTCGGGTGGCGGATCAGACAACGTGGCGACGGTCACACCGCCTTCGACGACACGACCGGCGAGGTGAGCGGCACCTGGATCCGCGGCCGCCCGCCATCGGCACAGCCTGGGCTTCTCTTCTACATCATGGTTGACGATGTTAACACCACCATCGACGCGATCACCGCCCACGGGTGCGAGATCGTGCAACCGATTGGCGCAGACGCGCCCGAGGTGACGGCGCGATTCCGGGACCCAGGCGGGAACGTCATTGGCCTATACCAGCAGCCCAAGACCTCGGCACATCCCTAGCTTCTAGTGGCGCACACAATCAAGGTGATTGCCGCTGGCTTTGGACTGCTTGGCCTCTGCCTTCTCATCGGCGCCTGGCTCGGCTCTCCCACCCCGGTGATGGGCCTTGTCACTGCGGCGAAGGTGTTCATTCCGCTGTGGCTCCTCGGGGCCGGCATCAACATGTGGCTTGGGGTTACCAAGGCTGGGTACTCCGTCGCCGAGGAGCTCTTCCTGGCGTGGCGGTTGGGCCGTAACTAAGCACGCCTCGCAAAGGTAGATGGTGCCGTCATGACCCAGATTGGTTTCGGTGGCGTCGGTGTGGACTTCGGCGCCACGACCCTGTTCTCCGACGTCTCCTTCACGGTCGCGCCCGGCGAACGCTGGGGCATCGTGGGCCGGAACGGCACGGGGAAGACGACTCTCTTTAGGCTGCTGACGGGCGAGCTCGAGCCCACCCGCGGGAGCATCGCGCGCGCGCCCGGATTGCGGGTGTCGCTGCTCGAGCAGCACCGCGACTACGGCGCCGCGACGACGGTCTGGGAGGCCGCGGCGGGCGAGCTCGCCGAGCTCCTGGCGCTGGAACAATCCCTGGTGGAACAGGCCGCCCATCTCGCCCACGACTCCTCGCCCCGAGCACTAGCCCGGTACGGCGACGACCTCGAGCGCTTCGAGCACGAAGGTGGCTACGCCGTCACGGCGCGCATCGACGCGGTATTACATGGCCTGGAGTTCGATCCCGCCCAGGCCCGCGTCACGCCGCTGTCCGCCCTCAGCGGTGGCGAGCTCGGCCGGATCGGCCTGGCCCGGCAGCTCATGACGACCGCTGACGTGCTGATGCTCGACGAGCCGACGAATCATTTGGATCTCGAGACCACGCGCTGGCTCGAGCAATACCTCGCGGTGAGTGAGCGGACGGTGCTGCTCGTGAGCCATGACCGTGCGTTCCTGGCGGCCACCGTGGACCACGTGCTGCACCTCGAAGGTGGCACCGCCACGCCCTACGCGGCGGGCTACACTGATTTTGTAGCGCAGCGCGCCGAGCGCCGCCTGACCCAGCAGCGGGCGTTCAAGCAGCAGCAACGGACGATCGCGCACGAAGAGGACTATATCGCCCGCAACATCGCCGGCCAGAACAGCAAGCAGGCCAAGGGCCGGCGCAAGCGGCTCGAGCGGCTGCCTCGACTCAGCCCCGTGATCGGGGCAGATGGCACAATGGGGCTGCGGTTCGCGGTGGCCGAACGGGGCGGCGATCAGGTGCTGGCGGCAAAGAACGTGAGCGTGGGGGTTGGCAGGCGCACTCTGGTCGAGCGGTTCAGCGGCACGCTGGAGCGGACCGGCGTCCTGGGAATTCTCGGACGCAACGGGGCAGGGAAGTCCACGCTGCTCCGAGCGCTGCTGGGCGAGCATCCGACCCAGGGTGGCGAGCTCCGGCTCGGCGCTTCGATCACCGCCGGCTACTACCGGCAGGATCTCTCGCAAGTGCCGCTCGACAAGACGCTTTACGACGTAGTCGCCGGACTGCGCCCCAAATGGGAGCGCGGCCAGATACAGGGCCACCTCGGGCGCTTCGGGTTTTCCGGGCAGGAGGTGCTCCGGCGCGCCGACTCGCTGTCGGGCGGCGAGCGCGCGCGCGTCGCGCTGGCGATCCTGATGTTGTCGGGGGCCAACCTGCTGGTGCTCGACGAACCGACGAATCATCTGGATGTCGAATCCATCGAGGCGCTCGAGGATGCGATCGATGGATACGACGGCACGGTGATCCTGGTGAGCCACGACCGTGCGCTCCTGCGCGCGCTGACGACGCGGATTTGGATCCTGCACGACCGGCACATGACGGAGTTCGCCGGCGGCTTCGCGGAATGGGAGGAAGTGAGCACGGAGCGGGCTCACGCCGCGGCGGTCAGCGCCGCCGAGGACCAGGCGTTGCGCCAGGTGCACGAGCGCCAGCGGGTCGCGCCTGCCACGAAAAGCGACCCGCGCCAGGAGCTGCGCCGGGCCCAGCGCGAGCTCGAGGACGCGGAGGCTGCGGTGACAGAGCTGGAAGCCCAGGTCGCGGTGGTGGTCGCGGCGCTCGAGGACCCGGCGCTCTACACTCGTCCCGACGGCGCCGCCACGGCCCGCAGGCTCGGCGTGCAGCTCGAGACCTTGAAGCGCAGCCTCGAGGCGGGGCTCGAGCGGTGGACGCACGCGACCGAGCAAGTCGAAATGCGAACGCCGCGATGATCGATCCAATTCCGAACATCGGTCCACGGGGCCAACAGCAGCGCCTGAGGTTGGGCGTCATTGCCCTGGCGGCTGCTGTCTTAGTCGCTGCCGGCCTATTCGGTCTCGGAGCGCCACGCGGTTGGCGGCTCGTACTCTCTCTACCCATCTGGATCGCCGGGCTGGGTTTCTTTCAGGCTTGGGGTAAGACCTGAGTCAGACTCGCGGCGCGCGGTCTGCGCGACATGGACAAGGGTTCTGAGCCAATTACAGATCCGGCCGAGCTCAGCCAGGTTCGACGTCAGGCTCGCATCGTCCACATAAAGTCATTGATAACGGCGGCCATCCTTACCGCCATCCTGTTTTTGGTGTAGCGTGAATTGTTCTTCAGCGCGCCGCAGCGTAGGCACACCCCGTGTAGGCCGCGCTTCACATCCGCGAAGGAGGCCACCAAATGCGTTCCGTTGCCATTGCCTGTTGTGCAGCCCTTCTCATCGGCTGCAAGAAGCCGGCGAACCCACCCCCACCACCAGCCTCCCAGACCGCCATGGCACCAGCAGCGGTCTCGCTCTCGAGCTTCGCGGGGACATGGCGCGTGCGTGGGCTCAATGAGCGCGGCGACAGCATCGTTGGCTATCAGCTCATCGCGACTGCCGATACCGCGGGCTGGAAACTAGTCTTTCCGAACCGCGCCCCGGTTGCCGCGCGCGTCGTCGCCGTCGCCGGCGACAGCGTCGTGATTGAGGCCGGGCCCTATCAGAGCGTGTTGCGGAAAGGGATCCAGGTTCGCACCCACGGCGTCGTTCATCTCCAGGGCGGGAAGTTGGTCGGCACCACCGTTGCGCACTATGCGACCACCAAGGCGGACTCGGTGTTGAACATTCGAACCGAGGGCACGCGGCAGCCGTGACCGCCACTTTCTAGCCACTAGTTCTCTCCGGGCCGAGGCACGATGCTGCAAATAGTCCTTTGGGCACTTGCTACGGGGTTTGTTACGGGCGCGGTGTGGTTCGCGATCGTTTTCTTTCGACGACACCCTACCGATGCGGGTGAGCCGCCTGTTTTGCCGGCGTCGCGGCAGGCGGACTCACTCAGCCCGGACCACATGGCCCGGCGCCTCCTGGAACTTGAAGAGCGGCTCGATGCTACCGAGCATCTTCTGAGGCGAGAGCGTGTCGAGCAGCCGCGGACACCACGGCCTTAACGAAGACCGCCATGCCCTCCAGCGTGAATCTCACCGCTGGCGGTTGGCATCCAGATGGGCGGCCTTGCACGATCGATGATCTCAGGTCAGGAAGCACTCGCGCGGTTGCGAGAGGGCAACCGTCGCTTTGTTGCCAGCATCCATGACCCCGCTGCGACGCTCGGCCAAACGCGCCGCCCCCCGCTCCTCCATGGGCAAGAGCCGTTTGCCATTGTCCTGGGCTGCTCCGACGCTCGGGTGCCCGCGGAGCTCGTTTTCGGGCAGGGCTTTGGTGACCTGTTCGTCATCCGGGTAGCTGGGAATATCGTGGCGCCTTCCCAGGTCGGCAGCGTAGAGTTTGCTGCTGCGCGTTTCGGCACGCGTCTGGCGGTGGTGGTCGGGCACACGCAGTGTGGCGCCATCGCGGCGACGTTAGACGAGCTGCGCCAGCCCGCGTCCCATCAGTCTCCCAATCTTCGCTCCATCGTGGACCGGATCCGCCCCGCGGTCGAGCCCTTGCTGGCCACGATGGTCGGGCAGCAGCCCGAGGCCTTGCTCGCTCACGCCGTCCGCGCCAACATCCGGGCGGCCGCGGATCACTTGCGCCACGGGTCCGAGGTTCTAGAGCGCCTCGTGAAACGCGACGGGTTGCTTATCGTCGGCGCGGAGTACTGTCTAGAGACTGGAGTCGTTGATTTTTTCGATGGATAACATCAAGGCCAAGACCAAGACCTACAAGGCCTGAGCCGCATGGTCAATCTGATCGAGGCTCTCCACGTCGCCATCGCCGCGAGTGCCTTCATTGCACTCTATTCCTGGCTCCGGGTCCGGAGCAGCACAGATCCCCGCCTGCGGCGGCGCGCGCGCCTCTGGACCCGTGTTACGATCGTCGGCGCGATCGTCGCCGCGATTCTATACATCACCGTTACGCCGAAATAGTTGTCCAGCGCGTAAGAGGAGGCCTTGGATGCCACCGATGATGTGGCTGGCGGCGATACTCGCGGGCGTTGTCCATGTCCTCATCTTCTGCATGGAGAGCATCTGGTGGACCACGCCGCAGGTACGTGAGCGATTTCGCCAATCCCCAGAGCAAGCTGACGCAACCAAACTGTTCGCGTTCAATCAGGGCTTCTACAATCTGTTCTTGGCCCTCGGAACCTTCGGCGGGCTCGCGCTGGTTCTGATGGGGCATCCCCGTGCTGGGCTGGTGCTGGTGGGTTGGAACTGCCTGTCCATGGTTGGTGCGGCAGTCGTGTTGGCGGTGTCGGCACCGCAAATGTGGCGCGGTGCGCTCATCCAAGGAGCGGTTCCGTTGATCTTCTTGTTGCTCGCTGCTGTTCATGGGGTGAACTGACGATGCGCGTGGTGCAGGTCTCTCGCCCCAACGGGCCCTTTGAGATCGTCGAGCGGCAGATCCCGAATCCGGGCGCCGGAGCGGTGCGGATCCAGGTGCAGGCGTGCGGCATCTGCCACAGCGATTCGCTGGTCAAAGTGGGAGGGTTCCCGGGAATTACATACCCACGGGTCCCCGGCCATGAGGTCGCCGGGGTGATCGATGCAGTTGGCCCCGGCGTCGCCAACTTCGCGCGCGGCCAGCAGGTGGGTGTCGGGTGGCACGGTGGGTATTGCGGCATCTGCGACCACTGTCGTTGCGGAGACTTCTTTGCCTGCGTGACGGGCCAGGCGACTGGCATCACATTCGATGGCGGCTACGCGGAGTACATGATCGCGCCCGCCAGCGCGGTCGCGCGCATGCCTGCCGAGCTGTCGCCCGTCGAGGCGGCTCCGCTGATGTGTGCCGGCATCACGACCTTCAACGCGTTGCGAAACAGCGGCGCCCGGCCGGGCGATCTGGTCGCAGTGCACGGCCTGGGCGGGCTCGGCCACCTCGGCGTGCAGTACGCCGCGAAGATGGGCTTTCGGACGGTCGGCATTGCGCGCGGGAAGGACAAGGGACCGCTCGCGCGGCAGCTGGGTGCGTCGGTCTACATTGATGCTCAGGCGCAGGACCCCGCGGCGGAGCTGCTCAAACTGGGCGGCGCCAAGGCGATTCTGGCAACCGTGACCAGCGGCGAAGCGATGAGCGCCGTCCAGGGCGGCCTCGCCGTCAACGGGACGCTGCTCGTCGTCGGCGCGGCTCCATCGATACAAGTGTCGCCCCTCTTTCTGCTCGGGGGACGCCGTGCGATCAAGGGCTGGTATTCCGGAACGTCGATCGATTCGGAAGATACGATGGAGTTCAGTGCGCGCACGGGCGTGCGGTCAATGAATGAGGTCTTCCCCCTGGAGCGCGTCACCGACGCGTATGATCGCATGATGAGCGGCAAGGCTCGTTTTCGCGTTGTGCTCACCACCGGGAAGTAGGCTTCACCAAGGGAAGCGAGTGCCATGGGTAACGAGACGGCAGCACTGTTTCGCACGCTGACGCTCGGTGTCTATGTCGTCGGCGTGGCGCACGGCGAGCAGCGTGATGCGTTCACCGCTGCCTGGATCATGCAAGTCTCATTCGAACCGTTGCTCCTCGTCCTCAGCATCAATCCCCAACACGCATCGTATCCGCTGCTCCGCAAGGCCCGGACGTTCGCCGTGACCGTGTTGAAGCGGGGGCAGCTCGACATCGCCCGGCATTTCGGGACCAAGTCTGGACGGGACGTGGATAAGCTGGCCTCTTTCCCCTGGCGCCGGGCGCGGAGCGGCGCGCCCGTGCTCCAGGATGGGCTTGCCTACTTCGACTGCGAGGTTACGGCGACGATGAAAGCGGGCGACCACGAACTTGTCCTCGGCCGGGTCGTGGATGGGCGGATCCTCGACCCCGGCGGGGCGCCGTTGGTGTACGCCGAGACCGGCGACATGGATGGAAGCAGCGCGCTCTATCCTGCGGCGCTATAGGCGCCGCCCGATGCGCCCTAACTTTGCACTGGCCGTCGCATGCGTTTGGCTTGGCACGTCGTGGTCACGCCGCGCGGCCACCACGGTCGACTGCGACGCGGGCAGCGCGATTGGCGCAGCGCTGAGTCACGCGCAGCCGGGCGACACCATCTTTGTCAGCGGCACATGTAAGGAAAGCGTCGTCATCCCGGCGGAAATGGTGGGCGTCACCCTCGATGGCCGGCGGAAAGCGACCATCCAGCACCCCGGCGGCACTTCCTCCGGACCGGCCCGCCACACCGTCTTCATCAGAGGGAAGGGGATCACGATCAGGGGGTTTCGGATCACCGGCGGGGAGGATGGGGTGCATCTCTCGGGGCCGGCCCACGCGGTGATCGATGGGAATGTCATCACCCAGAACCGCGGCCGCGGCATCCATCTGGACAAGTCGAGCGTCGCACAGATCGTCAACAACTCGATCGTGGAAAACGGCGGCGTAGGGATCCACGTGACTGAGCAGTCGTACGCCCGCATCGGGTTCCTCATTCCGCCGGATGAGATGGTTCGGCCGAACACGATTCAGGAGAATGGCGGCGGCGGCATCCAGGTGGAACGTGCTTCCAGCGCGTGGATCGTCGGGAATACGATTGTCAGTAACAAGGGACCCGGGATTGCGATCGACCGCGGGTCCGAGACGGACATCGTGGCCAACCTCATCGACGGCAACAGCGGCGACGCCATTAAAGTGTCCCACAACTCTGGTGTGAACCTGCAGAGCCAGGGATCGCCCCGACGCGAAGGGCCGAACCGCACGGATCCCGCGGTGAAGAACGGCGGGGTCGGCGTTCGCTGCTCGATTGGCGGTTATGTCGATGGACCGCTCGGCACCCTGATGGGGATGCAGGGCGCAAAAGAGTTCGATAAGACCTGCATCGATCATTTGAGTCCCCCGTGATGTCGGCCTCCTTCATCGCCCCCATCAAAATCTTCAACGGCAACCCGTTCGTGTACGTGAGCGCCGCACGAGCGCGAGCCGTCAAGCCGGATTGGCGCAAGCCATTGCCGGTCCTGAGAAGCCTTGGCGCATCAACATGATGCCCATTGGGCGCGGCGACTTCTATCTGTATCTCCACGGCGACGTCCGGCGCGCCTCGAATACCAAAGTCCGCGACACGGTCCGGGTGGAGATCCACTTTGACGCCGCCTATCGCAATGGGCCGATGCACCCGATGCCGGCCTGGTTCCGCGTCCCGCTCGCAAAGAACGCCAAGGCCATCAAGGGATGGCGCGCGCTGATTCCCAGATCGGGCAAGAGGGGTCGCTTCATGGGAAGGGAGTGGTAGGGGCATGTGCAGACTCTGGCCCACAGTAGTCACGGCATGCACGATCCTCCTCGGATGTCAGCATCCATCTGCTGCACCGGCGCCAGCCTCCGGTCAGTCGGTCGAGTATCGCTCGCCTGCCGGCGTCGAGTACCGGTCGCAGCCTGACACCGGCGCGATCGCACGCGCCGAGAGCGCCCTCGCTGCCGATCCCCGTAACGTCGAGCGGATCATTCAGCTGGGACTCGCCCAATCCGGCGTGCGCCAGTATCGCGAAGCCATCGCGACATTCACGCGGGGACTCGCCATCGCCCCCAACGATCCGCTGCTGTACCGCTGGCGCGGGCATCGTTACCTCTCGGTACGCGAGCTCGATCGCGCGATGAACGATCTCACGCACGGCAGTCGCCTGGACAGCACCAACTATGGCATCTGGTACCATCTGGGGATCGTGCGCTTTGCGCGCGGCGATTTCACCGCCGCGGCAGAAGCGTTCAGCCGCGCTCAGCCGATCGCGCCCGACTCGGGCGAGCGCTCGGGTGCGACCGATTGGCTCTGGATGTCGCTGTCGCGCGCGGGCCGGGGCGCGGAGGCGCGGGCGATGCTGGATCGCCACCCCGATACGCCCCCGGCCGGGAACGCATACACGCAGCGGTTACGGCTGTATCGCGGCGAGATCGGCCCCGACGACGTGATCACGGCAGCGGACACGGGGGATGTCGCCATCGCGACGTTGAGCTACGGCGTCGGCAACTGGTACCTGGTGCGGGGCGATACGGCGCGCGCGCGTGCCTGGTTCGAGCGCTCCATCCGCTCGGCCGGCTGGCCGGCGTTCGGGTTCATCATGTCGGAGATCGAGCTGCGGCGGCTGGGGCAATGACGGCGGCGCAGGCGTGGAAGGCACTGGCGGTGTTCTTCGGTCTTGTCGCCGCGCTCGCCGGCGTAGTCTTTATGCGACTGAAATGGTCACGGGGTCCGGATTTCGACCTCACGGGCCTGTTCTGGGTCATGGCGAACATGGGTCGCCTGACCGTCCTCGTGCTGTTTCTCGCCTGCGCCGGCACCGCTCTGATGTACTGGCTGCGCGCGTATCGAAGTGGAGGATGAGCGGGCGGTGACCTCTCCCCACCGCGTGCTTATCGCCGCCGAACTCAAAAACCTGCTCGAGCCGTCCCAGCTCTCCCACCTCGACGTCACGTGGCTAGCGAGCGCCGAACCGACCCCTAAAGGAGACTGGGTCGCCATCGTGCCCCTGCTGTCGCGTTGGGTGGGCGGCACGGAGTTCAAGAATCTCCCCAACCTCCGCATCGTGGCGAACGTCGCGGTCGGATACGACAACGTGGACCTCGTGGCCGCCGAGATGCGCAAAGTGCTCGTGACGAACACCCCGGACGTGCTGACGGAGGCGACCGCCGACCTGACTTGGGCGTTGATCCTCGCCGCTGCCCGCCGCCTCGTCGAAGGCGCACAGCTGATCCGCAGCGGCCGCTGGACCGGTTGGCATCCCGAGCAATTGCTGGGCATGGAGCTGCGCGACCGCACGCTTGGCCTCCTCGGCGCGGGACGGATCGGCCAGGCCGTGGGCCGGCGGGCAAAGCCATTCGGTCTGCGCATCCTCTACTCATCGCGCACCGCCAAGCCCGAGTTCGAGCGGGAAACGGGCGCCACGCGTGTCGATACCAACCGCCTTGTGGCGGCAAGCGACATCCTCAGCCTCCACGTGCCGTCGACGCCGGCGACCAAGGGCATCATCAATGCCGAGACACTCGGCCGGATGAAGCCGGGCGCGATTCTCATCAACACGTCGCGCGGCGATCTCATCCGTGAAGAGGCTCTGGCGCTGGCGCTCGAAGCGGGCCACCTCGGTGCCGCCGGACTCGACGTGTATGCCGACGAGCCGGCAATCCACCCCCGGCTGCTCGCGGCCCCGCGCACCGTGCTCTTGCCGCACATCGGCAGCGCCACGGACGAAACGCGGCGCCGCATGGCGGCGATTGCCGTCGCGAACGTCCAGGCCGTCTTGAATGGCGAGCCCCCTTTGACCGCGGTGTATGCGTAGGTAAGTTTCAGCCTCGAGATGCCTCAGCCCCCTAAGACAGAAGACCGCACGACCCTCCTCGACGCCCGCGCGATGTCGCGGGCGTTGCAGCGTATGGCGGCCGAGATTCTCGAGCTCACCCACGGCACCGATGACCTCATCCTCGTCGGGATTCAGCGGCGCGGCGTGGAGCTGGCCGAGCGAATCGCGAAGCTCATCGAGAAAGAAGAAGGGGTCACCGTGCCGCGCGGCGCGCTCGACATCACGCTGTACCGCGACGACCTCGAGACCGTTGGCCCCGCCCCCGTGATCGGTGAGACCCGCCTGCCGCAGGACCTGACCGGCCGCCATGCCGTCATCGTGGACGACGTGCTCTACACGGGCCGCACCGTGCGCGCCGCGCTCGACGAGCTGGCCGACTTCGGCCGCCCCAAGCGGATCTCGTTGTGCGTGCTGGTGGACCGCGGCGGCCGCGAGCTGCCGATCCAGGCCGATATCGTGGGCAAGGTCGTGAAGACCGTTCCGGGCGACCGGGTGGACGTGCTGGTCGAAGAAATCGACGGCCGCGATCAGGTGGATCTCGTCCGATGACTCTGGGCAAGGATCTGACGGGCCTCGAGCACATGCCGCCCGAACAAATCCGGCTCATTCTCGACACCGCCGAGCCGTTCAAGGAGGTGTCGGAGCGCCCCATCAAGAAAGTGCCCGCGCTGAGGGGCAAAACGATCGTCAATCTCTTCTTTGAAGCATCCACGCGCACCCGGATCTCCTTCGAGTTCGCCGAAAAGCGGCTCTCCGCCGACACCGTCAACGTCGCGTCCGCGGGATCGTCCGTCTCCAAGGGCGAGACCCTGGTGGATACGGCGCGGAACCTCGAGGCGATGCGGATCGACATGGTCGTGATTCGCCACCCCTCCTCGGGCGCGGCGGAGTTCCTCGGCAATCGAATCGCCTCTAACGTGATCAACGCCGGGGATGGCCAGCACGAGCACCCCACCCAAGCGTTGCTCGACCTCCTCACCATCCGCGACAAGCACGGCAAGATCGAGGGGCTGAAGGTCTGCATTGTCGGCGATGTGCTGCACTCGCGTGTCGCCCGCTCGAACCTTTGGGGTCTGACCAAGCTCGGCGCCGAGGTGGCTGTGTGCGGGCCACGGACGCTGATGCCGCGCGGCATCGAGGACCTGGGCGTGACCGTGTTCGGGCGCATCGAGGAAGCGATCGAATGGGCGGACGTGCTCAACGTGCTGCGGCTGCAGCTCGAGCGCATGGAGAAAGGGTTCATCCCCAGCGTGCGCGAGTACTACCGCGTCTTCGGCGTGACGCAGGAGCGCTTGGAACACTCGCCGCGGCCGATCACGATCATGCACCCCGGGCCGATGAATCGCGGCGTGGAGATCGACTCGCGCGTCGCGGACGGGCCTCACAGCATCATTCTGGACCAGGTGACGAACGGCGTCGCCGTGCGCATGGCGGTGCTCTACCTGCTCGCGGGCGGCCGGGCCGAGCTTGCCGACGCGGCGAAGCGGGGCGGCGCGCCCGGAGGCAGCGAGTGACGCGGGCCCTGTTGCTCACCGGTGGCCGGGTGATCGACCCGAGCCGCGACCTCGATCAGGTGGCGGACGTCCTCATCCAGGATGACAAGATCGCCGCAGTGGGGCACGGACTATCGGCACCGACAGACGCCGACGTGCGGAGCGTGGCGGGGAAGATCGTGGCGCCGGGGCTCGTGGACCTCCACGTGCATCTGCGGGAGCCCGGCAACGAGGACGAGGAAACGGTGGCGAGCGGTGCGCGCGCCGCCGCGGCGGGCGGGTTCACCGCCATCTGCGCGATGCCCAACACCGATCCGGTCACTGACAATCAGGCGGCCGTCGGCTTCATCGTGCGGCAGTCGGGTCGCGCCGCACTCGCGCGCGTCTATCCGATCGGGGCCGTGTCCCTCGGCCAAAAAGGAGAGCGGCTCGCCGAGTTCGGGGAAATGGTGGCCGCGGGCGCCGTCGCGGTGTCCGACGACGGCAAGCCCGTCGCGTCGAGCCACCTGATGCGGACTGCGCTCGAATACAGCCGCACCTTCGGCATCCCGGTCGCCGACCACTGCGAGGACCCGGCGCTCGCGGCCGGCGGCGTGATGCACGAGGGCCTCGTCGCGACCCGCCTTGGCCTGAAGGGGATTCCCGCCGCCGCCGAGGAAATCATGGTGGCGCGCGATTGCCTGCTCGCCGAGTTGACGGGCGGCCACGTCCACCTCTGTCACATGTCCACGCGCGGATCGGTCGCCATCATCCGGGAGGCGAAGGAGCGTGGCATCCGCGTGACCGCGGAAGTGACGCCGCATCACCTCACCCTCACCGACTACGCCTGCGAAGGCTACGACACCCATGCGAAGATGAACCCGCCGCTGCGCGAGGCCGCCGACGTGGCCGCGCTGCGCGGCGCGCTCAAGGAAGGCGTGATCGACTGCATCGCGTCCGATCACGCCCCCCACGCCTACGATGAGAAAGAGGCGGCGTTCGACGACGCGCCCTTCGGCGTTGTGGGACTCGAGACCGCGTTCGCGGTCGCGCACACCGAGCTGGTGTGCGGCGGGGGCGTGCTGTCGCTGCCGGAACTGATCCGGCGCATGAGCACAGAGCCGGCGCGTGTCTTCCGTCTGCCGGGTGGCACGTTGGCCGTCGGCGCGCCGGCGGACGTGGTCGTGCTGGATGTCGCGGCTCACTGGACGGTGGATTCCGCGGCGTTCTACTCGAAGTGCCGCAACACACCGTTCGCCGGTCGCGGTCTCACCGGACGCGCGGTCCTCACGGTGGTCGCGGGTGCCATCGTCCACGACCTGGAGCGCGCGGTCGCGCCATGACGGCGAGCGCGGTGGCCCGGCGCATGGCGCTGTGCTGCCGGCACCTCGCGGCGGGTGGATTGATCGCGGGCCGGGATGGAAACATTTCCGTCCGTATCGGGAAGGACCGCGCGCTCGTGACCCCGAGCGGGTGCATCAAGGCGCTCGTGACCGCCGCCGACATGGTCGAAGTGGATCTCGCGGGCCGGCCGCGCCGTGCCAGTCGCCGCAAGCCTACCAGCGAGTTGGACTTACACCTGCGTATCCTGCGTCACCGGCCCGATGTGCACGCGGTCGTGCACGCGCACCCTCCCACGGCTACAGCTTTCGCCGTTGCGGGGGAGGAGATTCCGGATAATCTGTTGCCGGAGCTTATCTTCGTGGTGGGACGCGTGCCGCTCGTTCCATACGGCACGCCGGGGACGCCCGAATTGGGCGACCGCATCGCTCCCTACCTCGATGGTCACGACGCGCTGCTGCTCGCGAATCATGGCGCCGTGACGATGGGTAGCACGCTCGACCAGGCCTGGATCCGGATGGAGAGTCTGGAGCATGCGGCCCGCATCATCCTGGCCGCGCGCGCCGTCGGGCAACCGCAACCGCTCGACGCCCGGTCGATCGAGAGACTCGAAGCGCTTCGCGCCCAGGCGCGACGGGAGATGGATGCCTAAGGGATCGTCGAAGAGTACCGCTGCCATCCAGCGGCTGCTGGAGGAGCGCCGGCAATACGAGGCTTGGCTCGCGCGCATCACCGCGTCCGCCGACTCGGCACCCGAGCACGTGCGCACGCGGGTGCGCGCCGACTACGAGGCGCGGCTCCACGCTGTCACCGAGGAATTGAAGGCGCACGCCGAGGCTGCTCGCCAGTTGATCGCCCAACGCAAAGAATACTTCCTTGAGCTCCAAAAGAAGGAGAAGGCCGCCGCCGAGCGGTTGTCGGAGACGGAGTTGCGCCACGCCGTGGGTGAGTACGACGAAGGGCAGTGGGGCCAGGTCCACAAGGATGCGCTCGCCGAGCTGGGCGCCGTGCGTGAAGAGCTGCTCGACGTCGAGCGCGACATCACCAAGCTCGAAGAGCTGGACGCGATGGTGAAGACCAAATCGCCGCCCAAGTCCCCAGTTCGGCCAGACGAGAGGAAGAAGGCCACCCCCCCGCCCCCGCGCGCACCGGTGGACGAGCTGGCGTTCCTCAAGTCCGTGACCGAGGACGACAAGAACGCGCCCTCGCCACGGCGGGCGAGCGGCGCGCTGTTTCAGCCGGTGGACCCCCAGAACGCGACGCCCGTGGCGCCTGCGAACGAGGACGCCGAGGTCGCAAAGACGTTGAAGTGCAAAGAGTGCGGGACGATGAACGTGGCGACGGAGTGGTACTGCGAGAGCTGCGGCGCGGAGTTGGCCGCCCTCTAACTAGGGACCTTGTCCCGTAGTTTCTTCACCACCGCCGCCATGCGCGACTTGTGCCGGGCGGCGTTGTTCTTGTGGATCAGTCCCTTACGCGCCGCGCGATCGAGCAGGCGGGCGGCGAGCGCGTAGGCCGCGGCAGCGGCGTCGGCCGTCGCGGCGGCACGAACCCGCTTCAGGGCGGTGCGCAGCATCGACCGCTGCCCCTTGTTGCGGACGTTGCGGGTGGCGGCCTGGCGCATCGCTTTCTTCGCGGATTTGATCTTCGGCATGGCGCGGAAACTAGGCGGTAAGTTGCGTCGGGTCAAGGCTCTACGTTATCTTAGCACGTGCCGCTCGACCAGATCCTCCTGCTGGCCCCGGTGCTGTTGTTCTCGATCGTCGCGCATGAATACGCGCACGCCGAGGCAGCCTACCGACAAGGTGACAACACCGCCTACATGCTCGGGCGGCTCACCTTGAATCCCCTGAAACACATCGATCCATTCCTGACGATCATTCTGCCGATCATGCTCATTGCGATGGGCGGACCGGCGTTCGGCGGTGCCAAACCGGTGCCGGTGAATCCGCGCAACTACCGGAACTATCGCACGGGCGACATCATCGTCTCCCTCGCCGGGATCGCGACGAACCTCGTGCTGTTCATCATCAGTGCCATCGGTTACGCCGTGGTGGGACTGCTCGGCCGGGGGTTGGCGGGGCTGTCGGGCAGCTTGGCCATCCTGCAAGGCATGCTGTACTTCGGGATGTGGGTGAACTTGCTGCTCGCCTTCTTCAACCTGATCCCACTCCCGCCCCTCGACGGGAGCCACGTGATGAAGCACTTGCTGCCTCCCGCCGCCGGGATGCAGTACCGCCAGCTGTACGCGCTGGGGATGATCCCGATCGTGCTCGTCGTGTGGCTGCTACCGGGAGTGGTGGACGCCTTCCTGTGGCCGGCGCACAAACTGATGGGTGCGGCGTGGGGGCTCGTGGGTTCGTTCCG
>DATNMO010000053.1:0-10234 GCA_035602245.1 Gemmatimonadales bacterium
AGCCCCTGTGCTGCAACTAAGCTCGAGGTCCGAGAGGGCCTCGCCCGTGCCTTGCAGGATCGGCACGGCCACGAGCTGAGCCAGCACGTTGTAGATCTTGAGTGAGACTCGCGGCCGGTGGGCAGCTGCAAACAGATCGCCGTTCAGCGTGAACGGGATCGTGGTCGCCGGATTGAACGGATTCGGATAGTTCTGCTTGAGCTCGACCGGCGCGGGCGGCTGTACCCCTTGCCCTGGCACATCCCCTGCCCCCCCCGCCAACAGCCCGAGCCCCACCACCACTGCCCAGGCATACGACTTCATCCCCGACTCCTCGCGAACGTAAAGATGTCTTAGACCGGTCTCCTTGTCGGTGCTGTGGGCGCAAATGACTACCGCTTCCAACCTAGGAAGCGTCTTTCCCCTGTCAAGCGCGCAAGACCCGGGTATCTCCCTGACGATTCGTGATCCCCCGCCGGTCCGCCCACTCCAGCAGCGGAATCAAGTACTTGCGCGTCAGGCCCAACCGGTCCCGGAACTGGGCCGGGGTCGCCGAGCCGAGCTCCCGGAGCGTCGTCTCGACGGCCCGACGGAACTCCTCGAGCGCCTGTTTCACCGCGTAGCGATCCTGGTCCACGCGCTCGACGGCGCCCTCGCGCGCGAGGTGCGCAAGCAGCGCCGGCACGGTCGGATCCGCAAATTCACGCTGCAACTCGGCCACCGTGGGAAGCTGCCACCGCGCCTCGGCCAGGCGCTGCGCGAGCCGGCCGCCGGCGTCTCCTGCCCGCGCGCTCAGCGCCGCTTTCCATCCGGGCCGCCGTACCGCGGCGCCCCCCTCCGCGAGCTCAAAGGCCTGCTTCTTCAGGCCGTGGGCCACGAGGAGGTCGAGCACCGCGGCCGGCGCTTTGACCGCCGCACGCAACGCCTGGAGCGGCAGTCCTGGATCGAGGGGATGCACCTCGTGGTGCGCCACTACAAGCCCTGCGAGCCGTTCGATCTCGGTCGTCACGGCACGGCGCGACACCAGTACATCGCCCACCGTGAGAACGCCCTTCCCTGCCGCTTCCGTGACGCTAGCTACGTCATTGGGCGGGATCCCCAGGCGAATGGGAAGGTCGCCGACCGCCACACCGCCGAGGCCTGCTTCCTCCACCAGGCGCACCAGCCGCTCTTGCGGCGGCTGGTCGAGGGCGAGCCCGCGCTCCGATACCCGAGGGCGCTTCGGAGGGAACGGATCCAGCACGACGCCCCCGCCGATCGTCGTCACGGGGGAAAAACTGCGCACGACGAAGCGATCCCCACCGCGGGCTACGAGCGGCCGCTCGAGCAACAGGCGCGCGAGTCCATTTTCTCCCGGACTGATGGAGCGAACCTGCACGACCCGGCCCAGCACCTCGGCGGTTCCCAGATGGACCCGGATCCGGGTGCGGGCGGTGAGCGGCTTGCGCACACCCGGAAGCAGCTCGAGCGCGACGTCGAGCGTCGTCGTCGCGCGCCAACCCCGGCCGGTCACGGCTACATGTCCACGGACGAGCTCCTCTTTCGCGACGCCCACGAGGGCAAGCGCGGTGCGCCGGCCCGGGGCCGCGCGCTCCGTCGCTTGGCCATGCACTTCGATAGACCGCACCCGCACCTCGCGGTCGAGGGGAAGTAGGCGCACGCTATCGCCCACGGCCGCGGTGCCGCTCCAGGTGGAGCCCGTCACGACCGTCCCCGCCCCCGCGACCGCGAACACGCGGTCGATCGGGAGGCGGAACAAGTCCGCCGCGGGCCGTTCGGCGAGATCAGCCGCGACCCGGACCAGCGCCGCCCGCAGGTCATTCAGTCCATCGCCCGTCAAGGCGGAAACGGCGATGGGATCTTCCCAGCGGACTCGGCTCGATTTGAGGCGCTTCGCCACATCGGCGCGGACCAAGCCCAGCCATTCGGCGTCCACCAGGTCGCGCTTCGTCAGCACTGGCACGCCGCGCCGCACGCCGAGGAGCTCGACGATCGCCAGGTGCTCTTCGGTCTGCGGCATGATGCCTTCGTCGGCCGCGATGACGAGTAAGGCGACGTCGATGCCGGTGGCGCCGGCGAGCATGTTCTTGACGAAACCTTCATGCCCCGGGACGTCCACGACGCTGGCGTGGAGGTCGCCGCCAAGCGGCAAGGGCGCAAAGCCGAGATCGATCGTGATGCCGCGGCGTTTTTCTTCTTCCCAGCGGTCGGTGTCCACACCGGTGAGCGCTTTCACCAGCGCGGTCTTGCCGTGGTCGATGTGTCCCGCGGTGCCGATTACGAAGGTGCGGGGGAAACCCACGCGTGGCGCTCCCAGATGTCCATGGCGCTCAGTCTTCGTTCCGCTCCGTTCTTTCCCGCCCCCCCCTCCGTCTCACCCAGGTGTTGGCGAACGAACCGGGCCACGAGGCGGCGGTGCGCCGCAGCGTGCGCCGCGTCGAGCGCCGGCACTGCGCCACGGACGTCGTTCAACGCCAGGAGATCGCCGTACGCCTGGGGGGGGAGACGAGTAGGAGGTTGAGGACCGGCACACGTCGCGCACAGCACCCCGCCTTCGACGACGCTGAACGTCACGGTCCCGGAAACCGCATTGCCGTCGCGGACGCAGACGTCGAGCTGCGGGGCGAAGCCGAGCACGCCGACGAGCAGCCACAGCCAGCGCACGGCCACCGCGTCGGCCGCTGCGGGCGCCGCGGCAACGAGGGCATCGAGCCCCTGGATCAAAGCGTCGTAGGCGGCGGGAAGGGGCGCGGGGGGCGCCATCTTGAGCATCACTTCGGCGAGCGCCGCCGCACCGGCGAAGCGCCCCAGGTCTCCGGCCAGATCGCGTCGCAGCGAGATCACGTCGAACGCCGCGAGCGTCTGCAGCTCGCGGGTGTCCTTATGATAGAGCTGCGCGACGCCTTCGCTCAACGTCTCGAGCGCCGCACCGAAGGGGCTGTGCTTGCGCAGCACGCCCTTCGCGATCGCGCTCTGCACGCCGAGATCGCGCGTCGCGAGCCGGACGATCTTTGACGTTTCGCTGTAGCGGTAAGTCCGCAGGACGACGGCGGACGTGGAGACGAGGCTCATCGCCCGGGGAATATAGCTGCCCGGCCGAGGACCGAGACGCCGGGGAACCGTGCGGAGTGGAGCAGCGCTGCCAGAATCTCGACGCCATCCACGACGCGCGGGCCGGAGCGACTGAAATAGGCGGATGCATCGACGGCGTACGCCCGCCCCGCTGCGATCGCGCGCCCCGCGACATCGTGTAGCGCATCGCGATAGCGCTCCGATTCGCGACGCGTCTCCTCCAACCCAAAACCGCAGGGCATCAGGATCAGAACGTCCGGATCAGCGGAGCGCAGCTCGTCCCACTCAACACGGGAGGAAGGCCGCCGGGCCACTCCCGCCACGAGATCGCCGCCTGCGAGCGCGACGAGCTCCGGCACCCAGTGGCCCGGAACGTATGGTGGGTCGAGCCACTCGAGCGCGAGCACGCGGGGACGAAGCTGGCCGGCGACGCGGGTGCGCAGAGCGGCGAGGCGGTCTTCTATCCCGGCAACGCACGCATCCGCCCGCTGCTCGGCCCCTCCCCCCACCGCGCGTCCCACGTCGCGGATCCCGGCGATGATGGCAGCAAGATCATGGGCATCGAGCGTGAGAACTCGCGGCGGCGAGGGCAATCCCGCGAGTGCCGCCACTGCCTGTTGCTCAGGCACGGCGCAGACGTCGCAGATGCCCTGGGTCAGGACCAGATCGGGGGCAAGCGCTGCCACGGCTGCCACGTCGATCTCGTACACGCTCCCATGGTCTCGCAGCGCGCGGCGGACGGCCACATCGATGTCGGCGCTGGATAATCCCACGAGCTCGCTGTGCGGGCGCGAGAGCCGGGGCTTGGCGATGATTTCCGCAGGGTAATCACAGCTGTGCGAGATCCCCACGAGCCGCTCGCCGAGGCCCAGCGCACACACGATTTCCGTCGCGCTGGGGAGTAAGGAGACGATGCGCTGCGCCGCGCCGCTCTCAGAGCCCAAATTCGACCCGTCCGCCTATCAGCACGGTCCGGCCCCGGGGACGGAACCCCGGGATCTCCTGCGCTTCATCGTTGAACGCGTTCTGGACGCTCGCCGAGAGGACCAGTCCGGTCCCGCGCGAGCCCGCGCGGCGAAGATCGTACTCCGCCGAGAGATTGACGCGCGTGTACGGCCGCAGCGTCACGCGTCGTTGGCCAAAGGCGCGGCTGAAATCGAGATCATCGCGCTGTCCCACCCAGCGGCCCGCCAATGTCACCTGCGCGCGACCGCCCAAAGCCGCGGTGATCTGGGGAGCCAGAGTGTGCGCGGGCCGCCGGATGAGTGACTTCCCGGGGACGAACAGCGCGTCGGCGCTGCTGTCCGGTCCGCCTTCCACGACTCGGCTGTGGAGGTAGGCATAGCGTAGCCTCGCAACCACGCCCCGGGTGACGGTTCCCGTAAGCTCGGTCTCCACGCCATCCGCTACCGCCCCGGCGACGTTGAAGTAGTTGGGCTGCCCCGGGGGCGGCGTGAACGTGAACTCGATCAGATCGCGGAACCGCTGGTTGAAGTACGTCACGGCGACGGTGAGACGGCCGCCGGCGAGTGTGCGATCCACGCCGGCCTCCCAGCTGCGCGAGCGCTCAGGCGCGAGGTCGGGATTCCCCTGCACGAAGCCGCGCGCAAAGTTCTCGAAGAACGTCGGCTCTTTGAACCCCGTTCCGGCCGAAACGCGCAGCCGTGTTCCGCTCCGCAGACGATACACGACCCCACCGCGATACGTGACGTGGGCGCCGAACTGGGAGTTGTCGTCGAGCCGTCCGCCGAGCGTGATCGCCACCGGCCGGCCTGCGCCGACGACGGCTTGGGTGAAGTAGCCGGCGTTGGAGCGCTGCACGGCGATGGAATCGGGGAATGTGCCGAACGACGCGCTGAACTCGCTTCTCCCACGCTGGCGCTCGTCCTCGTATTCGACCCCACCCGTCAGCGACACGATGTCCCGCGCGCGCCACGTCAGCATCGTGCTGGCGGCCGCGCGTCGCGTGTAATCCCGGCTCCAGAACGCTCCATCTTCGCCGGGCGAGTCCGGTTCGTCGTTGAAGGAGAGGCGCGCCTCGTGCAGCGTCACGAGCACGCGCGCCTCGAGTTGCCTCGCGATCACGCGCGCGAGCGCGAGGCTGAGGACCGGGCCGCGCTCCGCGCTGCGGGCGTTCGAGTCCACCGGCTGTCCCTGGCTGTTCGTCGGGATGTGATAGATGTCGTCGCCATAGCGGTAGGTGAGGCTGGCTTCGGATCGTTCGTCGGGTGTGACATAGACGCGCGCGCTCACGACGGTGTTGCGGTATTGGTTGTTGTACGGGTAGAGCCCGTCCGCCGCGAAGCGTGACACCCGTAGCGAATAGCCGACCCGGCTGCCGCCACCCGCGACGTCCGCGGCGCCCTCAGTGGACCCGTAGGAGCCGCCCCGCACCTCCGTTCCCAGCCGCGCGGGTCCGTGACCCGTGCGCGTGAAGATCTGGATCACTCCCGTCACCGCATCGGAGCCGTACAGCACGCTTCCCGGCCCGCGCACGATCTCGATCCGCTCCACGTTATCGGTCGTGAGATGGGCGAAGTCCAAGCCTCCACCGGCCTGGTTCAGCGGGACGCCGTCGAGCAGCACCTTCACGTAATCGCTCTCGCCACCGCGCACAAACAGTGACGTTTGCCCGCCGAAGCTCCCTGTTTCGACGACGGTCGCACCCGGCACGGCGCGCAGCGCCTCTGCCACGGTCCGGATGCCCTGCGCCTCGAGGTCCGCTCCGCGGATCACCGTAACCGCGGACGCGACGATATCCGCCGGCACCGGAATTCGCGTCGCGGTCACGACCACGGGCTTCAGGATCACCGTGTCCTGCGGCTGCTGGGCGGTGAGGGCGAGCACCACAAGCGCGACGTTCATGCGAGCGGCTCCTTCGGTTGGCGGAGGGGCACCATCTGGGGACGGCCGTCGAGTGACTGCATCGTCACGGGCCAGGCGAAGACGCGCTCTACGGTTTCGCGGGTGAGGACGTCGCCGGGCGGCCCGGCCGCCGCGGGCCGTCCGTCAGACAGCAGCAGCACCGTGTCGGCGTAGCGGGCGGCCAGGTTGAGCTGGTGCGTGATCATCAGCACACCGAGTCCTGCACGCTCCACGAAGCTGCGCACCAGCTCGAACAGCGCCATCTCGTGGCGCAGGTCGAGCGACACGCCCGGCTCATCGAGCACCAGGAGACGCGGCTCCTGGGCGAGCGCGCGCGCCACGCGCACGCGCTGGTACTCCCCGCCCGACAGCGTCCACACCCAGCGGTCGGCGAGCTGCGTCGCGTCGCAGGCCACCAGCGCGCGCTCCACGGCCGCGTGGTCTTCGGGCCGCTCCTTTCCCCACAGCGACAGATGCGGGTAGCGGCCGAGTAATACCGTCTCGCGCACGCGCTGCGGAAAAAGGTTGTCCTCGCGCTGGGGAACGACGCCGACCACGCGGGCTAGCGCCTGCCGGTCCCAGCCCGCCGCTGACCTGCCATCGATGTCGGCCTGGCCATCGAGCGGAGACAACGCCCCCAGCGCGAGCCGGACGAGCGTGGTCTTGCCGCTCCCGTTCGGCCCGAGGACTGCGTGGAATTCCCCGGCACCCACTCCGAGCGAGACCCCCGCCAACGCATCCTGCGTCGCGCCAGGATAGCGATAGCGTACGTCGCGAAGGCTCAGGATCGGGGGAGCGCTCACGCGATCGTCCAGCGGCGCAGGAGCACCGCGAACACGGGAACGCCGATGAGCGCCGTCACGACGCCGACGGGGAGCTCGCGCGGAGCCACAACGGTGCGCGCCAGCGTGTCGGCAATCGCGAGCAGCGCGCCGCCTCCGATGAACGCGGCCGGCAGCAAGGAGCGGTGGCGGTGACCCCACGCGAGCCGGGCGATGTGCGGGACCACGAGACCGACGAAGCCGATCACCCCGGACACGGCGACGGCGGCGGCGGTAAGGAGCGAGGCCGCGAGATAGACGCGCCGTTTCACGGCTTCGACGTCGGCGCCGAGGTAGCGCGCCGGCTCTTCGCCCAGGGCGAGCAGATCGAGGGGGCGCGCAGCCGCGAGCAGCACGGCGAGGGGCACGGGCGCGTAGAGCGCCAGCAACAGCACGGAATCCCAGGACGCCGCCGAGAGTCCGCCCCACAGCCACAAGAAGGCATTGCGGAGCTCGGCGGCATCGGCGAGCGACACGATCGCCGTCGTGATCGCGGCGGCGAAGGCGCCGACGGCGACCCCGCCGAGGAGCAGGATCCGTGGATCGAGCGCCGCGCCCCCCACGAGGCCCATCCGATAGACGAGGCCGAGTGCGGCGAGCGCACCGGCGAACGCGGCCAGTGGCAGCATCCACGGGCCTGCGAGATGGAGCGCGAGGGCGACCACGGCGCCCAGCCCCGCCCCACCCGACAAGCCCAGCAGGAACGGATCCGCCAACGGATTCCGCACGAGCGCTTGAAGCCCGGCGCCTGCGACCCCGAGCGATCCTCCCACGAGAAACGCAAGCACCGCGCGTGGCGCGCGGAGGTTCCAGACGATGTCCGAGCGAAAGAGCTCGCTCAGCGGCACCGCGGCCGGACCCAGGACCACGCTCGCGACGAGCGCGAGCACGGCCACCGTACAGAGAACCACCCACCTCATCGTGTCGCCTCGAGCCGGGCTCGCAGCTCCCGGACTGCCTCGGCAGAGCGCGGGCCCGGCCGGCCAAAGAGAGAGCCCGGCAGCAGGAGGAACCGCCCTTCACGCACGGCCCGCACCGTGCGCCATTCGCGGCGCGCGGCGAATGCGGGGGGGCCGGAGCGGGCGGAATCGGCGAGCACCGCCACCCAGACTGGGTTCCGCGCCGCAATCGTTTCTAGCGACACCTGGGCGGATGGGACCGCGATGTCATCGAAGACGTTCCGTGCGCCGGCGAGCGTGGCCAGCTGGTGCAAGTAGCTGCCGCGCCCGATGACGATGGGAGGGTTGTCCCAGACCACGACGACTATGGACGTAATTGCTGGCGGCGGTGGCCGTGCCGCGAGGCTGTCCATGGCCGCTACCAGAGACTCCGCCGCCGCGACGCGCCCGGTCAGACGGCCAAGCATGCGGGCGGCAGGCCCGAGGTCCTCGAGGCGGTTCAGATCGAGGAGGACCGTGCGAATACCGAGGCGCTCGAGCTGTTTCGCCGCCGTGACATTGGGGCCGGAATTGTACAGCACGACGAGGTCGGGATGGCGCGCCGCCACCGCTTCGACGTTGGGAGGCATCCCATCACCCACGCTCGGCACCGCGCGCGCGGCGGGTGGGTAGTCGCACCACGCGGTCCTGCCCACGAGGCGGTCGCCGGCGCCTATGGCGAATACCAGCTCGGTGAAGGAGGGAAGCAGCGACACGACGCGTTCGGCCGGCCGGCTGGCCTGACGGGCGGACGGCCGACAGCCGAACCCGAGGAGCACGACGAGCAGTAGACGGCGCATAATGAAAATGCCCATCCCCGGGGAAATGGAGATGGGCGAGCGTCTGCGCGTGAGGTGCGCAAGCGCCACCATCCCTCCCGCGAGGGAACCAACCGGTGGCGCGAACGAAGACGTCTCCTGGCTTCGGGCAAACGGCTCGCCTTCCCGGGTTACACCCAGTGGCTCTGAGCCGATCTACGCGGCGCAACGCTACGCTGCGCCGTGGTACCCGTTACAGTGGCGGGGCCGCGCCGGACTCGCACCGGCTTCCGTAGATCCCCGTTCGCAGTGACGAGCCTAGTCTAGGAAGGACGCGCACCCGACGCAAGAGGCTTACGACGGAGTGCCCAGAACAGCGCGGCCGCCATCCCCGCGGCGAGCAGCCCGATGATGTACGGGAGCACCATTTGCGGCCGGAACTTGCCGCGCGGCAGCGCGATCTCGACCTTGGCGCCGGCCGCCAGTGCGCCCGCGCGGTACGCCGCAAACCGCCGCTGCTCGATCTCCTGCACGCCGAGGGATTCGATTGCGGGCGCCGTGACCACCGCCGCCGTATCCTCGACGAGCAGATTCAGCTCCTGCGTCGCTTGATCGATCGGCAGCACGAGTTTTCGCGCAGTAGCGGGAAGCGAGTATCCGTAACTGAGCTGTTTCACCGGCCCCGGCGGGATCGGCCCGAGGACATGCACGCTGTCGTTGCGAAACACCATCGCCTCGGGCGAGATGTCGCCCTGCCCTCCCTGGAATTGCCCGCCGACGCTCGGAACGCGGCCCGCCCATGTCGGGACCAGCGTATCCTTGGTAATCCGCGTCGTTTGGCCCCTGTTCTCGAGCTCCAGGATTTCCAACACTTCCCGCGTGCCCTCCTGGCCCGGCCGCGCGATCGTCACGAGCCGCCGCGCGAGACGAATGGGCGGTCCGTTGGTGGTCGTCGGGTAGACCACGATGTCTTCGACATGCACGGCGGGTCGGCCCACGATGTTGAGCGGCAGTGAGAAGTACGCGAGGCTGTCGTACCAGGCGCTCACGACGTACACGCCGGAGGTGTCTGCGTCCCGCAGCTGGATGCGATAGCGCCCCCGCGCGTCGGTGCGCGCCGAGTCCAGCGGTCCGCCCCCTTCCCGCGTCACCCGGTGCAAGACCACCCAGGCGTTCGACAGCGGGATGGTGTCGCGCCCGCCGCGCAGCACGCGCCCGTTCACGCCCACCGTCTGGGCCGGGAGCGCGCACGGGGCGCCGAGCGACACGATCAGCAGGCTACGGAGTAAACTTGCCGAAATCTTCAGGATCGAGGTTCTGGAGGTAGGACTTGAGCGAGTCAGGGTCGAGCGGGCCGGCGCCGGGCTGGATCCCGCCTTCTCCGGTATCGACGGAAGTCAGCTCGAGCAGCGTTTCGCTCGTCAGGATCGGCGCCTTGAGCCGCAGGGCGAGCGCGATCGAGTCCGACGGCCGCGCGTCGACTTGGATCACCGTGTCGCCTCGGTAGATGTGCAGCTCGGCGAAGTAGGTGTTGTCCTTCACCTGCGTGATGATCACCTTACGCAGCTCGGCGCCGAGGCCGACGATCACCTGTTTCAGGAGGTCGTGCGTCAGCGGGCGCGAGAATTTCACGCCCGCGAGCTCCATCGCGATGGCGCTCGCCTCCGCGGGCCCGATCCAGATCGGCAGCACCCGCTCCCCTTCTTGTTCCTGCAGAATCACGACCGGCGTGTTGGTTGTGCGGTCCAGCCCGAGGTGGGCGACACGGACTTGCAGCAGCTCCCCCCCCCCCCCCCCCCCC
>DATNMO010000054.1:0-28981 GCA_035602245.1 Gemmatimonadales bacterium
GAGCGTGTACCCGCAACGCGGGCAGCCGGGCGCCGTGTCGGGAATTCCCTCGGCAGAGCAGCGGGGGCAGATCACGGGCTAGGGGACGTGGAAGTCGGTGGCGGCGGTGACGACGTCGGAGTTTCCACCGAACGGCACCCAGGCGCTGCACCGGTTCGTCTGATCGCA
The DNA here is from genome assembly GCA_035602245.1 of Gemmatimonadales bacterium. Classification (GTDB taxonomy): domain Bacteria; phylum Gemmatimonadota; class Gemmatimonadetes; order Gemmatimonadales; family GWC2-71-9; genus 20CM-2-65-7. The sequence goes on from DATNMO010000054.1 coordinate 169, forward strand.
AGCACGGGCGCGCCAATGGTAGTTCTCGGTCAGCAACGGTACGGTGATGATTACGGCGACCGCCGCCGTACCGCCCGAGGACACGCCGGTCCCCCGCGCGAGATTTGAGGTTCCGTCGAACGCGGTGCTGGTCAGTTTGTATTCCACCTCGATCGAGATCAGGTCGCCGGGATCGGGGTCCGTCACGCCGCCCTTGAAGGTCACAGTCACGTTCATCCCCACGGTTCCCATGGTGCCGCCGCCCACCGGCATTGCGCCTCCACCCGGCCCGAATTGGTCAGGCGGGGGGGAGGCGAGGGCCGGAGTCTCGGGGACCGCGTTGACGAAGAAATCAGCGACGGTCTCGGGGTTTCCTCCGAAGCTTAACCAAGCGCTGCACCGCCGTGTCTTGTCGCACGTCCGGGCCCGCCAGTGATAGCCTTCGTTTTCGACGAGGCCGGTAGCGCGAACCGCGACCGGTACTCCGCCCGACCTTACCGGGACGAAGGCGCTGGAGTCGGTCCTGGTGCCGCTGATCGCGCCGACCAGCTCGATCATGAGGCGCACCGAGTCGCCGGGGTTGGGATCGTTGAGTGTGCCCTTGAAGACGACAACATTCTCGGTGGTGATCATACCGACCCCGATCGCGGTCGCGCTGTCGCTGCGGAACTGACCGATCGCCTGTGGCGTGATCGGCGCGAGCTCCTTAACGACCGACAGGCTGAAGGGACCCGTGGCCCCCGCGACAGCAGTCGTGGCCTCGACCACGTACTGCCCAGTCACGGTTACAGCGAAGTTGATACACGCCGTTCCATCCACAAATCCGGGACACGCATCGTTCTGATCGAGCACCGTCCCCGAGCTGCTGGTGAGGACGAGATACGCGTCGAAGGCCGCCGACGTGAGTCGGAACGACAGCGTGTCGCCGGCTGTGGCCTGCACGCTGTACAGCTTCGCCTGCTTGCCCGCCCGCTGCGGCGCACCGCAATCACTCAAACTGATTGAGCCAGTCACTACGGCGTCCGGCAACACCGGCGTCTCCACGCACGGGTTGATCGTGAAGGGCACGGTCACGGCCACCGGCGAACCGATAGCACCCGGCGCCGTCACGGTGATCGTCCCGCTGTGCGTCCCGGGGGCGAGACTGCCCGGCGTGAGCGTCACGACGGTGGAGTCACGGGGGGGTGCGCCGCCGCTCGGCTTCGAGAGGCCGAGCCAACCCGTGTCGACCGCGGCGCTCCAGGTCAGGGGAAGGGAACCGGTGTTGTCGATCCGCAGGGTGAAGGTGTGCGGCAGCGCGCTCCCCGCGAACGCCGTATCAGCACGCGACGTGGGGGACACCGACAACTCCGGCGCCGGCGGGAGGATGTCGAAGCTGACGGGCACCCTGACCGTGTTGTTCGCCTGCGCCGATGTGAAGACGATCGTGTCCTGGTGCGGGACCTGTGAAAGTGTGTCGGCGCGCAGCGTGACGACCAGGCTGTCCGGCGCGACGCCGGAGCTCGTTGACAAACTGCTCCACGTCGCCGTCTTCGTAGCGCTCCACGCGAGCGTGCCGCCGTCGGCGTTCGTGATCCGCAACGTCACCGTGCGCGGCGCCGTCGACCCTGCGTTCGCCGAGGCCCTGAGGCTGTCCGGGGTTACGGCGATCCTGTTCGTGATCGACGGCTTGATCAGCTTGTCGAGGCGGCAGGTTGTGAGCGATGCGGCGAGTACCAAGACCAAACAGCCCATCGCCAGACCGAGGGCGACGGGCCCCGAAGACGGATAGACCCCGGGCGAGGCGGCCGCGGTGCTCATGTCTCCCAAGTCCCGACTAATAGGACATTTACGTTAGTGCGTCAACTGTTTCCGAGCCGTGCGCCGGCTCACGCTGTTGCGGTCGCGCCACAGGCGAAGCCCCTCGGACCGCCCCCCGTAGGTAGTGGCCGAGACGCGAGTTAGATTCCCCGGCCTATGACGATCGCGTCTAATTTGGGCTTCCCCCCCTTGGGCGCCGCGCGCGAATTGAAGCGCGCCACCGAGGGCTACTGGAGCGGGAAGGTCTCCCGCGACCAACTGCTCGCGACGGGCGCCGAGCTGCGCCACCGCCACTGGCAGCTGCAGCAGGGCCTCGGCGTGGACGGCATTCCCTCGAACGATTTCTCCTTCTACGATCGGATGCTCGACACCTGCGCGCTCGTCGGCGCGGTGCCGCCGCGCTACGAGTGGAAAGGGGACCAGGTCGACCTCGACACCTACTTCGCGATGGCACGTGGCAGTCAGCGAAAAGGCCGCGACGTCACCGCGATGGAAATGACGAAGTGGTTCGACACCAACTACCACTACATCGTGCCCGAGCTGGAGCGCGGCCAGAAATTCCGGCGCGCATCCACGAAGCCGGCGGACGAGTACCGCGAGGCAAAAGCGCTGGGAATCGACACGACGCCCGTGCTCATCGGTCCCGTGACGTTCCTGCTTCTCGCCAAGAGCAAGGGTGCGCCATTCGATCGGCTCTCCTTGCTCGACGCTCTGCTGCCGGTGTATGCCGACGTATTGAGCGCGCTCTCCGCCGCGGGCGCGACATGGGTGCAACTGGATGAGCCCGCTCTTGCCCTCGACCGCAGCGACGCCGAGCGCGCCGCGTTCAAACGCGCGTACGACTACCTGTCCAAGCACGCCGGCAAGACGCAGCTCCTCGTCGCGACGTATTTCGCCGGTCTGGACGACAACCTGGCGACGGCGTTAGCGCTGCCGGTGCACGGCCTCCACGTGGACCTGGTGCGTGCGCCGCAGCAGCTGGATGCGCTGCTCGCCGCCTGGCCAAAAGGGCGGGTCCTCTCGGCGGGCGTGATCGACGGACGCAACGTGTGGCGGGCGGACCTCGAGGCGCAGCTCGCCGTCCTCGAGCGGGCCGCGGCGAAGGTGGGGAAGGACCGGCTGTGGGTCGCGCCGTCCTGCTCGCTGCTGCACTCGCCGCTCGACCTCGATCTCGAGACGACCCTCGACCCCGAGCTGAAGAGCTGGCTCGCCTTCGCCAAGCAGAAACTCGGCGAAGTCGTGGCGCTCGCGCGCGGGCTGGATACGGCGGCGATCAAGGCGAGCGCGCAGGCGGCGAAGTCGCGGCGCACGTCGAAGCGCATCAACAATGCCGCCGTGCAGCGACGGGCCGCGGCAGTCACGGAGAAGGACCGCACGCGCCGCTCCCCGTTCGGGAAGCGCCGCAAGTCGCAAGTGGACTTGCCGCAGTATCCCACCACGACGATCGGCTCGTTCCCGCAGACGGGAGACGTGCGGGCGGCGCGCCGCAAGCTGCACGACGGCGAGCTGACGGCGGAGCAATACGACCGCTTCATCGAGGAGCAAATCGCGAAGACCATCAAGCTGCAGGTCGAGATCGGACTTGATGTCCTTGTGCATGGCGAGTTCGAGCGCAACGACATGGTCGAGTACTTCGGGGAGCAGCTGGCGGGCTTCGCCTTCACCGAGCACGGCTGGGTCCAGTCGTACGGCACGCGCTATGTGAAGCCACCGATCATCTTCGGCGATGTGGCACGGCCGCAGCCAATGACCGTGCGCTGGAGCAGCTACGCCCAGTCGCTCACGAAGCAGCCGGTGAAAGGCATGCTGACGGGGCCCGTGACCATTCTGCAGTGGTCGTTCGTGCGCGACGATCAGCCGCGCGCGGAAACGGCCAAGCAGCTGGCGCTCGCGATCCGCGACGAAGTGCGGGATCTCGAGGCGGCGGGCATTCGGGTGATCCAGATCGACGAGCCGGCGCTGCGTGAAGGATTGCCGCTGCGGCGGGCGGATTGGGCGGGCTACCTGGAGTGGGCTGTGGATGCGTTCCGCCTCGCCACCGCAGGCGTGCGCGACGCCACCCAGATCCACACGCACATGTGCTACAGCGAGTTTAACGACGTGCTGCGCGTAATCGAGCAAATGGATGCCGACGTGATCTCGATCGAGAACGCGCGGTCGGGCTCCGAGTTGCTGCAGGGGTTCGAGCAGTACAAGTATCCCAATGAGATCGGTCCCGGCGTCTACGACATCCACTCGCCGCGGGTGCCGTCCACGGCAGAGATCTCCGCGGCGCTGAAGAGCATGAACCGTGTGCTCGACGACCGGCAGATCTGGGTCAACCCCGACTGCGGCCTCAAGACGCGCGGATGGGACGAGACGCTGTCGTCGCTGAAGAACATGGTGGCGGCGGCCAAGGCGATGCGGAGGGAAGCATGAGCCAGGCCGACATCGGGATCACCGCCGAGCCGATCGACGAGCACCGCTGCAAGTTCATGGTGAGTCAACCGGTGCATGCGGGCGGCGTGCGGCGCTTCGCCGCTCCCGAGGAGGCTACAGGTTCGCCCCTCGCGGAAGCGATCTTCGCGATTCCGGGGTTAGCCGTCAGCGAGCTCATCGTCTCCGGCAACATCGTCACCGTCGTGAAGCAGTCCGCGGCGCCGTGGCAGGCCGTCGGAAAGGCGATCGGGGGCGCGATTCGATCCGCCCTCGCCTCGGGCGCACCGGCGGTCGCTGCGGCTCCGAAGCCATCAGCCGCCGCCGGCTCGGCGGTTGATGACGACGCGCTGTACGAGCGGGTCGCGAAGCTGTTCGACGAACAGGTGAACCCGATGGTCGCGCGCCACGGCGGCCGCGTCGAGCTGATCGACGTGCAGGACGCCGTGGTCATGCTGCGCATGGGCGGCGGCTGCCAGGGATGCGGCATGGCCGACGTCACCTTGCGACAAGGCATCGAAGGGATGCTCGCCCAGTTTATCCCGGAGGTCCGCGGCATCGTGGACATCACCGACCACACATCGGGTGCCAACCCGTACTTCCAGGCGGCGAAAAAGTAGGCGCGCGGCATGCCGCGCCTGCTGTTGTTGCTGCCCTCCACGACCTACCGCACCGCGGCGTTCGTGGCCGCGGCCAGGCAGATCGGCGCGGAGTTGACGGTCGCCTCCGAACAACCCAGCACGCTCGAGTCCGCGAATCCGGCGGGCTTGCTCACTCTCGATCTACAGAATCCCGGCCACGCCGCCGACCAGGCGCATGATTTCGCGCGCCGGCACCCGATCGCGGCGGTTGTCGGTGTTGACGACGACACGGCCGTCGTCGCGGCACACGTCGCGGAGCGGCTGCGCCTCAAGGGCAACCCCGTGCCCGCCGCCATCGCGGCGCGGGACAAGCATCGCCAGCGCGAGCTGCTGGCGGCAGCGGCCGTCCCGATACCGCGTTTTGCGCTGCACCTGCTGGACAAAGACCCGCGGGAGCTCGCGCCGACGGTCGTCTATCCGTGCGTCCTCAAGCCGCTCCGTTTGAGCGCCTCGCGGGGCGTAATTCGGGCCGACAATCCCGCGAGCTTCGTGGCGGCGCACGAGCGTTTGCGGGCGATCGTGGCGGGATGTGACACGGCGTTCCTGGTCGAGGAATTCGTCCCCGGCTATGAAGTGGCGCTCGAAGGATTGCTGGTGAATCGGCGCCTGCACGTGTTGGCCCTGTTCGACAAGCCTGACCCGCTGGACGGCCCGTTCTTCGAGGAGACGATCTACGTCACGCCGTCGCGCGTGCCGGCGGGATTGCAGGCGGCGATCGTGCAGTGCGCGGAACGGGCAGCGCGCGCGTTGGGGCTCGTCGAAGGGCCGATCCATGCGGAGCTGCGCTACAACGAGCGCGGGCCCTGGCTGATCGAGCTCGCGGCGCGGCCGATCGGCGGACGCTGCTCGGCGGCGCTGAGGTTCGGCGAGGGGGATGTCTCGCTCGAAGAGCTCATTCTGCGCCAGGCGTTGGGCATGCCGATTCCCTCCCTGCAGCGCGAGCGGCAGGCCGCCGGCGTGATGATGATCCCGATCCCGGGCGCCGGGACGCTGCGCGAAGTGCGCGGCATTCCGGAAGCGAAGGCCGTGCCGCTCGTCGAGGACGTGCAGATCACGGCCCATTCGGGCGAGCGATTGGTGCCGTTCCCCGAGGGATCGCGCTATCCCGGGTTCATCTTCGCCCGCGGCGACACGCCGGCAGTAGTCGAGGCGGCACTGCGCGAGGCGCATCGGCGGCTGGCCTTCGTCCTCACATGAAGTGGCGCCAGGCAGTCGCAGGCTTGCTTGTCCTGTGGGCCGCCTGGGAGATCGCGCGCAGCCTCGGGCGGCTCGACAGCGTCATCTTCACCGGCTACACGCAGGTGGGGGAGGTCGTGCTGCAGGGCGGGGACCCGTACGGGCTCCGCATCAACACGTGGCCTCCTTTCTTCCAGGTCATCGCGGCGGGCCTGGCCCTGCTCGCCCGGCTCTCCCTGCGGGGAGCGCTGTTGCTCTGGCAGGTGGGGTGCGTTGCCGCGATCTGGGGCTCGTGCCGCCTGCTCGCGCGCCTCGTAGACGAACAGCCCGCGCCGTTCACGTCGGCCGCCGTCCTGGTGCCGATCCTGATGACCGCGCGCCTGCTGCAGGAGCACCTGCAGCACACGCAGATCAATCTCTATTTGCTGTTCTTGGTGCTGCTCGCGTTCCACTGGTTTCGCGGGCGGCGCAACGCTCTCGGGGGACTCGCCCTCGCGGCGGCGGCGAGCGCGAAGGCTACGCCCATCGCTTTCCTCTTTTATCTGCTCTACAAACGCGCGTGGCGGGCGGCGGCGTGGACGACCGGTTTCCTGGTCGTGCTCAACGTGGCGTTGCCGCTCGTGCTGTTTGGGCCGGCGCGCACCGCGGAGCAGTGGCGCACGTGGCGGGCGGTGGCCGCCGCGGAAACGGCGGACCCGACGCCACAATTCATGAACCAGTCGTTGCTCGCTGCGCTCAAGCGGGTGCTCACGACCGAGGGCGGGGCGCGCGACCCGGTACGCTACGCGATCGCCGCCTGGCCCACTTCCACGGTGCAGCGCCTGTTCTACGGAATCGTGGCACTTGGCGGGCTGGGGCTCGCGCTGGCGTTTCGTCGCCATCCAGCGGGGCTCGCCGATCGCACGCTCGTGGGCGAGCTGGCGGTGTGCCTGTGCGCCATACCGCTCGTCTCGCCGCTCGCCTGGAAGGCGCACTTCGTGACGCTGCTGGCGGGCTACTGGCTCGTGTGGCGGGTGATCCGCGGACGTGCTGCGTGGGGCGTGTGGTGGGTGTCCTTCGCCTGCCTCACGCTGAGCGCGCCGGCGCTCGTGGGCGAGCGGCTCAACGACGCGCTGGAATCATTTAATGTGATTACGGTGGGGGCACTGCTCGTGCTGGGACTGGCCCTGTGGGCCGCGCTCAAACCGCTTCCGCCACCACCTCCAGCCAGTTCCGCGGCACCGATTCGACTTTGAGCTCGTCCATGGTACGCTCCAGACCTGTCTGCAGCGCCGCGGAGCCCTCCTCGAGCGGAACGCCTGGCAGCGCACCCTCGATGAAGAGTGAGAACCGCCCGATGTCGGAGAGAGCCGCGGCCGTCATCTGGACCTGCACGAGCTCCACCGTTGTCGGGCGCAACCCAGCCTTGAGGCACGCCGCGGCATACTCATCGGCGGAGAGCCACTTCATCGCGGCCGCATGACCTTCGTGTCGGACGGCGATCCCCTTCTCCCGCAGCGCCTGCACGGCGCGCACGATCCAGCGGCGCCAGAAGCCGCTCGTTCCCTCGACGTACGCACCGGCGAAGAACGTCGAGTTGAAGCCTAGCAGGCCACGGGGCTTCAGCGCTTTGCGGATCTCGCCCAGCACTTGGTGCTTGTCCTCCACCAGGTGGATCGCGTTCAAGAAGACGACGGCGTCGGCGGGAGGGACGAGGCGCGACAGGAACTCAGCGGTCCCCTCCTTGAACTCGGCAAGGCGCGAGGAGATCGCGGCGCGCGCTTTCGCGAGCGCCGATGGCGAGGGGTCGACGCCGATCACGCGCGGGTGCGGCTCGGTGCCGTTCAGCCGCTCGAGGATAAGCTTGGTCACCGCGCCCGGACCGCATCCCAGGTCCACGATCACCTGCCGCCCAGGGCCGATCACCTTGTCGATGATCCAGTTGTTCACCTGCGTGAAGAAGGGGTGCAAGGTGAACGGCGTGAACGAAAAGCGATCCTCGGCTGCTTCGTGATTCAAGGTCTTTCCCAGGCTCACAGCTTGTGGATCCCGAGCGGGCCGAGATGCACGTCGAGATTGTGGTTCACGCGATAACCCACCACGCCATTCGTGGGGATGGTGGCGGCGTCGGCAGCGTACACTTCCTTGCCGTTCACCATGAAGCGCACCTTGCCGCCCTTCACCGCTACGCTCAGCTCGTTGGTGGCCCGGCCGGCGCTATCGGCCTTGATGACCGCAGGACTGGCCGTCCATTCGACAATGGCGGTGGGACGGGTCGTGTAGCCGTCGCGGCGGCGGATCGAATACATGCCATCCACCGCCCGCACCAGGAAGTAGGTGTAGCTCTGCGTCGAGTCGGCGAGCTTCCGCCCACCGATCAGGATGCCGTAGCTCTCGGGATGCGCCGGGTTCTTCGTCTGCGTGATCTTCGCCACGACGTGGTAGTTCCCGGACACCGTGTCGCGGTCGCGCCAATAGATCGCCGCGGGCCCGACGGTCACATGCAGACCGTCTCCCATCACGGAGAACTTGACGTTGTCCAACGGCGCGGGCTGGCCCGTCTGCCGGTTGGGCTCGGTCCGCGCATGCCATCCGGGAGGGATGATGCCGCCCCCCGCGACATTGCGGTCAGGATCCGCCTGTGCCGAGAGACCCGTGGCGGAAACAACGAAGACGACAGCCGACAGGAGACGTGTCGATATCATGACTCCCTCAGTACTGGCAGGAACGTTCGAGTAGGGGTCTAAGTGACGCGGCTCGAGGTCAGGAGTCAAGACCGCGCGCGTGTCTTGGGCGCCTTGGACCGCCCTTCCGTCAGGTCGTGCACGGTGTCGAGCTCCACGATCTTGAGCTTGCGCTTGCCCATGGGCAGCGTGATGTCGACCTGCTGGCCGACCTTACCGCCCAGTAGGGCTTTGCCGAGGGGCGAGGCCATGGAGACCGGCATCTCTGCGGCGCCGTCGTCCCCTTCAATGAACTCGCCGAGCGTCAGCGCGTACGTTTCCTTTTGCTTCGTGTCCACGTCTTGCACCGTGACGCGCGACCCAAACCCGACCTGGTCGTGGGGGATGTCCTGCTCCCGCACGTCGGAGAGTTTGGAGAGGCGCAGCCGCAGGTGATGGACGCGCGCCTGGGCGAACTGCTGGCGCTCGAGCGCCGCCTTGTACTCGGAATTCTCGCGCAGATCGCCATGGGCGCGCGCCTTCTCGATCTCCTTCGGCAAGATGAAGGAGATCTCATGGTTCAGCCGCTCGACTTCGGTCTGGAGCTTTTGCTTGAGCGCTTCAATCATGACGGATACTAACCGACTACCCACCTAACCGGCTAGTTTTGAGCTCCATGCGCACCTACAACCAGCTGACGGACCCTGACCGGTCAGGGCTGCTCCAACAGATAATCACCCAGCGCGGGCGCGTGGCCGAGCGCCTGGCGGGGGTGCGCCGCATCGTCGCGGTCATGAGCGGCAAGGGGGGGGTGGGGAAGAGCTACGTGACGGCGCATCTCGCCCGCGCCCTCGCCCGCGGAGGCCGGCAGGTGGGCGTGCTGGACGCGGACCTGAACGGGCCTACGATGCCAAGGCTTCTAGGAATCGACCACTCCCCACTCCCCACGCCCGAGAGTGGCATCGAGCCGGCCACGGGAGCGGACGGTGTGAAGTGCATCTCCATGGACCTGCTGCTCGGCGACGGCCAACCGCTCGCGTTCAAGGGTCCGGTCGCGGAGAGCTTTGTCTGGCGGGGGGCCATGGAAGCGTCGGCGCTCCGTGAGTTCCTCGGCGATGTGGCGTGGGGAGATCTCGATGTACTGCTGCTCGATCTCCCTCCCGGGATGCAGCGCTACATCGAGTTGTGCGATATCCTCGCCGCTCCGCCCGCCGTGTTGACCGTGACGATCCCCACCCTCGAGTCTCGCGATGCCGTTCGCCGCGCGATGCGGGCCGCGCTCGAGCGCGGGTCGGAGCTCCTGGGCATCGTCGAGAACATGGTCGGGGGGGGGCGCCAGTTCACCGGGACCGCGGCCGACGATCTGGCCAAGGAATTCGCCGTGCCGGTTCTCGCCCGGATTCCCTGGCACCCGACACCTGATACCTGGGCCGCCCTCGGAGCCCAGCTGTGAAATTCTTATGCGTCGAGTGCGACCGGCAGATGACGTTCGGCGATCGGCAGCTTCCCGGTGACGGCACGCTCGCGGCTACGTTCAAGTGCCCGTCGTGCGGGCGGGTCGTCGCGCTGCTGACCAACCCGATGGAAACCCAGCTCGTCTCCTCGCTCGGCGTCGAGATCGGCGGGCGAACCGTCCCCGCACAGCCGCTCGAAACCGTGCGCAAGATGGTCTCCACGGGCCGCGACGATGCGTTCGTTGAGGGGAGCCGGGAGCCGGGAACCGGGAGCACTATGACCTGGTCAACGGGGGCGCTGGAACGCTTGGATCGCGTTCCCAATTTCGTGCGGGGAATGGTCAAGCGAATCTACGCCGACTATGCCAAGGAGCGCGGCATCGCCGAGATCACGCCGGCCGTCATGGACACCGCGCGCTCTGAGCTCGGGCTTGAAGGCATGTGAGCGACTTCGAAGAGCGTAGCGTCGGCGATCTCCGCATCCGCATCGACCGCACGTTGTGCGTGGGATTTGGGGATTGCATCACCGAGGCTCCCGAGGCATTCGTGCTGGACGAAAGCGGGACCGCGGTGTTCGTGAAGCCGGAGGATGTGGAGCGGGAGCGGCTGCTGCGAGCCTGCGATGTCTGTCCCGTGGACGCGATCACCGTGTGGGACGAAAAGGGCAGCCAAATCGTCCCAGGAGCTTGTGAACAAGTTCCTTGACAGCGCCATCTCCGTGTCGCATATGAGTTCCCGACACCTCCCATCGCCTTAGGAGACGCCGGTGTACCGCGAGATCTTCGTACCCGTCGACAACTCGCAGCACTCCGATTGGGCGGTGGACCGCGCCCTCGAGATGTGCCGCAAGACAGCCGGAGGGGGGGGAGCGGGGGGCCGCATCACCGGCAATCACGTGTACGCCGCCCGCCTCCATGACGTCCGCTTCCGCCAGCTCGAGACCGGCCTCCCCGCGCAGTTCCAGACGCCCGACGAAATCAAGAAACAACGCAAGATCCACGACAAACTGATCGAAAAAGGCCTGCAGCTCATCGCTGACAGCTTCCTCGATCAGCTTGGGAAGCGCTGCGAAGCGGCTGGCGTGCCCCTGACACGGCAGCTGCTCGAGGGGATCAACTACGAAGAGATCGTCAACGAGGTGAACCGCGGCGCCGGACGCCTGCCGGGACTCATTGGCTTTGACCCGAATCGCGCCGCCGGCTACGACGGCGGCGACAAGGTCCGCAGCGACGTCAAGCTCGGCGAAAATGGCCGGCTGGTCGCCGAGGACGAAGACACAGCCGCCCGCCTCGTCGGCTCCTCGGGCCGTCAGTACGACCTGCTCGCTGTGGGCGCGCACGGACTGGGCCGCCAGCCGTTCTCGCAGCTCGGCGGCGTCGTCGCCCGCGTGCTGCGGGGCGTCCAGAAGGACGTGCTGATCGTCCGCGACCAGCAGCCACTCGAGGGCGGGCGCTTCCTCGTGTGCGTGGACGGATCATCCTACAGCTACAAGGCGATGAGAGCGGCGCTCGAGCTGGCGCAGGCATTCGGCGGGTCGCTCCACGTGTGCAGCGCGTTCGACGTCGAGTATCACCACGTCGTGTTCCACAACATCAAGGACGTGCTGTCCTACCAGGCGTCGAAGGTCTTCAAGTTCGAGGAGCAGGAAGAGCTGCACAACAACATCATCGACAAGGGACTGCTCAAGCTCTGCCAGGCGAACTTGAAGCGGGCCGAAGTGATGGCGCAGCAATTCCCCGACGTGGCGATCAAGACGCAGATCCTGATCGGCAAGCCGTTCCAGGTGATCATGCAGTGGGCCGAGGAAGTGAAGCCGTCCCTGATGGTGCTCGCCCGCCACGGCGCACACCGGATCGAGGGCACCGATCTAGGCTCGCAAGCCGATAATCTGATTCGACTTGCGCCCTGCAACACGCTGCTCGTGGGCACGGTGGGTATCCGGCCCGAGGACATCCCCTGGATAGAGGAAGACGGCCAGGCGGGCCTGCCGTGGGCGCCCGAGGCGGAGGTGCGGATCCTGCGCGTGCCGCCGTTCGCGCAAGGCATCGCCCGGCGCGCGGTCGAGGAATACGTGCTCGAGAAGGTCGGCAACGCCGGCCCTCCGCCGACGGTCACCAACAAGTGGCTCGACGAGGCGATCCAAAAGCTGCTACCCACCCACATGCAGCTCATCATGGGGATCGGCAGCGCCGAGGAGATCGCGCTCGCCGAGGTGAAGGCGACCGAGCAGATGAAGGCGACCAAGGTGCAGGGCCACGACGCCGACCCCGTACCTACAGTGCCGGAGGTGGAGACCAAATGTCCCGTGACGGGCGTGGTGTCGAAACGGCCGCGCGTCGCCACTGATCCGATCGTCTGGACGGAAGAAGGCTGGCAGCGGTTGCAGCTCGTGCCCCTGATCGCGCGGCCGCTCGCCCGGAATACCGTGGAGCGCTTCGCGCGCAACCACGACATCTGGCGCGTCACGACCCACGTGATGGATGACAACAAGCAGGCCATGATCGAAGCGGATGAGTTCGACATCGACACGATGATGGTGATGTTCACCGAGCTCCGCGCCAAGCAGATCCGCGCGGAAGCCGAGGGGAAGGACGCGCTGTCGCCGGAGATGCGCGCGTTCATCGAGGAAGCCAAGGCGCAGGGGGTCACGCGCTGCCCGATCCGCGACATCGAAGAGAAAATGGACAAATGCCCGGTGGACATGAAGGCAGTGACGCCGGCGGACGCGAAGCGGGCGGTCGAGAAACTGCTGCAGTGACCTTCATTCCGCACGTCGTCGCCTGGAATCTCACGCGGCGCTGTAATCTCGAGTGCGCCCACTGCTACATCGCGGCGGGCCCGCGCGAGAGCGCGGCCTCCGAGCTCGCCACGGCCGAATGCCTGCGCATCATGGACGAGCTGCTCGCCGTGAATCCGGCGCCGATGCTTATCCTCTCGGGCGGCGAGCCGCTGCTCCGGGACGACCTGTGCGAGATCGCAGCGTACGCGTCGCAGCGCGGGGCGACGGTCGTCGTGGGCACGAACGGCACGCTGCTCACCGACGAGCGGATCGCGGCGCTCAAGTCCGCGGGGGTGCGCGGCGTGGCGGTCTCGATCGATTCGTTGCGGCCCACCTACCACGACAACTTCCGCCACGGCAAGGGCTCGCTCGACGATACGATCGCGGCGCTCGGCCGGCTGCGCGCGCAGCAGCTCGACTTCATCATCCAGACGACGGCGACCAAGGGCAACCGCGCCGAGCTGGAGCGCGTCGCCGGCTGGGCGGCGGACCAGGGGGCAGTGGCCTTCAATTGCTATTTCCTCGTCGCGACCGGGCGGGGCGCCGGACTGTCCGACCTCGCGCCGGCCGAATACGAAGCCGTGCTGGCCGATCTCGCCCGCTGGCAGCGGGACTATCGCGGCCGCATGATGGTGCGCGCCAAGTGCGCCCCTCATTTCATGCGTCACGTGCACGCGGCCGACCCGGAGTCGCCGGTCCTGAACTACGAGACCCGGTGCCCGTGCGGCACCCAGTACTGCCGCATCACCCCCGACGGCAAGCTCACGCCGTGTCCCTATCTCCCGGAGGTCGCGGGCGACCTGCGCACGCAGAGCTTCGGCGACATCTGGCGCTCGGCGCCGTTGTTCCGGACGCTGCGGGAAGGCACGCTTGGCGGAAAGTGCGGCCGCTGCGAGTACCAGAAGCTCTGCGGCGGCTGCCGCGCCCGGGCGTTCGCCCTCGAGGGCGACGTGCTCGCGGCCGATCCGTCCTGTGTGTACGAGCCGGCCGGCAACGTGGCCGTGATCGAGAGGGCGCGCGACGTGACCTACGGGCAGGAATTCCAGCCCGTGCTCGTCTGGACGGATGCCGCGCGCGCGCGCCTCGAGCGGATTCCGTCATTCGTGCGCGGCGTGGTGGCGAAGCGCATCGAGGACTGGGCGCGGGAGCGCGGACTGCATGAGGTCACCCCCGAGCTGTTGAGTGAAATTCGCAGCGCCATGCCGGTGGATTTCAGCAAGAAGCGGCCCTTCTTCATGGCTGACAGCTGATGACCGACGGCTTCCATCTCCTGCAGACGGCCGTCGACTCGCTCCCCGCCTATCGCGATTTCCCCGTGATCGGCAGCCGCGCGGCGATCTGGATCGCGGCTGAGATCCACCTCATGTTCGCGGCCTTCGTGCTGGGGGTGCCGATATTCGCCGTGGTGGCGGAGGCGATCGGCATCTTCGGCAAGGACCAGCGCTACGACCGGCTGGCGAAGGAATTCACGCGGCTGCTCCTGATCGCCTACAGCGCCACGGCGATCTGGGGCGCCGTGTTCGTCTTCCTGCTCTCGACGCTGTACCCGGCGTTCTGGGCGTACATGACCGCAATCTTCGGCGTATCGATGTGGGTGTACGTCTCGATCTTCTTCTTCGAGTCGTTCACCCTCTATCTCTATTACTACGGCTGGGACCGCTGGAAGTATGGCCGGGCCAAGAAGGTCCACTGGGGCCTCGGGATCCTGCTGAACATCTGGGGCACAACGGTGATGTTCATCGCCGACTCGTGGCTGACCTACATGATGACGCCGCCCCGCGACATCACTCCCACAACTGCGCCGACGAGCATCAAGCTCTGGCACGCGATCCTGAACCACACCTGGATGCCGATCAACATCCATCGCTTGATCGGCAACGTCGTGTTCGGCGGCGCGATCGTGGGCGCGTACGCGAGCTACCGGTTCCTCGCCGCCAAAACGGACGAGGAGCGCGCCCATTACGACTGGATGGGCTACGTCGGCAACTTCATCGCGATCTCGGCGCTGATCGTCCTGCCGTTCGCCGGCTACTGGCTGGGCCGGGAGATCTATCAGTACGACCAGTCGATGGGCATCACAATGATGGGCGGCTTCATGAGCTGGCTGTGGGTCATCCAGGCGTTCCTCATCGCGGTGTTGTTCCTCACCGGGAACTACTACCTCTGGATCGGCATGGGGCGCATTCCGGGCGCCGAGCGGTTCCGGCCCTATACCAAGTGGCTGCTGATCGTGCTCCTGCTGGGCGCGATCGTGTGGGGCACGCCGCATACGATGATCGCCGACTCCCGCGAGCTCGCCGCGATGGGCGGCTCGCACCATCCCTTCCTGGGCGTGCTGGGGGTGATGAGCGCCAAGAACACCGCGGTCAATCTGATGATCCTGGCCACGTTCCTGTCGTTCCTGCTGTACCGCCGGGCGAACATCCGCACCGTGGTCGCGTGGGCGCCGACCGGCACGCGCATCCAAGGGGCAATGTTCGCCCTCGCCGCGGCGGTCGTGCTGTTCTACGGCATCCGCGGATACTTCGTCGAGGCCATCGTTCGCATCGGCTATTCGGTGTACCAGGTGGGCGCGGTACTCGCCTGCATCCTGTTCGTCACGATCATCGATGTCTTGATGGCCCGGGGCGCGCAGTCGCTCGGCGCGATCCAGTGGGGCAAGATGCCGGCACGGTCGCAGTACGCGCTGTTCATTCTCGCGGTCACGTTTACCTGGCTGATGGGGCTGATGGGCTTCGCGCGCAGCGGCATCCGTCAGCACTGGCACGTGTGGCAGGTGCTGCAGGACACGACCCAGTACGCCGCGACGCCGGCGCTTGGCTACGCCGCGATCATGATCAGCACCTGCGTCCTGATCTTCCTGTCGCTCGTGGGATTCATCTTCTGGCTCGGCGGACTGGCCGAAAAGTCCACGTTTGTGGAGGGCGCCCCCCGTGTGGGCCACTAACCTCCGCATCATCGGCGTGGTCCTCGGGACGCTCGCGCTCTATACCCTGATCGCGAACAAGATCCCGCAAATGCAGTCGGACGTGCCGCGCGCCCTCACCCTGGGCGCGAACGTCACCCCCGAGCAGCTCGTCGCCGCGGGCGACGAGCTCTATCATGGCGCCGGCGGCTGCACCGCCTGCCACGGCCTCGGCACGCGCGCCCCGAACCTGCTCACCGACGAGAAAGGACAGGGCCCGATCGGCGCGCGCTGCGGCAAGCGCGAGCCGGGCAAGAACTGCAAGGCCTATCTCTACGAGTCGCTGACGCAGCCGCGCGCATTCGTCGTAGCGGGCTACGAGCCCATCATGCCCGAGATGAGCCGGACTCTGTCGCCGCAGCAGATCTGGGCGCTCATCGCGTTTCTCGAATCGCAGGGCGGCACCGTGGACGTGTCCACCTCGGACATCCCCGCCCAAACGGCGGCCGCCGCGTCCAGCTCCGCGCCGGCCGCGGGCGGCAGCCATGGCATCGCCGGCGGCAGCACGGATCCGATGGCGATCTTCCGCGGCGCCGGCTGCGTCGTGTGCCACAAGATCGGCAGCGAGGGCGCGGCGATCGGGCCCGACCTGACGCACGTCGGCGCGCGCCTGTCGGCCGCGCTGATCCGCGAATCCATCCTCACGCCCGACGCCAAGATCGCCAAAGGGTTCGAGAAGTTCGCCGGCATCATGCCCAAGACGTTCGGCGATCAGTTGACCGCGTCGCAGCTCGAGTCTCTCGTTCGCTTTCTGGCTGCGCATCGATGAAAGACACGTTGCGACATCCGTTCTGGCAGGCGGTGGCGCTGCTGGTGCTGGCCTACGTCCTGATCGTGTTCGGCATCCCGATGCTCCCCGGCAGCGCCATGGTCCCCAAGAGCGTCGTGCTCCAGTACATGGCCACGGTGTCCGTCGGCGTGCTGATCTGGGTCAGCGATGATGAGGCGCGGTGGGCGCGCTTCAAGGAGCCGCTGCATGCGGTGCTCATCGAGCCGCGGCTGAAAGTGATCCGCACCGGCCTGCTCGCGGCCGTGACGTTGATGGTCGGGTGCTTCACCTACGGCCAGGTGAGGGCGAGCGTGGCCGCGCCACCCAATCTCCGCTCGATCCACCCGGCGCCACCCGCACAGATCACATTCCGCGGCAAGACGATGACGCTGGCGGGGCTCGAGAATCCGCTGCGCCGGCAAGGGGACATGGCCAGTCACATCGCCGCGGGTCGTCGTGTC
Organism: Gemmatimonadales bacterium; assembly: GCA_035602245.1. GTDB lineage: Bacteria > Gemmatimonadota > Gemmatimonadetes > Gemmatimonadales > GWC2-71-9 > 20CM-2-65-7. The sequence continues at coordinate 17,250 of DATNMO010000054.1, forward strand.
TATTACGAGAACTGCGTGCCGTGTCACGGCGACCATCTCGACGGCCAGGGCCACTACGCGTCGGGCCTCAATCCGCTGCCGGCAAACTTCCAGGACAACGGCACGATCGCCCAGCTCAGCGAGAGCTTCGTGTTCTGGCGGATCGCCAAGGGCGGGCCCGGCCTCCCGCGCGAAGGGACGCCGTGGAATTCGGCGATGCCGGCGTGGGAGGATTTCCTCACCGAGCCAGAGATCTGGTCGGTCGTGCTGTTCCTGTACGAGCAGACGGGGTGGAAGCCGAGGGTGATGGAAGTGAGCGCCGAGGCGGGGAAGCCATGACGAGTGTCTTCCTCATCGCGGCGGTCCTGCTCAGTACGCAGGACACCACGGCGGGCAAAGCCGTCTACCAGAAATGGTGCGCCGGCTGCCATGGCGACAATGGGGCCGGGGACGGCGCGGGCGCCCGCCACATGCTGCCACCGCCCCGCGACTTCACCGGCGCGATCTACCAAATCCGCTCGACCGCGAGCGGCCAGCTGCCGACCGATGCCGATCTGATGCGGTCCATCGACGAAGGGCTGCTGGGCACCGCGATGCCTGGCTGGAAGACGCGGCTTTCCGACCGCGAGCGACGCGACGTGCTGGCGTACATCAAGACGTTCTCGACCTTCTTCGCCGATACCACCCTGCGGCCAAAGCCGCTCGACTTCGGGAAGGCACCGGGGGGGAGCGGCGTCGACCCGCTACGCGTGGGGCGGCAGTTCTACGACTCGATCGGCTGCCGCAAGTGCCACGGGGACCAGGGGCGCGGCGACGGGCCATCCGCGCCGACCCTCAAGGACGACGCGGGGCACCCCATCTTCGCGGCGGACCTGCACGAGAACTGGCGGTTCAATGGCGGCGGCACGGTGGAGGACATTTATCGCCGGCTGCGTACCGGTCTTGACGGCACGCCGATGCCGTCATTCAGCGATCTGCTGGAGCAGAAATTCCTCACCGACACCGAACTGTGGCGCGTCGCCCAATACGTACGCAGCCTCTCGCCCGACCAGCCACCGGCGGTGCGGGACGTGATTCATGCTCCGCGGATCAGCGGGGCGCTGCCGCGCTCCCCGGACGACTCCGCCTGGAGGGCCGCGGACGCCTACTGGTTCCCGCTCGTCGGCCAGGTCATCCACAAGAGCCGCTGGTTCGCCCCGGCGGTCGTCGGCGTGTCGGTGCAGGCCGTGCACACGGGCGATTCGATCGCGCTGCGGGTCGTGTGGGACGATCGGTCTCAAAGCCCCGATACTGCCTGGCTGGCGCACGTGGGCCGCGTCCTGGCAGCGCTCGCGAGCGATGACTCCACCCGCGAGCAACCTACCGGCTGGCCCGACCAGCTGGCCGTACAGTTTCCGGTCGCGATTCCCTCAGGGATGGAGCGACCGTATTTCCTGATGGGGAGCACGAGCGCGCCGGTCTATCAGTGGCGCTGGTCGAGCGCGGCAAAGGGCACTGCCGTGTCGGGTCTCGCCCGCGGCATCGAGCGATTCGATCCGATTCCCGGCGGCGGGACAGTCGTCGGCGCTCAGGCGGTGTACGATCACGGGCAGTGGCGGGTGGTTTTGACCCGCGCACTTGCCACGTCCGACACAGCGAGCCAGCTTCCCTTCCGGACCGGCCGGGCCATTCCGGTGGCGTTCTTCGCGTGGGACGGGTCCAATGGTGAGCACGGCACGCGCATGGCCATCAGTACTTGGTACTTCCTCGCCCTCGACGAACCGGTACCGGCGCGCGTGTTCATCTCGCCCGTGCTGGCGATGGCCCTTACCCTAGCGCTGGGCCTATTGGTCGTGTGGCGGGCGCAGCACAAGACTTCATTCCGGAGGCAGCAATGACAGCCAGATTGTTCACCGTGGTGGGTGGAATGTTTTTGCTCACCGTGTGCAGCAAGGGGGATCAAAGCACGGTGCGTGCTGCGCCGGCGCCCGCGGCGCAGCCCGCGGTAACACCGAGCGAGGCCGGTGGCACGATTACTGGCAAGATCAAGTTCACCGGCACCGCGCCCCGCAACCGGCCCATCGATATGAGCGAAGAGGCGGCGTGCAAGGCGAAGTACAAGACGAATCCCCCGGTCGAAGAGACCGTCGTGGCCGGTCCGGCGAACGCACTCGCCAATGTGTTCGTGTACATCCGGGAAGGGGTGCCCGCGAGCGCGAAGTATCAGGCGCCGGCCACGTCGGTCGTGCTCGACCAAAACGGCTGCCGCTATCACCCGCACGTGCTGGGGATCATGGTGGGGCAGGGTCTCGAGATCGTGAATTCCGATCCCGTGCTCCACAACATCAAGGCGATCGCGAAGAAGAACCGCCCGTTCAACGTGAGCCAGCCCAGCGCGGGAATGAAGACGGTGCGTACGTTCTCGGCGCCCGAGGTCATGGTCTCGCTCCAGTGCAACGTGCACGGCTGGATGAACGCTTATCTTGGCGTGCGGCCCGATCCGTTCTATGCCGTGTCGGGGCCGGACGGCAGCTTCAAGATCACGGGCCTGCCGCCGGGGACGTATACCATTGAAGCGTGGCACGAGAAGTTCGGCACACAGACGGCCACCGTCACCGTGGCGGGGACCGAGAGCAAGACGGCCAACTTCACCTTCGCCGCGCGGTAGCGCGAGGAGAACGCCTCATGCATTGGTGGTTCCCCACCGCGGCCTCCACGTTCGCGGGTCCGATCGACGGACTGTTCACGGCGATCCTGATCATCACCGGCATCGCGTTCGTGGTGGTCGAGGTCGGGCTGATCACGTTCATCGTGCGCTACCGCGCGCGTCCCGGCCGCAAGGCGTTTTACACCCACGGCTCGACGCGCGCGGAGGTGATCTGGACGGCGATCCCCGCGGTCACGATGGTGGCGCTCGGTCTCGTGAGCAACCACTACTGGGTGATCATCAAGGACAGGAAGAGCGTGCCCGCCAACGCCTACCATGTTGGTGTGCACGCCAAGCAATTCGAATGGCAAGTGACGTATGCCGGACCGGACGGCAAGCTGGGGACGGCGGACGACTTCACGGTGCGTAACCAGCTGCATATTCCCGTGGATCAACCGATCGCGGTAGAGCTAAGCTCCGAGGACGTGGTCCATTCGTTCTTCGTGCCCGCCTTCCGCGTGAAGCAGGATGCGGTGCCCGGGATGCACATCGTCGCCTGGTTCCAGGCGACGAAGACGGGTGAGTTCGAGATCGGGTGCGCCGAGCTGTGTGGGATGGGGCATTACAAGATGCGGGCCCGCGTGTTCGTGCATACGCCCGCGGAGTTCAACGCCTGGATGGCCCAACAGGCCGCCGGAGGGACCGAATGACCAGCGTCGCGCACGCAACGCCCGGGGCCCACGGGGGAGGCGCGCACCACGCGCCGATGAGCTTCTGGCGCAAGTACATCTTCTCGACCGATCACAAGATCATCGGGATCCAGTTCCTGTTCGTCAGCCTGTTCTTCCTGCTCGTGGGCGGGTTCCTGGCGATGCAGATCCGCTGGCAGCTCGGCTTCCCCGGCAAGCCGATGCCCGGCGGCGGCATTCTCCCCGAGAGCATGGTCGTCAACGGGGTGATCCTCCCCGAGTACTACATCCAGCTGGTCACGATGCACGGCACGTTCATGGTGTTCTTCGCCATCATGCCGCTGCTCGTGGGCGTGTACGCCAACTTCCTGATCCCGCTGAAAATCGGGACGCACGACATGGCGTTCCCGCGCATTAACATGGCGTCGTTCTGGCTGGCACTGCTCGCCGGGCTGATTATGCTCGCCGGGTTCTTCGTGCCCGACGGCGCGCCGCGCGCCGGATGGACGATGTACGCGCCCCTCTCGGCGCGGCCCGACCTCTCGGGCGTGACGATCGGACAGAAGCTGTGGTGCATCTCGATCGTCGCCCTGGGGTTGTCGTCCGTGATGGGCTCGGTGAACTACATCACGACGATCATCAATCATCGTGCGCCCGGCATGACTTGGTTCCGGATGCCGCTGTCGGTCTGGGCGCTATTCATTACGGCCATCCTGGCTGTCCTCGCGCTTCCCGTGCTCCAAGGCGCGGCGATCATGCTGCTCTTCGATCAGACCATCGGCACGCACTTCTTCGACCCCATCGCCGGCGGCCAAGCGCTTTTGTGGCAGCATCTGTTCTGGTTCTTCGGCCATCCCGAGGCCTACATCCTGATCCTGCCCGCGATGGGGATGGTGTCCGACATCATCGCGAACGGCAGCCGCAAGCCGATTTTCGGTTACCACTCGATGGTGTTCGCGATCGTAGGGATCGCGTTCCTGGGATGGCTCGTGTGGGGCCATCACATGTTCATGAGCGGCATGAACCCCACGCTCGGCTCGACGTTCATGGTGTCGACGCTGCTCATCGCGGTGCCGTCGGCGATTAAGGTGTTCAACTGGCTGGGCACGATGTGGCGCGGCAACCTGCGCTTCCATGTGCCGATGATGAACGCGATCGGGTTCGTATCGATGTTCACGATCGGCGGGTTGTCGGGGATCTTCATGGCGGCGACGCCGGTGGACATTCCGCTGCACGACACACAATTCATCGTTGCCCACATCCACTACGTGTTGTTCGGGGGCTCGCTCTTCGCCCTGTTCGCCGCGATTCCCTACTGGTATCCAAAGATGTTCGGCCGGATGATGGACGAGCGGATCGGCAAGATCCATTTCTGGCTGACGTTCATCACCTACAACTTCACGTTCTTCCCGATGCACATCATCGGGATGGGCGGGCAGATGCGGCGGATCTACGATCCCACGGTCTACGATTTTCTGAAGCCGCAGCAGCCCCTCAATGTGCTGATCTCGATCAGCGCGTTCGCCCTGTTCGCCTCGCAGCTCTTGTTCGCCTTCAATTTCCTGTGGAGCCTGAAGAAGGGTAAACGGGCGCCGCAGAATCCGTGGGATGACAACGGACTCGAATGGTCGCTGCCCAATCCCGCCCCGCACGGCAACTGGGAGCAGATCCCCAACGTGTACCGGGGCCCCTACGAGTTCAGCGCGCCGGAGGCGGGGAACGCCGACTTCCTGCCCCAGTACGTGAAACTCCCCACCGACCGCGATCCGGCCCCGGCGATTGCGCCGGCCGCCGGGCACTGACCGGGAGATCGACGCGATGACGCACGCGACCGCCACCGCCGATCAAATGCGGCCCCCGTTCCCGGCCGAGCCGGGAGCGGGCGTCTACAGCAACAAGCTGGGCATGTGGGTGTTCCTCGCCAGCGACGTGATGTTCTTCACGGCGCTGATCGGGTCCTACATCGTGCTCCGGTTCGGGATGACCGACCCGTGGGCCGCGCCTGGCGCCGTGCTCAACGTCCCGCTCACGGCGTTCAACACGTTCCTGCTGATCTGCTCCTCGGTGTCGATGGTGAAAGCGTACGCCGCCATCGCCGACGGGAAGAAGTACTTCCTGCGGCCCGTCCCCGGAAAAATGCTGCGGGACGGCGGGCTCAAACTGTGGTTGCTGGTGACGATCATCTGCGGCGCGATGTTCGTCGGCGTCCAGCTGCTCGAGTACACCAAACTGATCGGGCATGGATTCACGCCTGCGGGTTTCCGAGAAGGATCGCAGCTGGCCGAGCACGCCCTCGCCGACCCGGTGCGATTCGGCGCCGCCACGAGCGGGATGTACGGCTCGACGTTTTTCACGATGACGGGGTTCCACGGATTCCACGTGACCTGCGGCGTCATCAGCATGCTGTACCTGTACTTCACCAAGGTGCTGCCGGAGAAGTACTCGGCGAACGACCATCGCGGGATCGAAGTCATCGGGTTGTACTGGCACTTCGTCGACCTGGTGTGGATCATCCTGTTCACGATCGTCTACCTGATCTGAGGCGCCACCCATGACGACCGCGCACGTTCGCCCGAACTACATGCTGATCTGGCTGTACCTCTTCGTCATGACGGTGGCCGAGGTGGCGCTCGCGTTCGAGTTGCCGGTCTCCCGGAACGCGAAACTGATCATGCTGCTCGTGCTGGCCGTGGTGAAGGCCCTGCTGGTGGCGTTGTTCTTCATGCATCTCAAGTTCGAGCGCTGGCGCCTGCGCCTCATTTTTATCGTCCCCTTGCCGCTGGCCGCGATCCTCGTGACCACGGTGATCCTGGAGAAAGTCTGGTAGCGCTTCTCGAGCTCACCAAGCCGCGCATCACGCAGCTGGTCCTCCTCACCGCCGCCGCCGGGTTCTACCTGGGCGCGCGCGGCGGGGTGGACCTGGCGTTGCTCGCCCACACGCTGCTGGGGACGGCGCTCGTCGCCGCCGGCACGAACGCGTGGAACCAGATCCGCGAACGGGACGTGGATGCCCGCATGGTCCGCACGCGCCGCCGGCCGCTGCCCTCAGGGCGGGTTACGCTGCGCGCCGCGGCCTGGTTCGCTTCCGCGATCGCGGTGGGCGGCGTGGCCTATCTCGCCGCTACGGTCAACCTGCTGACCGCGGCGCTGGCGGCGCTCACGTTCGCCAGCTATGTGTTCCTGTACACGCCCTTGAAGCGCACGACGTCGCTCAACACGCTCGTGGGCGCGGTCCCGGGCGCGCTGCCTATCGTGGGAGGGTGGACGGCCGCGGGCGGCAGCCTGAACGCCGCCGTCGCCGCGCTGTTCTGGATCCTGTTCCTCTGGCAACTGCCGCACTTCCTTGCGCTGGCGTGGCTGTATCGCGATGACTACCGCGCCGGCGGCATCAAGATGCTCAGCGTCGCGGACGACGACGGGCGCGACACCGGCCGCATGGCGCTGCTGTACGCGATGGCGCTGCTGCCCATCAGTCTCGTCCCCACGCTGCTCGGCGTGACGGGCGCCTGGTACTTCTTCGGCGCCCTCACGCTCGGCGTCGTCTACGTGGCCGCGGGCGCCGGTCTGCTCGTCGCGGCCACACCGGCCCGCGCGTGGCGCCTCTTCTTCGTGTCCATCATCTATTTGCCCGCCTTGCTCACCCTGATGGTGCTCGACAAGGTGGCGGTTTAGCGATGATTCCCTTCCATCGGCTGCTGATCACCGCCGGCATCGTGTTCTGCGCCGGATTCGCGCTCTGGTCCCTCTGGCGGGGTGAGATGGTGCTCGGCATCGGCTTTGCGGCGCTCGGCGCGGGTCTCGCCTATTACCTGCGCCATCTCAAGCGCTTCATCGGCCGATGATCGCCGCCTCGCTCGTCCTCCAGGTGCTGCAGCACGGCGCCAAGGACCGCATGGACCTCATCTACTTCTGGAGCTCGCTGTTCATGGTGCTCCTCCCGCTCGCTATCTTCAGCACGCTCACCTACATGATCGTGAACGCCTACCGGAAGCGGGAGCGTAGCGAACACCTTCCCCATTAGATTCCGTCCATGAGCTCTCCCGGCACGGAGAAGCGCCAAGTCGTCCGTTACGCTTTCTACAAGCTGGATCCGGCGTGGCGCCGCCTCTCGGCCGAGCGGCAGGCCTCCGCCAAGATCGAGTTCGGCAAGACGCTCGAGCGCTATCACGGCCGCCTGCTGCTGCGGCCCTACGGGCTCGTCGGCATCCGGGGCGACACCGATTTCCTGTTGTGGCAGGTCGCCGAAGACCTGGACGCGCTCGTCGAGCTGCAGACGGCGCTCAACCGCACGGACCTCGGCGCTTATCTGTCGATCCCCTACAGCTATCTCGCGATGACGCGGCGGTCGATCTATGAGTTTCCGGCCGATCCGCAGCACGTTCAGCGGCTCGTCATCCAGCCGAGCGCGGCCAAGTATCTGTTCGTGTATCCCTTCATCAAAACACGTGCCTGGTACTCGCTCCCCAAGGCGGAGCGCCAGCGCATGATGGACGAGCACGTGCGCGTCGGCCGCAAGTACCCGACTATCCGGCTCAACACGACCTATTCCTATGGCCTCGACGACCAGGAGTTCATCGTGGCGTTCGAGGGCGACAATCCAGGCGAGTTCCTCGATCTGGTGATGGAGCTGCGCGAAAGCGAGGCGTCGTCGTACACGCTGCGCGATACGCCCACTTTCACCTGCGTCCAGATGTCGCTCTGGGACATGCTCGACACGCTCGGCGGCGCCGGCTCCGCTCAGGCGGTGGCCCGCCGCGCCGCGCGCTCCGACGGCTTTACCCCTGTCGCCACGCTCGCCGAGCTGCCTCCCGGGGCGGCGAAACGCGTGTACGCCGCCAACGAAGCGGTCGCCCTCTTCAACGTGAACGGCACCGTCTACGCCATCGCCAATCGCTGTACCCATGCCCGCGCGAGCCTGTCGGAAGGCACGGTGGACCCGGCGCGCTGCGCCGTCACTTGCCCCTGGCACGAGGGCGTGTTCTCCCTCGAGACCGGTCGCGTGCTGGGCGGCCCCCCTGTGCACTCCGTCGCGAGCTACCAGGTCAAGTTGGACGGTGACACGATCCTCATCGCTCTCGCCGAGGCTCGGGAAACTGCGATTTCTTAAGGCGTGCCGTCGGGAGCGCACCGACGTCACGCCGGTGTGGTTCATGCGGCAGGCGGGGCGCTACATGCCGGAATACCGCAAGCTCCGCGAACGGCATTCCATCCTCGATCTCTGCCACTCGCCCGAGCTGGCCGCCCAAGTGACGCTGCAACCGGTCGAGCGCCTCGGCGTCGATGCCGCGATCCTGTTCGCGGACATCCTCCTCCCCTTCGAGCCGCTCGGTTTGGGTTTGAGCTTCGCAGCCGGCGAAGGGCCCCAGATCGCGCATCCGATTGGCGGGGCCGCGGACGTTGCACGCTTGCCTGCCGTGAACGCCGAAGCGGAGCTCGGCTACGTCCTCGAAGCGGTGCGGCTCGCTCGTCGCGCGCTTCCCGCGAGCGTGCCGCTGATCGGATTCGCCGGCGCGCCGTTCACCCTCGCGAGCTATGCCATCGAAGGCGGAGCCAGCCGGACGTTCACGAAGACGAAGCGATTCATGTACCAGGCGCCCGACACCTGGCACCTGCTGTTGACCAAGCTCGCCGATCTGGTCGGCCAATATCTCGCGGCGCAGGCGCGGGCAGGTGCGCACGCGCTGCAACTATTCGATAGTTGGGTCGGCTGTCTCTCGCCGCAGGACTACCGCACCTACGTGCAACCGCACAGCCGCCGCGCGCTGGCACGCGCCGCCGAGGCGCGTGTCCCGGTCATCCACTTCGGCACCGGGACGGCCCCGTTCCTGGAAGACTTCGCGGCGGCGGGGGGAGACGTGATCGGCGTGGACTGGCGCATCCCGCTCGATGACGCGCGGCGCCGCATCGGCGCAACGCGCGCGATCCAGGGGAATCTCGATCCCGCGGTGCTGCTTGCGCCCGAGGCCGAGCGCGACCGTCAGGTGCGGGACGTGCTGAAGCGGGCCGGCCAGGAGCCGGGTTACATCTTCAATCTGGGCCACGGTGTGCTGCCCGAGACCGATGTCGCGGCTGTCCGTGCCGTCGTGGAGTTGGTGCATGGCGCGTGAGCGCATCGCCGTGCTCGTGATGGCCTACGGCGGCCCAGGGCGTATGGACGAGGTGGAACCGTACCTGATGGACGTGCGCGGCGGCCGCGCGACCAGCCCGCAGCTGGTGCAGGAAATCCGCGATCGGTATGCGCGCATCGGCGGGCGCTCGCCGATTCTCGAGCTGACGCGCGCGCAGGCGGCGGGTGTGGCGCGCGCCCTGGGGGGGGACGACGGCTTCGCCGTCTACGTCGGGATGCGCCATTGGCATCCCTACATCGCGGAGGCGGTCGAGGAAATCGTACGCGCCGGGCACGGCAGGGTCGTCGGCGTCGTGATGGCGCCGCATTATTCCGGCATGTCAGTCGGGGCGTACGAAAAGAAGCTGCTCGAGGCGGTGCAGGGGCGTCTCGAGACCGCGTTGGTGCGCAGCTGGTGGGAGCACCCCCGGTTTCTGGACGCCGTCGTCGAGCACCTCACCCAGGCGTTGCAGCGGTTCCCGAAGCCTGCGGTCGTGCAGGTCGTCTTCACAGCGCACAGCTTGCCGGAGCGGATCCTGGCGTCGGGCGATCCGTATCCCGAGGAGCTGCAGGCCAGCGCTGCAGAGGTGGCACGCCGCGTGGGTCTCGGCGGCTGGCGCTTCGCCTATCAGAGCGCGGGTGCGACCTCGGACACCTGGCTAGGTCCCGACGCTGCAGAGGTGATCACCGAGCTTGCCCGCGCCGGGCACGAAGCCGTCTTGCTCGTCCCGATCGGCTTCGTCTGCGACCACGTCGAGATTCTCTACGACATCGACGTCGAGTACCAATCGCTTGCCAAGCGACTCGGCATCCAGCTCGAGCGCACCGCGTCGCTCAACGACGACCCCGGTTTGGTGGCGGCGGTGGCGGACGTCGTGCGCGCCGCGACCGCAGAGCGCGGCTGGCAATGAAGGTCCTGGTGGTGGGCGCCGGCATCGCCGGCCTCGCGGCGGCGTGGGAGCTGGTCCGGGGCCGCTGCGACGTCACCATACTGGAGAGCGAGCGCCGGCCGGGCGGGGTCATCGTCACCGAGCGCGTGGACGGATTCATCGTCGAAGGCGGAGCGGATGGTTTTCTAGCGGGCGAGCCGGAGCTCCCTGCGCTCGCCGCGGAGCTGGGCATCGCAGACCGCGTGGTGTCACAGCTGGCCCGCGGGACGGCGCTGTGGTCAGGCAAGAAGCTCGAGCCGATCGATGAAGGCCAGGCGGCGGCGTTGCTCGGCATCGAGGCGCGGAGGGCGGATATCGCCGCCGGGTTCCGGAGCTTCGCCGGCGGGATGGGCGAGCCCGTGGCGGCACTGGCCGAGCGGCTCGCTGGCAGCCTGCGATTCGCCCATGGCGTGGCGGGCCTCGTGTCGCACCGCGGCGCCTGGCAGGTCGCGATCACCGGCGGATCGGCGCACGACGCGGATGCGGTGGTGCTCGCGCTCCCCGCGTATGCCACCGGCCGCCTCCTGGAGACGGTCGGCGTGGCGGGCGGTCGCGCCCTCGCCGAGGTCGTGTATATGCCGAGCGTGACGGTGTCGCTCGCCTATCGCGCGGAGCAGATCAGTCACGCCCTAGAAGGCGCGGGCTTCGTCGTCGCACCGGACTCGTCCCTACAGATCCGGGCCTGCACGTATGCATCGGTGAAGTTTCCCGGCCGGGCGCCCGACGGCCATACGCTGGTGCGCGCCTTTCTGGCGCCCGGGGAGGGTGACCCCGCAGTACAGGCCCACGCGGAGCTCTCCTCGATCCTCGGCATCCAGGGCGCGCCCCTGTGGTCGCGCGCGTTTTACTGGACCCGCGGCTTGCCGCGCTACCGGCCGCGCCACGCGGAGCACGTCGCGGCGGTGCGCCACCGGCTGGACCGGCTGCCGCCGCTGGCGATCGCCGGAGCGGGGTACGATGGCGCGGGTGTGTCGGCGTGCGTGCGGTCGGGCAGGGAAGCGGGGAAGGAGATACTCCGGCGGCTATCGGGGGGTCGTTAGAAGCTCCTTCGCCTTCTTCACGACGTTCTCCACCGTCAGCCCCAGCTCCTGATAGACCCTCTGGTACGGCGCGGACGCACCGAACCGCTCCAGGCCGATAATGGCGCCCCGCTCTCCGACCCAGCGGTACCACGATTGGGGCACCGCGGCTTCCACCGCGACGCGCGGCACGCCGGGCGGCAGGACCGAATCCCGATAACTCTGCGGCTGCTTGGCGAAGTACTCGAGGCACGGCATGGACACCGCGCGCGGCCGTCTCCCATCAGCCGTCAGCTTGTCGTAGGCGCCCAAGACGATCTCCACCTCTGAGCCCGTACCCATGAGCACGATGTCGGGCTCCCCCGCTCCCCCCCCCCCGGGCGC
>DATNMO010000055.1:0-10640 GCA_035602245.1 Gemmatimonadales bacterium
TCAGTTGGTCGCCCTCTTCGGAGCACTCCTATACCGACGCCATGCAGCGCCGTCCGCCTAACACGCGCCTGAAGCTGACGGCGCCTCGTGTTCTGTTGTAGTCTTCTATTTGTGAACCTTCTAATTCGGCGCCGCAGCTTAGGCGCACCCCGTTAGGCCGCTGGGCAAGAATGGGTGTTGACTCCAGCACCTACTTTTCTTCTCGTCCCTTTCCGATGCGGAACACATGGCCGTCGGGATGGCGTACGTGCATTTCGCGGACGTTCCAGGGCATGTCCGTCGGCGACCAGGTCACCTCGATGCCTTGCTTGAGGCACTCTCCATGAACGGCATCCACGTCCTCGACCCACCAGCTCATCCAGCAGCCCTTGTCCTGCGTCTCGTCCTCGAACGTCGCGAACGTGCTCGTGTTCTTCCCCTTCCCGCGTCCCCCTTGGCCGCCGCGGCACATGAAGATCTCGCACGGACCGGAGCCGACGGCGCCGAAACCTGTCGGGTCGCCCCAGCGCCACAACTCCTTCCAGCCCAGCTTGGCGAACCACGCAAAACTGGCGTCCATATCCGAGACATTGAGAATTGGTGTCACGCCATGAACAATCATGGTCGGGCTCCTGACCCCATAGAGATGCGTCGCGCCGCGAATCTAGGGCGGCGACGGGATTTGGCCAGCGGCCTAACACGCGCTTGAAGCTGGCGGCGCGCGTACATTAGGGAATGACTACTCATTCTTCAGCGCGCCGCAGTTAGTCGCACTCCGTTAGGCAGCCCACTCGAAACCCTTGTCCACGCGCTTGGCGTTGCCGATCACGGTCCTCGCCCTGTTAAGCGCACGCGCAGGTGCTCAATCTCCAGCGGATTCCCTGCCTCACATCGGTGCTCGCGTCCGCGTGATCGCACCGCGCCTCGGCTCCGGGTGGCAGATTGGGCTGTTCAACATGTTGCAGGTCTCAGGCAGCTGCTACCGGGTTTTGCTGTTCACGTCCAGTGGAGCGCCTCGAGTCCGGGCAGCGTTAGCGCCAAGCGACCTCAGGCGGTTGCAGGTGGCGCTGCGGCCGGACGGCCGAGAGCAGTCGTACGACCCGTCGGGACGTGCTGCAACTGTGCGACGTGAGCGGTGGCGCGAGGTCCGCCTCGCGCTGTTTGAGCCGAGTACACGCGTGTGTCAGGCCAAGATTGACTCAATCGCGCGCGTGCCCCGCTGATGGTCGCGTGCGGGCTGCCTAACACGCGCCTGAAGCTGCCGGCGCGCGTAGATTAAGGAATGAGCCTTTTTTCAGCGCGCCGCAGCTTAAGCGCGGTCCGTTAGGCCGCTGGCTTCGTGGCAGACGCACCTATGTCCTTCCGCTCGTTGGCCAGGTGGTTGCTCTGTCCGGCAATGGTTTGTGCTTGTACACACCAACCCTGGCCGGAGCCGCCGCCGGTCGATCAGGGTGTTTTCCTCAGCGAGCACGCAGCTTGGCGACTGAAGCGTCAGCAGTTCGTGCGCGACAACTGGGTCGGGCTCGCGGGGCTGTGGCTGCTGAGCGAGCGAAGCACGGCGTTCGGAACGGACTCCGCATTGCCCATCGTGCTCACAGGCTCCGGCCCACCACGAGTGCTTGGTGCGTTCGTGCGACACGGTTCGGTCGTGTATGTCGCGCCGGCGGTGGCCGGACTCCGCCTCGCGGACGACAACCGGGCGATCGTTGGGCCCGTCGCGCTCCACACGGACAACGATTCGGTCACGAGTCAACTTCGCTTTGGGTCGTACCGCCTCTGGATCCACGTCGTCGAGGACCGCTATTACGTCCGGGCCCGCGATACGGCAAGGGCGCAGCTCACTGCGTTCAGGCTGCTGCAGGAATACGAACCCAACCCCCGGTGGCGGCTCGCCGCACGGTTCAATCCCTACAAGCGGCCGAGAATAATCCGCATTGCGGACATTGTCGGCGTTGACGAAGCGTTCAGCGTTCTTGGAGAACTCGTATTCCGAGTCGAGGGCAGGGAGCTGCGGTTGCAGGCTTTTGCCGAGCCGGGCGATCCCAAATTGCTCTGGCTGATGTTTGGCGATTCGACCAATCTTCATGAGACCTACGGGGGTGGTCGCTATCTCTGGGTGCCCGCGCCGGACTCGACAGGGTGGACGGTAATCGATTTTAGCCGTTCGATTAGCCCGCCCTGCGCATACACCGCCTATGCTACGTGCGCTTTGGCTCCGCCGGAGAATCGCCTCGCCGTCCGAATTGCGGCTGGCGAGAAGCGAGGGCACTAGCCGGCCAGCGGCCTAACAAGCGCCTGAAGCTGGCAGCGCCTGGCGTCTATGGTAGAATTCCATTTGTGATCATTCCCGCTCGGCGCCACAGCTTAGGCGCACCCCGTTAGCCAGCTACCACCCGCGCAGGCCGTTCTAGCGTCACGACATACGTCACCCTTAGCTTTTCGAGTCCCAGCCGTTGTCCCACCGCCAGGCGGAGCTCAGACATGCGTACCACGCCGACCGCCGTGCAAGGAGCAGCTCTAGCCCTCATCCTCGTGACGGGCGCGATTCACTTCATCGACGCGCCCGGCAGCTTCGGTGACGCGACCTACAAGGGGTTGCTCTTCCTGGCAAACGGGATAGCCGCCATCATCGCCGCCTTCGGCATCCACCGTGGCGGGCGAAGGTGGGGTTGGGGACTCGGCGTGCTGGTGGCGGGCGGAGCACTGGTGAGCTACGTGATCAGCCGTACGGTAGGCCTGCCGGGCCTGGCGCCCGATATCTGGTTCGAGCCGTTAGGCATCCTATCTCTCCTGGTCGAGGCTGCGTTCATCGTGCTGTTCGTGCAATCACGCCGGGAAGGCCCGCCCAAGGCCATGTGAGACTCCTTGCCCTGCTGTCCCTCGCCCTCATGGCCGTGCCGCACATGGTCTCCGCCCAGACCGACGAGATCCAGGTGTACGACGGCGGACTGGCGGCGCGGGGCACGTTCAATCTCACGCTGCACAACAATTTTACTCCCGAGGGCCTGACGACCCCGGCATTTCCCGGCGCCCTCCGGGCCGACAAGTCGCTGAACGGCGTGCCCGAATGGGCCTACGGCGTAACGGCGTGGTTCGAGGCGGGGCTGTATCTGCCCCTGTACAGTATCGGTAAGACAGCCGCTCATAGCAGCGCGATGCTGAACGGCGTCAAGGTGCGCCTGCTGTTCGCTGTGCCGCATGCGGATGATCGTACTTTCTTCTACGCCGTGAATCTCGAATTCAGCTACAACGCCAAGCATTGGGATCCAACGCGCTTCGCCTCCGAAGTTCGGCCGATCATCGGTTGGCACCTGCATCCGGTGGACATCATCGTCAATCCGATACTCAACACCTCATACGACGGCCTGAAGAACTTGGACTTCGCGCCAGCGACGCGAGTCGCCTGCGATCTTTCCCGTACGTGGGGACTGGCCATCGAGGAGTACGACGACTTCGGGCCACTGCACCAGTTCCACGCCGGAAATCAGCAGGCCCATCAGCTCTACGGGGTCGTCGATCATACCATCAAAGCCCTGCATATCGAGGCCGGTGTGGGATTTGGACTGACCAGCGCGTCGGACAGAATCACCCTGAAGCTGATCTTGTCGCGCGATCTCAACTGACAGGGTACCGTGGGTGACGCGCCACCCGCAGAGTCGCCGCGGTAGCTGCCTAACACGCGCCTGAAGCTGGCGGCGCCCGGTCTCTGAGGTAGTCTTCTATTCTATGAACGATACTGCACGGCGCCGCAGCTTAGGCGCACCCCGTTAGGCTGCGACTCGATTCCTTCTCGATAACGAGAACATGCTCTACATGATCGTTGAGCACTTTCGCGGCGGAGATGCGATCCCGGCCTACCGTCGCTTTCGGGAGCGCGGGCGCCTGGCACCAGAGGGCCTCCGATACGTTTCGAGCTGGGTGACGGAGGACTATCGGCGCTGTTTTCAAGTCATGGAGTGCCAGGACCCACAACTCCTCGAGCAATGGATGAGTAACTGGCGGGACCTCGTTGAGTTCGAGGTGATTCCGGTGAGCACTTCAGCTGACGCCGCGGCAGCCCTTGCTCCACGGTCATAGCGTTGCTGGCTCGCAGCCTAACGTGCCCTGCAGCGGGCGTCGAGCAGGTCAGAGATCGCTACTGTCCTCGACGCCTTCGAGCGCGCCATTGAGCGGTCGGATCCAAAGACCCCTACTCGCGGCGAGCACTCTGTTTCCTTCACGACCTGGTTGGGCACACTCGAGCCTGGTCGACAGATCCCGGACGTAGCCGTCCGCGAGCCGCGGCGCCACACCGAACTGCGCGTTTAGAAGCCGATCTTGGTGCCGAGGAAGAAGGTCTGTCTGTAGTACTCCCGTTGGATGTTGTACCGGTGGTCGGGCGTGCCCTTGTAGAACCCAAACACCGCGTTGTTGATGTTGAGGACCTGCGCCTGGATCTGCACGTCGGGCGTCGCGTTGTACACGATGGAGCCGTCGAACTGCCCGTGCTGATAGAAGTAAGTGTCACCGCTGGGCGTAGGCGTGCCGTCGCCGTAGTAGGCGATCATCGCACCGTTGAAAGTCCACCCGAGGCGCGCGGAGAACGGCCATTTGTCGTAAGTGGCGTAGACATTCGCGATGTTGGGGGCCTGCCGGAGCAGCGGGGCCTGCCGCCCCGACACCGGATCGACGAGCACTTTGGAGCTCGTGTGCGTGTAGTTGGCATCGATGCCGAAGCCGGCGAGCCACCCTGGCAGAAAGACGAAGCGCTGAGTCCAGGTCGCCTCGAAGCCGAACAGTCGTCCGCTACCGCCGTTCTCCGGCGCGTAGCCCACGTATCCGTTGAAGGGGCCGGGACCGGTATAGGTGAGCTGCCGCGTCAGGATCACGTCGCGCAGGCTCTTGTAAAACACGCCGCCCGAGATGACGCCGACCGTCGTCAGGTAGTGCGCCGCCAGCAGGTCGTAATTCCAGGCGTATTGCGCCTTGAGGTTGGGGTTCCCGGTCGTAAACCCGCTGAGCGACGGCTGATTGGCGCACGTCGCGCAGGTGTTTCCGGACTGGTTCGGGGCGAGGTCGGGATAGTTCGGCCGCGAAATCCCACGCGTGACCGCGAGGCGAATATTGGTCTCGGGGTCGACGGCGTAGCGGAGCTGCACGCTGGGGAAGAGATCCGTGTAGGCTTTGGTGCCGCTCACCGGCTGCAGCACGTCGGGGCCGGTCGGGGTGCCGGCGGAGTCGGTCGGCGTGGAGAGTGAGTGGCCCGCGTAGCTCGCGTGCGTCGCCTCGACGCGCAACCCCACGTTCACCTGCAGGGCACCAACATCGGTGGTGTTCATCACATACCCGGCCGTGATCCGCTCCGAGCCGCCGAAGCTGCCCAGCGAGTCGCTGGCGGCGCTGATGACGTTGCGAAAGTTGCCTGCGTGCGTGTTCTCGTACGCGATCACCGCGGCGGCGTTCGCCACCGGGCCGATCGCGTACCCGCTGGCGAGCGCAGTGTAGTAGTCGGGATCGGAAAAGGAGTTGGCAAACTGCGTCATCGGCGGCGTGGCGGCGGTGTCGATGAAGAACCCCGACTGCGACGTGAAGGCCTTGTGCTCGTCGCGATAGCGGGCGCCGAACTGGAGCTTGCTGGCGTAGCCGCCGAGACCGTAGTCGAGACGCGCGTTGACGGCGCCACCGACATCCCGGCCTGACGTCCGGCGGTCCCCCTGGAAGAAGGTGCCCAGGGTGTAGTTCGCCGGATCCGCGGCCGCCTGTGAGTCGGTGGCGCTCTGGTATTGAAGTCTGGGATAGGTGGTCCCGTCGGGGGCCGAGTAGCCGATCGTGAGCGCCGGGCCCGCGTAGGTGAAGTTGGAGAACCGGTAACCCTGGCTCCGCTGCCGCGTGCCCGCCACGTTCAGCGCGTAGTCGAGCGTCCAAACCCCGACGGTGTGGCGCGCTCCCGCCGTAGCCGCCCACATCTGCTCCTTGGGCGTGCGCGTATTGGTCGTCCGCGTCAGCGACGCGCCGGGGATCGTGCCAGTGCCGGCGGCGCCGGGTGTGGCGTCTCCCGCGATGTCATAGATGTAGTCCGTGCCATCGTTCCGGAAAAGGCTCCAGAGCCCCTTCAGGTAGAGCTGATTGTTGGCATCGAAGCGGTAGTCGAGGTTGCCGCCCATGCCGAAGCGCTCGCGGCCGTACCGATAGTCGCGCATGCTCCATTCGTTGGGGGCGGCGACACCGCTGTAGACGCCCCACGCCGGCTCGAGGTCGTCGATGGCGCGGTTGTTCCGATCCGCCGAGCCGCCGACGAGGAGTCCCAGCCGTCCCTCCTGACTGAAGCGACCGCCGTAGGCGAAGCCACCCTGGTAGGTGTTGCGCCCGCCCAGCGCGATCTGCCCGTACTGCCCGGCGACGTAGCCCCGCGGCGCACCTTCGGCGGTTTTCGTCACGAGATTGACCGAGCCACCGATCGCGTCCGCTTCCATGTCGGCGGTGAGCGTCTTCGAGACCTCGATCGCAGCCAGCAGGTCGGACGGCACGTCGTCCAGCTTGGGGACGCGGGCCGCCTCGGTGCCGGGGATATGCGCGCCGTTGATGGTGACGTTGGACAACCGCGGCTCGGTGCCACGCACTTGCACGAATTTGCCTTCTCCCTCGTCGCGCTCGAGCGAGACCCCGGGGATGCGTCCCGCGGCTTCCGCCGCGTTGAAGTTGGGGAGCGAGCGGATTTCGTCACCGGAGAGCGCGGAGACGATGTTGGTCGCATTCTGCTCCACGGCGAGCGCCCCGGCCTTGGTCTCGGCCATGCGCGGCGAGGCGCGCACCACGATGCTCGCGAGTCTCACGGCGGCGGGGGCGAGCACGAAATTGTGAACCGCCGAACCGCCTGCGAGGATCTCGACCAGGGCGGAATCCGGAGCGAACCCGAGCCGGTGGACCACGACCGTGCGCACGCCTGCGGGGATGTTCAGCAGGCGGAAGGAGCCGTCTGCCGACGTCACCACTCCGGCGGCAGTGCCGAGCACGTCGACCCTGGCCCCGGAGATCGCCACGTTCGTCGAGTCGTGCACCGCCCCCACCAGCACGCCGGTGCCACCCTGCGCCGGCGCCGCACTGGCGATTCCCAAGAGGCCGATGGCGATGGGGATTGCGGTTAGCGTGCTGATCGTCGTGTGCCGCATGCATCCCTCCAGGATTCGAGGCAAATCAATCTGGGACCTACGCCGCCTCGCGGCTAGTCTTAGCGGGTGAGACCGTCCACCTCCCCGGAGTCATGGGGCGTGAGGATGCCGTTGTCGCCTTCGCTACAGTCGTTGTCTTCGATCTCACAATGATTCTTCGGGTCGACTTGTTGCCTCAACGCGACAAGGCAGCGGCCAGATTCGCTAGACCTGATTGAGTGATTTCAGGCATACGCGCCAACAAGCGCCTGAAGCTGGCGGCGCCTCGGCTTTCTGTGGTAGGCTTTTATTTATGAACGTTCTCATTCGGCGCCGCAGCGTAGGCGCACCGCGTTAGGCCGCCGCACAACGCCATCCGTACCTCTCTGAAACCTTGCCCCACCGGATCCCGTCCGCTTTCTCGTCCCGAGCGAAACAGGCCATATGACTCGCACGACGAACGCAAGGATCGCCGGCTTCACGTTCCTCTTCTATATCGCAGTCGCCTTCCCGAGCCTGGTCCTGTTCGATCGCGCGACCGGGGGAGAGGCGATGTCGGCAAAACTCTCGACTCTCGCCCTGCACGCGAGCGACGTGCGCCTAGCCGCAATGCTCACGCTGCTCGGCTGCTTCTCCGCGCTGGTGCTGGCCGTCACGCTGTACGCACTCACGCGCGAGCAGGATCCTGATCTCGCCCTCCTGGCCCTCACCTGTCGCGTCGCCGAGGGGGTGACGGGGGCGGTCTCCATCCCGTCCATGCTGGGACTGCTCGCGCTGGCCACGGCCACCGGAGCAAACGCGCCGGACCGCGTGGCGGCGCAGGCCCTCGTCACGTTCAGCCTCGAGCCCGCCCCGATCGCGGCCGCCTTCTTTGCTGTTGGTAGCACCCTCTTCTCCTGGCTCCTCTTGCGCGGCCGGATGGTCCCCGTCTGGCTGGCCTGGCTGGGCGTTCTCGGGTCCGCCGTGACCGTCGTCGTTCTTCCACTCCAGCTCGCCCGGATCCTGACCGGTCCGATCACGCAGCTCATGTGGATACCGGTGGCGGTGTTCGAGCTCGTGCTCGCGGTGTGGCTGATAATCAAGGGCGCTGCCATGCCTCGTAGCCGTACCGATTAGTCATGCCTGGTGCCTGGCGCGGCCTAACACGCGCCTGAAGCTGACGACGCGCGTAGATTATGGGATGACTTAGGCAGCGCAGCCGAGTACTAGGCCTAAGAGAGAAAGGCCACATGGAACCAGCTGTGTTTCTTGCCGCGCTCCTGATATTCGTGGGGGTTCCCGCTCTCACGGTTCTCAAGATCGCTCGACTGCGTGCCAATCGCCCGCAATCACCATCGGCCGACGTCACTGAGCGCCTCGAGGCCGTTGAACATCGCGTCGAGGACCTCCAACAGGAGCTAGCAGAAACACAGGAGCGTCTCGATTTCGCCGAGCGTTTACTCAGCCAGGCTCGGGAAGACCGGCGGATTGGCAGCTAGAGGCGACTCCACCGAGCGCGCTGCCTAACACGCGCCTGAACTGGCGGCCTAGGGCCTCTTCTTCACTTCCTCCCACAGCTTGTCGAGCTCCTCCAACGTCGCGCGGCCCATCTCTAGGCCGCGTTCCTCGGCGAGAGCCTCCACCTGCTCGAAGCGCCGCTGGAACTTTGCGTTCGCGCGCTCGAGCGCCTGATTGGGCTCGATGCCGAGCTTGCGCGCGAGATTCACCGTGGCAAACAATAGATCGCCCATCTCCGCTTCCATCTGCTCCCTGCTCCCCGCTCCCTGCTCCTTCTCGAGCTCCGCCGTTTCCTCTTTCACTTTGGCGAGCGGCCCCTTGGCGTCGGGCCAATCGAAGCCGATCCCCGCGGCCCGTTCCTGCAGCCGGTAGGCCATGAGCAGGGGGGGCAGGGTCGGCGGCAGTCCGGCGAGCGTGCCACGTTTGCCACCGGCGCGGGGCTCGCGCCGCTTGGCGAGCTCCCAGCCCGCGTGATCGCTTCTGCTCGCGCGTGCCTCTCCGAACAGATGCGGGTGGCGCCGCCACATTTTTTCTTCGAGCGTGTGCGTGACCACTTCGGCGTTGAACTGCGACCGCTCTTCGCCGATCACAATTTGAAACGCGAGATGCAGCAGCAGATCGCCCAGCTCGTCGCGCACGGCCTCGGGGTCATCCGTTTGAATCGCATGGTCGAGCTCGAGGGCTTCCTCGACCAGATAGGGACGGAGCGTCTGCGGGGTCTGGGCGCGGTCCCAGGGACACCGCAACCGCAGATCGCGCACGAGTCCGAGAGCACGTCCAAGCGCTGAATCGCCTTGCATTTAGCCTCCGCGCGGGGTATCATACCCGCGCCTGTGAGCGTGTCAATGAGCGGGACGGGCAGCCGGGCCTGGATCGAAGTGGACTTGGCGGCCCTCGTCGACAACGCCCGCACCGTGGCACGGACCGCGGGCGCACGGCTCCTCCCCATCGTCAAGGCAAACGCGTACGGGGTCGGAGCCGTCGCCGTGTCTAAGGCCCTCGAGCAGCTCGATCCCTGGGGCTACGGTGTCGCGACGATCGAAGAGGGCGCGGAATTGCGCGCCGCGGGAATCACGCGGCCGATTCTCGTCTTCATGCCGCCGCGTGCCCAATTGTTCGACCAGTACGATCGCCATCACCTGACGCCGGTCCTCGGCGACGCCGGCAGCATCCTCGAGTGGACCACGCGCGGCGACCGCGCCTTCCACGTCGAGATCGACACCGGCATGGGCCGCTCCGGGGTGCGCTGGGACGAAGTGGACGAGCTGGGCGAGGCCGTGGACACGGCGTCCTTCGAGGGATGCTACACGCAGTTCCATTCCGCCGATCGGACCGATGGCTCGGCCGAGCGGCAGCTCGAGCGGTTCCTCGAAGCCGTGCGCCGGCTGCCGCGACGACCGGCGCTGTTGCACGTCGCGAACAGCGCCGCGGCGCTGCGCGGCACGCAGTTCGCGTTCGATCTGGTGCGACCCGGCGTCTTTCTGTACGGGGGATCCCCCGGCGTAGGGCTGCCAGCGCCGCGGCCCGTCGTCAGCGTGCGGGCGCGCGTGCTGAGCGTACGGCGGGTTCGCAAGGGCGAAAGCGTGAGCTACAACGCCAGCTGGGAAGCACGCCGCGACACCGTGATTGCGACGATCGGCATCGGCTACGCTGACGGCATCCGCCGCACCGTCGGCACGAGCGGCAAGGCTCACGTGCTGTTGCGGGGCAAGCGCTGCCCGATCGTCGGCCTCGTCACGATGGACATGGCGCTCGTCGAAACGGGGACGCTCGAAGTGCAGGTCGGGGACGTAGCGACGATCGTGGGCGAGGAAGCGAAGCAGCGCATCACGCTCGAAGAGTTCGCGGAGTGGAGCGGCGAGCTGCAGCGGGAGTTCCTCACCCGTCTGGGGCCGCGGTTGCCGCGCGTGTACGGGTGACCAAACGGCGGGCGGCAATCATTGTACTCGATGGGCTCGGCATCGGTCCCGCACCCGACACGGCGGCGTACGGCGACGCGGGCTCGGATACATTGGGCAACGTCGCCCGCGCGGTGGG
>DATNMO010000056.1:0-36774 GCA_035602245.1 Gemmatimonadales bacterium
GGGGGGGGGGGGCTGGAGGGGGGGGAGATCAATGAGCGCCTGCATCTTCTGCAAGGTCGCGGCGGGGGAGATCCCGGCGACGGTCGTCAAGCGCGCTGACGGCATGCTCGCGTTCAAGGACCTGAACCCGCAGGCACCTACCCACCTCCTGATCATCCCCACCACGCACGTCGGCTCGCTCAACGATGCCAAGGATCCCAAGATGCTGGGCCAGCTGCTCGCGTTCGCGCGCGAGGTGGCGCAGGAAACCGGGATCAGCACGCGGGGCTATCGCGTGGTGGTGAACACGAACCCCGATGGCGGCCAGACCGTCTTCCATTTGCATCTGCACGTGCTGGGCGGCCGGGCCATGCATTGGCCGCCCGGGTGAGGGTTGCAGGGGGTTAGAAGGGCTTGTAAGTTTTTGCGTCCCTCACGCTTAGGGAAAGCGATCACATGCCGGAAGTCATCATTCACGATGACGAGAGCTTCGAGCGGGCGCTGAAGCGCTTCAAGAAGAAATGTGAGAAGGCTGGCATCCTGGCCGATCTGCGCAAGCATCGTCACTACGAGAAGCCGAGCGAGCGCCGCAAGCGCAAAATGAATGCGGCGCGGCGCAAAAACCGCAGGCCGCGCTACGCCTGAATGGCGCCTCCCAGCCTCCCGGAGCGGCTGCGAGCCGCGATGAACGAAGCCAGAAAACGACGCGATCAGGCGCGCACCCTCCTCCTCTCCACGATCCTCTCCGACGTCAAAAACCGAGAACTCGAGCTGACCCCCCCCCGCTCCGCCTCCGATGACGAGACGGCGGAGGTACTGCGCCGCGGCATCAAGCGGCGGCGCGAAGCGGTCGAGCTCTACGAGCAGGCGGGGCGGAACGAGCTCGCGGCCACCGAGGGCGCCGAGATCAAGATCCTGGAGGAGTTCCTGCCGGCGGCCGTCCCGCCCGAAGAGATCCGCGCCGCGGTGCGCGAAGCGATCGCCGGCGGCGCGACCGACATGGGCAAGGTGATGGGCGCGGTGATGCCGCGCTTCAAAGGACGGGCGGATGGGAAAGTCGTGAATGCCATTGTCCGCGAGGAGCTGGCGGGATAACTAGTCCTTCCGTTTTAGAGACGCTCGAATTCCCCGCCGCGCTCGAGCGGGTGGCGGCGCACGCCGCGGGCCCGCTGGGCGCGGCCAGGGTGCGCGAGCGCCGCCCCGCGACCGCCGCCGACACGATCCGCGCCGCCCTCGCCCAGGTCGCCGAGCTGGCCGCACTCCTCCTCACCGACGATGGCATCCGCGCCGAGCCCGTTCCCGACATCAGCACCACGCTGGAGCTGCTCGCCGTGGCGGGCAGCGCGCTCGAGGGGCTGGCGCTCGCCGACCTGACCGTCGCGCTCGCGGCCGCGCGCGTCACGGCGGCCGACCTGAAGCGACTGGCCGACGCCGCGCCCCGCACGGCCGCACTGCGCGTCGAGCCGCCGCCCAAGGAGATCGAGACCAGGCTCGCGCAATCCATCGCACCCGACGGGACCGTGCTCGACGGCGCGTCGCGCGATCTGGCGCGTGCGCGCCAGCACGTGCGCGAGACGCGCAAGCGGGTGATCGACCGGCTGGGCGGCATCCTCGGCGGGCTCGATCCGACCGAGCGTGCGCCCGACGCCGCCGTCACCGTCCGCGGTGGCCGCTACGTCATTCCGATCCGCAACACCGCCCGGGCCCGCGTCGGCGGGATCGTGCACGACGAGTCGGCGACGCGCGCCACGGTGTTCGTGGAGCCGCCCGAAGTCATCGAGCTCGGCAACGAGCTGCGCGCGGCGGAGTCTGCTGAGCTGCGCGAAGTCCTGCGCGTGTTGCGCGAGCTGACGGACCTGCTGCGCCCGCATCGCGACGCCATCGCCGCCGCGTGGGACATGTGCATCGCCTTCGACGACCTGTGTGCGCGGGCGCGGTACGCGGTGGAGGTGAACGGGTTCGTCCCGGCGGTTGGGGAGGGGCCGCTCAAGATTCGCGCGGGCCGTCACCCGTTGTTGATCAATGGCGAACAGCTGGTGGTGCCGTTCGATCTCGAGCTCGCACCGGACGAGCGCACGATCCTGGTCTCGGGCCCGAACACCGGCGGCAAGACGGTGCTCATAAAAGCCGTTGGATTACTCGCCCTCCTCGCGCAAAGTGGGATTATCCCGCCGCTGGGCCCGCAGTCGTCGCTGCCCGTATTCACCGAAGTGTTCGCCGATATCGGTGATCGGCAGTCCATCGCCGCCAGCCTCTCGACCTTTTCGGCGCACGTCGCCGCGTTGCGCGCGATCCTCGAGGGGGCGGGGCCCGGCTCGCTCGTGCTGCTCGACGAGATCGGCAGCGGCACCGATCCCGCCGAGGGTGGCGCGCTGGCATCGGCGTCGCTCAAAGCCCTGACGCGGCGCCGCGCGATCACGCTCGCGACGACGCACCTTGGAGCCTTGAAACAGCTAGCGGCGGAAACGGTGGGGATCGTGAATGCGTCGCTGCAGTTCGACGCCGAAACGCTGACGCCGACCTACCGGTTGCTCAAGGGCGTGCCGGGCCGCTCGTACGGGCTTGCGATTGCCCGCCGGCTCGGCATTCCGGCCGACGTACTCGTCGAGGCGGAGCGCGCGGTGCCCGACGCCGAGCGGACGCTCGATCGACTGCTCGCCGCCGTCGAAACGCGATCGCGCGAGCTCGAAGCGCGCGCCCAGTCTCTCGACGCGCGCGCCGCCGAGCTCGATCTGGCGCGCCAGGCGGTCGACGATCTCGAGCTGCGCGCCGCCGAGCTCTTGGCGCGGGAACGGCGTCTCGACAAGGACGCCCGCGAGCGGGCCCGCGCCTACTTGCTCGAGGCGCGCAAGACGGTCGAAGCGGCGTTGGGCCAGGCTCGGGCGGCGATGAGCGAGGCCACGGCGCGGGAAGCTAGACGAATGGTGGAAGAGGCAATAGAGAAGACGGGCGGACGGGCGGACGGGCCGACGGGCGGCGCGACCGATCTCAAAGTTGGTGATCGGGTGCGGACAGGGCAGGGGAAAGAGGGCGTCGTCGCCGAGATCAGATCGGATGGCCGTGCCGTGGTCGAGATTGGCGCCATCCGACTCGTGGTTTCCCCGGAGCTGCTGGTGCGCACGTGATTCCCGACGACATCATCGAACAGGTGCGCGAGGCCGCCGACCTCGTCGGCATCATCGGCGAGCACGTGGAGCTGAAGCGCACCGGCTCGGACTATCGCGGCCCTTGTCCCTTTCACGGCGGCACCCATCGCAACTTCGCCGTCATTCCCAAGAAGGGGATGTTCTACTGCTACGTCTGCCACGAGGCGGGCGACGTCTTCACCTTCTTCATGAAGAAGCTGGGGATGGACTATCCGACCGCCGTGCGCGAGACGGCGCGCCGGGTCGGGATCACAATCCCGGAGCGCACCGGCCCCGCCGGCCCCGATCCGCGCGAGCCGCTGTACCAGGCCGTCGCGACGGCGGCCGACTGGTTCGCGCGCCAGCTGCGCGAAGCGCCGGAGGCCGACAGCGCCCGCCAGTACGTCGAGTCGCGACACATCACGATGGACCAAGCGGAGATGCAGGGCCTGGGGTACGCGCCGCGAGGCACGGCATTCCTCGACGCGATGAAAGGATTGGGCCTGCGCGAAGAAGTGTTGCTCGAGGCGGGCCTGCTCGCTAAACGGGAGGATGGCACACTCAGCCCGCGCTTCCGCGGCCGGCTGCTCTTCCCCATCAACGACCTGCGCTCGCGCGTCGTCGCCTTTAGCGGACGTCTCCTCGGCGCCGGCGAGCCCAAATACTTGAACTCCCCCGATACGCCGATCTTCCACAAGGGGAAGCTGCTCTACAACCTGCACGTCGCGAAGCACGCGATGCGCAAGGCGGAGCGGGCCATTCTGGTCGAAGGGCAATTCGACGTATTGCGGCTCACATTGGCCGGCCTCGAAGAAGTCGTCGCGCCGTTGGGGACGGGCCTCTCCGATGACCAGGCCGACTTGCTGCAGCGGCACACGCCCCACGTCATCCTGCTCTATGACTCGGACGATGCCGGGCTGCGGGCCACGTTCCGCGCTGGCGACGCGCTGTTGCGCCACAAGCTGCGGGTCAGCGTCGCAAGCCTGCCCGAGGGCGAGGACCCCGATACGCTCGTGCAGCGCCACGGCCTGGCGCCGCTCGAGCAGGCGCTCAAGGACTCCGTGGATGTGCTCGAGCGCAAGATCCAGATCCTCGAGCGCAAGGGGTTCTTCGGGACGCTCGAGGGCAGGCGGCGCGCCCTCGATCGGTTGCTGCCCACGATCCGGGCGGCCGGCGATCCCATCACCCGGGAGCTGTACGTCTCGCGGACGGCGGAGGTCGCCGGCGTACGCAAAGAGACGCTCCAGGATGAGATCGCCGAGCTGGGACAGCGCCTGCCCGCGGTCCAAAGCTCCGTGGCCGCCGCCACGACTCAGATCGGGGTCGGACCGAATCGGGAACGAACCGCCATTCTGCTGATGTTGCACAGCAGCGAATGGAAGGCGCGCGTCGTCGAGAGCATCGACGCGGAGAATTTCAGTTTCGAACCCTATCGGGCCGTCTTCGAGGCGCTCGCCGAGGGCCGTCCGGATCGTCTCGATGAGGTCCCGGCGCGCGCGTTCGAGAGTATCCAAGCCGAGGGCCTCGGCGACCGCTCGCCGGATGAGCTGTTCGAATGGGTGGACAACTCTTTCGCCGCGGATCGCAAGTCGCGCCAGATCAGACTGCTCGACCGCAACATCGCGCTTGCCAGCGATCAGGATGAGAAGGCGCGACTCACTCTTCAGAAACAGGCGCTAACCAATGAACGAAATGCTAAGCGAGCTACCTGGAAAATCCTCGAGCATGCAAGGAGGAAGGGTGCACCCGGAACTTGAAGCGTTGTTGTCCTTGCAGGACAAGGACGTGGCCGTGGCGCAGTGCGACGCCCAGCTGCGGGCCCTGGAACCCGAAGCGCGGACGTTGGACGAGCAGATCGCGGCGGCCGAGCGCAGCCTCGAGCAGGCGCGGGCGGCGATCCAGGTCGCGCTCGACCGGCGCGACGCGATGGAAGGCAAGATCGCGAACTACCGCACGATGCAGGAGCAGCGCCGCCAACGGCTGGAGTGGGTGCGCGGCGCCAAGGAAGCCTCCACCCTGATGGCCGAGCTCGACCTCACGCGCTCGGTGCTCGCGAAAGAGGAGGCCGAGTTCATGCGCTCGGGGGACGCGGTGACCGAAGCCGAGCACAAGGCGGCGGAAGTCGAGCGCTCGCTCGAGCAGGTGCGCGAGGCGCAGGCGGCGGCACGCGAGGGACTCGCCGGCCGGCGCGATGCGATC
Source organism: Gemmatimonadales bacterium (assembly GCA_035602245.1). GTDB lineage: Bacteria > Gemmatimonadota > Gemmatimonadetes > Gemmatimonadales > GWC2-71-9 > 20CM-2-65-7. The sequence goes on from DATNMO010000056.1 coordinate 5,304, forward strand.
GCCGCCGAGCGTGAGATTGCCATCGGGGCGCGCGAGGCGGCCGCTCGGGTGGTGAATCCGGCGCTGCTGGCGCGCTACGACCGCATCCGCCGCGGCAAGGCGCCGCTGGCGCTGTTCCCGTTGCACGGCAGCTCCTGCGGCAACTGCTTCACGGCGGTGCCGACGCAGCGCAAGGCGCTGATCCAGCGCGGCGCCACGATCGAAGCCTGCGAAGCCTGCGGCGTGCTCCTGTACGCGAAGTGATTCCACCGCGCTGGGTCCTGACCGCGTCCGCCGATCCCGCGGCCACCCGCGCGCTCGCCGACGAGCTGCGCATCCCTGAGCCGCTGGCCGCGCTGCTGGTGCAGCGCGGGCTCGCCTCCCCGGAGCTCGCCAAGGCGTTCCTGCGTCCCGATCTCGAACGGCTCTCCGATCCGCTCTGCTGGGCCGACATGCCCGTCGCCGTGGAGTTGCTCGTGCGGGCGGTGCGCGAGCGGCGTCCCATTCTCGTGCACGGCGACTACGACGTGGACGGGCAGTGCGCCGCGGCGATGCTCACGCGCATTCTGCGCAGCGCCGGCGGGATCGTGCATGCGTTCGTGCCGCACCGAATCCGCGACGGCTACGACTTCGGGCCCGCTGGGCTCGCCGAGGCACAGCGCGTCGGCGCGGGCGTGATCATCACCTGCGACTGCGGCATCACGGCCGTGGATGCCGTGGCCGCGGCGCGCGCCGCCGGGATCGACGTGATCGTCACGGACCACCATCTCCCCGGCGACCAGCTGCCCCCCGCCAACGCGGTGCTCGACCCGCGCCGTGCCGATTGCTCCTCGGCGGAAAAGAACCTCTGCGGCACGGGGGTCGCCTTCAAACTGGCGCAGGCGCTGGTGCCCGCCCTCGGCCTGTCACCGAATCTGCCGCTGCACTTCCTCGATTACGTGGCGCTGGCGACGATCGCGGACGTGGTGCCGCTCGTGGGTGAGAACCGCATCCTCGTCCGCCACGGCCTCAAGATGCTGGCCGACTCGCGCTGGGTGGGCTTACGCGCACTCGTGGAGACGGCGGGCCTGGGCGGCAAGCCGCTGCGCGCCGGGCACGTCGGCTTCATCCTCGCCCCGCGCCTCAACGCGGTGGGCCGGATCGGCGATGCCAACGATGGCCTGCGGCTGCTCTTGACCGAGGACCCGCAGGAAGCAGCGCGGATCGCGCGCGAGCTCGAGACCATCAATGCGCGCCGCCAGGCGATGGACCAGCAGATCCAGGACGAAGCGATCGAGCTCGCCGACAAGATCCTGACGCCGGACTGCACCGACTGCGCCCTGGTCCTCGCGGCCGACGGCTGGCACCCCGGCGTGATCGGGATCGTGGCGTCCCGGCTGGTCGAGCGCTACGGGCGCCCCACGTTTCTGATCGGCTGGGATGAGAGTGGGGAGGTGGGGCGGGGCTCGGGCCGCAGCATTGCCGGCTTCGACCTCCACGGCGCGTTGCACCGTGTCGGGGCGCACCTCGAGAAGTACGGTGGCCACACGATGGCGGCCGGGCTCACCATCCGGCGCGCCAACTACGACGCGTTCCGCGTTGCATTCCTCGCCGTCGCGGGCGAGCTTCTGGGCCCCGACGATCTGGCGCCGAGCCAGCGCGTGGATCTCGAGGTGCCGCTGGGCCTCATGAACGAAGACCTGGAGCGCCTCATGCGCCATCTCGAGCCCTGCGGCGCGGGCAACCCGGCGCCGGTGTTCGGCGTGCGCAATGCGCGGGCCGTGGGCGCGCGGCGGGTGGGGACGAATCACCTGCGGTTCACGCTGGACGACGGGTCGGGCGTGCTGCCGGCGATCGGCTTCCGCTGGGCCGATGCGGTGCCGGAGGGCTGGCTGGAGCATCCGCTGGACGTGGCGTTCCGGCTGGAGCGGGATGAGTGGCAGGGGCGCGTGACATTGCAAGCGCGGGTGGCGGCGCTGGCGCCGAGCGAGTGAGTTGAGATAGAGGGTTCATGATCCGGATCATTGCGGGCGACTTCAAGGGCCGGCGCCTTAAGACGCCCGCGACGGACAAAGTCCGGCCGACGGGAAATCGCGTGCGCGAAGCCTGGTTCAGCATTCTGCAGCGCTCCATTCCGGGCGCGCGCGTGCTCGACCTCTTCGCCGGCTCCGGCGCCCTCGGCTTTGAGGCTCTGTCGCGAGGCGCCACATCGGTGGCCTTCGTGGAGGTGCACCGCGCTTCGCTCGCCACCCTCAAGGCGAACACCGTGGCGCTCAAAGTGGAGGATCGCGTGACGATTCACCGCCAGGACGCGGTGCGCTTCGCCGAACGGCTGCAGCCGGGGCAGTACGATGTCGCATTCGCCGATCCGCCGTATGCGGGGGACGAATCGGAACGGTTGGTGGAGGTGTTCCGCGCAACGCCCTTCGCCCGCGTGTTCGCCATCGAGCACTCCGCCGATCGGGCTCTTGGCGGTGATGATTCACGACGTTACGGGGATACAGCGGTCACCTTCGTGTACGCGCCATGAGGCGCATTGCCGTCTATCCCGGCTCCTTCGATCCGGTCACGAAGGGTCACGAGGACCTGATCCGCCGTTCGGTCGAGTTCGTGGATCAACTGGTGGTCGCCGTGGCAGTCAACGCCGTCAAGGAGCCGCTGTTCTCCCTCGAGGAGCGTGTGGCGCTGATTCGCCAGGCCGTCCCCGACAAGCGCGTGGACGTGCAGTCGTTCGACGGATTGCTCGCCGAGTTCGCCAAGAAGATTGGCGCGTCGGTGATCGTGCGCGGCCTGCGCGCCGTGTCGGACTTCGAGTACGAGTTCCAGATGGCGCTGATGAACCGCAATCTCGCGCCCAAGATCGAGACGGTGTTCCTCGTCCCCGCCTTCGACCTGACCTACCTGAGCTCCAGTCTGGTGCGCGAGGTGGCGCGCTTCGGCGGCGACGTCTCCCAGCTCGTTCACCCCGCGGTCCAGCAAGCCCTGAAACGCAAGTTCGGCACATGAGCTTCCTGGACCGCGTCTATGCACGGGCGCGGGACATCAGAGCTCGGATCGTCCTGCCCGAGGGCGACGACGCGCGGGTCCAGGAAGCAGGCCGGAAGCTGGAGCGTGATGGTTTGGGGGTGGTGGAGGTGCTGGGGCGGCCCCTTCCCGCATCACGCATCCCGCATCTCGTGCGCCATCTGCGAGCGCGCCGTCCCGACAAGTTCCCCACCGACACCGCAGCTGTTGAAGCCCTGCAGCATCCCCTCACGTTCGGCGCCTGTCTCGTCGGCATCGGCGCGGCGGACGTGATGGTGGGCGGGGCACGCTATCCCACCGCCGACACGGTGCGCGCGGCGCTGTGGGCGGTGGGTCCGGCGCCGGGCATCACGACCGTGTCCAGCGCCTTCTATATGATGAAGGAGGACGTGGTCCTCACGTTCACCGACTGCGCCGTGGTGCCGGAGCCCACGCCGCTGCAGCTCGCCGACAGCGCGATCGCGGCGGCGCGCGACCGCCGCAGGATCGTGGGTGACGAGCCGGTCGTCGCGTTCCTCTCCTACAGCACCCGCGGCAGCGCGGCGGGGCCGCGCGTCGCGCGCGTGCAGGCGGGGGTTGCGGAGCTACGGGCGCGGCGACCGGCTCCCAACTTCGTGTTCGACGGCGAGCTGCAGGGCGACGCCGCCCTGGCGCTGGACGTGGCCGCGCGCAAGGCGCCGGGCTCCGCGGCCGGGGGCCGCGCCAACGTGCTCGTGTTCCCCGATCTGGACAGCGGCAACATCGCTTACAAGCTGGTGCAGCGGCTGGGTGGCTGGACGGCCCTCGGCCCAATTCTCCAAGGGCTGGCCCGGCCCATCTCCGACCTGTCGCGCGGCGCGACCGTCGATGATATTGTGGACACGGCGGCGATCGCCATTCTCCAAGCCCGGGAGGCGTAGTGCGGTTCAGCCTGAAGAAAGACAAGAGCGGCGTCGTCGTCGTCGGCGTGGACGGCCAGCTGATCGTCGGCAACCGCCAGGAGCTGAAACAGAAGGTGCTCGAATCGCTGGAGGGCGGGTCCCTCAAGTTCGTCATCGACTTCAGCAAGACCGGCTACATCGACTCCTCGGGCCTCGGCGTCCTTGTGTCGCTGTCCAAGAAGATCCGCGAGCAGGGCGGCGAGCTGCGCCTCGCCGGCCTCAACGCCGACCTGCAGACCCTGTTCGAGCTGACCAAGCTCGACACGCTGTTCGCCATCACTCGGACCGCCGAGGAGGCGCTGGCCGCATTCTAACGTGAGCCCTTCCTCCCCGCCGCTCCGGTTGGACGTCACCGCCCTCGAGATGCGGCTCGACGTGCCGGGCGATCTCGGGGTCGTCGGCGACGCCGTCGAGCTGGTCGCGAGCCACCTGCCCGCCGGCACGCTGTCCCCCCGCCGCGTCCGCTTCAACTTCCGCACCGCCCTCGCCGAAGCCTTGGGCAACGCGATTCGCTACGGCACCGGCGAGGATCCCACCAAAGTCGTGCACGTTCGCGTCGAGCTGGGCCGCGAGGCCGTCCGCATCCACGTGCTGGACGGCGGCAACGGGTTCGACCGCAACGGCCTGTCGGACCCGACCCGCCCCGAGAACCTCGAGCGTGAGGACGGCCGCGGGATGTTCGTGATGCGCCACTTGGTGGACGACGTCGCGATCAACGAGAAAGGCAACGGCATCTGCCTGACGCTGCGAGTGGGGTAACCCGGCTCGAGCGCCTCCTGCCGGTGCTCGCGGCTCTGTCCGGCACCACTCTCCGTCTTTGGCGCGCCCGCACCCCCGGGGGCCGGCTGCTGCCCGTCGGCGGGGGACTCGGCGAAGGGCGCGAGGAGCCCCGGTGGACCCCCGCACCAAATGGCGGCGGCAGCGGGGGCCGGCTCGAGACGCCCGACGGTCCCGCGTGGTTCCAGCCCATCCCCACCATCGCAGACACCTGGCTCGAGATCCGCGGCGAAGGCAACAAGAGCGCGCAGGAACTGGCTCAGGTGATCGGCGCGGTGCTCGGCGCGGAGGAGGAGACGGGCCAGGTCGCGGCCGAGCTGTCCGGGCGCTACGAGGAAATCGACCTGATCTACACGATCAGCGAGATCCTCGGCCACACGATCCGGCTGGATGAAGCCGCGAACCGCATCCTCCGCGAAGTGTCCGCCGTCGTACGCGCCCGCCGCGCCACTTTGCTCGTCCACGACCCCCGCGCCAACGTGCTCCGTCTCGTCGCCGCGCGGGGTGTGGAGCTCGGCGAGATCGACGCGATCGAGGTGGATGACCCCAAGTCGGTCGCGGCGCGCGTGTTCCGCGAAATGCGGATCATCAGCTACGACCCCACCGACAAGCGCGCCCAGAAGCCGGCGAATCCCGTCGAGCGGCGCTACCGGGGCGAGGCGTTTCTCTCCGTCCCCGTCGTGTACGCGTCTCCCGGCCGCGCGCCCACGCCAATCGGCGTCATCAACCTCACCGATCGCATTGGCGAGGACGCGTTCACGGCCGGCGACCGCAAGCTCGTGGCCGCCATCGCCAATCAGATCGGCGCGGCGGTCGAAAATGCGCGGCTCGTCGAGCGGGATCTCGGCCAGCAGCGGGTGCGGCGCGAGCTTGAGCTCGCGCACGATCTGCAGCTCAAGCTGCTGCCGTCGCCCTCCGTGGTGGCGGGCAAGGGCGACGTGGCAGCGCGCTGCCGCCCGGCGGAGTCGGTCGGCGGCGACTTCTACAACCTGCTGAGCCTGCACGGCGAGCGCATCGGCGTGATGATCGGCGACGTGTCGAGCCACGGGTTCGGCGCGGCGCTGATCATGGCGCTGGCCATGGCGGCGTCGGGCATCCACGCCGAAACCGCCGAATCGCCGCACGAGGCGCTGCGCCGGCTGGAGGAGTCGCTGGCCGAGGAGCTGGCCGAGACGGAGATGTTCATGACGCTCTGCTACGCCGTCACGGACCCGGCCGCGGGGAAGCTGACGTATTCGAATGCCGGTCATCCGCATGCATTTCTCGTCACGACCGAGACGGGCGAGGTCATCAGGCTCGACGCGACGCGTCCCCCCCTCGGGCTCGGCGGCGGCGGAGCCGAGCGCGTCGTCCCGTTTCAACACGGCAAGGCCATCCTCTGCCTGTTCACCGACGGCCTGGCGGATGCCCGCGGCCCGAACGGCGACCGCTTTGGTGAGCAGCGCGTCCTGAGCCACGTGATCAACCTCCGCGGCCGCCCGGCCCAGCACATTCTGGAAGCCGTCTTCACCGACATCGCCGCCTTCACCGGCGGCGCGCCGGCCAACGACGACCGCACGCTGTTGCTGCTCAAGATTTGAGAGCCAACAAGCGGCTCGGCCAGCACTTCCTGTCCGACCCCGCGATCCTGGCCCGCATTGTGGACGCCCTCGAGCCCGTCCCGGGAGAAACCGTCATCGAGATAGGGCCGGGGGAGGGGGGCCTCACCCGGGAGCTGCTCGCCCGGGGAGTGAGGGTGATTGCCGTGGAAAAGGATCGCCAGCTAGCTGCCGATCTCGACGTGTGGCGTGCGGCGCGCGGCGTTGATCAATTGAGCGTCGTGCAGGGAGACGCCTTAAAGCTTGATTGGCATGCGCTGACCGACGCTTCCGTTGCTGCGCCGCACGCCGCACGCCCCACGCCGCACTTCAAGATCGTCGGCAACATCCCCTACAACATCACCTCACCGCTTCTCGAGAAGGCGCTGACGCCACCATTCCCCGAGCGCATCGTCTTTCTCGTGCAGCAGGAGGTCGCCGAGCGCATCGCCGCGGCGCCCGGGGGCAAGACGTACGGTGCCCTGTCGGTGGGGATTCAGGCCACCTGCCGCGTCGAGCAGCTGTTCACGATCGCGCCGGGGGCATTCCGGCCGCCGCCCAAGGTGCGCAGCGCCCTGTTGCGGCTCACGCCGCTCACCGAGCCACTCGTGGCGCCCGAGGAGGCCGCGCCGCTGCGGACGTTCGTCACCGCCTGTTTCAGCAAGCGCCGCAAGCAGCTCCGTAACGCAGTGCCCGGGGCAACGCGGGACACGCTGATCGCGCTCGGGTTCGATCCGCAGGCGCGGCCCGAAACGCTCGAACCTGCCGCCTTCGTGCGGCTCTTGCGCTGGAGTCGGCAATTGTGAAATAATTCACAATGCGGAAGATCTCCGACAGCACCGTCCGCCGGCTGTCCGTCTACCTCCGCTTCCTCGAGCAGGTGAATGCCCAGGGTCGCGCCACCATCTCCTCGGGTGAGCTGGCCCGCCTCGGCGGCACCACCTCCGCGCAGGTTCGCAAAGACCTCTCGTTCTTCGGCTCGTTCGGCAAGCGCGGTCTCGGCTACTCGGTCCCCGAGCTGGCGCGCCGCATCCGCGACATCCTCGGCCTCGAGCGCAGCTATCGCGTCGCGCTGGTGGGCGCGGGACGGATGGGCGGGGCGCTCGTACAGTACCAGGGGTTCAAGCAGCGCGGCTTCCAGATCACCGCGATCTACGATCAAGACGCGCGCAAGATCGGCTCGCGCTGGAACGGGCTCGTCGTGCGCGACGTCAAATACCTCGAGGCCGATCTCAAGAAGGAGCCGGTCGACATCGCCATCGTCGCCACGCCCGCCGAGTCGGCGCAGCACGTCGTGGATCGACTCGTGAAGACCGGCGTGAAGGCTATCCTCAATTTCGCGCCGGTCCCACTGAACGTGCCGGCGGACGTCGAGGTGAAGACGGTCAACATGGCGCTGGAACTGGAAACCCTCAGCTATTCCTTGGCGAACCGCTAGCTACAAAACGCCTTCGCACGCCTTTACACGCCGTTAGTTAGTTTCCCGCATGCCCCGCGTCCACGTCACGTCCGAAATCGGGCCGCTCCGCTCCGTGCTCGTTCACACGCCCGGCAAAGAGCTTGTCGCCGTCACGCCCAGCACCCGCGAAGTCTACCTGTACGACGACATCATCGACCTCGAGACCGCTCAGCGGGAGCACCGGCGGCTGGTCGCGGTACTGGAGCGCTTCGCGGAGGTGTACGAGGTGCGCGACTCGCTCACGGAGCTGGCCGCCCGGCCCGATGTTCGGGAGTTTCTCACCACGCGCGCGCTCGAGGTCGTTCCCTCCGACGTGCTCGCCAAGCAGCTCGGCGAGCTGTCGCCCGAATCGTTCGTGGCGCTGATGGTCGAAGGCGCCCTCGAGGAGGGCGGGCCGATCGCCCGCGCCTTGAACGAGGTCGCCTACGCGCTCCCGCCGCTCCCCAATCTCTTCTTCACCCGCGACGTGGGGATTGTGATCGGCGAACACTCGATCATCGGTTCGATGCGCCACGGCGTGCGCTGGACGGAGGAGCTGCTCATCAAGGCGCTGTTCCGCTACGATCCGAAGTTCGAGAACGCCGGCATCCTCTACGATGGCTCCGAGGAGAAGCGCACCAACTACACGCTCGAGGGCGGGGACGTGCACCCGCTCCGGCCCGACCTCATGGTGCTCGGCTTCAGCGAGCGCTCCAGCCCCGCGGCGCTCGACCATCTCTGCGAGCTGGTGTTCGCTAATTGCGCCGTGACCGACGTCGTGATCGTGGTGCTCCCCGCCGAGCGGACCGCGATCCATCTGGACATGATCTTCACGCAGGTGGACCGGGACCTGTGTTGCGTGTACCCGCCGCACTTCATCGGACCTGAGCGGCTGGCGGTGTTGCACCGCCGCAAGCGCTCCAAGGGCGTGAAAGAAGTCCCGAACTTCTTCGCCGCGATGCAGGCGGTGGATCAACCGCTCGAGCCGATCTTCTGCGGCGGCAACCAGCGCACGCTCCAGGAGCGTGAGCAGTGGGGGTCGGCGTGCAACTGCTTCGCCGTGCGGCCCGGCGTGGTGCTGAGCTACGACCGCAACGACGCTACGCTCACCGAACTCGCCAACGCCGGCTTCCGCGTGATCTCGGCGGTGCATCTGCTGACCGGTGACGAAGCGCTCGAAGATGGCGAGCGCGCCGTGATCACGATCGACGGCAGCGAGCTGGTGCGCGGCGGCGGCGGCCCGCGCTGCATGACGCTGCCCCTGAGGCGGGACGACCTCTGAACGGGATCGGCGCGGTTCCCGCGTCGTCGCTCTCGACGCGGACGCTGGCGTTCCTCGAGGGCGGCCCTGCCGCGAGTCTCGCGATCGTGCGCGACGTGCTCGGCATCGCGCAGGCGAACCGCCACACCGCCGACCGCATCGCGGTGGCGCTGCTGGCATCCGATCCGCGCTTCGGGCGGACCGCCGATGGCCGCTGGACGCTCGCCGCGGCGGCCGGCGCCGAGAGTCCGGGGCTCGATAGCTGCCGCTTTGCAGTCGTGGACGTCGAGACCACCGGCTGCCGGGCATACACAGGCGACCGCGTCATCGAGGTTGCGGTCGTGACGCTCGAAGCCGGCGAAGCGCGCGTCGTCTTCCAGGCGCTCGTGAACCCCGGCGTCCCGATTCCCCCATTCGTCGCCTCGCTCACGGGCATCGACGGCATGATGCTCCGGGACGCACCGCCGTTTGAGGCCATCGTGGACGGGCTCTTGGAGGCCCTCGCCGGAACGGTGTTCGTGGCCCACAACGCGCGCTTCGATTGGGCCTTTATCTCGGCCGAGGTCCGCCGAACGCGGGGGCTCGTGCTGCAGGGGCCGCGGGTCTGCACGCTGCGCCTTGCCCGGCGGCTGCTGCCCGACCTCGAACGCCGCAACCTCGACGCCGTCAGCTATCACTTCGGGATCGAGATCGTGGGGCGGCACCGGGCAGTGGGGGATGCGGTCGCCGCAGCCCGGGTTCTGCACCGCCTGGTGAGAATGGCGAAGGAAGAAGGAGCGGTTTGCCTGGGAGATTTGGAGAACGTGCGGCGTGGGGCGTGCGACGTTGTACTGGAAGGTCGCTCGCCGAACGATGCTCACGTTGATATGCCGCACGCCACACGTCCCACGCCGCACGTTCCATGACCCACACCACCTTCACCGTCGGCCACCTCACCTGCCACGCTCTCGAAGGTGGGGAGCAACGGCTAGACGGCGGCGCCATGTTCGGGGTCGTCCCCAAGGTGCTGTGGGAGCGGAGGATTCCGCCGGACGCCCGCAATCGCATCCCGCTCGCGCTGCGCTGCCTGCTCGTCGAGCATGACGACGGCCTGGTGTTGATCGATACGGGGATCGGCAACAAGGAAAACGAGAAGTTCCGGGACATTTACGGCGTCGAGAATGCCGGCGTGGAAGGCAGGACCCTGCTCGAGGATGCCCTCCGCGAGCTGGGACACGGACCGGAGGACGTGCGCTGGGTCATCAATACCCACCTGCATTTCGACCATGCGGGCGGCGACACCTGGCGCGATCGCGCCGGGAAGATCGGGCTGGCGTTTCCCAAGGCGCGTTACGTCGTACAGCGCCGCGAGCTCGACTTTGCGCGCCACACCAACGAGCGCACGGCGGCCAGCTATCTGGCGCAGAACTTCGACGGCGTGCCATTCGATCTACTCGAGGGCGAGACCGAAGTCCTGCCCGGGATCCGCACCCTCCTCACGCCCGGCCACGTGCCCTATCACCAATCGGTCCTGGTGCAAAGCGGGGGAGAGTGGGCGTGCTTCCTGGCCGACATCGCGCCGACCTCCGCCCATCTGCCGCTGCCCTGGATCATGGGCTACGACTTGGAGCCTCTGGTGACGCTCGAGACCAAGCGGCGGCTGTGGCAGCGCGCGGAGGCCGAGCAATGGCTGCTCGTGTTCGAGCACGACCCTGTCATTATCAGCGGGCGGTTGGGTCGGGTGGGGAGCGGGTTCGGCCTTGTGGACCCCAAACGGCTCGGCTAACTTGCTGCGCACAATACGGTAAGCGGGCGCGGATGCGCCCCACCCGAATCGCCTCTGTGAGAGTGCGACAGGGTTCGAAGGCTCCGACGGCTGGTCGCTGACAGCCGCCGGTTCCAGCGGATCTCGGGTGGGTAACCTGGATCCGCTTTTTCATTGCCCTTCACGGGGGAGACGACCACCTGGCAATTCCAGACAGCAGAGCGCCGCGGACCCGCGTCAACCGGCAGATCCGCATCAGTCCGGTGCGCGTGATCGCGGACAATGGCGACCAGCTGGGGGTGCTGACGATCGATGAAGCCCTCGCGGCCGCGACTGAACGGGGGCTGGATCTGGTGGAAGTCGCGCCGCTCGCCCGCCCCCCCGTCGTCAAGATCATGGATTACGGGAAGTTCAAGTTCGAGCAGGCGAAGGCGGCGCGCGCCGCCAAGAAGAAGCAGCACGTGATTCACCTGAAGGAAGTGAAGTATCGCCCCGGGATCGACGACCATGATTTCGCGTTCAAGACCCGGCACGCGCGCGAGTTCCTGCAGGATGGCAACAAGGTGAAGGTGACGATGATGTACCGCGGCCGGCAGATGGCCCACATCGAGCTGGGCCGGGAAGTGCTGGATCGCGTCGCCCTCGAGCTGAAAGACATCGGCAAGATCGAGCAGGAGCCGAAGCTCGAGGGGCGCAACATGTCAATGGTGCTGGCACCGAAATAGAGGACTCAATGCCGAAGATGAAATCGAAGCGCGCGCTCCGTAAACGCGTGCGCCTGACCGGAACGGGCAAGCTGCGCCGCTACCGCGCTTACCGGCGGCACATCCTGACCAAGAAGCATCCCAAGCGGAAGCGTCATCTGCGCAAGCCGACGCTCGTCTCGCATGCGGATCGACGCCTCAAGCGCCTGCTCATGGCGTAAGGAGAAACCATGCCTCGCGTCAAAAGCAACGTTGCGCGCCTGAAGCGCAAGAACAAGGTGATGAAGCTCGCCAAGGGCTACTGGGGCGGGCGCAGCAAACTGTGGAAGGCCGCCAAGGAGGCCACCGAGCGGGCCGCCCGGTACGCCTACCGCGATCGGCGCCAGAAAAAGGGCGAGTTCCGTCGCCTCTGGATCCAGCGCATCAACGCGGCCGCACGCTTGCACGCGCTGTCGTACAACCGCCTCATGAACGGCCTCAAGAAGGCGGGCGTCGAGATCAACCGCAAGATCCTCGCCGATCTCGCCGTTCGCGATCCGGCGGCGTTTGAACAGCTGGCGGAGGTCGCGAAGAAGGCCCTCTAATCCATGAGCGACCTCCTTGCGGGCCTAGAGTCGCTGCGGGAGCGTCTGAAGGAGATTCCGCAGGCGGACGAACGCCGGCTCCAGGAGCTCAAGACGGAGCTGCTGGGACGCAAAGCCGGCGCTCTCACCGAGATTCTCAAGGCCCTCCCGGGTCTCGACGCGGAAACGCGCAAGTCCGTGGGCGGGGCGGCGAACGCGCTGAAGCGCGAGCTCGAGCACGCCGTCGAGGCTCGCGAGCGCGCGCTCAAGCGCGGCGCCGCCGACCTGACCGGCGTGGATCTCACGATGCCGGGGCGCCCGCAGTGGCCCGGCGGCCTGCACATCGTCACGCAGGTCGTGGACGAGATCTGCGACATCTTCCGGGAGCTGGGCTTCACCCGCGCCGTCGGGCCCGAAGCCGAGACGGAGCGCTACAATTTCTACGCGCTCAACTTCCCCAAGGATCACCCCGCGCTCGACGCCCAGGACAGCTTCTATCTGGGGGGTGACGTCGTGCTGCGCACCCACACCTCACCGGTGCAGATCCGCACGCTCGAGACCTACCCGCCGCCGGTGCGCGTGGTCATCCCGGGGCGGTGCTACCGCCGCGATCCGTTCGACGCCTCGCACTCGCCCATGTTCGAACAGATCGAAGGGCTGGCGGTGGACGAGGGGATCACGTTCGTGGATCTGAAGGCGACCCTGGCCACGTTCGCGCGCCGGATTTTCGCGCGCGACACCCTCGTGCGGTTCCGCCCGTCGTACTTCCCGTTCACCGAGCCGTCGGCGGAGATGGACGTGCAGTGTCAGTTGTGCAAGGGCGCGGGGTGCGCCGCCTGCAAGCAGACCGGGTGGATGGAGATCCTGGGCTCGGGAATGGTGCACCCGGCCGTGCTCGACAATTGCGGCGTGGACAGCGAGAAGTACACCGGCTTCGCCTGGGGCATGGGGGCGGAACGCATCGCGATGGCCCGCCACGGCATCCCCGACATCCGACTGTTCCTCGAGAGCGACGTGCGGTTCCTAAAGCAATTCGCAGAGAGCAGGGAGCCGGGAGCAGGGAGCCCATGATCGTCTCTCGTCGCTGGCTGGAAGCTCTGCTGAGCCGGCCGCTGGAGGGGCGGGACGTCGCCGACCGGCTCGCCAGGCAATGCGCGCCGGTGGACGCCGTCGTGCCGATCCATCAGGACCTGGGCGACGTGCTGATCGGGCGGGTGCTCGAGGTCCGCCCGCATCCCAACGCCGACCGGCTGTCGCTCTGTGTCGTGGACGCTGGCGGTGGCACACCCGTAGAAGTGGTGTGCGGCGCGCCCAACGTGCAGGCGGGCAAGACCTACCCATTTGCGCCGGTCGGTGCGGTCCTGCCCGGTGGCCTGACGCTCGAGCGCCGCAAGATCCGCGGCGTCGAATCGAACGGCATGCTCCTCTCGGCGAAGGAGCTCGGCCTCGGCGCGGATCACGCGGGGATTCTCGAGCTCGACACCGAGGCTGAGCCCGGCACGCGCTTTCTCGACGCGATGCCGATCGCGGATGACCAGATCGTGATCGATGTCTCGGCAAATCGGCCGGACTTACTGTGCCACAAGGGGGTGGCTCGGGAGTTGGCGGTGGGGCTGGGAGCGACGGTGAAGTTGCCGCAAATGCACGGGATGCGAGATGCGGGAGACGGGATGCGTGGGAGCGCGCCGTTACGGTCGCATCCCGCATCCCGCATCACGCATCCCGCTGTCGTCGACGGTGTCGCGGTCCGCCTCGAAGACCCCGAAGGCGCTCCGCGCTACATGATCGCCGTCATCCGGGGCGTGGTGGTGCGGCCCAGCCCCGCGTGGCTGGCCACGCGTTTGCAAGCCATCGGTCAACGATCGATCAACAACATCGTGGATGCGACGAACTACATCCTGTTCGAGATCAACCAGCCGCTGCACGCCTTTGACCTCGCCAAGCTGCGCGGGCCCGCGGTCGTCGTGCGGCGCGCTAAGCCCGGCGAGAAAATCGTCACGCTCGACGGCGTCACCCGGACGCTGACGGCCGAGATGACGGCGATCTGCGACGCCGAGCGGCCGACGATCATCGCGGGCGTGATGGGCAGCACCGACTCCGAGGTGTCGGAGACGACGACCGACATCGTGCTCGAGTGCGCCTACTTCCAGCCGACCCGCATTCGCCGCACCCGCCGCGCGCTCGGCCTCTCGAGCGAGTCGAGTTACCGCTTCGAGCGGGGCATCGACATGCTCGGCATGCCCGACGCGCTCGGCCGCGCCATCGAGCTGATCCGCGCGGTCGCCGGCGGCGAGGTGCGCGAGGCGCCGATCGACTTATGGCCCCCCCCCGGGCCGCAGCAGCCGCGCGCCGTGTTCCTGCGCGAGGCGCGGGTGGCGCATGTCCTCGGCGTCCCCGTCCCCCGCAAAGAGATCGAGCGCCTGCTCGCCGCGGTGGGTTTCGTGGCGGCGCCGAAAGACGACCGCCTGGCCGTACAGGTTCCCGGCTGGCGTCCGGACGTGACGCGCGAGGTGGATCTCATCGAAGAGGTCGCGCGGCTGCGCGGCTACGACACGTTCCCCGACGAGCTGCGCCCCTACCGGCCAGGGACGGTCCCCGACGCGCCCGCGGAGCAGACCCTGGGACGGATCCGGGAGCAGCTGGTGCGCAGCGGCGGAGGATTACTGGAGGCCCGGACGCTGCCGCTGGGACCGCCCGACGGGCCGCCCTCCGATGTCGTCGCGGTCCTGAACCCGCTCTCGGCCGAAGAGGCCCACCTGCGAAGCCGGCTCGTGCCCGGCCTGGTGCGGCGGGTGGAGCACAACTGGAGCGTCGGCGAGCGGGACATCCGCCTGTTCGAGGTGGGGACGGTGTTCCGGAAGGCCAAGGGGCCGCGGCCCGACGAGCAGCTCTGGCTGGGGATAGTGCTGACGGGAGCAAGGCATCCTGCGCATTGGTCGGGGGGGTCGGGGGGGTCGAAACTACCTGATATGGACATATGGGACTTGAAGCGCCACTTTGAGTTAGCTGTAGCAGTGGCGGCCCCTTCTTGCGACGTGCAGCCGGCAACGAATGGGGTCGGATGGGTGGCGGTGCAACGGGGCAGCGGGGAGGTATGGGGCACTGCGGGACCGCTCGACGCCGATGCCCCCAAATGGGCGGCGCCACTGTTCGGGCTCGAAGTGAGAATCGTCGTCGGGCCGCCGCCGCTGGTGAGCTACCAGCCGCTGCCGACCCAGCCGCCGGTCCTGCGCGATTTATCGCTCGTGCTGTCAGGCGGCGTGACGGCGGCGGCGGTGGAAGCCGTGCTGCGCCGCGAAGGTGGGGCGCTGCTCGAGCGGCTCGATGTGGTGGACGAATATCGTGGGACCGCAGGGGGGTTGCCCGCGGGAACGCGTGGCGTCACGTGGCGCTGCACGTTCAGGGACCCGGCGCGGACGCTCACGGAGCGAGAGATCGATGCGCTGCTCGGCCGGATGCTGAGCGCGCTGGAGGGAGAACTTGACGTACGTCGGCGACAAGCCTGATGTGCTGGAAGCGATTGATCAGCTCGAGACCGTGCTCCGCGACGTCGCGGAGGAGTTGGCGGGCTGGCGTTCGCGTGCCCAAAAAGCCGAATCCGAGCTCAAGGCGCGCGGCAGTCCGGTGAAGAACGCCGAGCTCGAATCCGAGAACAAGGCGTTGCGGCAGCGGGTCGAAGGCGCGCGCGTGCGGGTGCACGACCTGATGCAGCGGTTGACGTTCCTCGAGGAGCAGGCCCGGGACAACGGAGCAGGAGGCACGAAGTGACCGCAAAGAGGCACGCGGTCCGCGTCATGATCGGCGGCGAGGAGTACACCGTCCGCTCCGACCTGGCGCCCGAATACACGCGCGAGGTCGCGGCGTACCTGGACCAGGCGCTGAAGAAAGTGCTGAGTCAGGGCCCCCTGGTGGAGACGCACAAGGCCGCGATTCTGGCGGCGCTCGATATTACGAACGAGTTGTTCGAGGTGAAGCACAACGAGCGGGAGGTGGCGGCGCGTCTGGCGGCCGTCGCCGATGATCTCGCCAAAATGCTGCCGCCGGCGAAGCGGAAGGCGCTGAGCGCCGGCTGACAAATCACCGTGCCTGCCCCCAAGTGGAGGGCGGCGCGCGTTGGAGATAGATCCATGGCGGACTGGGCTAGTCTCATTGCGGCCGTTCTCGGCGGCGTGACCGCCGCGGGAATGGCGTTTTATTTTTGGGGGCGGCGCATCGAGCGCCGTGCGTCGGAGGCGAGCTCGCGGCTGGTGCTGGCCGCCAAAGAAGAGCTCATGTCGGTGCGCGAAAGCCTGCATAAGAGCCTCGACCAGAAGCTCGCGGGCGTGGACCGGCGTGACCAGGACCTGCGACGCCTCGACGAGCAGCTCCAGGAGCGCACCCGTACGCTCGGCGTCCGGGAGCAGGAAATGAACGCGCGCCTCGAACGGGTGGCGGGCCTGTCCGCACAGGACGCGAAGCGGGAGCTGATCGGCCGCCTCGAGGATGAAGCGCGCGATGAGGCCGCCGCGGTGATCCGCGACATCAAGGAGCAGGCGAAGAAAAACGCCGACCGCGAAGCCAAGAAGATCGTGGCGCTCGCCATCCAGCGGATCGCCGCCGAGCAGACGG
This sequence comes from Gemmatimonadales bacterium, assembly GCA_035602245.1. Classification (GTDB taxonomy): domain Bacteria; phylum Gemmatimonadota; class Gemmatimonadetes; order Gemmatimonadales; family GWC2-71-9; genus 20CM-2-65-7. The sequence goes on from DATNMO010000056.1 coordinate 21,878, forward strand.
CCGAATCGAGCGTCGCGGCCGTCGTGCTGCCGTCCGATGAGATGAAGGGGCGGATCATCGGCCGCGAAGGGCGGAACATCCGTGCCTTCGAGGCGGCGACCGGCGTGGACGTCATCATCGACGATACTCCCGACACGGTGGTCGTGTCCTGCTTCGAGCCGGTGCGGCGTGAGATCGGCCGCCTGGCGCTGGAGCGGCTGATCGCCGACGGGCGGATCCATCCGGGCCGCATCGAAGAGGTGGTCAAGAAGGCCCGCATCGACGTCGATGCCGGGATTCTCGAGGCGGGCGAGCAGGCCGTGTACGAAACGGGAATCCGCGGCCTCCATCCCGAGCTCGTCAAGCTCGTGGGCCGGATGAAGTACCGCACCTCCTATGGGCAGAACATCCTGGAGCACTCGAAGGAGGTCGCGTGGATCGCCGGCATCATGGCGGCGGAGCTTAAGCTCGACGTGCCCCATGCCAAGCGCGGTGGGCTACTTCATGATATCGGCAAGGTGCTCACCCACGAGCACGACGGCACCCACGTCCAGCTCGGCGTGGAAGTGGCGACGAAGTACGGCGAGCAGGCGATCGTGATCAACTGCATCGCGGCCCACCACGACGACGTGGCGCACGAGTCGTCCATCAGCGTCGTCGTGCAGGCGGCCGACGCGATCTCGGGCTCCCGCCCTGGCGCGCGCCGCGAGGCGTTCGAGACCTACGTGAAACGCCTCACCCAGCTCGAGAAGCTGGCGGCGGACTTCCCCGGTGTGGAGAAGGTGTTCGCGATCCAGGCGGGTCGCGAAGTCCGCGTCGTGGTGACGCCGGAGTCGGTGGACGACGCCGCGGCGGGCCGGCTCACGGACGAGATCGCGCGCAAGATCGAGCGCGAGCTCCAGTATCCGGGGCAGATCAAGGTGGTGGTGATCCGCGAGACGCGGACGGTGGATTTTGCCCGCTAGCGCGCTCTCGGCGCAGCACACCGCCAGGCTGATCGACGGTAATGCGATCGGGAAAGCGATGCGGGAGGAGCTGGCCACGGAGATCGCCGCCCTCAAGCAGCGCGAGGTCACGCCCGGTCTGGCGGTGGTGTTGGTCGGGGACAATCCCGCCTCCCAGGTCTACGTCCGCATGAAGGGCAAAGCCTGTGAGGAAGCGGGCATCTACCACGAGTCCATCAAGCTGCCCAAGGAAACATCCGAAGCCGAGCTGATCGGTCTCATGGAGCGGCTCAATGCTGATCCCAGGATCCACGGTGTCCTGGTGCAGCTGCCGTTGCCGGCGCACATCGACAGTCATCGCGCACTGCACCGTATCGATCCCCGCAAGGACGTGGACGGCTTTCATCCCGAAAACGTCGGCAAGGTCGTGATCGGCGACCCGACCGGGTTCCGGCCCGCGACGCCGTACGGTGTGCAGCAGCTGCTGCTGCGCAGCGGCGTCGAAACGACCGGCAAGCATGCGGTCGTGCTGGGCCGCTCGATCATCGTCGGCCGGCCGATGGCCGCGTTGCTCATGCAGGACGCCCCGGGCGGCAACGCCACCGTCACCGTGTGCCACTCGCGCACGCGGGGCATCGATCAGCACACGCGCCAGGCCGATATCCTCATCGTGGCGATCGGGAAGCCCGAGTTCGTGACCGGCAAGATGATCAAGTCGGGCGCGGCGGTGATCGACGTCGGTGTCAATCGGGTGGACGACCCGACGCGCAAGCAGGGGTATCGCTTGGTGGGGGACGTCAAGTTCGACGAGGCGAAACAGGTCGCGTCGGCCATCACGCCCGTGCCGGGCGGCGTCGGCCCGATGACGATCACGATGCTGCTCTACAACACCGTCCAGGCGGCGCGGCAATGGGCGCGCCCCTAGATCTCTTCGCCGCCGCGTCGGCCGAGGGCGCCTGGACCGTCGGCGAGGTGACTCGCCGCGCCCGGACCGTGATCGAGGCGGGCCTGCCGCCCCTGTGGGTACGGGGCGAGGTCTCGGGCTTCAAGGCGTGGCGCAGCGGCCACTGGTACTTCTCGCTGCGCGACCAGTCGGCGGAGCTGCGCTGCGTGATGTTCGCGAAGCAGAACTATCTGCTGCCCGCGGCGCCCAGCGACGGTATGCAGGTATTCGTGTTCGCGCGGCCCTCCATCTACGAGGCGAAGGGGGAGTTTCAGCTCACGGTGATGGAGTTGCTCTCGACCGAGCAGGGGGGCCTCTGGAAGCTCGCGTTCGAGAAGGCCAAAGCCGCACTCACGAAGGACGGCTTGCTCGATCCCGCCAGGAAACGGCCCATGCCGCCATTCCCACGCCGCATTGCCGTCGTCACCAGCCCCGACGGCGCCGCGATTCGCGACATCCAGGTCGTCGTGGGGCGGCGCTGGCCGCTTGCCGAGCTCATCATCGTCCCCGCGCAGGTGCAGGGCGCCAAGGCGGAAGCATCGGTGTGCTCGGCCCTGAACCGCATCAGCCGCCTTGCCGTCGATGTCTTGATCGTGGGGCGGGGTGGGGGTTCCGTCGAGGATCTGTGGGCATTCAACAGCGAGCGTGTGGCACGCGCGGTCGCCGGAATGCCGATGCCGGTGATCTCGGCGGTTGGCCACGAGACTGACGTGACACTCTGCGATCTCGTCGCCGACCTCAGGGCCCCCACGCCATCTGCCGCAGCGGAGGCCGCGACGCCGGACCGCGCGGAGGTGCTGATACACTGCGGCGGCGTCGCGCAGCGGCTGGCGCGGGGCCTGCGCATGTCGTCGCGTCGCGTCGTCGAGCGCCTCGCCCGAACCGGCGATCGGCTGACGTCGTGCGTGCAGCACCGGCTCGAGACGTCGCGCGCACTGCTGACCGCGCACGGCGCACATCTCGATGCGCTCAGTCCGCTCCGCGTGCTGGGGCGGGGGTACGCGGTCGCACGAGACGCCGAAGGACACGTGTTGAAGAGTGTCGAGCAGTTCCGGGACGGGAAGGCATTCAGGCTGCGGGTGACTGACGGTGAAGTGAACGCACGCGTGGGCAGGGGGTGAGGTGGACTTCGGGAAGCAGCTGGAGCGGCTCGAGGCCATCGTGCGCCAGCTCGAGGCGGAGGACCTGGACTTGGACGAGGCGCTGAAGCTGTTCGAGGAAGGGGTCGAGCGCCTGCGCGCCGCCCGCGAGCAGCTCACGCAGGCCGAGCTCAAGGTCAAAAAGGTCCTGGAGATTGAAGGCTTCGATAAGTAGGTATCTCGCCGACGCGCGCGCCCGCGTGGATACGGTGTTGGCGGCGTGGTCCGAGCGCGGTGACGAGGTGATCCGCTACAGCCTGCTCGGCGAAGGCAAGCGCCTGCGGCCTACCCTCGTCTTCGCTTCCCATGAAGCGCTGAACGGCGCATCGTCGGCCGGCGTCGCGGAGCTCGCCGCCGCGGTCGAGGTCGTGCACGCCTACTCGCTCGTGCACGACGACCTCCCCTGCATGGACGACGACGATCTGCGGCGCGGCCGGCCGACGGCGCACCGGGCGTTCGACGTGCCCAGCGCGACCCGCGCCGGCTATCAGATGGTCGCGCTGGCCGCCCGCGTGCTCGCCCATGGGCTCGAGGCGTTGGGGCTGCCTGAGGACCGGCGGCGCGAGATCGCGCTGGAGCTGTTCCGCGCCGCGGGGGCAGGAGGCATGATCGGCGGGCAGGCGCTCGACCTCGAGGCGGAAGCGAAGACCCTGCCGATCGGCGATCTCGAAGAGGTGCATCGCCGCAAGACCGGCGCCCTGATCGCCGCCTCGTGCGTGATCGGCGGGCTGTCGGCCGGCGAGGGGATCGGCCGCGGCTACATCGAGGCGCTGCGCGCTTACGGCGAGGCCATCGGACTGGCGTTCCAGATCGCCGACGACGTGCTCGACGCCACCGCCACGTCGGATCAGCTTGGCAAGACCGCCGGCAAGGACGCGGCCCACGCCAAGGCGACGTTCGTCACGCTGTTGGGCGTGGGCGCCGCCCGCACCGAGGCCGAGCGGCTGGTCGCCAAGGCGGTAGCCCATCTGCGGGAGGCAGGGTTAGTTTCCCCCACACTGGTGGAGTTGGCCCACTACATTGTCACAAGGCCCAACTAAGCGCCCATGACGATACTCGAACAGATCACGAGTCCCGACGACGTGCGGCAGCTCCCGCGCGAGCAGCTGCAGCAGCTCGCCGACGAGGTGCGGCAGCGTCTCATCGACGTGGTGTCCCACACGGGGGGCCACATCGGCGCGGGGCTGGGCGTCGTGGAGCTGACCGTGGCGCTGTGCGCGGCGTTCGAGTCGCCGCGCGACAAAATCGTTTGGGACGTCGGCCACCAGGGCTACCCGTGGAAGATCCTCACCGGCCGGAACGAACGCCTGCCCACCCTGCGGCAGCCGGGCGGGCTCTCCGGATTCCTGCGGCGCAGCGAAAGCGAGCACGATCAGTTTGGCGCCGGCCACGCGGGCACCGCGCTCTCGGCGGCGTTCGGCATGGCGGCCGCCCGGGACCTGAAGGGGCAGGAGTTCGAGGTCGTGGCGGTCGTCGGCGACGGCGCCATGACGTGCGGGTTGCCCTATGAAGCGTTGAACAACGCGGGCGACTCGGGCCGCGACATCATCGTCGTGCTCAACGACAATGGCATGTCGATCGCTCCCAACGTCGGCGCGATCAACAAATACCTCGGCTCGATCATCGCGAGCCCGATCACGGTGCGGATTCGCGAGAGGGTCAAGCACCTGATCGAGCGGGCGTCGCACATCGTGGGTGGCAAGAAGCTCGTGGACTTCGCCAAGAACGTCGAGGAGAGCATCAAGAACCTGTGGTCGCCCGGCATGTTGTTCGAGGAGCTCGGCTTCCGGTATTTTGGACCGATCGACGGGCACAACATCGAGCAGATGCTCCACGCGTTCGACACCGTGAAGACGCTGAAGGGCCCGCGCGTCGTGCACGTCATCACCGAGAAGGGCAAGGGCTTCCCGTTGCCGGAGCCAGACCTCGAGAAGTACCACGCGCGCGCGCCGTACGACCCGGTGACGGGGAAGCTCAAGCCGGTGAACCCCGGGCCGCCCCAGTGGACGAAGGTCTTCGGCGATGCGATCACGCAGCTCGCCGCCGAGCACCCCGGCTTCGTCGCCATTACGGCCGCGATGCCATCGGGCACCGGGACCAACATCTTCCAGAAGAAGTGGCCCGAGCGCTTCTTCGACGTCGGCATCGCCGAGGGGCACGCCACCACGTTCGCGGCGGGTCTCGCCACGCAGGGTGTGCGGCCCATCGTGGCGATTTACTCGACGTTCCTGCAGCGCGCCTACGACAGCATCATTCACGACGTCGCGATCCAGAAGTTGCCCGTCATCTTCTGTCTCGACCGCGCCGGGATGGTGGGCGAGGACGGGCAGACGCACATGGGGCTGTACGACATCGCCTACATGCTGGCGGTGCCGCACATGACCGTCACCGCGCCTAAAGACGGCGCCGAGCTGGTCGGGCTGCTGCGTTGCGCGCTCGCGCATACCGAGGGTCCGTTCTCGATCCGCTATCCCCGTGACAAAGCGCCCGCCGAGGCGCCACCGGCCGCGGAAGTCCCGGTCGTTCCCTACGGCACGTGGGAGCTTCTGAGAAGGGGAAAGGACTGCGCCATTCTCGCGGTTGGCGTGATGTGCAAACCTGCCCTCGAGGCCGCCGCGGCCCTCGCCGCAGACGGACTGGACGTGACGGTCGTGAACGCGCGCTTCTTGAAGCCGATGGATCGCGAGATGCTCGATGCGTTGGCGCGCGACCACAAGTTGTTCGTGACCGTCGAGGACGGCACCGTCGTCAACGGCTTCGGCGCCGCGCTCGCGGCGCTGGTGCAGACCACCGCCCCCGATCAGCGGGTCGTCGCGCTGGGCGTCCCCGACCGCACCTACGAGCATGCGCCGCGGGCGCAGCAGCTCGCCGAGGTCGGCCTGACCGGTCCCGGCATCGCCGCCCGCATCCGCGCCCTCGCCGCCGAAGAGTCGCTCACCACGCGATGAACGTCGGGGTCGTCGGCAACCCCCGCTACCGCGACCTCGGGAGCATCCTGGCAAGCCTGGCCCGAGCAGCGTCGCGCCTCGCGTTCACGCTCTACACCGAGGAGAGCCTCGCTCCGCTCTGGCCGGCGCCCCAGCCCAAGCCGCTGACGGAGGCGCCGCTCCTCGATTGTCTCATCACCTTGGGCGGCGACGGCACGCTGCTGCGCGGCGCCCGCGTCCTGAACGGCGCCAACACGCCGATCCTGGGCGTGAACCTGGGCCGCGTGGGATTTCTCACCACGGCGTCGGCCCAGACCCTCGACTGGGCGCTCGATGCGCTGGTGCGCAAGGCCTACGGCACCGAGTCGCGCCTGGCATTGCATCCGTCGATCGTGGACAAGTCGGGGAAGAGCCGGACGGAACCGATCGTCCTGAACGACGTCGTCGTCCACAAGGGCGGCCTCGCGCGCGTCGTGCGGCTCAAGGTCTCGGTGGATGGCGACGAAGTGGGGCAGTATTCGGCCGACGGCATCATCGTCTCCACTCCGACGGGCTCGACGGCGTACTCGATGTCCGCGGGCGGCCCGATCGTCGTGCCGGGCGTGGACGCGATCGTCGTCACCGCGATCTGCCCCCACACCCTCGCCGTGCGGCCGCTCGTCATCCCCGCACACTCCACGATATCCATCGAGCCGATCCCGCCGTGGACCGACCAGGTGCTCGTGTCGTACGACGGCCAGGTGGGCACCACGATCCAGCCCGGTGAGCGGCTCCTGGCGCGCCGCGCCGCGCAGCCGGTGCTGCTGATCCGGCTCGGCCCCGAGGGCTTCTTCGCGCGGCTGCGCAAGAAGCTCCAGTGGGGCGATCTCACCGACCGGGAACGCAAGTAGTGCTGACGGAGTTGCGGGTCCGCGACCTCGCCGTCATCGCCGATGTCACCCTGCCGTTTCAACCGGGACTGAATGTGCTGACCGGCGAAACCGGCGCCGGCAAGTCGATGGTCGTGGATGCGCTCGCCCTATTGCTCGGGGAGCGCGCGTCGGCCGACGTGGTGCGGCCTGGAGCCAGCAAGACCGTCATCGAGGGAGCGTTTGAATTCACGTCGGCGGTCCATCGTCACCTCATGCCACCGTTTGCGGCCCTCGGTGTCGAGTTGGACGAGGGTCGCTTGGTACTGAAACGCGAGGTCCTGCGGGAGGGGAAGTCGCGCGCCTGGGTCAACGGCTCACCCACGACGGTTGGTGTGCTCGCGGAGATCGGTGCGCTGCTCGTGGACCTGCATGGCCAGCATGAAATGCAGTCATTGCTCAGGCCGGATGCACAGCGCGACATCCTCGATGCCTACGCGGACGCGGACGTAGAGCGGGTCGCGGTGCGCGACGCCCACCGGCGGCTGACCGACCTGTCGCAGCGCGAGACGGAGCTCGCGGCGCGCCAGGACGAGGTGCGCCGCAAGGCCGACTATCTACGGCACGTCCTCCAGGAGATTGAGCGTGCGGCGCCGAAGCTCGGCGAGGATGACGCGCTCGCCGTCGAGGCTAAGCGCCTGGCGCACGCCGAGGAGCTCGGCCGTCTGGCGCGCGAGCTCGAGGAGGCGATGGACGGGGCGGTGCCCACCAAGGCGCAGAAGACGCTCGCCAACCTGTTGCACCTCGATCCGTCGCTGGCACCGTGGCAAGAGCTGCTCGACGCTGCGTTCGCGAGCGCCGCCGAGCTGGCGCAGGCGGCCCGATCGTACGCGAGTGATATCGAGGCGGATCCGGACCGCCTGGCCGCGGTGGAACAGCGGCGCGAGACGCTGTTCCGGTTGCAACAGAAACACGGACCGACCATCCCCGACGTGCTCGCCGCGCGCGATAGCGCGACGCGCGAGCTGGAGCTGCTCGATACCGCCGATCTCGATCTGCGGAATATCGCCGAGGAGCGTGGCAACGCCGCGGAGGAATTCACGCGGGCGTGCGCAGCATTGAGTACGAAGCGCACGGCTGGTGCAAAGAAGCTGGCGCGCGCGGTGAATCAGCTGCTCCCCGCGCTGGGCATGCCCGGCGGTCGCTTCGCAGCAAACTGCTCCCCGCTCCCCGCTCCCCGCGCGGATGGGGCCGAGGCGGTGCAGTTCGTCGTGGAGCTCAACCCGGGGTTGGGTGCTCGCCCGTTGGCCAGAGTCGCGTCCGGTGGGGAGTTGTCCCGCCTCATGCTGGCGTTGAAGGTCGTGCTCGCGGCGCACGATGCGGTCCCGACACTCGTGTTCGACGAAGTGGACCAGGGGATCGGCGGTGAGGTGGGCGGCCGGGTGGGCGAGGCTTTAGGGGCCGTGTCGACGAATCGGCAGGCGCTCGTCATCACACACCTGCCGCAGATCGCCGTCTATGCCGACCAGCACCTCGTCGTGGCAAAGGGCGCGAAGGGCGGAGTGGCGACGAGCGACGTGCACGTCGCGGCCGGGGATACGAGAATGAAGGAAATCGCGCGCATGCTCGGCGACGCCGACATGGATACGGCCCGGCGCCACGCCGAGGAGCTGCTCAGAACGGCCAGCGAGAAGTCCGCAGCACGATCCGGAACACCGTCGCCGCGGGGACCCGCCCGCCCGCGCCGCTGACCGTCTGCTCGATCGAGAACCCCCCCTCCCAGTTCGGTCCCACGTAGGTCACCGCGCCGCCGAGCCGGAGCCAGCGCTCCGACGTCCCGGCGTCGAGCACGCTCGCGGGCACTGGTGCGCCGAGCCGCGTGGCGACGTCGCTCGAGTCCTGCGCCGACCGGTAGGAATAGTGGTCGCGCTTGCGGGACCAGTAGCCGGCGGTGAATCCCGCGCCGAAGTAGCGCGAGAACCGGTACAGGGGCGCGACGTCGATCGCGGCGTAGTCCCCGGGCCGCCAATCGAGGCGCGCCGTGGCGCCCCGCGGGATGAGCAGGGTCGACTGCGGCCCCACCCGGCGATCGCGCGTGCCCGGCTGCTGGCGCGCGGCGCGTACCAGCACGTTCAGCCACAACCGGTTCCCGACGATCAGCTCCTGCGCGACCTGCGCCTCGAGATCGGTCTGGTGGTCGCCGGTGGGGATGTCGAACAGATCGTGCGGCGAATCCTGATGGCCGGTGGGCAGCCGGAGGACGAACGCGACGCTCGTCGCGTACGTGGGTGCGACGAAGAGTCGGTACTTCGCCTGGAGCTCCACGTCACCGGTGAAGTAGCGGAGGTTGCGCGGCGTGTTGCGGATCGGCGCGAAATCGTACGTCGAGTCGCGCAGCAACGAGTCGAGCGACCGGCCTGCCGCGGAGGTGTCGTGCTGCGCCTGCACCCGCACCCGCACGATCGGCAGTCGCAGGCCTACGGCAATGCGGTTCGAGATCCCGAACTCGGCAATCAGCGGCGTCACGCGTCGCTCGGCGCGCACAAAGACCGGGGCCGGCAGCGATGCCCCGATCCGCCGCCGGCCGCTATCGGTGAACTCGCGTTCCCAGGTCGTGATGACCGGCTCGAACGTCACGCGCAGCGTGCCGGCGCGCGGCGTGTCCGTGCGCAGGACAGCTTGCGCCCGGCTGACCCCAGGCGCGAGCCCGAGGATCAAGAGCAGGAGGACGAGGGACCAGGTTCTCATTAGCAGAACGGCACCCGGCGAGTCGCCGGGTGCCGTTTCCGTTACCCCGAGGCGGAATGCAGGTTCGCGTTCAGGGGATCGGAGGAATAGCGGTCGTATACGCGGCGTTGATGGCCTGCCGCAGCTTGTCCGCAATCAGCCGGTGCGTGGCCGCGCTCGGGTGCACGGCATCGCACGAGAAGGCCGTGCCGAACGGATTGGCGGTGCAGGGCTGTCCGATGAGCGGGAAGGGGCGCACAGCAGTCGCGATCGTGCGCAAGGAGTCGAGCGTGGTATTCGGATTGTAGTACACCCAGCCGCGGGCCGTGGCCTGACTGGAGATGTATGCGTTGTAGGCGGTCACGCTCGCGGCCAGTTTCACGAGCTCCGAAGGAACCACGACCGCCGCCACGGTATCGGCGCAATCGAGATTCCGGGGCGAGCCCGCGGTGGCGGCGCCGAGTAAGGCGGCGCCGTAGGGGAACGGTACGAGCGTCGAGTCCCCGCGCGCGCCGGGAACGCCGGTGGCAATCGGCGCGCAGTTCGAGCTCACGGTGAACAGGGCGGGGAACGACGAGCCCGGGACCAAACCGTTCTTGATCGCCCAGTACGTCGCACCCTGGCTGAAGAACGGAATCGCCGTGACGTTGGCGACGCCGATCAATACGACGCCTTTCGGCTTGGCGGCTGCCACGGTGTCGAGCAGCGCGCCGTAGCGGGTCTGGAAATTCGCGACCGACGTAATGCGGGTGCTGTCGCCGCCGTTCGTCGAGCTCGTGGCCGCGCCCAGTACGTCGTTGTTCCCGATCCACACGGAGACAAACGTGGGACTCGCCCGTTCCATCATCTGGGCCTGCGTGAGGCCGCCGAGGAAGAACGACGTCAGCGCGTTCGCGTTCGAGGCCGTGTCGAGGTTGTTGTAGATGTCGATCACCTTCCCCCCGGGCACCGCCGTGTTACTAATGAATGGCGGCGCTTCAGCGGGAACGACGCGCAGGTAGCAGGACGTCGCGGTGCTCGTCGGGAAACCGGTTGGCGTCAGCCGCGCCTGTGTGAACACGTTCGTGTACGGTGGCGGGCAGCCCGGACGTTTCATCAGCGGCACGAAGAACGGGGCGTGCATGGCGCGGGCGAGGAGCACCGGATACGCCTGGGACTGCGTGCTGTCGTTGATCCCGCCCGACTGGAACCCCGCGGTGATCGAGTTCCCCATCGAGACGTAGCGGTCGAACAGCGGGTCGACCGGTATGTTCGAGAACGGCCGGTTGAGCTGATCGTTCTCGCAGGCCGACGCGGCCAGCAGGAGGCCGAGGGCGGCGGCCGACAAGCGCTTGGTCGTCCAAATCATGAGTCGCGATCCTTCAGAAGGTGTACGCCGCCCCGATCCCGAACAGATGGGCCGAGAACTTGTAGAGACCGGTGTTGCCGGCACTGAGGTCCACCGTGCCGCGCCGGTCGTTCTGTTTGATGTACTGGTACCCGAGATCCGCGTGCAGCTTCTCTGTAAGTGCGATGCCGGCGCCGATCGTGAACTCGTTACGCGCGCCTTCGGGCAAGAGCGGCGTCACGAACTGCGGCGGCGAAGCGCCCGTGTGATAGAGGTACCCGGCCCGCAGCTGGATCTTGGGCGAGTACTGGTACTCGGTGCCCACCCGGACCCCATGCGTGTCCTTGTTGCTCGGGCGCAGCGTCAGGTCCGGCGTGGCGGGATTGGCGAAATCGATCACGATCTGGCTGAACCAGCCCCACACGACATAGTGGTAGTCGGCCATGACCGTCCAGGTGTCGGACGCGCGATAGGCGAACCCGACCGTCCCCTGCGGCGGCATGATGATCGAGGTCTTGACGCCGCCGCTCGCGAGCGGACCGCCGGCGTTGAACTGCCCCGCGACGAGCGCATCCACCGGCGTACCGCCAGGCACGCCGAGGGGATTACCGGGGGCCAGCGTCAGACCGGTTGGGATCTTGGTGAAGTCCACCGTGCCGTCGTAGTCGATCTTCTTCCGCGTCAGCCAGTGGCCGCCGATCGAGACCCGGTCCGATACCTGGAAGATGCCGCCGAAGTTCACGGCATAGCCGGTCCCCGTGGCGGCCAGCGACGCGTCGGCGAAATCGGTTCCGCTCGGGATGCCGAGGGCGGCGAACGGCACGCCCGGCAGCGCAAATTGCCGGGACAAGTCGGCGCGCTGGTGCAGCTCCAGGCGGCTCGTGATGTAGGCCACGCCAACGCCGAGTTTGAGCTTGGGGCTCACCTGAACGCCGAGCGTGGGCTGGATGTAGATCGAGCGGATTTTGGTGTTGTAGCCGATGAACCGGCCCTCGAAGTCCGTGGGCCACTTGGTCTCGAGGCCGTACGGCGCGTACACGCCGATGCCCGCGGTGAGCGTGGGACTGAGAGCGTGCGTGAAGTAGGCGCTGGGAACGGGGATCAGCGGGTTGTTGAGATCAGTCCGGCGGCCGAGGAAATCGTCAGTAAATCCGCCTTGGGCGCCGATCAGCGTGGTACCGACACTGAACCGGTTTCCGCCGAGGGCGCCCAGGCCCGCGGGATTGAAAAAGATCGCGGAGCCATCCGCGCACGGACCCGCCGCCGTTACGCCGGCACGGCCCATGGCGCAGGTGTTGTGCTCGTAGACGCCGAACCCTTGGGCGGCGACGAGCGAAGGAGCTCCGGCGAGAAGCATCAACGCAAACCGCCGCATCTGTGTTCTCCGAGAGACGAATGGGGAGATGGTGAAACCGGCTGGCATAGGGTAGCATTGCCCCGAACCCTTGTCAAACCGATGCGGCAACCAGCGATAGCTCTGTTTCACGCGGCCTTCGGCGACGCGCCGCGCGCGGTCGCGTCCGCGCCTGGCCGCGTGAATTTGATCGGCGAGCACACCGACTACAATGGCGGACCGGTGCTGCCGATGGCCATCGCGCAGCGTACGACCGCGGCCGTCGGGCCGGGAGACGCGTGGGTGCTGGAGGTCGTTTCGACGCGGCACACCAAGGTGGTGCGCATCCGGTGGCAAGAGGAGCTGCCGAAGGGGTGGGCCGCTTACGTGGCGGGTGTGATGCGGGAGCTCTCGGCGCTCGAGGCGGCGCCGTCGCAGGGCGGTGCCCGTGTCGCCGTGGCCTCGGACGTACCGGTGGGAGCAGGATTGGCGTCCTCGGCGGCGCTCACCGTCGCGGTCGCCAAGGCATTGGCGGCGTTGGCGGGCGCGAAGCTGACCGGCCGCCAGCTCGCCGGGGTGGCCTTCCGGGCCGAGCGCGACCACGTCGGCGTGCGCTGCGGTGTGATGGATCCGACGATCGCCGCACTGGCCAAGAAAGATCACGCGCTACTGCTCGAGTGCGCGTCACTCGAGGCGCAGCAGATCCCGTTTCGGGGCCGCCTGCTGGTCGTGGGCACGGGGGTGCGGCACGATCTGTCCGGTGGCCAGCTGAACGAGCGCCACGCCGAGTGCGAAGCGGCGGTCAGGCGGCTCAAGGTCGAGCTGCCGGAGCTGGTGTGGCTGGCGAGCTGGCCCGCGGAGTGGCTCGTGCGGCTCAAGCGGGCGCTGCGGGAGCCGCTGCGTTCACGCGCCGTGCACGTCGTGAGCGAAACAGCCCGCACCCGGTTTGCGGCGCAGCTGCTCGAGCAAGGCAAGCTCAAGCAGTTCGGGCGCGTGCTCTACGAGTCGCACGAGTCGTGTCGCCGCCTCTACGCATGCAGCTCGCCGGAGCTCGACACGATCGTCGCCGCCGCCAAGCGGTCCGGGGCGCTCGGCGCGCGCCTGACGGGTGCGGGGTGGGGCGGCTCCGCGATCGTCTTAATAGGGAAGGGCGAGAAGCAGGTCGTGGCGGCGATTCAACGGGCGTACGAAAAGGCGTACGGCAGACCGCCCACCATCATGGAGGTTCACCCGTCCGGCGGCGCACGCACCGAGCGGGTCTGACGGCGTTAGTTTCCCAGCAGCGTCGCCCCGCCCGGGTGGCGAAATTGGTAAACGCAAGGGACTTAAAATCCCTTGGGGGCAACCCCATGCAGGTTCGAGTCCTGCCCCGGGCATTTCTGCCGTTGCGTTTTGTCGCATCTTGCGACTTCACTGTCCGGGGCGTGTTAACCCGCGACGCCATGCAACCTTTCCTGCCATTGCAGCGTCTTACCCTCTGAAGCTTGTCACCACGTCTTCAGATGGAGGATGCAATGCGCGGCCTGACCTTGTTGCTCGCGACGACCCTGACGTTCGGATACGGCTTCGCCGCCCAAGCCGCCATGACCGCCGACCGTGCGGAGACAATCCGCCGCCTCAGAGGCATCACCACCACCACCGTCACCGACCCGACCGAGGATGCCACCCGCGTCTGGTACGGCGGCATGCTCGCCCCCATCACCGTCGAAGCCACGGCGGAGCCCAAGTGCCCGGTGACGTAACTGGCGTTCTGTTCGGCAATTGCGGTCTTTCCGCCCGCCGGAGCCTGTCCCGGCGGGCGGTCGCGTTTGCAGCGAAACTTGACAGACGGGGGCTCCGTAGCGTCTCCTAATGGATATGCCGCTGGACCAATCCACACCCCCCAAAAGATTCTGGCGCACGTGGCGTCGCGAGATCGTTCGCGGCGGCGTGCTGTTCTGCTTGGTGGTCGGCGCCGGCCTGTTCATCACCCGCGTGCACGTCAACGTGCACGCCCCCTGGGGCGTCCTCGGCTCGTTCGGCGATTTCGACTGGGGCGGGAACGGCGAAGATCTGTTCGGCGGCACCCGGCATATCGGTGACCCGTGGGAATTCCGCTCGCCGGTGAAGCCTTCGCAGCACGTCTGGATCCGCAATACCAATGGCCCCATCAACGTCGTCGCGGGCAGCGGCGACACCCTCGAGGTGCACGCTGAAAAGAGCTGGCGTAACTCGAGCCCCGGCAGCGTGGAGGTGGTGGCCGTCCCGACGGAGCGCGGCGTCACGATCTGCGCCATGTGGGAGGCGCGCGAGCGCCGCTGCGGTGACGGCGGCGACTATCGGCTGAACGGCGTCCACAAGAACGACGTGGCGGTGCGCTTCACGGTGGAACTGCCGCGCGGCGTGCCGATCGAAGCCTCCACGGTGAACGGGCCGCTCGAGATCGACGGCGTCAGCGCCCCGGTCGAGGCGAACACCGTCAACGGGCGCATTCTCGTGAACACCGCGGTAGGGCCCATCAAGGCCACGACGATCAACGGCAGCATCGAGGCGGTGATGCAAGCGCTCAGCGGCGGCGACGTCGAGCTCACGACCGTCAACGGTTCGGTCACGGCCGCGGTGCCGCCCAACCTGAACGCCACCGTCAATGCCGAAACGGTCAATGGTCGTGTGGAGACCGACTTCCCGGTGAAGATCACGGGCAAGGCCAGCACCCGCCATGTGCGCGGGACGATCGGCACCGGCGTGGGC
>DATNMO010000057.1:0-18370 GCA_035602245.1 Gemmatimonadales bacterium
GGGGGGGTGGGGGTAGACCTCAACCTGCCCAGCTGACGCCGCGCGAGCGACAGGTGCTGCAGCTCGTGGGCGAAGGCAGCACTACCAAGCAAATCGCCCAGCTGCTGCACATCAGCGTGAAAACCGCGGAGTTTCACCGCGGGCGGATCATGAAGAAGCTGAATATTCACGACACGGCCAACCTGGTCCGCTATGCCATCCGCGAGGGCTGGATAGCTCCCTGACGGGTGTGCGGCCTAGGCCTCCCCGGATCCTGGTATAATCAGTCATGCATAGGCTGCTTCTCCTGTCGGTCGTTTTCCTGACCTCCTGTGCCACACTCCGCTCCGCCCTGACGTTCCAGGAGCCGCAGATCGCGCTCCAGGAGATCAACGTGACGGGCTTGGGCCTGAGCGGCGGCACCCTCGACCTGGTGTTCGACGTCTACAACCCCAACACCTATCGCCTGCGCAGCACCCGGCTTGAAGTGGGGCTCGATCTCGAGAACACCTATTTTGGGGATGCGCTGATCGATAAACCCCTCGACCTCTCGCCCGAGAACCATAGCCGGGTGGTGATGCCGGTCCGCTTCGCATGGTCGGGCGTGGGCGCGGCGGCGAGGGCATTGCTGGAGCGGCAGGCGCTAAATTACGGGTTGACCGGCACGGCGTTTCTCGACACGCCGCTGGGCGACCGCAAAGTACAGCTCAAGGGCAAAGGCAACGTTCTGTTGAGGAAGCTATTCCAGTGAAACTGATTGATATCCAATCCCCCGTAGAAAGAGCCTTCCTCGTCGGTGCCCCGCGCAAAGGCTCCGACGATCTCGTTCACGTGGACGAGCACTTGGACGAGCTCGAGCGGCTGGCCGACACGGCGGGCGCCGAGATTGTCGGCCGCGCGGTGCAGCGCATCGAGGCGCCCACGCCGAACTTCTACCTGGGGCAGGGGAAGGTCGAGGAGCTGAAGGACACGCTCGCCGCCGCCGGCGCGACGCTGATGATGTTCGACGAAAGTCTCACGCCGCTGCAGGGCTCGAAGCTCGAGAAGGGCCTCGGCGTGCGCGTGATGGACCGCACCGAGGTCATTCTCGACATTTTCGCCACCCGCGCGCGCAGCGCCGAAGCGAAGCTGCAGGTGGAGCTCGCGCAGCTCGAGTACCTGTTGCCGCGACTCACCCGCATGTGGACGCACCTGTCGCGTATTCGCGGCGGCATCGGACTCCGGGGCCCGGGCGAAACGCAGCTCGAGACGGACCGGCGGCGGATCCGCAGCAAGCTTTCGGTCCTCAAGAAGCGGCTGCAGGATGTCACCGACCACCGCGCCAACCAGCGCCAGGGCCGGCGTGACGTACCCAGCGCGGCGCTGGTCGGCTACACCAACACCGGCAAATCGAGTCTCCTGAAGGCCCTCTCGGGCCAAGACGTGTTCATCGAAGACCGTCTGTTTGCCACGCTCGATACGCTCAGCCGTGAAGTGGACGTCGGCGAGGGCTATCGCTTCCGGGTGACCGACACCGTCGGATTTATTCGCAAGCTGCCGCACCACCTCGTCGCGTCATTTCGGGCGACGCTGGAAGAGGCGAACGACGCGGACTTGCTGTTGCACGTCATCGACGCGAGCCACCCGGGATGGGAAGAGCAGGTGGAGGTCGTCGAACGAGAAACGCGGAGTGCGTCGTCCACCGTGCGGCGCGACACGGGAAAGTCGGAGCCCAAACGCGTGGTGTACGTGTTCAACAAGGCGGACTTGCTGCCCGATCCGGAAGCATTTCTGGCGTTGGTCCGTGAGCGCTACCCGCACGCCATCCTCACCTCCACGGTTACTTCTGGCGTCGAGGATCTCCGCGCCGCGCTCCGCACATCCGCCCAGGCGCTCCGCCCCATCGCCCAGATTCGCGTGCCACTCGGGGACGGGAAGCTGCTGGCGGCGCTCCATCGCGACGCCGAGGTGCTCGAGCAGGTGCAGATGGACGGCATCGTGACGGTCACCGCGCGCATCGAGGCCCGGCTGCTCGGCAAGCTGCGGCATGAGGGTGTGGATGTAACGCTGGGAGCGGAGTGATCTCTACACTGCCCTTAAGGGCAGTGCCCTATCGGGCCCATGCTTTAGCATGGGAACGACGAACCGCGGCCCAGTATCCCACCGTCATCCCACCTATCGCCCCAATCCACTCTATCACCGGAGTCGCTTTCAATCCCGCGATGCTTGGCACGAGCAGCAGCCCGACGATCGCCACGCCGAGCGACGCGTAGATCAGGGGGTTTCGTCCCGCGCGTCCTCCCCAGTAGCCCACGCCCAGCAGCCAGCCGCCGAGCCAGAGCGCGTTCACGAGCGCCAGCGCCCAGGCGGAGAATTCTTCCGGGAAGAAGATCAGTTTCCAGCCGTCGCCGATGGTGTAGCCCAGGCCGCAGCGGCGCGCGGAGTTGAGGTTCAAACAGGCGCCCCGTTCGCCGCGCCAGGCCTGGACGGTGAAGGTGTCGCCGGGCGCGATGCGGGTGAGGGCGTGGCGCCAGCGCAGGTCGGGGTGCTCGAACGTGAGGTCCACGGCGCGCATATGGTAGAGCATGACGAGGTCGGTGCGGTCCACGGCCACGAGCAGGACTTTGGTGTCGCCACGGTCCAGAATGGCGACCAGGGGCGACGTCCGGCCGGGTGGCCGGGGCGGGGCAATGGCGGTGATACGAAGGGGAGCGTTACCAAACGCGGTTTCGGGAATCATTCCCTGGGAGAGCGGCACCGAGCCGAGGCTCGCCGAGAGCACTTTGCCGCGATACTGGCCCCAGTAGTTGAAGTCCGGGGTCCAGACGTCGTGGTAGGGCGGGGGGGGGAAGATGGGGCGGAGCAGGGCGCCGCTGCCGAGCCACACTGCGGCGGCGGCGAGGGCGGTGGCGAGCGCTTGCCAGGCGGCGCGGCGGGGCTGCACAAACAGCCAGCGTCGCGCGTTCCATACCAGCCCGCCGCCGATCGCCGTGCTGATCGTGTTGCACAGAATGTCCCCCGTGCTCGGGTCCCGGCCGGGGAGCCACTGCTGGATGAACTCGACGGTGAAGGACAGCCCCGCGCCGATGGCGATGGCGCGGAGCGGCCGGAAGCCCTTCCAGGCGAGCGCCATGCCGAGCGGGATAAAGAGGAGCAGGTTCTGAATCGCTTCCGCGAGCGCGGCTTCGCCGCTGGCGATGTCGAAGCTCCAGCCGCTGGGCATGACGGTGCCACTGGGCCGGAGCGTGGCGATACAGATCGCGAGGACGGCAAGGGCGACTGCTATAGATGATGAGGGAGTCTTCCGGAGCACGGTTCTCCTTCACCCAACGGCGGCAGGCGAGCCGTGAGTGTATGTTGATTCTAGTCAACGCATTCCACCAAAGGTATATTAAGCGCCCCGTGAATCCGCCGTCTCAGCTGACGCTGCATACCCTGGAGGACGCTGCCTCCGACGTGTCCTTACCCGTACGGCTGGGCCTGCAGCAGCAAGCCTCGTCGAACCTGCGGCGCCACGTGGCTCGCGGCGCACGCCGCATGTTGGCCCTGCTCGCGGGCGACATCGTTTGCTTCTTCGCGATGCGGGCGTTCATGCAATTCGTCCGGGACGGCGCGCTGCTCGGCCAAGGCCTCGCCCGGTTCTCCCAAGACGTATTTGCCCGCGGTATACTCAACGGCCCGCAGTTTGGGGCCGCATTGCTTATCGGGCTCGTCGTCACCGGCTGCTACGGCCCCGGCGAGCGACCGTGGTCGGCCCGGCGCCTGTTCCTGGCGTGCGCGTTAGCCACCGCGATGCCGATGTGGGCGGCGCTGTGGACGCGCGGGGTACAGCTCGCGCTGCTGCAGTATGCCACCACCACCGCGCTAGTGTGGCTGGGCTTCCTGGCGGAGCGGCGCACGGTCGCGCTGCTGCGGCGTCGCATCCGGCGGCCTGAGCATGAGATCGCCCGAACCCTGTTCGTCGGGACGGAGCGCGCCTGCCGGGAAGCGATGGCGAGCGGCTCGTGCGCCGGGAGCGGTGAGTTCCGCTCCGCAGGATTCGTTGACGTGGAGACGCCGCCCGCGGCCGCGGCGTTGGGACAGTTGAAGCAGTTCCCAGCCCTGCTGCACGCGACGGGAGCGGACACGGTAGTGGTGTGCGGCGACCACGGCGAGGCGCGACTGCGGGGCCTCATCGATACGACGCTGGCCGCGGGCTGCCGGCTGCTGCTCTTCAGCCGGGCGCTCGAGACGGCGGGCGTGAGCCCCACGGTTGTGTGGCGGCGGGGACACGCCTTGATCGAGGTCACGGCACCGGCGCTGAAGGGGCGCCAGCTGATCGTGAAGCGCGCCGTGGATCTGGCCGGTGTGGTCGTCGGTCTCGTGCTGGCTTTTCCCGTGATGCTGCTCGTCGCGGCGATCATCAAGCTCGACTCCCCAGGGCCGGCCATTTTCGGGCAGGAGCGGATCGGGATCGGCGGACGCCGCTTTCGCGTGTTCAAGTTCCGGACGATGCGCCACGGAGCGTCCGACGCGGCGCACCGCGAGCTGATTCGCCGGCTGGAGACCGAGGGGTCGCTTCCGACAGCGCCACGCGATGCCAACGGGCCGACCGTGTATAAGCTGGTCGGCGACGCGCGCGTGACGCGCTTCGGCCGCTGGCTGCGCCACACGTCGCTCGATGAGCTTCCCCAACTGTTCAACGTGCTGCGCGGCGAGATGAGCCTCGTCGGGCCCCGGCCGCCGCTCACCTACGAGTTCGAGCACTACGCGCACTGGCAGCTCGACCGGCTCCAAGTGAAGCCGGGGATCACCGGACTGTGGCAGGTGTCCGGACGCAGCCTGCTGAGCTATCGGCAGATGCACGAGCTGGACGTCGAGTACGTGCGCCGCTGGTCGCTCGGCCTCGACCTGATGATCATGCTGCGCACCATTCCCGTCGTGATGTTCAACTCAGGCCGGGCCCACTAGGAGCGTCATGAAGGGGAAACCGGTACGAGTGGGCGTGATCGGCTGCGGGTACTGGGGACCGAACCTCATCCGCAACTTCGCGCGGCATCCGGCGGCGCAGGTGCAGGCGGTGTGCGACACCCGATTCGAGCGCGCCACGCGCGTGGGGACCGAATACCGCATCCCCACCATCACCGACCGCGCGGATGAAGTGCTGAAGGCCCCCGACCTCGACCTGATCGTCATCGCGACGCCGTCGTTCAGTCACTTCGAGCTGGCCCAGGCCGCGCTCCGCGCCGGCAAACACGTGCTTGTGATGAAGCCGCTCACGACGCGGGCCGACCAGGCCGAGGAGCTGTGCGCGCTGGCCCAGGCGAACGGGCTGATCCTGGCGGTGGACCACACGTTCGTGTTCACGGGCGCCGTGCGGAAAATGAAGGAGCTGATCGACGCCGGCGAGATCGGCGACCTCTACTACTTCGACTCGGTGCGGATCAACCTCGGCCTCATCCAGACGGACGTGAACGTCATCTGGGACCTGGCCCCGCACGACGTGGCGATCATGGACTACCTGATCGGCGCGGAGCCGGTGTCGGTCGCCGCCACCGGCGCGTCACACGGCGGCAGCCCCACCGAGAACATCGCGTACGTGACGGTGCGCTTCCCGGGGTCGCTGATCGGACACGTGCACGTGAACTGGCTGGCGCCGGCCAAGGTGCGGCGCACGATCCTGGGCGGCGCCAAGCGCATGGTGATTTACGACGACATGGAGCCGAGCGAGAAGCTCAAGATCTACGACAAGGGCTTCACTGTCGCCCCCAATCCCTCCCCCGAAAACGAGTACGAGCTGCTCATCTCCTACCGCTCGGGCGACATGCACGCCCCGCAGCTCGACACGCGCGAGGCCCTGGCGGTGGAAGTCGAGGACGTGATCCGGGCGATCCAGCAGCAGGAGCGGCCGCTCGTGGACGGGCGGGCCGGCTGGCGCGTGGTGCGCATCCTCGAAGCCGCGCAGCGCTCGATCGCGCAGGACGGCGCGCTGGTGACGCTCGGCCCCACGGTCGCGCGCACCGCCACATGACCGGGGGGGGCGGGGGGGGCCTCACGCCGGCCGAGCGCGACGCGCTGACCCGCCGCATCGCCCCCGACGTCAAACTCGGCAAAAACGTCCGCCTCTACGCCTTCGTCAATCTGTACGGCTGCGAAATCGGCGACGACACGTCGATCGGCACGTTCGTCGAGATCCAGAAGGGGGCGAAGATCGGCGCGCGCTGCAAGATCGAGAGCCACACCTTCATCTGCGAAGGCGTCACCATCGAAGACGAAGTCTTCGTCGGCCACAACGTCAACTTCCTGAACGATCGCTGGCCGGCGGCCGTGAACGCGGATGGCACGCGGCGCGGAGACGACGACTGGACGCTCGAGCCCACCCTGGTGCAGCGCCGGGCCGCGATCGGCACGGGCGCGGTGATCCTGCCGGGCCTGACCATCGGCGAGGGCGCTGTGGTGGGCGCGGGGGCGGTTGTGACCCGCAGCGTCCCCGCTCACACGGTCGTGGCGGGCAACCCCGCTACGGTGCGGCGCAAAGTCGAGGTGCATGGTGACGTCGCCCCCTGACCTGCGCGCCGCGGACGCGACGGCCGCGGGGGCCGCCGTCCCGTTCTCCGATCTTGTCGCGCAGCACCGGGCTCTAGAAGAAGAGTTGGTCGCCGCGTTCCGCCGGGCGGTCCGCAGCGCGCAGTTCGTGGGCGGCGCCGAAGTGGAGGCGTTCGAGCGAGACTTCGCCGGTTATTGTGAAGCGCCGGCGTGCGTTGGCGTCAACAGCGGCACCGACGCCCTGCGGTTCGCCTGCATCGCGCTCGGCGTCCAGCCCGGCGACCAGATCATCGCCCCGTCTCACACCTTCATCGCGACGAGCGAAGCGATCACCCAGGCGGGCGGCCGCGTCCGGTTCGTGGACGTGGACGAGCGCACGATGACGATCGACCCCGCGGCGGTGCGCGCGGCGATCGGTCCCCGCACCGTGGGGATCATGCCGGTGCACCTCTACGGGCAGCCCGCCGACATGGACCCGCTGCTCGAGCTGGCGCGGAACAAGGGGCTCTGGGTCGTGGAGGACGCGGCGCAGGCCCACGGCGCGCGCTATCGCGGCCGCCGCGTCGGCGCGCTCGGGCGACTGGGATGCTTCAGCTTCTATCCGGGCAAGAACCTGGGATCGCTGGGCGAGGGAGGGGCCGTGACGGGCGGGACCGGTGACAGCGGGCCGGATCTCATCGAGACCGTTCGGCGGCTGCGCGAGCACGGGCAGTCGAGCAAGTACGTCCACGAAATCGAGGGCTACAACGGCCGCCTGCACGCCATTCAGGCGGCGTTCCTGCGGATCAAGCTGGCGCGGCTCGACGACTGGAACGCGGGCCGGCGGCGCGCGGCGGCGTGGTACGCCGCGGCCCTGCACGACGTGCCGGACCTCGTCCTGCCCGAGGTCGCGCCGAACACGGAGCACGTCTTTCATCTATATGTCGTGCGGACGCCGCGGCGCGATGATCTCCGCGATCACTTGACCCGGGAGCGCATCGGCGTCGGGCTCCACTACCCCCGGCCGCTGCACCTCCAGCAAGCGTATGCGACGCTCGGCTACCGCGAGGGCGCGCTGCCGGTCACGGAGCGCGCCGCCAGCCAGTGCCTCAGCCTGCCGATGTTTCCGGAAATGACGGAAGCACAGGTGGCCCGCGTCGCCGACGCCATCAAGTCTTTTTACCGCGCGTGACAGGGTGAGCCGCCCGATCGCGTTGTTCTTCGGCACGCGCCCGCAGGTGATCAAGGCGAGCGTGCTGCGTGACGCGCTCGCGGCGGTGGGACCGGTCGTCGCCGTCGATACCGGCCAGCACTACGACTACTCGCTGCACCAGATCCATTACGACCAGCTCGGCATCCGTCCCCCGGATGCTTTCCTCGACGTCGGGTCGGGCAGTCACGCGGAACAGACCGGCGCGATCCTGACCGCATGCGAACGCTGGATCCAGCAGCACCGCCCGCGCGCCGCCGTCGTCATCGGCGATACCAACTCGACGCTGGCGTGCGCCCTGGCGGCCGCCAAGCTGCGCGTGCCCGTCGCACATGTCGAAGCCGGGCTGCGCGTCGCCGACCGGCTCATGGCTGAGGAGATCAATCGCCGCGCGGTGGACGCGGTGGCGGAGGTGCTGTTCGCGCCGTGTGAACGCGCGGCCACGGCCCTGCGGCGCCAGTATCCGGACGCGGTGGTGGAGGCAACGGGCGACGTCGCCCGGGACGTGCTGTGCCGCGCGCTCGCCAAGGCACCGCAGGAAGCGGTGGCCAAAGAGAACTTCGTGTTCGTCACGCTGCACCGCGCGGAGCTGGTAGACGCGCCCGCTCGACTCGAGGGCGTGATGGAAGGCCTGGCGGCTGCCGGCATGCCGTGCCGCCTCGCCGCGCACCCCCGCACGGCGGCAGCGCTCAAGGACCTGGGCCGGCGCGCACACCTGAACGGCCGCGTGCGCGTGCTCGAGCCGGTCGGATACCTGGACAGCCTTGCCCTGCTGCAGCGGGCGCGCGCCGTGGTGACCGATTCGGGCGGGATTCAGCGCGAGGCGTACTGGCTGGGCGTGCCGTGCGTCACCGTCCGTACCGAAACCGAGTGGACCGAGACGGTGGAACGCGGCGCGAACCGGCTGGTCGCGCCGGAGCGGGGGACGGAGCTGCCCGCCGCCATCGCCGCGGCCGTGGCGGATCGCGCGGCGGGACGGGAGTGGGACCGCGGCGCCTACGGCGACGGCCGCGCTGCCGAACGCATCGCCGCGGTGCTGGCGGTGCGGTTCTAGGCCCTTTTGAGGAGCAGCAGCTCCCGATACGCGGCGAGCAGCCGCTCGCGCTCGTGCGGCCACCCGAACTGCTCGAGTCCGGCGCGCGCGCGCTGCGCGCGCTGCCTCCGCTCCGCGGGAGCGCTGGCAGCGAAGTCCACGATCGCACGCGCCAGATCCACCGGGTCGCCCGCCGTCCAATACCACGCGGCATCCTCGGCGAGATAGTCGGCGTAGCTCGGCAGCCGCGCGGCCAGGATCGGGATGCCCAGGTGCACGTACTCCAGCAGCTTGTTTGACAGCGAGTAGCGCGTCATCCCGTCGAGGCGCGTCGGCACCACACCGGCGTCGTACGCCTCGAGCCGGGCCGCGAGGGCGGCGGCGGGGAGGGGCCCTTCCAGCCGCACCTGATCCGCGATCCCCAGGCTCGCCGCGAGGAGCACGAGCGATTCGCGCGCGGGGCCATCGCCAATGATGGAGAATCCCACCGCGACGCCGCGCCGGCGCAGCTCGGCCACCCCGCGGATGGCGATATCGAGGCCATACAGCTCGGTGAGCGTCCCATGATAGACGAGTTGGAGCGGGACGGCGGCCTGCTGCCGCGGACGCAGCCCGTTCCCAAAATCCGTGGGGTCGGCTGTATTATGGATCGTGAGACGGCGCTCGGGGCGGCCGGGGCGGCCGATGGGGCGGCGTCCGAGCAGCGCGTCAATCGGCGCATTGACGGTGATCGTGAGGTCCGCCGCGCGGCGGGCCCAGCGTTCGATGGCACGCGCCGCGACTTCCAGCCCGCGCCCCAGGAGTCCTCCAAACTTCGCGCGCGCGAACTCCGGGAAGATCTCGTGCATGTCGAACACGAGGCGCGCCCCGCGGCGGCGGGCAGGGAGAGCGGCCCAAACCAGGAAGTCGGGGAGCGTGTGGACGTGGACGACGCGGACCTGGCGCAGCCGGCGGTGACCCGCGACGAGTCGCCGGCAGCGCCATGTGAAGGCGAGGTAGTCGCGCAGCGCGCCGACGAAGCCACGACGCGTCTTGCGCACGGGGACGCGGATCGCGAGTACGCCGTCGCAGCGCTCGACGGCGGGCTGGCCGGAATCCCGCAGGGCGATGACGGCCACGCGGCGGCCCAGCGCGCGCAGCGCCTGCGCCTCGCGCTTCACGCGCGGATCGGACGGGTAGTGACAGAACGCGAGGTGCAGGATCTCTACCGGCGGGTGCGCCATCGCGGACAATTAACGCCGGGGCAGGGGCTCAGGGCAAGAGCGGAATGAGAATGAGATAGCATGTGCGGGATTGCAGGCATCATCGCGACTGACGCGGCGCGCGACGTCGGGCCGCCGCTCGAGCGCCTGACGGCCGAGCTGGCGCACCGCGGGCCGGACGGCACGGGCGTGCGCTTCCTGCGCGGCCGCTGGGCGGCGTTCGGACACCGGCGGCTCAGCATCGTGGATCTCGCGGGCGGGGCGCAGCCGATGGGGAACGAGGACGGCAGCGTCTGGGTCGTCGTGAACGGCGAGCTGTACAACCATCGGGAGCTGCGGCACGAGCTCGAAGCGGCAGGACATCGCTTCAGCACGCAGTGCGACACCGAGGTGCTGGTGCACGGCTGGGAGGAGTGGGGCCCCGCCGTGCTCGAGCGGCTCAACGGGATGTACGCGTTCGCCCTCTTCGACGGGCGCCGCGATCCCGGCGTCGTCTGGCTGGGGCGCGATCCGGTGGGCGTGAAGCCGTTGTACGTGGGCAAAGGCGGGGCCGGCGATACCTGGTGGTTCGCGAGCGAGCTGGCGGCCGCGCGTCGCAGTGGGCTCGTGAAAGAAACGGTGCGCCCCGAGGCGGTGGACGAGTTCCTCGTGTACCGGTTCATCCCAGCGCCGGGCACTTTCTTCCGCGACACCTGGAAGCTGCCACCCGGTCACGTGTGCCGCCTCGACCTCGCCGCGCTGCCGCAGACTCCCATGTTCGAGCCGTTCCGCACGCGCTTCGCGCCGGCGCATCTGCCCCGCACGGGTGCGGAATGGGAAGAGGCGTTGCGCGACGGCCTGCGGTCCGCGGTGCGCCGTCAGCTGATGGCCGACGTGCCGGTCGGGTCGCTGCTGTCGGGCGGCGTGGATTCGACGGTCGTGACCCGGCTGATGCGCGACGAGCTGCCGGCCGCCGAGCCGCCCCAGGGCTTTGCCATCGGTCTCCGTAACGCCGCGGTGGACGAGCTGGCGATCGCGCGGCGCGCGGCGGATGCGTTACACGTGCCGCTCGTCGAGCTGGACGTGTCGGAGCAGGAGTACCTCGCGAGCTGGCCCCAGCAGATCGCCGAGCTGGGCGAGCCCATCGCCAATTCCGGTGTGCTGCTCGTCCGGCTGCTCGCCCGGCGCGTGCGGCAGACGCACAAAGTGGTCCTCTCGGGCCAGGGCGCCGACGAGCCGCTGGGCGGGTATGCGCGCCACGCGGCCGAGCGGTTCGCGGGGGCCGCGTGGCTGCTGCGGCCGCTGCTCTCGCACCTCCCCGAGCGGCTGCTCGCCTCCGACCGGGTGGCCCGGCTGCAGCGGGTAGGGACCGCGCGGGACGAGGGACGCCGCTTTGCGGAGACGCTCGCGGTGTTCGGTCCCGCCGAGGCGGTGGCGCTGACGGGCCACGCCCTGGAACCGGACGCGTTGGCGGAGCCGGTGCGGCGCTGGCTGCCGCCCAGTGATGCAAAGGGGCGGGGCACCGATTCCTTGAACCGGCTGCTGCAAGTGGACGCGCGGCTGTCGCTCGCGGACGATCTCTTGATCGTCGCCGATCACGCATCCATGGCCTCCGGCGTCGAGCTGCGCGTCCCGTTTTTGGATCTCGAGTTCCTGGCCCTTGCCGAACGGATGCCCAGCTCCTTCAAGGTCTCGCGCCTGGGTGAGCGGAAGTGGCTGTACCGGAAGGCGGTCGAGCCTTGGCTCCCCCCCGCGGTGCGACCGTCGCTGACCGGCTGGACGGCGCGCACCGGCGCCAAGGCGGGCTTCACCCTGCCGCTCGACGCCTGGTTCAATCGCTGGCTCGCGGCGGAGGCGCGGACGTACCTGTGCGGGTCGGCCGCTCGCTTGCCGGACGTGCTGCGCGGTGACGCCGTACGCACGCTGCTCGACGGCGTCGAGCGGCACGGCCTGCCGCGCACCCGCCAGCTCCTCAGCCTGTACGTCCTGGAGACCTGGTTGCGGGGGGGGGGCGAAGCGAGGTGACTCAAGGACGGGACTCCCGTGTCCTCGTCGTCACCAACATGTACCCGAACGCGCGCGACCCGGCGTTCGGGGTCTTCGTCGAAGCGCAGGTGCAGGCGCTCGCCGCCGAGGGCTGGGACGTCGAGGTGGAGTTCATCAACGGCCGCGGCAATCGCGCAGCGTATCTGTCCGGCATTGGCCGGGTGCGCCGCCGCGCGCGCGCCGGCCGGTTCGACGTCGTCCACGCCCACTACGGCCTGACGGGATTCGTCGCGGCGTTCCAGCCGCTGCCGCTCGTCGTGACCTTTCACGGCGACGATCTGCTGGGGACGCCGTCCGCGAGCGGGGGCATCACGTTCAAGAGCCGCATCGCCCGCGGGGTGTCCCGTATCGCCGCGCGGCGCGCCGCGGGACTGATCTGTGTGTCCGACGAGCTGCGGCGCGCGCTCGTGCGCCCGCACGACCGCGCGCGCGCCCACGTGATTCCGGGTGGCATCGACACGGCGCGGTTCACGCCCGGTGACCGCATGGCGGCGCGCCGCCGCCTGCGGCTACCGCTGGACCGGAAGCTCGTG
Source organism: Gemmatimonadales bacterium (assembly GCA_035602245.1). Taxonomy (GTDB): domain Bacteria; phylum Gemmatimonadota; class Gemmatimonadetes; order Gemmatimonadales; family GWC2-71-9; genus 20CM-2-65-7. Next base: position 12,466 of record DATNMO010000057.1, read on the forward strand.
CTGTTTCCCAGCACGCCCGGCGAGCGGCGCAAGCGGCGCGATCTCGCCGACGCCGCCATACGCGACCTGAACGGCGTACAGCTGCTCGGCGTGAGCGGCGTGCCCTACGATGCGATGCCGGATTACTACCGGGCGGCCGACTGTCTGCTGCTGACTTCCGACTGGGAAGGCTCCCCCACCGTCGTGAAGGAAGCGCTGTGCTGCGACGTGCCCGTCGTGGCCGTGGACGCGGGCGACGCGTGGCAGTGGGTGCGGCTCGCGCCCGGCGCGCAACCGGTTGAGCGGGACGTTGCGGCGATCGCGGCGGGTCTGCGTATCGTGCTAGCGGGACCGGGGCGGGTGGACGGCGCGCGCGTCCGCACCGAGGTGGACTGGCGCCGCACCGCCCGCGCCGTCATCGCGGTGTATCGTGACGTGATTGCGGCGCGGCGGCCGCGATGAGTCGCGACGTGGTCGTGGATGCCAGGGCGCTCGCCTACCCCATCACCGGGATGGGACGCTACGCGGCCGAGCTGCTGCGGCACATGACGTGCGCCGACGGGAGAAACTGGATTCTGCTCGTCCCCCGTCCCGTGCCCGCCGCATTGCGAGCGACCATCCAGGGATCGGTACAGTGGATCGAAGGTGACGTGGGCTGGGGGATGGAAGCGTGGATCCAGCGTGTCGCCAGGCGCGAGCTCAAGCGTCACGCGGGAGCGGTGTTCCTGGGACTGGCGAACAGCATTCCCTTCTTTGGCCCGCGCGCGTCACGCTCCGTGCTCGTTGCCTACGATATCACCTACCTGACGGCGCCCCGTCTGACGGTCCCGCGGGACCTGATCATGTCGCTCGCGGTGAACCTGCCGTCGCTCGTCATGGCGGATCGGGTGCTGCCGATTTCGCCGTTCGTCGAACAACAACTCGCCCGGCTCATCCCGCGGATCCGTCGCCGTACCCGGGTTCTCCCACTCGGCGGCAACAACATCGGACCCGGGCCGACGCCGCGCGCGTTCGCGGCGCGGCGCGGTTTCCTGGTGGTGGGTCTGCACCCGCGCAAGCGCCTCGATGTAGTGCTCGATGCGTACGCGCGGCTATCCGCCGAGCTGCGCGCGCGGCACCCGCTCGTGATTGTCGGACGCACGCTCTCGCCGGCCGAGCGCCGGCGCATCGCGGAGCCGGACTTGCGCGATCACGTGATCACGCGGCTCGACGCGCCGGACAGTGAGCTGGTGCAGCTCTATCGCCACAGCCTCGCGCACATTTACCTGTCCGCCCACGAGGGACTCGGCCTCCCTGTAGCGGAGGCGCTCTCGGCGGGACTGCCGTCCATTGTCTCGGCCAAGACGCCGATGGCGTCGTTTCTGGGGGGTGGAGGAATCATCTTGTCCGAGGCGCACGCGGCGGTGGCGGCGGCGGTGATGCAGCGGCTGGCGACGGACGCTCGGCTGTGGCAGACGTGCGCTGACGCGGCGGCGGAGATCGGACGGTCAATCGGATGGGAGAAGCTGGCCGCGGCGGTGCTCGAGGAGTTGTAGACTCACTTGCGCGCGACGGCCAGCAACCCGGTGGGCGGCTGGTGCAGGCCGGCCGTCACGAACCAGCGGATCACGCCGAGCACCACCTGCCGCGGGGTCAGGCCGCCCCACCAGCCCCGCACATACATTGACGAGAAGCCGGCGTCCAGGGCCAGCGCCCTGAGGAGGGTGGCGGGATAGGGCCGGACGTGCGTCGGGTCCGTCCAGAAGCCCTCGCCTGCCACGTAGAGATTGCGCGGGTTGGGCGTCATCAGAATGAAGAGGCCGCCCGGGCGCAGCACCCGCGCGGCGTGCGCGAACAGCTCACGCGCTTCCGCCGGCGGCATGTGTTCGATCACGTGCGCCGCGCACACCGCGCCCCACGTCGCGGGGCGGGCCGCGCCGAGGAATCCGAGCAGATCCCCCTCCGTGACCGCGAGCCCCCGCTGCCGGCATTCCCGCACCGCCGTCGGCGACGCATCCACGCCCTCGGCGGTCACGCCCAACGCACTCAGCGTCTCCAGCAGCGTACCGGAGCCGCAGCCGAGGTCCAGCACCGGCGGCGAGGTGGCGGCCAGGCGGGCGGCTTTGCGATACTCGCGCACGACCGCGTCGCGGTCCCAGTGGACCGCGCGGCGCATGACGTCGTCCAGGGGCGGCGTCGGAGGGGGAGCGGAAGAGCTCATCAGGATCCCGTGATCAAAAAGAAGGTGGCCGCGATGAGGCTGGCGGCGGCGATGCCGTAGGCCCACGAGCGGAGGCGGAGCCCGATGGCGCGGCTCTGCCACGCGGTGTTGACGCATTCCGTCGCCGCGACGGCGAACGCCGCTCCCAGCGGTCCCATGGACGGGACGAGCAGCACTACGAGCAGCGCGTTGAGCAGCAGATTGCCGAGCGCGATGCGCAGCACGGTGTGGTAGCGGCCCCGTCCGTAGAGATGGGCCGTGAGCAGCCCGTTCACGAACATGGGGGGCAGGGCAAAGGCGAGCACGCGCGTGGTGCCCACGGCCGGCGCGTAGCGCGCGCCGAGCAACGCCGGCAGAAACGTCGCCCCGGCCGCGACCAGGCCCGCCGTCGCGAGCGTGATCAGCGCCAAGCGGCCGATCAGATGATCGAGCAACGCGCGCGCGTCGCGGGCATCCGGCGCATCGAGTCGCGCGGTCACGGCGAGGGCCGACCCCGCCACCGCGCCCGCGGCGAGCAAGAACACCTCGACGGTGCGGTAGGAGACGCCGTATTGGGCCACCGCGCTCGAGCCCCACGTCATCGCCAGGACGGCCAGCCCCAGCCGCCCGTACGCGGTCGCCAGTACGTTGACCGCGCCCACCGGCCACGCTTCGCGCAGCGCGGCGCGCGCCGACCACGCCGGCTGTTCGGGCCCGCGCACACGCGGGTTGCCCACGTAGCGGAGCAGGATCCCGCCCCCGAGGAGATCGCACACGCCGATCGCGGCGGCGGCGGCCAGCGGCTGTCTCCAGATAAAGCTCACCACCGCTACGCCGACGAGGAACACGATGCCCGCTGCAGCCTGGAGGGGCAGCAGCCGCGGCGCCTCGAGCCGCCCCGTGGCCATCGCCTGCACCGACCCGGCGACGGCCAGGCCGATCACGCCCACGCAAAGCACCGCCAGCAGCGCGACGCTCGCGACGCCGACCGCGACCGCGGCGATGCCCAGCGCCACGACAATGGCGAGGGCGGCGATCCTGATCTTGAGCAGCGCGGTGCGCGTGCTCTCGACGGCGGCGAGGTCCGGCTGCTGGGCGGCGCGCCGGATCAAGCGGGTGTCGAGCCCCGCCTCGCTGACGACGCGGAGCATTTCGTACGCCGCGAGCGCGGCGGCCAGCTTGCCGAATCCCTCCGGGCCCAGGAGCCGAGCTGCGGCCAGCGTCGCCGCGGCGCGGCTCACGCGCGCCGCGAGCGCCGCCCCGAGCTGGGCGGCGGAGTTCGACCACAGCAGCGGGCGGAGCGCCTCGTGTGGAGAGGGGGGGGCGCTCATCGGGTCCATTGGGTGATTGCAAGCTACTGGTGCCCGAGAAGGCGGGGAAGCTTATTGTGTTGCTGTGCAATCGCGCGAGGCGTGGTCCATCGGTTGGGTCGCCGGCGCCGTGCTGCTCAGCGCCGCGGCCGCCGCCCAGCCGCCGCTCGCGGCCCTGGGGCCGGCCATCGTCCTCGCCGCGCTGGCCTGGCGCTGGCCGGACACGGTCCTCGGCGTCGTTGCCTTCGTCGTGCTGGCGCTGCGCCCGTCACTGGACATCTTCAGCGAACGGCGCGCCGGGCTCGGTCCGCTCGCCTGGCAGCCGGCGGCCCTGTGCGGGGCCGTCGTGCTCTTCGCTGGAGCGGTGTTGGCGGTGCGCCGCCGCCGGGACGGGAAGCGGATCTGGCCCGACGCCGAGGTGCTCGCCGCGCACCGCTGGCTGGCGCTGGCCCTGGCGATTCTCGTCTTCTCCGGCGCGCGCCTGTACGGCAGCATGGGTCTCGCGGAAGGCGTCCGCGAGCTGGGCCGCGTCGCCAGCATCGTCGCCGCCTTCCTGAGCGTGTGGTGGTGGCTGGAAGGGCGACCGGACCGGGCCAGGCGGGGCTGGCTGTTCCTGGTGCTCGGCCTGATCCCGCCGCTGGCTGCCGCCGGCTGGCAACTGATCACGGGACGCGGCTTCTGGGAGCCAGGCAGCGGGCTGCGCATTCAGGGCACGTTCTCGCACCCCAATTCGTTCGCCCAGTATCTCGCGCCGTTCGTGGTGTTCGCGATCGTCGGCATCCCGGGTGCCCGCTTCCCCGGGAAGGTCTGGCGGATCGCGGCCGCGCTGGGGCTGTCGCTCCTGATCGTCCTCACCTACAGCCGGACCACGATACTCGTGCTGGCGACGAGCCTGGTCGCCCTCGTTCTCATGCAACTGTGGTGGCGCGGCCGGCGCAGTGCCGGCCCGGTGCTGGCGGTGCTGCTGGTCGCCGCGGTGGGCTGGCTCGCCATTGGGGGCCAGATCCGCCAGCGCTTCGCCGACCTGTCGTTCAGCGGCGCCGTCGAGAACGCGCGCGTCGGACGCTCGGAGAATTCCTTCGGGTGGCGGCTGCTCAACTGGCGTGGCCTGGTGCTGCGCGGCATGGACCACCCGTTCACGGGGCACGGGGCGGGGATGACGACGCACCTGAACCCGCTCGTGAACGAGAACAACGGCATCCCCTTCAATGCCCACAACGACTTCGTGCGGTTCTTCTTTGAAGGAGGAGTGTTCGGGCTGGCCTGCTACATCCTCTACGGGCTGCTGCTGTGCCGCTGGGCGGTGCGCTGGGGGCGCATGCTCGGGGGCGAATCAGCCGCGATCGCCGCCACGCTGGTCGCGATGATCTTTCTGACCGCGGGGATGACGGAGCTATCGCTGCAGACGGCCAATCTGTACACGCTCTACGGGATGCTGGCGCTCGCCGACGCGCCGTGGCGCCGAGCTACGACCGCAGCACCGCGCGTGCCAGCCCCAGCGACAAACCAATGATCAGTCCGCCGAGCAGCGCGAGGCTGCGGCGGGGATGGCTGGGCGCGCCTGCCTCCACGGGACCGCGCAGCACGGTCACGGCACTGGTGCTGCGCGCCTCCTGAGCCGCCACCTGCGCTTCGCGCATGCGCATCTCGATGTACACCTGCTGAGCCAGCTCCAGCGCGCGCTCGAGGCGGTCCTTTGCGAGGCCCCCCCCCCGAGCAGCGCGGCCGCTTCCCAACACCTGCTCGATGGAATCCACGGTCTGGCGTGCGTCGCGCGTGCGCTCGGCCCAGAAACGGCGTTCGATCGCGCCGCGCTCGCGCCGCAGCGTGATGCTCACTTCGTTGAGGGCCGCCAGCAGCGTGTCCGCCATGGCCTTGGCCAGGTCCGGCGCCGGCGCCGACACGGTGAACCGTACGACACCCGTTCTGGGATTCACGTCCGTGTCGATCGAGTGGCGCAGCCCCCGCACCGTCGCGGGCGTGCGTTGCTCGGCGGGGAGCTTGTCGTAGCGATAAATGGTGGTCAGGACCGTGGCGGTGCCGTGCCACGGAAAGGTGCTGCGGCTCACCCGTTTCAGCACGGTATCCGAGACGAGCAGATCCCCGAAGAACTCCGGGTTGTTGAGGGCCAGCTCGGTTTGAATGGGCTGGCCGATGGCCGGCTGAAACACGGCGCTGGATTGATACGAGGGCTGGATGAGCAGGGCGGCGGCACCGCCGGCGACCATGCCGACGGCGCCATACAGTGCCAGGGTGCGCCAATGCGCCCGGGCCGTCTGCGACAGCCCGCGGCCCCACGCCTCCCACGCCGCGGGATCGGGTGAGTCTAGCTCGGGAGGAGGTGGGGGGGGGGCCATGGTCCTTGAATCTGCCATGGGACCTTCCATTCCGCGACAGTCAGCGCGAGCTTTGGGGCCGATGAGATCCCCCCCCCCCC
>DATNMO010000058.1:0-7092 GCA_035602245.1 Gemmatimonadales bacterium
GGGGGGGGGGGGGGGGGCGCGGCGGTCGGGTATTGCGCGGCCGCCGTGGCAACCAGAAGCGTGGTGAGACCGCCGACGAGACTGAGCTGGCGCATGTGCGGACATCCTTCGTGTGGTCCGGTGAATATACCTACTTCCACAGCAATCATTGGCCTCCCACGCCGTAGCGCGTTTTCAGAATCTCCACGTGGTGCCGCTCGTGGCCGGGAATCATGTAGGCGAGCGCCCGCACACTCACCGGCTTGCCGCTGGCGGTCCCCCGCCGGCGCCAGGCGTCTGCGTCGAATGTCCGCAGCAGCGCGAGCGTAGCCGCGCGGGCGGTGCGCAGCTCGCCGACGAGATCGTCGAGCGAGCGGGAGTCGAATTTCGCCGCGGGAACGTAGGCGTTCTCATCGAAGCTCGGCAGCGGCGTCTGGTCTCCGCGCGCGATCCGCAGCGCGCGATAGGCCATGATCCGCTCGATGTCGCTCAAGTGGCCCACCACCTCTTTTACGCTCCACTTGCCGTGCGCGTAGCGGTACAACGCGTCGCTGTCCGAGAGACCGCGCAGCAGGACGGCGGTCTCTTCGATCTGCGCGGCGAGGACCGTGACCGGGTCGCTCTCCGGAACCCGGCGGATGTAGCCGACGTAGTGCGACGGGATCTCGTCCGCTTCGGGGCGGCCCGCCGTTCGCGTCGTCACGACGGTTTCCCTGCCAACTCCGTCACGGCCATCGCGTTCACCGTCGTCCGTTCGCCCGTGAGCATGCGGCGATGATAATCCACCTGCCCCAGGTGGTAGGCGAGATGTACGGCGAGGTGCGCGAGAAAGGCACCGGTGGTCGATGTGACGCCCCCCACCGTCTCGGGATACGGCTTGTTCAGGTCGGCGTCGCTCACGCGGGCGAGTCCGGTTTCGACCGCGACGATCGCCTGATCAAGCTCCCCGAGCAGCTCGTCGCGCGGCACGTCGCGGTCTGCAAACTCAGCGTCGCGATTACGGACGTAGCCCGTCTTGCCGAGCACGTTGCCGACGAAGTACTGGATGTTGCCGGCGAGATGCAGGACCAGGTTCCCGCCGGGATTCGCGATGCCCGGGACGAGCGCCCAAAGATCCGCGTCGCTGCGGTAGGACTCCACCTCGCGACGTAATGCCCTGAGCTCCCGCGTCATCACGGTAGCGATCCACTTTTTCATGAGGCCCTCCCGGCCCGCACGGCAAGCGGCCAGCGCCCGAGCCGCGACGTCCGCGGATCTCCCCACACGGGTGCCAGCTCGGCGACGAGATCGTCCACGGGATCGCGGCCATGCCGCTCTACGAACCCGCGCGTGGCCGACCAGGTGCGAATGTACCCGGCGACGTCTTCGAGCGTCAGTTGTTGTTCGATAACGAATTCCGGCACTGAGAACTCCGCGAATGGAAACTCAATGGTTCGGTAACGCTCCTTGGTGAGCCGGCGTTCCGGGGGCCAGAAGGGCCCGACGGTGTCGCTGTAGAACCGGCGCACGATCGCGTCGACGTCGGGGGCGATCTCGAACAACACGTACGTCCACACGGCGATCACACCGCGTGGCCGCAGCACGCGACGTGCCTCCGCCCAGAACCGCGGCCGGTCGAACCAATGCACCGCCTGCGCCGCCGTGACGAGGTCCACGCAGCGATCCGGCAATCCGCTTGCCTCGGCGGGAGCAACCCCGTAGGTGACGTTCGGGAGCGGCGTGGCGTGGGCGATCTGCGCGCCGCTCGCGTCCGTCGCGGTCACGTGGGCGAAGTGGCGGGCGAGGCCGAGGGCGGCTTGCCCCGACCCGGTGCCGCAATCCCACGCTGCGTTCCGCGCCGGTGCCGCCCGCGCTAGAAAGTCAAAGAGCGCGTCGGGGTAGCGCGGCCGGAACGTGGCGTAGGCGGCCGCGACTCCCGAGAAACGATCCGCGAAAGTCACGGCCTCGGCGCCGCTGGGGGCGGCGGCGGCGCCAAGGGCGGCGTCACCCGCTGCGGTTGCTGGCAGTCAGGCCAGGCACCGGGCTGGCCGTTGGGACGATTGGGAAAAACATCGCGCTTGTCACGCGGCACGCGTGCAGAATCTTCCGACGCGAGATACACGAGCATCGCGGCCAACGCCGCGTTGGGCTTCACGTCGTCAAAGTTGATCTTGTCGTACGTGTCGCGGTTCGTGTGCCAGGTGTAGCGGCCGTAGTCCCAGTCGCCGGAGCCGAGGTTGAAGCCGGGGGCGCCGCAGGAGACGAAGGCCGCATGGTCGGTCCCGCCGCCTCCCGGCGCGCCGGGGAAGCTGAACTTGATGTTGCGCGTGATGTCCGCGGTCACCAGCGCGAGGTAGCGCGCCAAGCTCGCCGAGGCATTGGGGAAGCCCGACGCGCTCATCGTTTCGATCCGGCCGGTGCCGTTGTCCTGGTTGAACAGCGCCTGCAGGCCGGTGACGATGTCGGCGTGGTCCTGCACGAACGCCCGCGATCCGTTCAGGCCCTGCTCTTCGCCGCTCCAGTGGCCGACCAGAATGGTGCGCCGGGGATTGGGGTAGACGCGCTTCAGGATGCGCATCGCCTCGAGCATCGTGATCGTGCCGGTGCCGTTGTCCGTGGCGCCCGAGCCCCCGTCCCACGAGTCGAAGTGCGCTGAGAGCATCACGTACTCGTTGGGGAGCTCGCTGCCTTTCATCTCGGCGACCACGTTGAAGACGGGCCGCTCCCCGAGCGCCTGCGACTCCGCGGTCAGCTCCACGACCGGCCCCTGGTTGTTTTGGGCGAGCCGGAACAGCAAACCATAGTCTTCGCAGGCCACGTCCACGACCGGTGCGCGCTCGGTTTGCGTGTTGAAGATCTTCTGCACGCCCCAGCCTTGCGACCAGTTGCTGCTGATGGCCCCCGCGGCGCCCGCCGCTTCGAGCCGCCGCGGCAGCGCGGGGCCGGCATAGCCGGTGCGTTGCACGCGCTGCTGCCACGCTTGCAGCGCGGCGGTGCGGCGCGCCTTCAGCGTGTCCACGGTGGTCTGCGTGCCCCACTTCTCCCAGCTGTCGTCGGGCCGGCAGGTCGGCTGCGGGAACGACAAGAGCACAAACTTTCCTTTGGCCTGGGGTAGCCAGGCGACGAAGCCCGCGCTGTCGGCGACGTCCGGCAGGATCACGACGGACGCCCGCAGGGGCCGGCCACGCGGCGTCCCCGGGCTCCACGCCAGCATCGTCGCTTCGAGCGTGCGCATGCGGGGCACGACCAAATCCATGTGGGTCTTGCCGCGCCGCCACGCGCGCCACGTGCCGTACTGTTCCTTCCGCGCTGGAATTCCCCACGCCGTGTATGTGGCGACGAGCCAATTCTGCGCCGCTTCCATTCCCGGCGAGGCCGTGAGGCGCGGGCCCAGCGAGTCGAACAGCACCTGCGCTAGGTGCGGGAGCTCGGAGCTGTCGATGCCGATCGCCCAGATGCGCCGGAGCACGGCGTTCTCGACGGCGAACCCGGAGGGCTGGCCGAAAGGGCCTTGAGCGGCGGCGGCGGTGATGAGGACGGCGAAGGCGAAGAACGCAGCGGACAAGGCGCGTCGCACGGTGAAACTCCTTCAGATCAGGAATGAGAGGCGAAGTCTACTCTCGTTGTGCGGGGTTCGACACCCGAATCCTGTACCGCACCTCCGGCACCGCTGTCTTGGGATACGTCCGCGTCCCGCCATCCAGGCGGAACCCATATTTCTCGTAGAACTGTCGGGCCGTCCGGTTCTCCTCGAGCACCCACAATGTCAGCTCCGCGAACCCGCGCCGCCGGAATTCCGCGAGCACGTGATCGACGAGGGCGCGGCCGTGGCCGCGGCCCCTCAGATGCGGCAGCACATGGAGCGAAGTGATGTGCCCCACCCGCGTGGCGTCGTCGTCCGGATCACGGGAAGGAATCATCTGACAGAAGGCGACGATGTCGCCCTCCTCTGTGATCACGAAGACCGGCCACTCGGGGTCGGCAATTCGCTCCCCCCAGAACTTGGTCCGATACGTGAGATCCGTTCGCGCGATCACGTCGTCGGGCATGATACCGCGATACGCCACGTTCCACGACTCGACATGGATGCGGCCAACGGCTGCTGCGTCGGCGAGTGTCGCGCGGCGGAGCTTCACGCGCCCAGCACGTTCAGAGTTTGGCGGCGAGGATCACGAACAGGACGATTGTCACGACGCCCGTGATGGTTGCACCGCGGTGCCGGAGCGGCGGCGCGCCGGCGATGGCGTCCGGCGGCGCGAGCCGCAACGCGCGGATGATCACGAGAGCGGCGAGCGCGGCAAGCACCGCCCCTGGTACCATGAAGAGCAATGCGGGCCGGGGGAACGACCAGAGCACAGCGGCGGCGAACAGACCGCTCAGGCCGCTGCCGATGGCGGAGCGCCGCATCTCGCGCGGCACAGCGGCGGGCCCGTGCCGTTCCGCATATGCAAGGAACAGAACGGCCGGCGCCGCGACGAGCGCCACGGAGAGGAGCAGCAGTAGGGAAAGCAGATCAAACATCACGTTTTCGCCCAGCGTGAACCCGGCCGCGACCGTCAGCACCAGACACGCGAGCCATCCGAGCAGCAGCAGCTGTAGGAACCGTTGTCCGAGCGCTTTTGGGAACTGACGGGCGGCGGCGGGATCGCTCATGGCGACTCAAGATAGGGGGCCGGCGCCCATTCGCGCTTCCCAATCTTCCAGCGACCGCGGCCAGTCGTCCTTGAGCAACCGGGATAGCGCCCGATCGGCCAAGACGCGGCCGCCCGTCTGGCACGTGGCGCAGTAGTTCGCCTCGTTCTCCGCATAGCGGATGCGCTGCACGGGCGATCCGCACCGAGGGCAGGGCTGCTTGTACCGCCCATGGACCGCCATCCCCTCCCGAAACGCCGTGACCTTCTCGGGGAACTTGGATCCGGTCTCGTCCCGCAGCCGGTCGATCCAATCGAGCAGCGTCCACAGCGCCGCCCGGTGGAGTCGCGTGATCTCCTCGTCCGACAGCCGACCGGTGAGCTGAAACGGCGACAGCCGTGCGGCGTGGAGTATCTCGTCCGAGTACGCGTTGCCAATGCCATCGAACAGCCGCGGATCGGTCAGCGCCCGTTTGAGCGTGTGCGACTCCAACTGGAGTGCGGCGCGGAAAGTGGCAACGTCGGCGCCGAGCACGTCCAGCCCTCCTGGATCGTGGGCGGCCAGCGCCGGCTCGCGCCGGACGACGTGCAGCGAGGCGCGATGCTTCTTGCTCGCTTCGGTGAACAGCAACGTGCCGGTGGGAAAGTCGAACGCCGCGAGTCCGATCTTGCCCGGCGCCTTAGCGCCTGGCGGCCGCCATTTGAACCGGCCGGCGATCATCAAATGGAAGACGAGGAAGAGCTCGTCCTCCATCTCCCACACAATTCGCTTACCGAGGCGCCGCAGGCCAATGACGGTCCGGCCCTCAGCGGCGGCGAGGGGCGGGTCAGCGGTGCGGAGCAGGAAGGGGCTGGTGACGCGCGCGCGCGTGAGGCGCTGGCCTACGATGCGCGGCGTGAGCGCCTCCAGATACACGACGATATCTGGGAGCTCCGGCATGATTGGCTCCTATGACTGGAACACCTGCAAGGCCACCTCGACCTTGCCGAACGGCGCGCTCACCTGGACGCCCTGCACGAGCCCCTTCACGCGCGCGAACATCTCCCGCGCGATGGCCACTCCCTCGGCGAGCGCCGCGTCCTTCCCCCGCTCCTGCGCTTTCTTCATCCGCTGCAGCACCTCGTCGGGGACGCTCACGCCGGGTACCTCGTTCGCGAGGAACTCGGCATTGCGGAAGGAAATCAGTGGCCAGATACCGGCCACGATCGGCGTCTTGAACTGTTCCACGCGTGCGAGAAACGCCTCCAGCTGGCGCGCGTCGAACACCGGCTGCGTCACCGCGAACTCCGCTCCCGCATCCACCTTCCAGGCGAAGCGCGACAGCTCGCGGTCCAGGTCGTTCGCGCCGGGATTCACGCCCACCCCGATCGCCCATTTGGTCGCGCCGCCAAGTGGGTTGTTCCCCGGATCGAGTCCCTGGTTGAGTCGATAGACCAGGTTCGTGAGACCGATCGAATCAATGTCGAAGACCGCCGTCGCCTCGGGATACGGGCCCATCTTGGGCGGATCGCCGGTGATGATCAGGATGTTGCGCAGCCCCGCGGCGTGCGCGCCGATGATGTCCGACAACATGCCGAGCAGGTTGCGGTCGCGGCAGCAGTAGTGAATGACGGTTTCGATCCCCACCTCGCGCTCGATGAGCAGCGCCGATGGCAGCACGCCCATGCGGCTCTGGGCGCGTGGGCCGTCGGGAACGTTCACGGCATCCACGCCGGCCGCCTTCAATGCGCGGCACTGCTCGAGCATCGGCGCCGGGTCTACGCCTTTGGGCGGTACGATCTCGACACTCGTCACGAGCTCACCGCGCGCGATCTTGGCGCCCCAGCGCGACTTGTCGGCGAGCGGTACGGGAGTGACCCCGGCCGGCGCTTGCACCTGTGCCCGTGACACGACGACGGTCGGGTGGCGTGGCACCACGCTCGCCACGTAATCACGGATCTTCTTGATGTGCTCGGGTGTCGAGCCGCAACAGCCGCCGACGAAGCGCGCACCGGCTTCGATCATCCGCCGCGCGTAGCTCGCCATGTATTCGGGGGAGGCGAGGTAGATCTTGCGGTCGCCGACGTCCTTGGGAAGCCCGGCGTTGGGCTGCGCCGAGACCGGCTTGTCGGTCACCTTGACCATCTTCTCGACGGCCTCGAGCACGCCCGCCGGGCCCACGGAGCAATTGACGCCGATCACGTCGGCGCCCCATGCGGTCAGCTGCTTGGTGAACGTCTCGGGATCGGTGCCGTAGTAGGTGAGGCCGTCGGTCCCCACCGTCATCTGGCAGACGACCGGTAGGTCGGAGGCAGCGCGCACCGCGCTCAACGCCGCGTGAATCTCGTCCAGGTCGCTGAACGTCTCGAGAATGAATCCGTCCACCCCGCCGGCGAGCAGTCCCTTGACCTGGACGGCGAACAGCGCCTCCGCTTCGGCGCGCGACGTCTTTCCGAACGGTTCGATCCGGATGCCGAGCGGGCCGATCGCGCCCAGGACGCTGACGCGGCCCCCCCCCCCCCC
>DATNMO010000059.1:0-161210 GCA_035602245.1 Gemmatimonadales bacterium
GACCAGGGGCGGATGCAGGCGGAGGGCAACGCCTACCTCGAGCGGCAGTTCCCCAAGCTCGACTCCGTCAAGCGCGCGCGGATCGATTAGCCTCAGACGTCAGAGCCAGACCCGAAGGCTCACAACGAGGAAATAGAACGCCGGAGAGAGATCGACATTCGCGGCGCCAGGAGGGACAGCGCCAGCGTCAGCAGCGCCGCTGCGACGACCAGGATCGAGAGCGCGACGGGGAGCCACACGACGAACCCCAGCGGCGTGGCGGTGCGGTCGGGAAAGAACGCGTGGAAGATCGCGCCCCAAAACGCCGCGCTCGCGAGGCCACCCATGATGACCGCGCCGGGCCCCCTGAGCCGCCACGCGAGCACCGCGCCGAGGATGGCCAGCGCGAGATCGGTGAGCACGACGGCCGGCTCATGCACGGCTCCCCCCCTCCCCCCCCACTTACTGGCCGCGCAGCTGTTTGGCGCGGACCGGCTGGTCCGAGATCACCCCGTACGGCCGCTTAGCCAGTGCCAGGCGGATGTCCCGTTCGTCGTTGACGGTCCAGATGAACACCGGCCAGCCTTTTGCAATCAGGCGGTTGGTGACCGCTGGGTCTACCTCGTGGTTGATGCTGAGGAGGTCCGGCCGGATCAGCTTGCGAAGCGCGCGACGAATGAATTCCTGACGGACGATCCACGGCAGGTCCACCCGGTCCTGCGGCTTGATCTCCGCGAGCAGCTGCGGATTCCAGTTGGTGTCCATGAAGATCAAGGCGGTCCGCACGCGCGGGTCGAGCCGCTTCACGCGGTACAGCACGATGGGGTTGAACGAGCTGAGGATCACGTTGTCGTACGCGTTGTACCGCTTGATGATCTCCACCGCCCGCGCTTCGATCCCGCTCGCGCCCGTGCCGGGGACCTTGAGCTCGACCATCAGGATGCCCGCGCCACGCCGCTTGATCGCGCGCACGAAGTCTTCGAACGTGTGCACGTTGGCGCCGCGGATCGCGGCGTTGTATTTGGGCCCCAAGTCCAGGGCGAGCATCTCGTCCTTGGTCTTGTCGCGCACGCGGCCCGTGCCCGCCGTCAACCGATCGACGCTCAAGTCGTGGAAGATCACGATCTCGCCGTCCCACGTGAGCTGACCGTCCACGTCCACGCCGTCCATCCCGACGTCGAGCGCCTGCTCGACGGCATACAGGCTGTTGTCCGGCCCGAAATTGCCGAAGCCGCGGTGCGCAAAGATGAGCGTCCGTGCCGGCTTCGTGACGAGTTTGTCCGAGTAGCGCGGTTCGTAGCCGAAGCAGTAGCCGGCCGCGAGAATCAGCAGCGCGGCGATCCCGGCGAGCAGCTTGCGCCGTTTAGTCCGGAGTATGTCCATAGGTCTCGTAGAACTGGTTGCTGAAGAGCTCCGCCGGATCGTAGAACCGCTTCCGATCGAAGGCTCGGCGCGCGTTCGGATACGCCCGATGCAGCTGGTCGGCGGTGGGATACAGCTGGTAGGTCAGGTAATAGGTGCCGCCGAACTGCAGGGCGGCCTCGACGAGCTGCTGCGTGACTTCCCGCGCGTGTGCCTGCGCACCCGCCGACAGGCCGACGTTACTCATCTGGATGATCGCGAACGCCGGCCGCTTCGGTGCGTACGCGAGCGCCGGCGTGGCGTTGGGCGACACGTAGCGGACGGTCGAGCTGAGCACGTTCATCTCACCGGCGACGAGGATCGCGCGGAAGCGGTCCATGAACGCGACGAAGTGCTCGACCGGGACGTAGTACTCCTGGATGATGTCGGTGTTTTTGCGCGAGTGGTATGCGAGCAGCTCGAGCGGTGCGAGCGGCGGCCGCATGGCGTTGTTGCGCGACACGAGCCGGTGCTCGCCGGCGCCGAGCTCGATGGTCTTCTGGAGCTTCCAGCGCAGCGCCTTGGCCCAGTTGAAGCGGCGCGACAGGCCCAGGAAGAATTTGTCCCGCCACACGTGTTGCTCTTCCGTCAATTGATAGGATTCCGTCCCGCGAGCCCTCCGGGGGGCGTGCCGCCACGTGACCACGACGATCTCGCGCAGGAACGAGTCCAGGTCGGGATCGATCGACGGGCGCGCCAACATGAGCACGATGCCGGAGTCGCGTTGGATATGCTCGGCGAAGTAAGCGGGGAACGCCGCGTAGTCCATTGCGGTCGCCTGCTGCTCGTAGAGCTCGTCCGGCGCGACGCGCAACGTCACGTCGAGGATGACGCCGTAGAGGCCGTAGCCGCCGATGACGAGCGAAAACAGCTCCGGATTCGAATCGCGGCTGACCTCGAGGATGCGGCCATCGGCGAGCAGCAGACGGAAGCGCTGCACGACTTCGACGACCTGGGTGACGTCGAGGTCGCGCCCGTGTGCGTTGGCGCTGAGCGTGCCGCCCACCGTGAAAATGTTCGAGGACTGCATGACCTTGATCGCGAGGCCATGCGGGGCGATGGCGCGCTGCACCTCGTCCCAGGTGGCGCCGCTCTCCACCGTCACCGTCCGCCTGACCGTGTCGATCGCGAGGATGTGGTTGAATGTGCGCATGTCGAGCCGCACACCGCCGGCCGTGTAGGTGTGACCGCCCTGGCTGTGGCGGCTGCCGGCGATCGAGACTTTGAGGCCGCGCTGGCGCGCGTCGCGCAGCACGACTTGCAGCTGCTCGACTGCCGCGACGTGCTCTAGGCGCGCGACACGGGCGGGGGCGAGGCGGGCAACGTCGCTGGCGAGGAGGGGATCGTCGCGGCGAAACAGGTCGCCGTACGAGATGACGAATGTGCTGGCGTACAGCAGAACGCCGAGCACGGCGGCGGCGGCCACAACAGCAACACGACGCACGGCCCTAAACTACTACAACCCCTTGGCTTTGAGCCAGGCGAGCGACGCGTCCGCGACTTCTCTCCAGCCGCTGTCGATCGCGAGCGAATGGCCGCGGTTCGGAAAGACCTGGTACTCGTTCACCGTCTTCGCCTTGCGGTACAGCCGGTGCGCCGCGCGCGTAACAACTTCGGGAACGGTGGCGTCCTTGCCGCCCCCGATGATGAGCAGGGGGCCGCGTTTCGCCGTGAGGTTCACCTTGGCCGGCGAATTGGGGAAGACATTGGCAAACGCGCTTTCGAACAGCGGCCGGCCGGGGGCCGGGATCGCGTACTTGACGTACAGCTCGTTGGACTCTTGCTCGGAGACCGCATTCGCGAAGCCGTTGTGGAACTGCCTCGCCGTCTGGGGTACCGCGCGATGGTAGTTGATCGGATTGCTCAGTACCGGGAACGCGTTCTTCAGCTGCGCGAACGGCAGCTGGAACACGCCCCGCATCTGCGCCGGATCGAGGGCGATCACCGCGGAGGCGAGACCCATGCCGAGCAGCTGCTGCGCGATCAGGCCGCCGAAGGAGTGACCCACGACGATTGGCTTGCTGGGGAGCGCCCGGATGATGGCCGCGTAGTGCTCGACCACCTCATGGATGCCCACATTGGCCAAGCGCTCGGGGTGCGCATTGGACTCCGCCACCGTGTCGGAGTCGCCAGGCCACCCCGGTGCGATCGGGTCGTAGCCTGCTTCCCGAAACAGCGCCAGCCACGGGTCCCAGGAATTGGCGTGCATCCACAGTCCGTGGATGAAGACGACAGGGGTGCCGTTGCCGTTGGTCGACATTCTCACCTCAGGGACGATGAATCGTGCGAACGGCCTTCCCCACGTATACCGCGGGGGTGTGCTCGAACAACGGACGTCCAGGAATCTTGATCGGACCGACGAGGGTCCCGGCTTCGATGGATCGGATCGCGCCGGCCGTCAGCCGCGTCACGAAGGCATTGAGATCGCGCGTGTTGCCCCGATGCTTCTCGTGGTCGGTCTGGTCGGTGACGAACTCGTGCACCACCAGGATCGCGCGCGCGGCCTGGTTCTCGATGGCGAAGGCAATGGCGCCTGCCAGCGCCGTGAGGAGCTGGTAGCGGAGGGTTCCCAGGCTGCTCGTGTTGGGAGCGGGAGCGGGCAGCAACGATCGCGCGAGCTGCTGGATGCGGGAGACGCCGTTGGTGCGCTCATCCGAGGCGATCGTCCGGACGAGGTGCGCCAGGACCTCCTGCACGGGCAGGTCGAACGGCTCATCGACCTTGGCCTCGATACTGATCGCCACCACGCCCGCGGCATCGTCCGCGAGCGCCACCACGTCGGAATTGCGGGGCGACCCGCGCAGCGTGTCGAAGCGCACGCGCTGCTCCGGCGTGATGGAGCGAATGACCGCGTTCTTGGTGTCGGGATGCGATGCCAACAGCGTCAGCAGCTCGGCGGGAACGACGGGGCCCTGGGTCGCGCACCATGCGCGCGCGCATTCCAGCGCACTCCCACCGTCGACCCATTGGTCCCGACCGCCCTTGGGGGGTGCGAATTCGAACCACTGATCGACGGTGCGAATTTCTTGGCCGTTCTTGACGATGTTCATCGAATCTCCGCCGCGCGCTCCGCGCCCCGTGGTGTCCGCTCACGGTCCAAGACGAGTTCCGGAAGGTAGAAGCGCCATGCCGGCGGCCGCATGGCTTTTCGTTGCTACGGAGCCTCACCCTTTGTAGCTAGGTCATCCGCACCGCTCTGCGTATTCGACCTGCGGGCGCCGCCCCACGCGGTACGTGCGCACGCGCTGGCCATCGGTTTCGAATACGATGGCGTTGAGCGAGTCGCCCGCGGCGGTGGGCAGATACATGAAATACCGCCAGCCTGCCTCCCACTGATACTTGTGGAGCTGGATCGTGAGGTGATTTCCGTAGGCGCTGCGAATGGCGGTTTCCGTGCTCCCGACGCCGATCCCCTCAGCGGTGGGCAGGCCGGCGCTATCAATATCCGCACGGACCGCGACGCCGTTCTCGATCATCACATTGAGGCCGGGTGGCGCGCCCGGCGGGCGCCAATACGCGCAGCTGACGCGGGGAAGCGAATCGCCCCGGGCGGCGGCGGGCGCCGTCCCGAAGCGCACCGAGCCGACGCGATCAGCACGAATCTCCCAGGAAGATTGGGGGGAGCCCCCGCGGCACGCGCCCGCGACTGACAAGACGAGAAGTAGCCCTCGCTTCAGGGCGATATCCTCGTGATCACGAGCGTCGCGACGGGCTTCACCTTCCCCTTCACCACGAAGTGCCGCGTGGCCGCACGCGTCGTGGGCTTCTTCGGGTTGGTGTTGCGGTCGGGAGCCTTGTAGGTCTTGCCGTCGTCGCCGCCCGAATCGTAGGCGGGGAGCGTCAGCGTCTTGGACCGGACCCAGCCACCATTCTCCGCCAGGTTGACATTCGCCGCCCCGGTGAACCAGTCGGGGCTGGGCGCGATCATGTTGACGACCGAGATCATCGGGTGCGCGCGATCGACGTGCACGGTGGTGACGAGCGAATCCTTGAAGTTTTTCAGGCTACCGGTTGTGAAGATCTCGAGCGCATTGCCGGCCGAGATGGCGGCGTCGATCTCTTCGTCCAGCGGGCTGTGCTTCCCTTCTTCCGACAGCCGCTCGAGTCCGGGCGTGGGCCGGCGGCCCACGGCGAAGAGCGTGTACTTGGCGTTGTGGGACGCGCCGATCAGTCCGGAGAAATGCGCCCCGCTCGGATACTCGAACGGATGCGTGCGCGGCGTCCAGGTGCTCTTGACGACGATCCGGTACTCGGCGGGTCCCGCCGGCATCGCCTGACGGGGGGGAGGTGGGGGTCGCGTGGCTCTCTTGGGAGCTTCTTTGCCGCAGGCAGCTGCCGAGAGCACGAGCGTGACGGTCGCGAGCAGTTGGATCGATGTGGCTGGGCGCATGGCATCCTCCAGTTGACCGAGTGGGGCTGTGGGACTCTACAGCGGTGTCGCCCGCCGCACAAACGGACGCTCCCCCACGTTGCGCATAAACGTGCGCCGCGTAGGTTCTTGCCCGAACCTCGTGGAGATCACCATGGCCCGACGCTTGCGACTCGCCTCGATGGTTGTGCTCGCTTTTGTTGTCGCCTCCTGTGGCAGCAGTGGCAGCGGTCCAACTTCACCTCCGCCGCCCCCGCCCCCGCCGCCGCCACCGCCCCCGCCCGGCGCCTACGCATGCCTCGGCCAGCCGCTCCCGACGACTGCAGTGGATCCCGTCATCGACAGCGGCATCGTCCAGGCCAGCGTGACCAGCCCCACGCCGCTCGCCGGAGCCCTGGTGGAGGCATTCCGCACCGGCAACGCAACGGCATTGGCCTCGATGACGACCGCCACGGATGGCAAGTTCAAGCTGACGATCGCAACCGGCGGCACGCCGCTCGACGGGTACGTGCGCGTCAGCAAGGCGTCGTACATCGATACGTACGCATACCCACCGGCACCGCTCGTGGCGAACTTCAGCCAATCGCTGTTGGTGCTGACGAGCTTGGAGTTCAACGCCCTGCACAACGCCGCCGGCGTGACCCACACAGCCGGCACTGGTTCCATCGCCGTGCTGGTGACCGACTGCACCGGCGCGGCGGTGACCGGAGCGACGGTGTCCACCGTCCCAGCCGGGACGGTGCGGTACTCCAGTGGCGGCCTGCCGAGCTCGAGCGCAACGGTGACGGCGTCGGATGGCGCGGCCTACGTCTTCAACGTCGCCGCGGGCGACGTGACCGTACGCGCGGACTCGGGCAGCAAGACGCTGCGCGCACACATCGTCAACGCGCGAGCCGACGCGATCACGATCACCGCGATCGCGCCGGGGCCTCACTAAGACGAATAGGCAATCAAGACCCACATCCAGAACAGGCTGAGCGACATGAGGCCCGCTTTCCACCCCGCCACGAGCCACGCGGCAAATGGCAGGAGCACCAGGCCGGCGGAGAGGCGGGCTCCGGCCCGCGACCCCGCGCCCGCCGTCTCCTGCACGAGCAGGATCGCCGCGATAATGGCGTACAGCGCGGCGCCGCCCGCCACGCGGCGGCGCGTCGGGAGGGGCGTGCGGAACGCCGCGACCGCGCCGAGCGCCTCGGTCCACAGGAGCACGAACACCCCGTTCCGTAATGTCAGCGGGAAGTCACCGCTGCGAATGGCATAGATCAGGGCGGGCAGCGTGATGGGGAGCCCGAACAGGAAGCCCAGGCGTAGCGCGCGTACTTTGTCGTGCCTCACGGCACGTGGCTCGCCGCGTGGTGGGCGCCGCGCTGAAACGCGAGAAACTCGTGAATCGCCGCGATGGCCGACGCGTCGCTGCTCCGAATCCGCACCTCCCCGCCCCGCGGACGATCGACGGCCTCGTAGCTGATCGCGTCACGGCGCGCGGCCATGACGGCGGTGCCGGGCACGGTTTGCGCGTGGACCTGGAACGGCTTGGTGAAGTCGCCCGCGCGGAACGCGGTCACGATGTCGCGCATGTGCTTGCGGATCGTGGTGATGGCGGCCGTGTCGGCGGCATCGGCGCGATCGAGAATGATGCGCCCACCGTCAGGGAGATCTTCGAATACATGGGCGGAGGCGTACTGATCCACGCCCATCACGTGCTGGCCGCGCGCCTGCATCGCGGCGAAGTCCGCGTCGTTCCGCGGCTTGTTGCATGCGCCGAGGGCGAGTGCAGCAAGGATGAAGGTTCGGTGCGCGATAGTCATGGGTCTCAGAGTATACTCAGGCGAGTTCGGCACACACCACCTGCTCGGGAGAGCCATCGGTGAGCGGGCCGCGGGCAAAATCGCCGTATACCGCGCGAGTGCGGAGCCCGGCGCGGGCGAGGAGATGCAGCAGCTCCGCGTGCAGATACCAGCGCATCTCGAACGCCTGGACGAATCGCTCGGCGATCGCCCCGGGTTTGGCAAACACATAGTAGATCAGCTCGGTCTCGCTCACCTGGTCCACCCAGCGCACTCGCGCGATGCGAATGGCGCGCCGGAACGACCGTCCGTCCGGCAAGGGTTGCTCCGGCGTTTCTTCCCGCTCCACCCCGTCGGCAGCGGCGAGCATGGCGAAGTTCGGATTAAAGACGTCGAAGATGAAGCGCCCCCCCCCCGGCGCGAGGTGGCGGGCGACGGCGGCGAGGAACTGGACCTGATCTTCCACCGCCGGCAGCTGTTGCAAGACGCGAAACGGCGCGATCACGAGCGGATAGGTCGCGCCGAGATCGAAGGCGCGCACGTCGTGCTGCTGGAGCGCGATGCGCGCTTGGACGGGCGGCGGCTCGGCGGCGACCTTCGCCCGGCAGCGCGCGAGCATCTGCCGTGAGTTGTCGAGCCCTACGACCGTGCACCCCGCCCGCGCGAGCGGCAGCAGGATGCGCCCGGTGCCGCAGCCCAGCTCGAGCACCGCTCCCCGCACTGACACGGCCTCTTGCACGTAGAACCCGACG
The DNA here is from genome assembly GCA_035602245.1 of Gemmatimonadales bacterium. Lineage (GTDB taxonomy): Bacteria > Gemmatimonadota > Gemmatimonadetes > Gemmatimonadales > GWC2-71-9 > 20CM-2-65-7. Next base: position 8,289 of record DATNMO010000059.1, read on the forward strand.
TCCTGCCGTGCCATGTATAGCGGCACACTGTCATAGAGGAGGCCGAAGTCCGGAATGACGTCGTAGGAAGAGACTGACATCGCCTAGACGGAGCGGAACAGAAGATGCGGGACTCCCTCGTGGCTCACGTCACGCTCGTAGACGAGCCCAGCCTTGGTCAGGACGCGCTGCGAGCCGACGTTCGCGGGTCGCGTGATCGCCACGACAGAGGGAAGGCCCAGCTGCTCGCGCCCGAAGTGCAGGAAGGCGATGGCGATCTCCGTGGCGAGGCCGCGCCCCCAGAACTCGGGATAGAAGCCATATCCCAGCTCGACCTCATCCGTGCCCTCGACCAGGAGGTGCCGCAGCACGCCGCGGCCGGCGATACGGTCGTCTCGCTCGTCCCGCAAGATCCAGAGACCGAAACCGTGGTCGGTCCAGTGCTGCAGGTTCCGGGCGAGATAGGCAGCCGTCTCTGCACCGTCGCGAGGGCCGCCGAGCATGCCCATGAACTGTGGATCACGATCCATGCCGCACAGCTCATCGAAGTGACCGGGCGTGAGGCGCTCGGCGCGGAGGCGAGCGGTCGCGAAGGAATCAGGGAACGGCACGCGGCGCGTGGAGCCTCGGCAGCCAGCGCCCCACCTCCTGCGTATACCGCTCGTACGATGCGCCGAAACGCCGCCGCAGCGTGGGCTCCTCGTAGCCCCTCACGAACAGATTCACCACCACGAACCAGACCGCCCAGTACGCGAGCAACGCGCGCGAGCCGGTCAGCAGGAACTCCCCGAAAATGATCACGGTGACGCTCAGGTACATGGGATTGCGCACATAGCGATACAGTCCGCGGACCACGAGCTCCTTCGGCGGATCGACGGGAGCCAGCGTCCCGCGGCCGCTGCGCGCGAACTCCCAGATACAGGTGCCGAGCAACGCCGCGCCGAGTGCGATCAGCAGCAGGCCCGCGAGATGCACTGGGTTCCGCAGGTCGAGCGGCACGTGCGCGAGCCCGAAGAATCGCCACGGGACGTAGCCCGCGAAGGTGCCGGGCAGGAGCACGGCCCAGGCGATGCTGCGGAGGGCGAGCCAGATGGTGGCTGGTTCCTACTTGCGCTGCGCGTTCCGCGGATCGTCCGCCGCCTTCACGTACGTGATTTCAAATGGCCCTTCGCCGTGGATCTGGATGATCGTGGGGCCACGAGTGAGCGCGAAGTGATGGGCATCCTTCGGTGCCGTGATGAAGCCGCCGGCCGTGAGCCGCTGGGCCTTGCGAACGTTCATGCTGTCGCCCATTCCCACGAGGAGGGTCCCGGAGAGCACGGTGACGTCCTCATCGGTGGGATGCGAGTGCGGCTTGACGACGTAGCGGGCCGGCAGCCGGAGCCGGATCGTGTACACGCCGGAGTTGCCGGGATCCCCCTGGAGCACCGCGAAGCGGGCCCCGGCGGGGAGGAAAGCGGGGCCCGGGCCCCACTTTACGGCGGCTGCCGAGCGAACCTGCGCGACGGCGGGGACGGCGGCGACACTGCAGAGTAGCGCGACGGCGGCGATACGCATTGAGGCTCCGTGTTGGGGGAAGGGCGAGACAATAGACCGTAGTAGCGGCGAGGGCAAGACTACGATCGCGGCGTGAGGTGGTCGGTGAGCACGGGCAGAAACGGGGTCCACGGACCCACCTGTTGGCTGTATTGCTTCGCCATCACGCGCGCGACTTGCGCGATGTGTCCCAGGTCGTGCACGACCCACGCGGCGAGCAGTTGCCGGAGCGTCACCGGGCCGAGGCCGGGATGTTGTCCGGGCAGATCGAGCTGCCGTTCCGTGAGGTGCCAGGAGCGCAGCAGCTGCACGTTCGCGGCACGGAGGTTGGCGAACTCGGCGAGCAGCGAGCCGAGGGAGCGGTCAGCGTTGCGCTTCCGATGGCGAACGCGATCGTAGGGCTCGAACCGCGGGTTTGGCCCTTGGGCCAGGATGATGCGGGCCCGGGGGATCCAGTCCGTTTCCTCGCCGTCAATGAGATGTCCGACGACGTCAAACGGACTGAATGTCTCCGGGCCTTCGGTGCCGCGAATCCACGAACCGTCGAGCCCGTCGAGCAGCGCCCGCAGGGATGCGGGCGAGCGCTCGAGGACTTCTACCGCGCGTTCGAGCTGAAAATCCATCGGAACCGGACTACTTCAACTGTCCATTCTCGACGACCGCCTTGCCATCCACCTTAATCGTCGCGCCGCCGAGCTGCCCAACGAATCCGAAGTCGCTGGCGTTCGTTCCGCCGAACCCGCGGTTGTCGCCGATACCGATGGCGATGGAGCCCGGTGCCGTCCACACGATGCGGCCGCTCCCCACCGGGAGTCTGGTCTCCGGGTTCAGGCCGATGTCGATATAGCCGAACTGGTCCTTGCCGCCGCCCGCGCCGTCGTAGGCCGCGCGCAGCCCCTCCATCGGCGATGCCGCCGACATTGCGGTCAGACGACCGTTACTGAAGGTGAGTCGCAAGCCACGAACCACCTTTCCGTCCCAGATCAGCTTGTCGAAGACCACCGTGCCGTTGGCGCTGCCGGACGCGGCGGGGGCGATGTACTCGCCGGCGGGGATATATGTACTCGCCGCTGCGGTGCCCTGCGATACTTTCTCCGCCGTGAGGGCGCCGTCGGACGTGAAGTCGCGCTCGGCATCGAGCGCGAAGGTGATGTTGGTGCCGTTCGGGTGCGTGACGGTCACCTGTTTGGCATTGGCCACTATCGCGGCGAGGGCGTCGCCTTTCACGCGCAGCGTCTGGGCCGGCACGGCGGCAGCCTTCCAGAACACCGCGGCGAGCGCGGGCTGCGGGACGCCGAGCCGCCGCGCTAGCGTCGCGCTCGGGTACAGGCCATTACCGAGATTGACGACGCGCGCGTGGCGGCGATAAAAGGCCTGCGTGGCCGGCTCTCCCGCCTTGGCGCGCGCGGTGCGGCGCGCCTGGGGGACATCGGCCAGCACGCCTTCGTGCTCGAAGATGTCGATCGGGATCTGCACGTCGAACGTCTCGATCAGCGCCAGATCGAGCTTCGGCGCGATCGAGTCGTAGCTCGTGGGAACGTCGTCGAACGAGCGCCGAGTCAGCCGCTCGCTGCCGAGCGCGATCAGCGGCTGACCACCCGCTTTCATCGTCTCGATGGCGATCTCTTCCATCAGCAGCGAGTCGCGCACGGCGCCGGAGATGAAGACTTTGTCGCCCGGCTTGACGAGGGCCGCCTGCACGAGGTTACGGGCGACGGCCTTGCGGTCGGGCGTTTGGGCGGTGGCGGTGGAGAGCAGCGCGAGGCTCGCGGAGACGATCGTGAAGAGCGCGCGAGTCGGGTGTGCCATATGGCCTCCCGAAGTAGGTTGGGCCATCAGAGTTACCGCGCTACGGCCTGGAGCACAATGCTGGCGGGAGGGGCCGAGTCCTTCGGGACGCGCGTTAGTGTCGTCGCCCAGCGCAAGTAGCTCTCTCCTGGCGGTCCTTGATCCGTGCCTCGCCAATGGTTTGCCACTGCATGTTGCTTGGCGCGTCGGCCCCGCCGGCGCAGAGCGGCACGACGTGATCCACCACGTACCCAGGGCGGCCCCGCGAATAGCCGGTGCTCCGCATGAAGTCACTCTTCGCGGACCGGTTGCGGGTAAACCGACCCCGGCTGTCGCGTGGTTGTGTCCGTGCCCGGGGGGACGGCGCGGCGTAGCTGCGAGGGGACCGGCTTCTAGGCGCGGAGTACCCGCGACTGTGGGGAGCGGACCGCGTGTGTGGCGCGACGTAGGATCCGTCCCTACGTGTGTAACCGCGAACGTGGACGCTACCGCTTGAGGAGCGGGATGATCGGCGCTGCGCATCGAGCTGTAACGGTGCTCCAAGCGTCGCCAGAGCCAACAAGACGAGCAGCGTTCGATATAATCGCATGGGGCCTCCCGGTTTACACTACGAGAGCTCCCCCTACCCTCCCACCCCCACCCTCGCGTACAACGGAAACGCCTCCACCATCGCCCTGACCTCCCCCTTCACCCGCCCCACCGTCGCCTCATCCCGCTTCACCAGCACCTGATCAATCAGCTCCGCCACCCGCTCCATCTCCTCCACCCCAAACCCGCGCGTCGTCACCGCCGAGGTGCCGAGGCGGATGCCGCTCGTCACGAACGGCGACTGCGGATCCCCCGGGATCGTGTTCTTGTTCACCGTGATCGCCGCCCGGTCGAGCAGCAGCTCGGCCTCCTTGCCGGTCAACTTCTTGGGCCGGAGATCCACGAGCATCAGATGACTATCGGTGCCCCCTGAGACAATCGCGTAGCCTCGTTTAATCAGCGCCGCCGCGAGTGTCTGGGCGTTCTTCACAACCTGGCGGGCGTAGGTCTTGAACTCGGGCTGCAACGCCTCGAGGAACGACACGGCCTTCGCCGCAATCACGTGCTCGAGCGGGCCACCCTGCGTCCCCGGAAACACCTGCTTGTCCACGGCCTTCGCGTGCTCGGCCTTGCAGAGAATCATCCCGCCGCGCGGGCCGCGCAGTGTTTTGTGCGTCGTAGTCGTGACGATCTGCGCGTGCGGCACCGGCGAGGGATACACCCCCCCGGCCACGAGCCCCGCGAAATGGGCCATGTCCACGACGAATATCGCGCCTACCTCGTCGGCAATCGCGCGCATCGCAGGGAAATCCACGATCCGCGCGTAGGCGCTGCCACCGCCGATGATGATGCGCGGCTTCTCCTTCTTCGCGACGTCGCGCACCTGATCGTAATCAATCCGCCCGGTGGCCTCGACCACCCCATACGCGGTCGCGCGAAATAACGTCCCCGAAAAATTCACGGGCGAGCCGTGCGTCAGATGCCCACCGTGCGGCAGCGCCAACCCCAACAGCGTGTCGCCGAACTTCGCGACGGCCAAATACGCCGCCATGTTGGCCTGCGCCCCCGAGTGCGGCTGCACATTGGCATGCTCGGCGCCGAACAGCTGCTTCGCCCGGTCAATCGCGAGCTGCTCGACCTGGTCCACCACCTCGCACCCACCGTAGTACCGTTTTCCTGGCAGGCCTTCGGCGTATTTATTCGTGAGCGCCGTCCCCATCGCCTCGAGCACCGCGATGGACACGAAGTTCTCGCTCGCGATCAGCTCGAGGCCATGCTCCTGCCGCGCCACCTCCCGCTTGATCAACTGCTTGATGGCGGGATCGACCTCGGAGAGCGGCGCCAGGCGATCGGTCATTTCTCGATCTTCTCCACGCGGCGCTGATGACGGCCGCCTTCGAACTTGGTCTCGAGCCACTTGTGCAAAATCGCGAGCCCCTCCTCCTCGCTCACGAACCGGGACGGGAGCACGAGGATGTTGGCGTCGTTGTGACTCTTCGCGAGCTCGGCGATCTCCGTGTTCCACGCGACCGCGGCGCGGACCTTGGGATAGCGATTCGCCGTGTACGCCATGCCCAGCCCCGTCCCGCACGTCAGCACCCCCAGCGGCGCCTCGCCCTTGCTGACGGCGGCTGCCACCGGCTTCGCGTAATCGGGAAAGTCGTCCGCCGGATCGAGCTTCCTGGGACCGACGTCCACCGGCTCGTAGCCGAGGCGCTTCAATTCGGCCACGAGCCTCTGCTTGAGCGCGAAGCCCGCATGGTCGGCGCCGACGTACACCTTCTTAGACAAAGTTCTGCCTCACCTTCGCGATCGCGGCGATGCGCCGCTCCGCCAACCGGTCCGCCGCGCGATAACTGGGGATCCGCTCCTCCGCGGCGATCTCGAACACCATGAGAATCGTGTCGTAGATCTCCCCCGCCTTGTTGCGCGCCCGCTCCATGGTCCAGCCGTTCAGCTCGGCATTCACGTTGATCAACCCGCCGCCGTTGATCACGTAGTCGGGCGCGTACGTGATCCCCTTGGCCTCGAGCATGTCGCCGTGCCGCTCATCGGCAAGCTGATTGTTCGCCCCACCCGCCACGATCTCGACCTTGAGCCGCGCAATCGTCTGCTCATTGATGATCCCGCCCATCGCACAAGGCGCGAAGACGTTGGCTTTCACGCCGTAGATCGCCTCGGGCGCCACCGCCACGGCCCCGAACTCGCTCACCACCCGCTCCTGCTTGCTCTGATCGATGTCCGTGGCAATCAGCTTCGCGCCTTCCTTAGAGAGCAGCTCGGCGAGGTAATAGCCCACATGGCCGCAGCCTTGGATCGCGACCGTCTTCCCCTCCAGATCGTCGGAGCCGTAGCGGTGCGTGGCGCACGCCTTCATCCCGCGATACACGCCGAACGCCGTCACCGGCGACGGATCGCCCGATTTGCCGATCAACCCCGTGACGTGGTCCGTCTCGGCCTTGATGAACTCCATGTCGCCCGTGGACGTGCCGACGTCCGCGGCGGTGATATAGCGGCCGTGGAGCGCCTCCACGTGGCGGCCGTGCGCCCGGAAAATCGGCTCGCGGTTCCTGATCTTGTTGTCACCGATGATCACGCTTTTCCCGCCGCCGAGATTCAACCCCGCGACCGCTGCCTTGTACGTCATCCCCCGCGCGAGGCGCAGGCAGTCGATCAGCGCCTCACGATCGCTCTCATAGTTCCAGAAGCGGGTGCCGCCCAGTGCCGGGCCGAGGGTCGTGTCGTGGATCGCGATGATGCCGCGGTAGCCCGAGGAGGGCTCGTACACGAGGCTCACCTGCTCGTGCGCGTGCTCCTCGAGCAACGCGAACAGCGCACTCGCCTCTTCCTTTTTAGTCGTGTGGACGGAGCGCGCGGGCGATGACGACGCGCTGGATTTCACTGGTGCCTTCATAGATCTCGGTGACCTTTGCATCGCGGAAGAGTTTCTCCACGGGGAAGTCCCGCATGTACCCATAGCCGCCGAACAGCTGAATCGCCTGCGTCGTCACCCACATCGCCGTCTCGGATGAGAAGACCTTGGCCATGCTGGAATACATGCCGATGTCCTCTCCCGAATCCTTGCGGATCGCCGCGCGGTGCGCCAGAGCGCGCGCTGCCTCGATGCGCGTAGCCATATCGGCGAGCTTGAACTGCACCGCCTGGAACTCCTGGATCGGCTTGCCGAACTGGCGCCGCTCGGCGCAGTAGCGGATGCTGTGCTCGAGTGCGCGCCGTGCGATCCCTACCCCCTGCGCTCCGATCCCCAACCGCCCAGCGTCGAGCCCTTCCATCGCATACACGAACCCCATCCCCTCCTCACCGAGGATCTGGTCGGCGGGAAGCCGGACATCGTTCAGCTCGATCGCCGCGGTGTTCGATGCCCTGAGGCCCATCTTGTCCTCGGGCTTGCACGGCTGGTAACCCGGCGTGTCGGTCGGGACGATGAACGTCGAGATCCCCTTCGGGCCGCGGCGCGCCCCCGGCTGATCGGTGCGCGCCATGATCATCATCAGGTCGGCCGTGCCGGCGTTCGTCGCCCACGCCTTGGTGCCGTTGAGCACCCAGCTGGCGCCATCTTTGGTCGCCTGCGACCGCAGCGACGCCGCATCCGACCCCGCCTCGGCCTCGGACAGGGCGAAGCCGGCCAACAGCTCGCCGCGGGCCATCGGCTTCAGCCAGCGCTCCTTCTGCGCCGGCGTGCCGTGCTTCACGAGCATCGTCGTGGGGATGGCGTTGTGGATGCCCATCGAGACCGCGATGGACGCGTCGGCCGCGGAAATCTCTTCGAGGGCGAGCAGGTAGGTGAGCGTGTCGAGCCCCATGCCGTCGTATTCCTCGGGCGTGCAGATCCCCAGGAACCCCAGCTTGCCGAGCTCGTCGATCACGTCGCGCGGGAAATGCGAGGTGCGGTCCCACTCGGCGGCGAACGGCTCGATCTTCTCGCGCGCGAATTCGCGCGCCAGCTCGACGACCTGACGCTGCGTGTCGGTCAGACCGCCCCCGCCCCCCGGGAGCTCAGTCGCGGTAGGCATAGAACCCTTGACCGGATTTGCGGCCGAGGTGGCCGGCCGCCACCATTTTTCGGAGCAGCGGCGCTGGCCGGTACTTGTCATCGCCGAGCCCCTCGTGGAGCACCCCGAGGATGGCGAGACACACGTCGAGGCCAATGAGATCAGCCAGCGCCAGTGGGCCGAGCGGGTGATTCATCCCCAGCTTCATCACTTGATCCACCGCGTCCGGCGTCGCGACCCCCTCCATCACGCAGAAGATCGCCTCATTGATCATCGGCATGAGCACGCGGTTGGAAACGAAGCCGGGGGAATCGTTCACCTCGACCGGCACCTTTTGCAGCTCTTTGACGACCTCGACGACTCGCGCCACCGTTTCGTCGGCAGTGTTCAGCCCCTTCACCACCTCCACCAACGCCATCACCGGCACCGGGTTCATGAAGTGCATCCCGATCACGAGGTGCGGGCGCTTCGTCTGCGCGGCGAGCGTCGTGATCGAGATGGACGAGGTATTGCTCGCCAAGATCGTTCCGGCCGGTGCGACGCGATCGAGGTCGTGAAAGATCTTGAACTTGATCTCGGGATTCTCGGTCGCGGCCTCGACGACGAAGTCCGCGGTCCTGACGTCCTCGAAGGACGTGCTGGTCTGGATCCTGCCGATCGTCTCCGCGCCCTGCTCCCCGCTCACGGCGCCCTTTTTCACCAGGCGGGCGATATTGGCTTCGATCGTTTTGAGCGCGCGGGCGAGCGGATCTGCGGCGACATCGATAAGGGTCGTGGTCCAGCCGGATTGCGCGAACACGTGGGCAATCCCGTTGCCCATCGTGCCGGCGCCCACGACCGCGACGCGGCTCATGCGGCGAGCGCGGGCTGCTTCAGGCGCCCGCCCCTACTGATTATGACCAGCGTCCCTACGACCAATGCGATGGTGCTCACGATCCCGCCCTCGGGGCCAAACGCGCCGCCGTCCACCCACGGGTGTGCACCGGGCGTGTACTCGACCACGGGGACCTGAAACTGGTAGCCGCTCACCGGCGCATCGAACAGGAGGGCAAGCCCCGCGTTCCAGCCGAAGTGGGCGCCCCACGCGAGCGCCATGCCGCCGGAGGAGAAGAACGCGAACGACAGCCAGATCGCCGCTAAGCCCACGTTGACCACACTGAGGAGCGTCGCGTTGGGATTGCGGGAGTGCGCGAGGCCGAACAGGGCGGCGAGCAGCACCATCGCCGGCACCGGGCCGACGGCGTCGGCGAGCCGGCGCAGCGGATAGCCGCGGAACGCGAGCTCTTCGCCCAGCGCGGCGAGCACGAGGCCGAGGGCGAGCGGCAGGGCGACGCCGGGCCAGGCGCTCCAGTCGCCGGTCACACGCACAGACGCGCGATCGAGCACGAACGCGAGGGCGACCGCGAGCGCCGCCATCAGCGCGCCGAGCGCTGCGCCGCGAAGGAGTGAGACGCCTAGACGCCGAGGTTCCCCCTCTCCGCCCTTCCCCCACCCCATTCGCTGCCACGATTGCTTGTTGAGCTGTCGTCCAACCAGCCACGTCGCCACCCCAAAGCCGATCACCTCGCACAGGCCTGTCCGCACCACGAACCAGCGCTGGCCCCCCCAGCCGGGGACGGCGGCCGAGATCCCGACCGTGACGAGTCCGCCGACGACGGCGAAGAGGAGGATCCACGCGAGCGCGATCCCCAGCTGCTTCGCCCCCGCTAACGAAACGCGCGCCATTAGAGGCGCGCGCGAACCGCAGGAGTGAGCTTGGTCAGGGCGAGCACGGCGACCGCCAGCTTGCCGAGGTCGCCCAGCAGGAACGGCACTGCGCCGAGCCGGGCCGCTGCCGAGAGGTTGCCGGTGAGGATGAGCAATTGTGCGAGCCCGCCCAGGTGAATCAGCACGAGCCCCGCGAGCACGCCCAGCGCCACGCGCGTCCACTGTCTGCCGTCGGCGCTGATCGCGCCCACCGCGAACGCCGCGATCGGGTAGGCGAGCAGGTAGCCGCCCGTCGGCCCGACGAGCCGCGCCATCCCCACCAGCGGGACCGTCGGCGTGAACACGGGGAGTCCGGCGATCCCCATGGCGAGATAGAGGATCATGCTGAGCGCGCCCAGCCGGGCGCCTAGCAGCCCGCCGACGAGCAGCACGGCGAGCGGCTGCAGCGTCATCGGGACGGGTGTGCCGGGGATCGGGACAGCCACCTGCGCCGCGACCGCGACGAAGATCGCACCCAGGACCACCGCGATAGCGCGCTTCAGTACTACCGAACGATCGGCCAGAACGAGAGCACGTTCCATTACAGAGTCTCCACGCTGAGGGCGACGGCGTTGCCGCCACCGAGGCACAAGGTGGCGAGGCCGGTCTTCTTACCGTAGTGCTTGAGGGCGTACAGGAGCGTCGTCAGCACCCGTGCGCCTGAGGCGCCGATGGGATGGCCGAGGGCGATGGCCCCGCCATGGACATTGACGCGACTCCAATCCCACCCCAACGCTTGGCCGTCCGCCAAGGCCTGGACCGCAAAGGCTTCGTTGGCTTCGATGAGATCGTAATCGGAAATCTTGGTCCCGGTTTTCTTCATCAAGTTTCGCACCGCCACAATCGGTGCGAAGAACAGGTCTTTGGGCTCTCCACCGCCCATCGCGTATGCGGTGATGCGCGCCATGGGCTTCAAGCCGTGAGCGGTGGCGAATGCGAGCGACGTCACGACAAGGGCGCTGGCGCCGTCGTTCAGGCTGGGCGCATTGCCCGCGGTCACCGTGCCGTCCTTCTCGAACGTTGGCTTCAGAGCCGCGAGCGCCTCGAGCGTCGTATCCTTGCGCGGGCCCTCGTCCTTCTCAACGACCGTCGCGCCCTTCTTGCCCGGCACCTCTACCGGCACGATCTCGGCCTTGAAATGACACGCCGCCATCGCCGCGACGGCCTTCCTGTGACTCTGCAGCGCGAACTCGTCCTGATCCTTGCGCGACACCCCGGCCTTCTTGGCGGTGTACTCCGCCAGGGTACCCATGTGCGTGTTGGAGAATGAGTCCCACAAGCCGTCGTGGATCATCCCATCCACGAGCTGCGTGCTGCCGACTTTGATGCCGGTGCGCATCCCAAAGACGTAATGGGGGGCGTTGGACATCGACTCCATCCCGCCCGCCACGACAGCCTGCTCGTCGCCCGCCTTGATCGCCTGCGCCGCGAGCATCACCGCCTTCAGCCCCGAGCCGCAGACTTTGTTGATCGTCAGCGCGGGAATCGTCCCGGGAAGGCCCGCATGGATCGCCGCCTGCCGCGCCGGTGCCTGCCCTTCCCCACCCTGCAGCACGTTGCCCATGATGACTTCTTCGACGGCGCTGTCTTCGATCCCCGCTCGACGCACGGCCTCGCGGATCACGAGGGCTCCGAGCCGCGGTGCGGGGAGGGGCGACAGGCCACCCAAATATCGGCCGATAGCGGTGCGACAGGCTGACAGGATGACCGGAATGTTCTGGTCGTTCGCCATACTCTCAAATTAGCGGCTTGAGTGACCTTGTGTGAACCTCTTCCAACAACCGCTTCACAAACTCATCCTGGGCCAATACTACCTGCTTGTTCCCCTCACCCCGCGCGCGAACCGCGACCGTGCGAGCCTCGGCTTCCCGCTGCCCCACCACCGCCATATACGGCACCTTGTGCGTCTCGGCGTCGCGGATCTTGTAGTTCAACGTCTCCGAGCGCTCATCGAGATGCGAGCGGAGCCCCGCCTGGCGGAGCATCTCGTGCACGGCGCGCGCGGCATCGAGCTGCGTGTCGGCGATCGGCAGCACCCGCACCTGCTCGGGCGAGAGCCACAGCGGGAACGCCCCGGCGAAATGCTCGATCAAGAAGCCCACGAACCGCTCGATCGTGCCGAAGATGGCTCGGTGGATCATCACGGCGCGGTGCGGCTTGTTGTCGGTCCCCGTGTACTCGAGCTTGAAGCGCTCGGGCAGCTCATAGTCGAGCTGGATCGTGGCGCCCTGCCACTCGCGCCCGATCGCATCGTTGAACTTGATGTCGATCTTCGGCCCGTAGAACGCGCCGCCGCCCGCATCGAGGCCGTACGTCGCTCCCCTGCGCTGCAACGCGCCTTCCAGCGCCTTCTCCGCGGTATCCCACATGGCATCCGTGCCCAGCTTCTTGGCGGGCCGAGTGGCCAGGTCGAGGCGGTACTGGAGGCCGAACGTCTTCGCCATCACCAGCTCCACGATGTCGAGCAGCTCGAAGATCTCCTGCTCGATCTGATCCTCGCGCAGGAAGATGTGCGCGTCGTCCATCGTGAGGCCGCGCACGCGCAGCATCCCGTGCAGCGTGCCCGAGCGCTCGTTGCGATACACATTCGCGATCTCGGCGAGCCGGATGGGCAGGTCGCGGTAACTACGCTGCTGGCTCGCGTACACGAGGATGTGCATGGGGCAGTTCATCGGCTTCACGCGGTAGCGCACGTCCTCGCCCTCGCCCTCACCCGCCGCCATCGGCGGGAACTGGTTCTCGGCGTAGAGCGGCAGGTGGCCGGAGCGCAGGAACAGCTGCTCGCGCGTCACATGCGGCGTGTACACGAGCTGGTAGCCGCGCTCGAGGATCACGTCCTCGATGAAGCGGCGCAGCTGGAAGTTCAGCATCGCGCCCTTGGGATGCCAGAAGATGAGCCCCGGGCCGACGTCCTCCTGGACTGAAAACAGGTCGAGCTGTTTGCCGATCACGCGGTGATCGCGCTTGCGGGCTTCCTCCAACCGATGGAGATACTGGTCCAGGTCCTGCTTCGAGAACCACGCCGTGCCGTAGATGCGCTGCAGCATCTGGCGGCGCTCGTCGCCGCGCCAGTACGCGCCGGCGGCGTGGAGCAGCTTGACGTGCTTGATCTTCCCCGTACTGGGGACGTGCGGGCCGCGGCACAGGTCCACGAACGGTCCGTCGGTATAGACGGAGATGGTCTCGTCCTGACCCAAATCTTCGATGCGCTCGAGTTTGAGCGGATCGTCCGTGAAGCGCTTCTTCGCTTCAGCGCGCGAGACTTCCTCGCGCACGAACGGGTAATCGGCTTTCGTGACCTCGGCCATCTTTTTCTCGATGGCTTCGATGTCCTCAGGCGTGAAGGGCCGCGAGATGTCGAAGTCGTAATAGAAGCCATCCTCGATGGGCGGGCCGAACCCGATCTTGGCGTGCGGGAACAGCTGCCGCACGGCGGTCGCCAGCACGTGCGCCGAAGAATGCCGCAGCACGTCGAGCGCCTGCGGATCCTTGTCCGTCAGGATGGACACCGTGGCGCCATCGGGCAGCGGGCGCTGGAGGTCGCGCACCTCGCCGTTCACGCGCACGGCGAGCGCCGCCTTGGCGAGGCCCGGGCCGATCGCCTTGGCCAGGTCGGCGCCCGTTGCGCCGGCCGGCAGCGGCTTCTTGCTCCCGTCGGGAAGCGTGACGTGAATGTCGGACGCCATCGTCAACGCAGGGGTGTGACGTGCAAGCCGAACTGGAAATACAATCCCACGGCAAGGAGAATCACTCCGCCCAGCACCAACCAGCGGACGATGCGACTCGGCGGCATCGAGTCATCGCGGGGCGGAGGGGAGGTCATGGGGCGGAATTCTAGCGGCGGCTTCTATATTAAGGAATGGCATACGATCCCCGGCCTGTAGAACCCCGCATCTACAAGCGCTGGCTCGATGCGGGAGTCTTCCAGCCGCGGGCCGACGGCGAGCCGTACGTGATCGTCATGCCCCCACCCAACGTCACCGCCGTGCTGCATATGGGCCACGGGCTCGACATCACCACGCAGGACGTCCTGATCCGCTTCGAGCGCATGCGCGGCCGCGCCGCCCTGTGGGTGCCGGGGACCGATCACGCCGGCATCGCGACGCAAAACGTGGTGGAGAAGCTCGTCGCCCAGCAGGGCGAGACCCGCGTCGAAATGGGGCGCGAGGCGTTCCTCCGCTGCGTGTGGGAGTTCGTCAAGAAGACCGGCAGCACGATCCTCGAGCAGCTCAAAGTGATCGGCAGCTCCGCCGACTGGAGCCGCACCCGCTTCACGCTCGATCCGGCGTACTCGCGCGCGGTACGCGAGGTGTTCGTGCGGCTGTGGGAGGAGAAGCTCATCTACCGCGGCCACCGCGTCATCCACTGGTGCCCGCGCTGCCTGACGGCGCTCTCGGACGAAGAGGCCGAGCACCACGACACGAACGGGAACCTGTACTACATCAACTATCCGCTCGTGGACGGTTCCGGGTCCGTGACCGTCGCGACGACGCGGCCCGAGACGATGTTCGGAGACATCGGGCTGGTCTACAACCCCAAGGACTCCCGGTACAAGGGGTTGAAGGGGAAGCAGGTGAAGATCCCCCTGTCCGGTATCGCGATTCCCATCGCGACGGACGCCGCCGTCGATCAAGCGTTCGGGACGGGCATGCTCAAGGTGACGCCGGCCCACGACGCCAACGACTTCGAGATCGCGAACCGGGTGTGGCCAAAGGAAGAAAAGCCGCTGATCATGACCGAGGACGCCCGCATGGAGCAGTCGCCGCGGGTGCCTAAGGAACTGCAAGGGCTCGACCGGTTCGACGCCCGCAAGAAGATCGTGAAGCTGCTGGAGAAGGAGGGGCTGCTGGTGAAGACGGAGCAGCACGCCCATTCGGTGCGCCGCTGCTACCGCTGCGACACCGTGGTCGAGCCGCGGCTCTCCGATCAGTGGTTCGTCAAGATGAAACCATTGGCGGACAAGGTGATGAAGGGATACAAGAAGGAAGAGTTCCGGATCGTCCCCGAACGCTGGAACGCCACGTTCGTGCACTGGATGGAGAACATCCGCGACTGGAACATCTCGCGGCAGCTATGGTGGGGACACCGGATTCCGGTGTTCACCTGCACGAAGTGCCAGCACCAGTGGGCCGACCGGGAAGATCCGAAAAAGTGCCCGAAGTGCGGCGGTCCGGTCGAGCAGGACCCCGACGTGCTCGACACCTGGTTCTCCTCCTGGCTGTGGCCGTTCGCCACGCTCGGCTGGCCCGAGCAGACGCCCGACGTCGCGCGCTTCTACCCCGGCCACACCCTGGTCACCGGCCCCGACATCCTGTTCTTCTGGGTCGCCCGGATGCTGATGTCGGGCTACCACTTCATGGGGAAGAAGCCGTTCGGCACCGTGTTCCTGCACGGAATAGTCCGCGACACAAAGCACCGCAAAATGTCGAAGTCGCTCGGCAACGGCATCGATCCCCTGGTCGTGGTGGAGAAGTTCGGCGCCGACGCGCTCAGGTGGACGTGCATCGCGAACACCGCGCTCGGCCAGGACCTGATGCTCGATCCGGACGACCTCGAGACGACGTTCGCGCCCGGGCGGAACTTCGCGAACAAGATCTGGAACATCGGGCAGTTCATCCTCGGCCAGCTGCCCGCCAAGGTCCCGTCGATTGAGTCCATCAACCGCCAGCAGCTCACGCTGGCCGACCGCTGGATCCTGTCACGCGCCCAGGACACGATCCGCGAAGCCACCGCGTCCATGGAGCAGTTCCGGCTCGACGAGGCTGCCAAGCGCTGCTTCGAGTTCGCCTGGAACGAGCTCGCGGACTGGTACGTGGAGGCGGTCAAACCACGGCTGGGAGGCGGCGAAGTTGGGGCGGAGCCGGCGCACGCGGTGCTGGCGTATTGCTTTGACGTCGCGCTGCGCCTGCTCCACCCGGCGGTCCCCTTCATTACTGAGGAGCTGTGGCAGAAGCTCCCCGGCCGCCAAGCCAACGATCTGCTCGCCGCGGCCCGATGGCCCGCCGCCCGCCGCGCGCTGGAGGATGCGGCTGCCGACCGCGAGTTCGCGCGCGTCAAGACGGCGATCGAGCAGATCCGCTCGATCCGGGCGGAGTATCGCGTCCCGCCAAAGACGAAACTGAACGCGACGATCGTGGCCCGCGGTGGCGACCGCGCGGCGACGTTCGCGGGCGAGCGCGACACGATCGTGCGACTGGCGCAGCTCGAGAGCCTGGCCGTGGATGGAGCCCCGCAGGGGGTGGGGGTGGGGGTGGGGGGCGGGGTGGGGGCCCACGCCGTGTTCGGCGATGGCAGCGAGGTCGTTGTCGCGCTCGAAGGCACGATCGACGTGCAGCAGGAGTGCCGCCGCCTGGCGGACGAGCTGGGCCGGCTCGACCAGCAGCTCGCCGGTCTGGCCGCCCGGCTCACTAACCAGAATTTCGTCGCCCGCGCCCCGCAGGACGTCGTGGCGCGCGAGCGCGAAAAGGAAAAGGCATGGCGCGACCAGCGCGACGTCCTGGCCGGCAAGCTCAGGTCCCTGGGCTGCGCCTAATCCCGGTCGGGGCCGCCGCACTGGCCCTCGCATGCGCCAATGTCGGCGACCCGCCCGGCGGGCCGCCCGACGTCGCGCCCCCCAAGATCGTGAGCGTCCGGCCCGAATCGGGCGCCGTCGTTCCCGGCTGGAAAGGCGATGCCGTCATCCACTTCGATGAAGTGATTGATGAGATGGCAGGAGGTGGAGGAGGTAGAGGAGCTGAAGGTTTGGCTGGCCACGTGCTGCTCTCTCCCACCTCGGGCGGTGCAAAGGTGAGCTGGCACCGCTCCAGCATCAGCGTCAAGCCACGCGAAGGCTGGAAGCGCGGACGCGTCTATCGGCTCGAGATCCTGCCCGGTATCCTCGACCTGCGCCGCAATCGGCTCGACACCGGTAAGGTCGTGCTCTTCTCGACGGGACCGGCGATTGGGCACGCGCGCATCGGAGGCATCGCGCTCGCCTGGGTCGAGCAGCGCATCCTGCCGAATGCGCTCATCGAGGCGGTGCCGCTCCCCGACAGCGCCGGGTACTTGACCCTCGCCGATTCGGGCGGCCAGTTCAACCTCCAAGGCTTGGCCCCCGGACATTACATCGTGTATGCAACGGTAGACGAAAACGGCGATCGGCATCGTGGCCTCCGCGAGGCCTACGACTCCGCTCTCGTCACGCTCGATTCGAGCAGCAACGTGGCGCTGTTCGCATTCATCCACGACACCGTGCCACCCAGGATCCGCACCGCCGCCATCCTCGATTCGGTGAGCGTCCGTCTCGAGTTCTCCCAGGCTCTGGACGCGGCCGCGCCGCTCGACTCCGCGCACGTGCACGTGCTCGAGCTGCCCGATTCGACGCCCGTGCCGGTGAGGCGCATAGTCAGCCAGCGCCAGTACGATTCGCTGGCGGCGGCCGTGCGCGCGAAAGCGGACACCAATGCCGCGAGAGATACGAGCGCCGGGAAGCGACGCGTCGCCCCCCCCGCCCGCCCCGCTCCTCCTCCCGCTCCCCCTCCCCCTCCTCAACAACAGGGTCGGCCACGCCGTCCCCTGCTGCAGGTTGATACGGCGCTGGTTCGCCGTCTCTTGGCCCGACGTCCTGCGCCCTCCGACAGGATCGTGGTGACGGTCGCCCGGCCCCTCAAGCCCGAAACCCGCTACGTGATCCGGGTCCAGGGGGCGACGAACCTCACGGGCAAGACGGGGGACGGACAAGTTGTGATCCTGGTGCCGAAGCCTGCGCCAGCCGATACGACGCGCCGCCGCGCGGGCACGCCTCCTGTTGACACCACACGCCGGGCCCCGCCCCTCGTGCTTCCTCCCCGGCCCCCCCCTCCGGTCCCGCCCCCGCCCCCCCCGCCACCCCCGCCACCCCCGCCATCGCGATGACCGATCCGCGCCGCCGCCTACCCGCCGTGGACGCCCTGCTCGCCGAGCCGGGGGTGGCGCCGCTGCTCGCCGAGCATCCGCGCGCGCTGGTGGTGAAGGCGGTGCGGGAGGCGGTAGATCAGGCGCGCGCGCACGGTGGCACCGTGCCCGTCGAGGGGTGGGATGCGGCGGTGCGCGCAGCGGTGGCGCGGCTCACCGTCCCATCGCTCGCGCCCGTCATCAACGCCACGGGCGTGGTGTTGCACACGAACCTGGGTCGCGCTCCGCTTGCGCCCGCCGCCATCGCCGCCCTCACGCGCGTGGCCGCGGGCTACTCCGCGCTCGAGTACGACCTGGGCCGCGGCGCGCGGGGCTCGCGCCACGCCCATTGCCGCGACTTGCTCGTCGAGCTCACAGGAGCGGCCGATGCGCTCGTCGTAAACAATGCGGCGGGAGCGGTGCTGCTCGCGCTCAGTGCGCTCGCGCGCGGCGGTGACGCGATCGTGTCGCGCGGCGAGTTGGTGGAGATCGGCGGCTCGTTCCGGATTCCAGACATCATGGCCCGTTCGGGCGCGCAGCTCGTCGAGGTCGGCACGACCAACCGCACTCACAGGAAGGACTACGAGAGCGCGCTCGGCGACGGCACTCGCGTGTTGCTCAAGGTCCATCGCTCCAATTTCGAAGTCCGCGGCTTCACCACCGACGTGCCCGTCGCCGAGCTCGCCGAGCTGGCGCATGCGCGCGGCGTGGCTTGTCTCTACGACCTCGGCAGCGGGTTGCTGCTCGACCTCGGGAAATGGGGTCTCTCCGGCGAACCCACGGTGCGCGAGGCGGTCGCGAGCGGAGCCGACGTGGTCGCGTTCAGCGGCGACAAGCTGCTCGGTGGCCCACAGGCGGGGATTCTCGTCGGGACGACAGAGGCGATCGCGGCGTGCCGGGCCGATCCGCTCGCGCGCACGGTGCGCGCCGACAAGCTGACGCTGGCGGCGCTGGAAGCCACACTCGCCCTGTATCGCGATCCTGACGTGGCACGCAGGGAGATTCCGGTCTTGAGGATGCTGACGGAAGACCTTGAAGGCGTCAAAAGGCGTGCAGAGGCGTTGAAAAAAGGCATGGGAGATGCAGAGCTCGTCGAGGGTGAGTCCGAGGTCGGCGGCGGGTCGTTCCCCGGGGCGAAGCTCAAGACCTGGCTGGTCGCCGTCTGGCACCCGGAAACCGGCAACCTAGTCGCCAAACTGCGCGCCAACGATCCACCCATCATCGCCCGCATCGCCGACGGCCGCGTTGTGCTCGATCCGCGCACGATTTTTCCCGATCAGATCGATACTGTCAGGGCCGCGCTGACGGCTGATGGCTGACAGCTGATGGCTCAGGCTGTTTTTCTCGACCGCGACGGCACGATCGTCGAGGATGCGGGCTTCCTGCACGAGCCCGGCAAGGTCCGGCTGATCCCGGGCGCGGCCGAAGCGATCCGGCGCCTCAACCAGCGCGGGCATCTGGTCATCACCGTCACGAACCAGTCGGGCATCGCCCGCGGGCTGTACACAGTCGCCGATTACAGCGCCGTCCAGCGGCGTGTCGCCGAGCTGCTCGGCGCCCACGATGCGCATCTCGACGGCGCGTACTTCTGTCCCCACCACCCCCAGTACACCGGCCCCTGCGAATGCCGGAAGCCGGGCACCAAGCTGTTCCACGACGCCAACGACGCGCTGGGAGGGGGGATCGACTTCACGCGCTCCTGGTGGGTGGGCGACCGGCTCTCGGATGTGCAGCCCGCCCGGCTGCTGGGGGGGCATGGCATTCTGGTCGGCACCGGTCACGGCGAACAGCACCAGGAGCAAGCGCGGGCCATCGGTGTGATCGTCGTCGCTGACTTGGCGGCCGCGGCGGACGAAATTCTCCGGCTCACGGTCCTCGACCCCTAGATTGTGCCCCGGTCCCGGGACCTGCAGATTGAGCCCTCTCATCCTCGTTGCCCAAGGAGCACCTGTGCGCACCGTCCGTCTACTCCTCGCCCTCGTTGCCGCACTGGCGGCCTTCGCCCCCCGCGCCGCAGTCGCCCAGATCCCCATCCGCGTCGGCCAGAGCGTGACCGGCCGCCTCACGACCACAGACCAGCAGTTCGCCGACGGCTCGCGCTACAAGATGTACGCGTTTGTGGGCAACAAGGGTGACACCGTCGCCGTGGACCTCACGTCCGACGACTTCGACGCCAACCTGGTGCTCGCGGACGCCACGGGGAACTCGCTGGCGCGCAACGACGACGGCGGCGACCGCTGCAACGCGCGACTCACCTTCGTGCTGCCCCAGGCCGCGAACTACCGCATCTACGCGAACTCGAGCGCGCCCGCGGAGCTGGGCGACTACCGGCTGGCGCTGGCGCGCGGCAAGGCGGCGACGCCGGCCGACACGGTCTGCCGCGGCTTCGGGCGCGTGGCGGGCATGATCCAGGTGGGCCAGACCGTCACGGGCAACCTCACGGCGAATGATCCCGAATTCACGGGTGACTCCACGTACTTCCAGCGCTGGATTCTGCCGGTCAAGGCCTTCCAGGCCTTCACCGTCGATCTCCAATCGGATGACTTCGACTCCTACCTGATCCTGACGCGCGGGCGCGGTGAAAAACTCGTCGAAAACGACGACGGCGGCGGCGGCTGTAACGCCCGGCTCGTGTATTCGCCGCAGGATGACCACCCGCTGCGGGTCGTCGTGAACACGGCCTCCCGCCCACGGCGCCAGACGGGCCACTTCACGCTGAAAGTCTCCGAGGGTGAAGGGCAGACCGAGCCGAAGGGCAACTGCCGCTTCAGCTCCGCCGCATCCGCGGGAGCGCCGGCGAGTGCGCCGGCCAGTGCGCAGCAGCAAACCGCATCCTCACAAGGCCCGATACCGACGATTCGCGTCGGTGAGACCGTCAACGGCTCCCTCACGAGCTCCGATTCCCTCTACCCCGACAAGAGCTACTTCAAGTTCTACCAGTTCACGGCGCCGCCGGGACGCGAGATCACGATTGATCTGTCCTCCGACGACTTCGATCCGGTGCTCATCATCCGCGGCGATGATCTCGACGCATCGGTGATCAACGACGACGGCGGGCCCGGCTGCTCGGCGCGAGTGTCGCGCGCGTTCCCGAGCCGCGGCCCCTACCGGATCCTCGTGAACACGACCTCGTCGCCCGAGCGCCAAACGGGCCGCTTCACACTCTCCATCACCGAAGGGTCGAAGCCGGTCCAGGAGCGCGGCAATGCCGATTGCCAGCCGCCGCGCGCCGCCGCCGGTGGGGGGGGCGCCGAGAGCGGCAACGCCGGGGGGGCCGGGGGGGGGGAGACGGCGTCGCATTCGATTTCCATCGGGCAGACGCAGCAGGGCACGCTGACGCGGAGCGACGTGCTGCTGTCCAGCGACAGCACCTACGCCCAGGCGTGGGACATCCAGGGCCGCACCGGCCAGACGGTCACGATCGATCTGGAATCGGATGCGTTCGACTCGTATCTCTTCCTGCGGGGGCCCGGCGTCTCCGGCGGCCGCGACTTCCAGGACGACGACTCGGGTGGCAACTGCAACGCTCGCCTCACGGCGACGTTCCCGCAGAACGGGGCGTATGAGATCGTCGTGAACACGGCCGGCAAGTATGCCACCGGCGCGTTCACGCTGAGCGTCACCAGCGGCTCGAAGCCCAAGTCCGTCGCGCGCTGCAGCCGGAGTCAGTGACCGGGGAGAAGCAGCCGGTTCGTGTCGCCGTGCTGGTGTCGGGCGGCGGCACGAACCTGCAGGCTCTGCTCGATGCGCTCGACGATTCACCGGCGCGGCCCGCGCGCGTCTCCCGCGTGATCTCGAACCGAACGGATGCCGGAGCGCTCGCGCGCGCGCGCCGCGCCGGCATCCCCACCACGGTGTTGCACAATTCCAGCGACCCGAATGAGCTGCTCGCCGCACTTGACGATGCCGAGCTCGTCGTCCTGGCCGGCTATATGAAGCTGGTCCCGCCCGCGGTCGTCGCGCGGTTCCGCCGGCGAATGATCAACATTCACCCCGCCCTGCTCCCCGCGTTCGGCGGCCCGGGAATGTACGGGCAGCGAGTGCACGCCGCGGTGCTGGCGAGCGGCGTCAAGGAGTCGGGCGCGACCGTCCATTACGTGGATGACGAGTTCGACCGCGGGCCGATCATCGCGCAGGCCCGCGTCCCCGTCGAGCCGGGCGATACGCCCGCGACCCTGGCGGCGCGTGTGCTCGAAGCCGAACATGAGCTGCTCCCGAAGGTGGTGCTCGACCTGGCACGGAGGCTTTCGTGAATGCGCTGTTGCTGATTCTCGCGCTGCAAAGTCCCGACAGTCTGGCTGTTCGGTTTGCCTCAATGACTGCGGTGACGGGCTACGAACAAGCCATGGCCGATTCCCTGCTGACGCTCCTCCCAGGGAGCGCGCGCGACCGCGCCGGCAATGTCACGCTCACGCTCGGCCGGGGAACGCCGAAGCGGCTCGTGTCCTGTCCGCTCGATGAAGTGGGCTATGCCGTGGGCAACATCACGGACGACGGCTACCTGCTGCTGCGGCGCGTGGGCAGTGTGCCGCGCGGCTACCCGCTTTTCGATCAACAGCTCGAGGGACAGCGCGTGACGTTGTTTGGCCGCCGCGGGCCGGTGCCGGGCGTCGTAGCGGTGCGGTCCACGCACCTGACGCGCGGCCGTCCGGCAGGGACCGATCCTCCATTTACCGTGGACAATGCCTACGTGGATGTGGGCGCCGCCTCTCGCGCCGACGTGCTCGCGCTGGGCCTGGAGGTCCTCGCTCCCGTCTCCCTCACCAAGCGTCCCGAGCGCTACGGAGATCGCCTCCTCGCCGCTCCCGTCGCAGGGCGCCGCGCCGCATGCGCCGCGCTCGCCGCCGCCGCGCTGTCCAAGCCGCGGGTGCGTGGCAGCGTCGTGGTGGCGTTCACGGTGCAGAGCCTCTACGCCTCGAACGCCGGGCTGAACAGCGTGAAGAATCTGCAAGGGCCCTTTGACGAGGCCCGCGAGGTGACGGTTGCGGCGAAGCTTCCGGACACCGCGGTCGAAACAGTTGCTTTGGCCGATGTTGAAGCTCTGGTGCGCGATCTCGTGCAATGGATCGGAGGCGCCCGATGATCCTCGCACTGGCGGCCTTGCTCGCGATACAGGACACGAGCCGAGTTTCCGAGGCCCAGACCGTCATCTCCCAACTCATCGAGTCTTACGGCGTTTCCGGAGCCGAGGCGCCGGTGCGGGAAGCCGTACAGCGGCTCCTGCCCAGTTGGGCACGGGCGGAGACCGACACAGCGGGGAATCTCTGGGTGCGCGTCGGTCAGGGCGATCCCGTGGTCGTGATCGTGGCGCACATGGACGAGATCGGCTTCCGCGTGGACTCGATCCTTGGCGACGGCTCGCTCACTCTCACGAACCGCGGCGGCTTCTTCCCCTCGCTGTTCGAGGCAAAGCCGGCGCTCGTGCATGGGGATCGGGGCGACATCCCCGGCATCTTTCTCCCGCGGGACACCGGGTTTACGCGTCGCACGCCACCCCGCCTGCGCGTCAGCGTCGGCGCCACGAGCCGGGCAGCAGCGGAAGCGCTCGGCGTCAAGATCGGGCACACCATCACCATGCCGAAACAGTACGTGCGCCTGGCGGGGACGCGCGCCACCGGCCGCTCCTTCGACGACCGCATGGGGTGCGCCGCGCTTGTCATTTCATTACGTCACCTCGATCGCTCCAAGCTGCGGCACCAAGTGGTCTTCCTCTTTAGCGTGCGCGAGGAGATCGGGCTCGAGGGCGCCGAAGCCGCCGCGCACCAGCTGGGCACGACGCCCAAGCGCGTGCACGCGGTGGACACGTTCGTCTCGGCGGACTCGCCGCTCGAGCTGCCGAACTTTGCCGTCGCACCCGTCGGGGCCGGCGCAGTCGCCCGCGCACTCGACAACTCGTCCATCACACCGCCCGCCTACGTGGATTCGCTCGCGCAGCTCGCCCGCGCCCGCGGCGTGGCGCTGCAGATCGGCACGACGAACGGCGGCAACGACGGCTCCGTGTTCACGCCTTACGGCGTCGTCGACGTGGCGATGGGCTGGCCGCTCCGCTACTCCCACTCCCCCGCCGAGCTCATCGATCTCAAGGACCTCGTGAGCCTAGCGGACCTCGTCCGGGCGGTCGCTGAGGACTGGTGAGGGCGTGAGGGCGCTGCTTTCGGTTGCCGATAAGCGCGGGCTCGTCCCGTTCGCGCGCGAGCTGGTCGCGCTCGGCTGGGAGATTGTATCCACCGGGGGAACCGCCGAGGCCCTGCGGCGTGAGGGCGTGCCGGTCGTGCCAATCGAACAGGTGACCGGCGTCCCCGAGATGATGGGCGGCCGGGTGAAGACGCTGCACCCCAAGGTGCACGGCGGTCTGCTCGCGCGGCGCGACAATCCCGACGACCTCAAGGCGATGCGCGAGCAGGGGATCGCACCCATCGACCTCGTCGCGGTGAATCTCTATCCGTTCCGCGAAACGGTGGCGAAGCCGGAGACGACGTTCGCCCAGGCGATCGAGCAGATCGACATCGGCGGCCCGTCGATGCTCCGCTCAGCCGCGAAGAACCATGCCGCGGTGATCGTGATCGTCGATCCGGACGACTATCCGTCTATCATCAAGCGGCTAAAGAGCGGCGGCGTCGCGCCGAACGAGCGGCAGGCCCTCGCCGCGAAGGTGTTCGCGCACACCGCCGCATATGACGCAGCGATCCTCGCCTACCTGTCGCGCTCACAAGAAGCGTTACCCGCCACGCTGAGCCTCGTGCTCGAGCGCCGGCAGGCGCTGCGCTACGGCGAGAATCCCCACCAGCGCGCCGCCCTGTACGCGACCGACGAACGTGGCATCCGTGATCTCCACCAGCTCCATGGGAAGGAGCTGTCATTCAACAATCTTCTCGACGTGGATGCCGCGGTGATGGCCGTGGCGCCATGGGCAGGAGGCAAGGACGCCCGGCCGGCGTGCGTCATCATCAAGCACACCACGCCCTGCGGGATCGCGCTGGGCCGGAACGCCGCCGACGCCTATGCCCGCGCACTTGCGACAGACCGCACGTCGGCGTTCGGCTCCGTCGTGGCGTTCAACACGGTGGTGGACCGCGCCGCCGCCGAAGCGATGCGCGATCTGTTCATCGAGGTCGTGGTCGCGCCGCGCGTGGATGCCGACGCGCTCGCCGTCTTCCAGGAAAAAAAGAACCTGCGCGTCGTGGAGCTGCCCCTGCCCTCCGCCCTCGCAGCCGACGAGGCGAGCATGGACTTCAAACGGGTGCGCGGCGGATTCCTCGTCCAGGACCGATTCCGTTTTAGCGGGGTAGCCGACGAGTCGAAATGGCAGGTAGTGACGTCCCGCCGGCCGAGAGATGCGGAATGGAACGACCTACGGTTCGCCTGGGCGGCGGTCGGGTCGGTCAAGTCGAATGCGATCCTCCTCGCCCGGGGCGAAGCGGCGATCGGGATCGGCGCTGGACAGATGAGCCGGGTGGATGCCTCGTTTCTCGCCGTGCACAAGGCACGCCAGCAGGGCCACGATCCCAAGGGCGCCGTGCTCGCAAGCGACGCCTTCTTCCCGTTCCGGGACGGCGTGGACGAAGCGGCCGCCGCCGGAATCGCCGCGATCATTCAGCCGGGGGGCTCGGTCAAGGATAGCGAGGTCATTGCGGCGGCGGACGAGCACGGGGTTGCCATGATCCTGACCGGTATGCGGCAATTCAGACACTAGATTAACGGCGCTATGACAACGACCATACCCAGACCCACGACACAGCCTCCGCGCCCTGCATCGCCCGTCGCCGACCGTCCGCCTTATCTCATGGCGGCCTGCGTGGTGATTGGCTCGCTGCTCCTCTACATCCTGACGCTCGCCCCCACGACCCAGTTCTGGGACACGTCGGAGTACATCGCCGCGGCCTACACCCTCGGCATCCCGCACCCGCCGGGAAACCCGCTCTTCGTCCTGATGGCGCACGTTTGGGGCCTCATCCCCTGGGTCGCCGGGTACGCGCAGCGGATCAACCTGTTCGCCGCCGTGACGAGCGCCGTATCGGCGGGCTGCTGGTTCCTGATCTGCGAGCGCTGGCTGCGTCCCATCGTGCCGGCGCGGTGGCCACGGCGCCTCGCCGCCCTCGCAGGCGCGATCGTCTCCGCGACGTCATTCACGGTGTGGAACCAGTCGGTCGTGAACGAGAAGGTGTACACGCTCAGCCTCCTCTCGATCGCGTTGATCCTCTGGCTCATCGTGCGTTGGGACGACCAGCCGGCCGGGGAAGGCCACGATCACTATCTGCTCCTGATCATCTATCTCCTCGCGCTCACCGCCACGAACCACATGATGGGCGTGCTGGTCGGGCCGGTCGTGATGGTGCTGCTCTTCCCACCGCTGAAAAAGCAGCGGGCCCCCACGGACGAGGGCCGGCGAATCGAGTGGTCGCAGTTCTTGGTGTTCTCGTCGGTCTGGATGCTGCTGCTCTCGCTCGGGCTCGAGAGCATGACGCCCGTCGTGCTCGCGGGAGTACTGTTCGTTGCCGCCCTGGTGTTTGCGGCCTTCTACGCGGGCAACTGGACGTTCGCGGTCGCCGCCCTCCTCGTCGCGGCCGTGGGGCTGTCGGTGTACACCTACCTTCCGATTCGCGCGGCCTTCTACCCCGCAATCAACGAGGGCGAGCCCACCAACTGGGAAGCGTTGTGGGCGGTGCTGACCCGCCAGCAGTACGGCAAGCCGTCCATCTTCGACAACCCGATGCAAGCGCCGGGCACCGGTAACTCGGGCCACACCATCGTCCTGTACTGGCAGCAGATCCAGATGTACTGGCAGTACTTCACCTGGCAATTCGCCCACGACTGGCCGGAGCGGATCCAGCGGGGGCTGGCGGTGCTGTTCCTGTTCGTCGGCGGCATCGGCGCCTGGCGCCATTGGCGCGCCGACAAGCGCACCGCGCTCGCGATGACGCTGCTCATGTTCACGTTCACGTTCGCGCTCATCTTCTACCTGAACTTCAAGTGGGGCTACTCGCAGCCGTTCAACCTGCCGGGGCAACAGCACGAGGTGCGCGAGCGTGACTACTTCTTCATCTGCTCATTCGCGCTCTGGGGCATCTGGATGGGGATGGGCCTCGCGGCCCTCATGGAGTGGGCAGGCGACTTCTTCCGCGCGCGCCAACCCGACGAGGCGCGCCGCTGGATCTACGCCACACCGCTGCTCGCCTTCGCGCTGATTCCGCTGCTCGGCAACCGCCTCACCGCGTCCCGCAAGGGGGAGACGCTGGCCCGGGACTTCGCCTACGATCTGCTGCAATCGGTCGAGCCCTACGGCGTGCTCGTGACGGCGGGGGACAACGACACCTTCCCGCTCTGGTACGCCCAGGAGGTCGAAGGCATCCGGCGCGACGTGACCGTGGTCAACCTGTCGCTCGCGAACACCGACTGGTACCTGCGGCAGCTGCAGCGGCGCCCGGTCCAGCCGTTCGACACCACCAATGCGCCCGCGATCTACCGCGGCAAGCAGTGGCCGCTGCCGGCGGGGCGCCTGATGAGTTTCACGGACGAGCAGCTCGCCGCGCTCGAGCAGTACTACATCATCGACCAGAAACGCACGGCGCGACTGGGAGCGATCGACGTCACGCTCGACCCGCAGATGCTGGGCCGTCCCTACATCGAGCGCGCCGACGTGGTCGTGCTACAGGTGATCAAGGACCAGCTCGGCAAACGGCCGATCTACTTCTCGCGCACCGTGGGGCTGTACGGGGATCAGTACGGGCTGACGGGGCATCTCGAGGGCCACGGCTTTGCGCGGGCGCTGCGGCCGCAACCGCTGGTGCAGTCCGACAGCATCCAGGCGATACAGTCGCTGGGCTACGTCAACGTGCCCCGCACCACACGGCTGCTGTTCGAGGTCTATCACGCCGACGCGGCGATCCGGCCGCGGCCGCGCGGATGGGTGGATCGACCGTCGGAAGGGATTCTGTCGCTGTACGGGCTGACGTACTACGCGATGGCGGAGCAGCTGCAGGCCAAGCAACCGACCCTCGCGGCGCGCGCCCAGCAGATCGCGCAGGCCGTGTTCCGCAACACGGGCAGTCCCTTCCAGCCGCTACCCGAGCAACCGGGCCACTAACGGGCCGGGGCGGCCACAGCGGTAGACTCCGCGCCCCCGGGAGCCCCGCGGCGGCGCTGCACGACCTGCGCCATCACGGCCGCGCCGGGGAAGAGCCGTTCGAGGCCGCCCACGACGACTTGATCGCCCGCTTCCACCGCGCCGCCCCGGATCTCCGCCCAGCCTGCCGTGCGCACGCCCAGCGTCACCTGGCGGCGGTCGGCTTTTCCGTCTTTCACCACCCACACGAACGTCGCGCCCTGGAGCGGTAGCACCGCGTCTTCCGGCACGATCACGGCGTTCGGCCGGATGGCCATCGCCAGGCGCGCCTCGATGAACATCCCCGCCTGGAGCTGGTGCTCGGGGTTCGGCACGCGCGCCTTGATGAGGATCGTGCGACCCGGCAGCTCGACGACCGGATCCACGAAGACCACTTCGCCCGAGAAATTCTTGCCGGGCAGCGCGGCGACCTGGAAGCTCACCAGCTGGCCGCGGCGCAGTTGGTCGGCATAGCGCTCGGGCACCTGGAATGAGGCGTGTTGCGGGTTGACCGACTGCAGCGAAGTCAGCGGCGTCTGGTTGCTGACAAACGTGCCGATGCTCACGAGCCGTCGGCCGACGACGCCGGCGAACGGCGCCCGGACGACGGTACGGTCGAGCCGCGTCTTGAGCAGATCGTAGTTCGCGTCGGCACCCTGTGACTTCGCTTGCGCCTGCTCCAAATCAGACGTTGACGACGCATTTTGCGCGATCAGCTGCTTGGTGCGCTCGAGTGCCTGCCGAGCCATCTGGCGCTCGGCTTCGGCCTGGGCGGCCTGCGCCTTCAGCTCGGCGTCATCCACTTTGAAGAGCGCCGTCCCCGCGGCGACCTCCTGCCCTTCGCGCACCAGAATATCCGTGATGCGTCCCTGTACCTCGGGCCGCAGCTCGATGGACTGCACGGCCTCGATCTGGCCCGAGGCCGCGATCGCGTCCACGACGGTATCGCGGATCGCGGCGGAGACCTCGACGGGCATGGGCGGCATGCCGCCACCCGCACCGCCGCCGGGGGCTGCGGATTTGGCCTTGTTGCAAGCGGCCACGAGAATCATCAGAACTGCGAGGGCGCGGTACGACATCACGGGGTTCCCTTATCGGAAAAGAGTCTCTTGCCGAGGATGCTCTCGAGGCCGGCGAGTGCGAGACGGGTCCCGTAGCGGGCTTGCACGAGGTCCGCCTCGGCCTGGGACAGGTTGACTTCGGCATCGAGCAGATCGAGAATCGTCGTCGCGCCGCTCGAATAGCGCGTTTGCTGAACGCGGAAGCTCTCGCGCGCGACCACGAGCCCCTGCACCGCGAGATCGGCGGTCGCCCGCGTCGTCACGTACGCATCATACGCCGCCGTCACATCGTGTTGAACCGCGCCATCCATATCCTGTCGGACGGCGCGGGCCACATCGCGACTCACCCGCGCCTGCGACAGCGCGAGCTCGCGGCGCGCGTTGTCCCACAGCGGAAACGAGATGCCGAGCGACAGCTGTGTGAACTTCGCCCCCGAGGGGACGAACTTGTTGTCGAAGCCCACCCCAGTCCAGGAGAGGGTGGCGTGTGGCAGATACGCGCCGAGGCGCGACCGGAATACCGCCGAGGCGGCACGCTCTTCCGCAGCGGCCTGGCGATAGCTGGGGCCCTGCACCGCCGCCTGGCTGATCGCATCCGCCAGCGTGATGGGCAGCTCCGGCGCCGGAGTCGTGTCGAGCGGCGCAGCGTCGACCGGTCCCGGGGCGCCGATCCGCCGCCCCAACTCGAGCCGGGCGACGCGCAGCGCCGATTCCTGTCGGAGCTGCCCCACCTGCGCCCGCGTGAACTCGAGCCGCAGATTCAGCGAATCGGTCGAAACCGCCGCACCGGACGCGACTCGCGCCCGCGCTACGCCGAGCTGCTCGCGCGCGCGGCGCAGGCGGTCGCGGGCCACGCGATCGAGCTCGGCGGCGGCCAGCACGGCGTAATAGTCGGATTCGGTGAGGAGCGCGGTGGCGAAGCGCTGCTTCAGCTCACCCGCGTGCGCGCTTTCCAGCGCCGCCCCCGACCGCGACAGCTCAGCGAACTTCTGACCGCCCAGAAAGAGATCGTAGGATGCGGTGATCGATGACTGCACCGAAAATCTCTCCGGCCGCAGCGTCCCGAAGTTGAAGAACGGTGGGTTGCTGCGCGTCGCCGTGGTCGCGAGGGTTATCGACGGCAGGATGAAGACGGAAAACGCGCTGCGCCGAGCCCACACCGCGTTGTCCACCTGGCCGAGCGCGGCGACGTAGCCCGGATCGACGCGCGCGGCCCGCTGGAGCGCTTCGACCAGCGTGATCTGCGGCAACGAGTCCGTGGCGGCGGAAGGCACGACTCCCTGCAGGGCGAGCAGCAACGTCAACATCAGTCGCCCTCCCCTGCTACCGGGACGAGGCGACCGCGCCGCGCGCGCACCCGCTCGCGCAACCCGTCGAACACCACGTACGCCGCCGGCACCAGGAACAACGTGAGCGCCGTCGAGAAGAACACGCCGCCGACGATCGCGTATCCCAGCGGTTTCCGGGACGCGGACCCGGCGCCGACGCCCCAGGCGACCGGTACCGCTCCCATGATCGTGGCGACCGACGTCATCAGAATCGGGCGGAACCGGATCCGCCCCGCCTCGAGGACCGCCGCGACGGTGTCGAGGCCTTTCTCCCGCAGCTGATTCGTGTACTCGACGAGCAGAATCGAGTTTTTACTGACCAGTCCGATCAGCAGAATCATCCCGATCTGACTGTACAGGTTCATCGTCGCACCCGACCGATGAATGATCGCCGCGAACTTCAGCGTCGCCAGCGCACCGGTGATGGCGAGCGGGACGGCCAGGAGCACCGTCCAGGGGTGCAGCAGCGATTCGAACTGCGAGGCGAGCACCATGAACACCACGATCAGCGCGATCACAAACGCGAAGTAGATGGCGCTCCCGCTCTCCTTATACTCGCGCGATTCTCCGGAGAGGGCCGTCGTGGTCCCGGGTGGCAGCAGTTGTTTCGCGACCGCGTCGATGGAATCGAGCGCCTCGCCCTGGGCGAGCCCGGGCGTGAGCGAGGCCGACAGTGTAAACGACGGAATGCGGTTGAAGTGGTTGATTTGCCGCGCGCCCACGCCTTCCTGCACGTTCGCCAGGGCATTGAGCTGGACCAGCTGGCCGCCCTTGCCGCGCAAGTACACCCCGCCCATGTCGCTCGGGGTCGCGCGATCCCTGGGATCGAGCTGCACGACCACGTAGTACAGCTTGTCGTTGCGCGTGAAGGTGCTCACGCGGCGGCCGCCGAGGAACGTCTGCAGCGCCGAGGCGACGTCGCGGACCGGCACGCCCAAATCCTCAGCCCGGTCCCGATCGAACGTCACCCGCAGCTCCGGCTTGTTCACGAAAAGGTCGGTTTGCACGTTCGCGAGCCCCTTGACCTGTGACACGCGGCCGGCGAACGGTCCCATGATGTCCGTGAGTTTGGCGAAATCGGGGTTCTGCACGACGTATTGAATGGGCTGCGAGAAGCCGATCGCGCCGGGCGCGTACGGAAACGCCAGGACTCCCGAGATCCCCATGAGCTGGGGAAACAGCCCGCCGATCATCTGCTGCACGCTGGTGTGGCGCTCGCCCCAATCCTTCAGGATCACGCCGACGAAGGCGCTGTTGACGCCACCCGCGAATCCGCCGACGATCGTGAAGTAACCGTTCACGTCGGGCGTGCGCCCGATGATTTGTTCCACCCGGCGCACGTAGCTGTCGGTATACGGCAGCGACGCGCCTTCCGGTCCACGGACCACGACCAGGAAAAAGCCGCGATCGTCGTCCGGGATCAGCTCGTTCTGGAGTCGCGTCGGCGGGTAGATCAAAAACGCAACGACGGAGACGGCAACAACCGCCAGCGTCCCGAGCAGGACGGCGACGCGGTGATCGACGGCGCGACGCAACAGCTGCCCATACCGTTGCGAGAGCGCATTGAAGCCGCGCTCGAACATCTGGAAGGTCTTGCCGTGCTGGTGCTGCATCCGGAGGATCTTGGCGCAGAGCATCGGCGTGAGCGTCAGCGCGACGAAGCCCGAGATGACGACGGCGCCCGCGACGGCGATCCCGAACTCGCTCAACAACCGGCCCGCGGTGCCCGTGAGGAACGCGAGCGGCGAAAACACCGCGACCAGCGCGATCGTGGTCGCGATGACGGCGAACCCGATCTCATTCGTGCCGTGTACCGCTGCCTGCTCGGGTGTTTCGTGCAGCTCCTCCTGGTGCCGGAAGGCATTCTCGAGCACGATGATCGCGTCGTCCACCACGATGCCGATCGCGATCGTCAGCGCGAGCAGGGTAAAGTTGTTGATCGAAAAGCCCAGGAAATACATGATCGCGAAGGTCGCGATGATCGATGCCGGGATCGCGAGTCCCGGAATGATCGTGGCCCGGACATTCCGCAAGAAGACGAAGATGATCAGCACGACGAGGATCGCGGCGATGAGCAACGTGAGTCGCGCGTCGTCGATCGAGTGCGTGACGAACACCGAGCCGTCGAACGCGCTCTCGAGCTTCACGCCGGTCGGCAGCGTCTGCTGGATGGCGGGGAGCTCCGCGCGAATGCGCCTGGCGACGTCGATCAGGTTGGCCTTCGATTGCCGCACCACGCCGATCGCGACCGACGGCGTGCCCTTCCAGCGGAAGATCGAGCGAACGTCCTCGGGACCGAGCTCGACGCGCGCGACATCCTTCAGCTTCACCAGCTGCGTGCCCTGACTCGCGACCACCATGTCGCCGAATGCGGCAGGCGTCTTCAGCTCGCCGAGTGAGCGGACGGAAAACTCCCGGCGGGTCGACTCGATCCGCCCCGCGGGGATCTCGACGTTGCGCGCGGCAATCGCGGATTCCACGTCCTGGACGGTGAGCCCGCGCGCCGAGAGCGCCTGGGGGTCAACCCACACCCGCATCGAGTAGCGCCGCTCGCCGAAAATGGCGGCGCTGCCGACGCCGGGCAGGCTTTGTAACCGCGCCTTGACCAGCCGGTCCGCGACGTCGGACAGCTGCATCAGATCGTAGTTGTCGCTCGAGAGTGCCAGCCAGAAGAAGGGCTGCGCGTCGGCTGACTGCTTCGCGATCACCGGCTCGAGCACGTCCACCGGCAGGCGCCCGCGCACGCGCGACACCTTGTCGCGCACGTCCTGCGCCGCCACGTCCACCGGCCGGTCGAGCGTGAATTCCAACGTGATGTTGCTCGTCTGCTCCGCGGACGAGCTGCTCAGCGTGCGGATCCCCTGGATCGTGGAGAGCTCTTCCTCGAGCACGTCGGTCACCGCGGTCTCCACCACCTGCGCGTTCGCGCCGGGCAGCACGGTGGTGACCGAAATAATCGGAGGATCGATATCGGGCAGCTCGCGCACGGAGAGCCGGGTGTAGCCGATGACCCCGAAGAGCACCAGCGCGGCCGAGAGCATGCTGGCGAGGACGGGGCGTCGTATCGCGGTTTCGGAGAGTCTCATATGCGAAAGTTTTCCCGGGAAAGTGAATCGGCCGGACAGCCCTGAACGTAACGGGCGCTTGCGTGTGCAAGTTCCAAGGTCCCCCTGGAAGTACGTCGAAAGAGAATCGGGGGAATCGACATCGATGGGTCCTGTTTTTGTCCGAACTAGGGCCCCCGAACGTATACCGAAGCCTGAGGGGGCGCAAGACAAGCTTCTAGGAGCGGGAACGGGGCGCTAGGTTAGGTAGCGTCTGGAGGGCTGGCCGAATGGCTAA
Organism: Gemmatimonadales bacterium; assembly: GCA_035602245.1. GTDB lineage: Bacteria > Gemmatimonadota > Gemmatimonadetes > Gemmatimonadales > GWC2-71-9 > 20CM-2-65-7. The sequence goes on from DATNMO010000059.1 coordinate 41,623, forward strand.
GGCACCGGTCTTGAAAACCGGCGGGCGCAAGCCCTTACAGGTTCGAATCCTGTGCCCTCCGTCGCTGCGCATGTCGTCTAGACCACGATGGGAGGACCGCGATGACCGGGACACGTGAGATGCAATTCCTGCTCGCCGGGCCCGAGCGACGCGTGCTGCACGCCCTCGCGGCCCGTGCGCCGCGCCTGATCCGCTCAAATCACCTGACCGCGCTGGGGATGGTGGGCGCGGCAGGCGCCGGCACTGCCTACGCGCTCTCGCACTACAACCCGGCCTGGCTATGGGTGGCGAGCCTGATGCTCGCGGTCAATTGGCTCGGCGACAGCCTCGATGGCACCCTGGCGCGGGTGCGCGGGACGCAGCGGCCCAAGTACGGCTACTACCTGGACCACGTCGTGGACGCGTTCTCGACCACCGTGATCGGCGTGGGGATCGGGCTCTCGCCCTATGTGAATCTCGGCCTGGCGCTCGGGCTCGTGGTCGTCTATCTCGCCCTGTCGATCAACGTGTACCTCGAGTCCACCGTGTTCGGCGTGTTCAAGATCTCCTACGGGGGGATCGGGCCGACCGAAGTGCGGTTGATCCTGATTCTGCTCAACACCATGGTCGCCCTGGCCGCTGCCCTGAAGCTGCACGGGCCCTGGTCACTCGGCGTGGTCGCGAACTGGACGCTCGCGATCCTGCTCGCCGGCATGGTGGCGCTGTTCGTGGGCCGGTTCGCGCGCAACCTGCAGCGACTCGCCAAGATTGAGCCGCAGCGGTTCCGCTGGTGGGAAAAATGAAAGCTCCTACCGCTCGCGTTCGGACTCGGACTCCAGCGGCTGGAAGGAGACGCGGGCGTTAGCCTCGATCTGAGCCCGCTGCGCGGCGTTGGCGGGGTCGAGCGCCGTGCCGTTGCTCGTGAACCACGTGGCGATGGGCAGCGTGATCGTCACGCTGATGGTGGAAACCCCACCGGCGGGCACATCGACCGGCGGGGACAACGTCTCGCGGAACGCGCCCTCGATGGCGAGCGGCAAGGTAAAGGCGACGCCATTGTAGCGGCCGGTGACTTCAATCGTCGCTCCGGCGGGCCAGGTCGGATTCGCCGCGAGGATCGCCGCGTTCGGGGATGCGACTTCGATTTCGACGGCCGCGTACTGCCCCGGACCGACCCGCTCCGTTCTCACGGACACGGGCGTCCCGTCCACGGGGACGACAAGGAGAACCGGCGCATCCTGCGCGTCCGCGTTCTCAGGGCCGGAATCCTGGCAATCGACGCAACCAAACTGGTCGCCGCTGCCGAGCGAAGTCTGGCCAACGACTAGGCGCAGGCCGGTGATCTCGATGGGGCCTGCCGCCGCCCCGCCCGCAATGGCGGATGCGGAACTGGCGGCGACCTTGACGTTCACAGGCCGGGTCACGCGCGGGCCGGTCGAGTTACACGCGCTCAGCGCGAGCGCGCCGACCGCCGTGACCAGACCGATGGTGACATGATATGTACGTCGTAGCATGACTACTCCTCCTGGAGTGGTTCAGTCGGGTAAGGAACGCGCCGCCCGCCGTCCGTGTGACAGTGGCGCGTCATGAGCCTTCCACCGCCCGCTCGAAGGTCGTAACTTCCGGCGCGGCGATGTTGGAGGGGTGGCCGAGTGGCTGAAGGCGGCGGTTTGCTAAACCGTTATAGGGCTTTAAAACCCTATCGGGGGTTCGAATCCCCCCTCCTCCGTTCCCATGACTGCACGCGTTCGCTTCGCCCCGTCGCCGACGGGCTATCTCCACGTGGGCGGCGCCCGCACCGCGCTCTTCAATTGGCTGTTCGCCCGCCGTGAAGGCGCGAAGTTCCTGCTGCGCATCGAAGACACCGACAAAGCCCGCTCCACCGACGAGCACACCCAGGTCATTCTCGACGGCCTAAAGTGGCTCGGCCTCGACTGGGACGAGCCGCCCGTCTTTCAAGGCGCTCGCGTCGCCCGCCACCAGGAGGTCGCCGACACGCTACTGGCCGATGGCAAAGCCTATATGGAGGAGGACGCGATCCGCTTGCGCGTGCCTCCCGGGGAGATCGCCTGGGACGACGCCGTGCACGGGCGCATCAGCTTCCAGGGCGAGGACATTAAGGACTTTGTGATCCTCCGATCGGATCGCTCGCCGCTCTACAACTTCGCGGTGGTCGTGGACGACATCGACATGCAGATCACGCACGTCATGCGCGGCGACGACCACATCTCGAACACACCCAAGCAAATCGCCGTCTATCGCGCCCTGGGCGTGGCGCTGCCCGTGTTCGGCCACGTGCCGATGATCCATGGGCCCGACGGCAAGAAACTGTCGAAGCGCCATGGCGCCACCGCGGTCGGTGACTACCAGCACCTGGGAATTCTCCCAGAGGCGATGCGCAACTTCTTGGCGTTGCTTGGCTGGAGTCCCGGCGGCGACCGCGAGATCATGACGCTCGACGAGATGATCAAGCTGTTCTCGTTCGACGGCATCCAGAAGAAGCCCGCGATCTTCGACACGACGAAGCTCGAGTGGATGAATGGCCAATACCTCTCGGCAAAATCGGCCGACGAGCTCTATCCCCTCGTGCAGCCGCAGCTCGCCATGCTCGGCGTAGACGGCGGCAATAAAGACGCGGTGCTCAGGGCGATCGCCGCCGTGAAGACCCGCTCCCGCACCACGCTCGATGTAGCGCGGCAAGTCGCAGTGCGGCTCGACGCCAAGCTCGTCGCGCTCGATGAGAAGGCGCAGAAGGAGATCGCCAAGGATCCCGCGGCGTATCACGCTTCGCTCGCCGCCAGCGTCGTGGCACTCAAGAACGCCGAGTGGACGCCGGAGAGTCTCGAGAAAGCGTTGCGCAACCTCGCGGAGCAGCGCAACGTGGCAGCGGGCAAGATCTTTCAGCCGATCCGGATCGCGTTGACTGGGGGTACGGTATCTGAGCCGGTGAACGAGCTGCTGTCTGTCGTTGGCAAAGAGGCGGCGTTGCGCCGCCTCGAAGCTGCGGCCTTAACATGAGGAGACTCGCTGCATGGTCCATGCTCGTCCGTCCGCGGTTGCCGTCGCCACCGTCGCTGCGCTGGCCCTCACCGGCCTCCACGGCGTAGCCCTCAGTCAGTCGCTGCTGGAACGGCCGCCCAACCTATCGGGCGGCTGGGTCGGCACGCGCGGCACACTGCAGTTCAACTTCGTGCACCGCTTCGGGATCAGCGACGCGCCGCTCCGGAAGGTCACCAACTCTCCAACGTTTCTCCTCGCCTATCAGCTGCCGGTTCCGCTTCTCGTCGGCGTCAATTTCGCCACGTCGTCCGACGTCGCGCCGGCGTTTCCGAATGAGTGGGAAGCGTTCGCGCGTTATGCCCGCTCCGGTGTGGCCCTGCAGCTGGGTTACAACCAGGCGGCGCGGAGCGCGGACGCGGAGCTGACGGGGAGCCGCACCATGGGCGCCCTGCGGGTCATGGCGGTAGGCCGGGTGCTCTCGAAAGGGTATGCGTCCGACACGACGCGTTACGCGGTGGGTGGCGGTGCGACGTTGCGACTGCACCGCTGGATCGCCCTCGCGGGCGACGTGGCGACGCTGCTCGACCGGCGGTCAAACGAGCAGGTGGCCTGGGGCGCGGGGCTGCAGATCGCCATCCCCTACTCACCCCACACCTTCTCGCTCCAGGTGACGAACACGAACACCGCAACGCTGCAAGGCGCGTCGCGCGGAATTGACCGCGTGCGCGGCGGGTTTGAGTTCACGATTCCGTTCACGCTGAATCGGTACTTCGGAGGGCGGCCGTCCGGGGGAACAGCGAGCGGGACGAAGGTCGAGATGCGGGAGCTGGCGTTCAGGCCCGGTCGCTTGGAAGCCTCGGTTGGGGCGACCGTCGAATGGACAAACCGCGATCAGGTTGTTCACACGGTCACGGGCGACGACGGTTCGTGGGACTCCGGGCCGATCGAGCCGGGCACGACCTGGCGCCATACGTTCGAGCGCGTCGGGGAATACTCCTTCCACTGCACACCCCACCCCTTCATGAAGGGGGTGGTCGTCGTCCGTTAAGGGACGACCCGCGTCGTATCCTGCGCCTGACGCCGCTGCTCGGCGTCGCGCTCGGCCTGCTTGCGCTCCCTGAGCTCACGCACATAGCGACGGAAATCCTGGAAGGACTGGGCGCGGTCCGCGGCGCGCAGCAGGTCGGCCCGCATATCGTTGAGCTGCCGCGCCCGCATGCTCTCGTCGAAATTCCCCTGCGGGAGCAGGTTGCCGAGCAGCGCCAGCGCCATGGTCGGGATCTTGATCCCGGCGATATGGATGTACTGCGAGTCGATGCCGAATTTCGGCGTTCCCCCTTCCCCACCCACCGTCCACGACGGCCGCTGCTTCTCGCGCTGGATCACGTCGAGCACCTGATTGAGCGAATCGACCATTGCGCGCAGCCGCTCGATCGCGACGGTGCGGCGCGCCGTCGTATCGCCGTACAGCGCTTCGGCCACGGCGGCGGGGAGCGGAGGCCGCGGACTCACCCACAGGCGTCCGTCACCCACGCGCGGCGCCGGCGCGATCCGGCCCGCATCAGGGTCGTACGCAGGCATCGTGACGCCGGTATCCGACGGCGGCTGAACGGCGGGAGACGGCGCGGGGGGTGGAACTGGAGACTCCGGCCGCGATGTCTGAATCGTCGGGCCCTTGGCGCGATGCTCCCGCGTGCCGCCATACGGGACGAACTGGAGGGTGTCGCCCGCTTCGAGCGGCTGCAGGACGAGGTAGTCCGCGCGGCGGCGCGGCGCCTGCCAGGGCACCGTGACCGCGAGGATGACCGCGATCACGTGCAGCGCCGCCGTGATCAGCCACGCGCGTCCCGCCGACTGGCGCGGTACCTGGGGCTCAAACAGCGGCGAGCACCTTTCCCAGCCGGTCCGCCGCCTCGAGCAGCCGCGCCGTGCCGACCGTGAGCGCGATGCGGAAGAATCCGTCCGCACCCGCGCCGAAGGCGCTGCCCGGCAACGTCACCACGCCGACGTCCTCGAGCGCGCGTTTCTGGAATGCCGCGGAGGGCAAGCCCTCGGGCAGCGGCACCCACAGGTACATCGTGGCCCGCGGGGACTCGACCTCGAAGCCGTTGGCGCGCAGCGCGGGCAGGATGGCGTCGCGCCGTTCCTTGAACTGGGCCGCGTACCCGGCCGCGAGCCGCTCCGCCTGTTTCAGCACTTCCGCTCCCGCCGCCTGCACTGGGAGAAACGCGCCGGTGTCCACGTAGTTCTTGACCCGGGCCAGCGCCGCGATCCGGTCGGCGCGTCCCACCGCCCAGCCGAGCCGCCACCCCGTCATGCAGAAGCTCTTCGAGAGCGAGTGGAACTCGACGGCCACGTCCATCGCGCCGGGGATCTCGAAGATGCTGGGCGCCACGTAGCCGTCGAACGTGATCTCGCAGTAGGGATTGTCGTAGACGAGCAGGATGTCGTGGCGCCGGCACGCCGCCACCGTCCGCTCGAGATACTCGCGCGGCGCAACTGCCGCGGTCGGATTGTTCGGGTAGTTGAGATACACGAGCTTCGCGCGCTTCAGGACGTCCGCGGGAACCTCATCGAGGTCGAGCAGAAAATCGGTGCGCGGCATCAGGTTGTAGAGATAGGGCTCGGCGTCGGTGAGCACCGTGCCGCCGTGGTACACGGCATAGCCGGGGACGGGCACGATGGCCACGTCGCCAGGATCGAGCACTGCAGCGGCGAGGTGCGCGATGCCTTCTTTGGAGCCCAGCAGCGGATGCAGCTCCGTGAACGGATCGATGCTCAGGCGGAAGCGGCGCTTGAGGTAGTCCGCCGCCGCTTCGCGGAACGCCGGCAGCCCCAGCTGGAAGGCATAGCGGCTCATCGTCGGGTCCTGCGCCGCCCGCGCCAACGTCTCGACCGCGAGGCGCGGTGGCGCGAAGTCGGCGTCTCCCGCTCCGACGTCGATGAGGTCCACACCCTGTTGGATCAGCCGCCGTTTGATCGCCGGCAGCTCCGCCATCGGATATGTGGGCAGGCTGGCGACGCGTTTGCTGTATCCCGCCACTCAACGCTCCTTGGAGTGTTCCGGAATCTAGCTCTGGGAGACCGGGGCGCCGATACCGTGCATGGCGAAGAATTCCTCCAGCTCGCGCCGCACATCCGGCCAGTTGCCGATCGACTTTGTGGCGGGCGGCAGGCCCTCGAGCATCGTAGCGCCGTAGCGCTTGGTCACCACCCGCCGGTCGAGCAGCACGACTGCACCCACGTCGGACTTGGTTCGGATCAGCCGGCCGAACCCCTGTTTCAATTTGAGCGCCGCCAGCGGCACCAGATAGTGGGAGAATCCGTCCACACCCGCCTCCGTGAGACGCTCGAGACGGGCGGCCGTTAGCGGCTCGCTCGGCACCTTGAAGGGCAGCTTGGCAAGGATCAGCACCCGCAGGGCCCGGCCCGGGACGTCCACCCCCTCCCAGAACGAGTCGGTGCCAAGCAGGATCGCGGAGCCAGCCTCCCGGAAGCGGCGCAGCAGATGATCGCGCTGCCCTTCTCCCTGCACCAGCAGGGGCCAGCGGCCGCCGAGCTGGCCGCGCACGGCGTCCGCGGCGCGCCGCAGCGCGCCGTGGCTCGTGAACAGCGCGAAGATGCCGCCGTCCGACGCGTGTGCCAGTTCGACCAGCACGCGGGCAACCGCGGCGCCATGACCTGATTCATCATCGCGTGGCTCCGGGATGTCTGTCGGGATCCCGAAGACGCACTGCGATGCAAAGTCGAACGGCGATGGCAGCACCTCGCGGACCGTGACGCGGGACGGCGGTAATGAGAGGCCGAGCCGCTCTTCGAGGAACGTGAACTCCCCGCCTGCGGCGAGCGTCGCGCTCGTCAGCACGACGGTCTCCACCCGGTCGAACAGCGCGTCCTTGAGAATGGGCGCGAGATCGAGCGGGAGACTGGCCAATGTGAGGTTCGGCGTCTTGCGCCCCCCCCCTCCCCCGCGGCGCTCCATCCAGCGGACGGCGGGCCCCGCGGGCACCCGGAAGCCGGCGGGCTGTAACGTCGTCTTGAGCGCCTCGGCCGAAGAGTCGAGCCGGCGGACGACGCCGCGCAGCTCGCCCACGAGGCGGGTGCGCATCTCGGCGGGATCGTCGATGGACAGGCGGTCGGCGATCGTCTCGACGCCGTCGCGCAGCTTTCCGAACGCCACCAGCAGGTTCTCGAGCGCCACGTCCAGTCCTTCCGGCCAGACCTGGTCGCCCGCGAAGGCATCGGTCAGGCGGAGCACCGGTGCGGACCCCGGCTCCGTCTCGAGCCGCCGCGCGAGGCGCGCGAACAGCTCCTCCGCTCCGCGGCGCGCCGCGACGAGCGCGTCGAGTACGCTGCGCGTCAACAGCTCGCGGCTCGCGGCGGACAGCAGATCGTCGCGCGTGCCCAGCTCGGCGGCGAGCGTGGGGAGCAGGCCGCGGCCGTTCCGCTCGAGGCGGCCGAGCAACCGCTGCACGCCGAGCATGCTCACCTGCGTGCCGAGATGCTGGGCCGCCACGTCCTCGAGGTGATGCGCCTCGTCGAGCACGAGCCGGCGGTACGGCGGCAGCACGGCCGCTTCCTGCCAGTTGTCGGACGCGATGCGCACCGCGAGATCGGACGCCAACAGATGGTGGTTCACGACCACGACGTCCGCTTCCGCGGCGCGGCGCCGGGCCGAGAACACGAAGCAGCGATCGAAGTGCGGGCATTTGAGCCGCGTGCACAGGTCCGACTCCGCGGCCACCGCGTCCCAGACATCGGTGGACGGCTCTTCGACGAGATCGGCGAGGCTGCCGTCCGCCGTGCGGGATGCCCACCCCGCGATCGCCTCGAGCTCAGCCGCGCGCGCGTCGTCGAACAGCGACTCTTGGCCCGCGCGGGCCTGCTCGAGCCGCGAGAGACAGAGGTAGTTCCGCCACCCTTTGAGCAGCGCGAATGTGACTGCCCGCTCGCCCGACGACAGCGCGCGCGCCAGGATCGGCAGGTCCTTGCCGACGAGCTGCTCCTGCAGATTGATCGTGTTGGTGGAGACGATCGTGCGCTCGCCATTCGTCCGCGCCCATTCGAGGGCAGGCACGAGATAGGCGAACGACTTCCCCACACCCGTTCCGGCCTCGAGCAGCGCGATGCCGCCGTCGTTGTAGACGTCCGCGACATAGGCCGCCATGTCGCGCTGGCCGGGACGGTCCTCGAATCCCCCGAGCACCCGCGCCACCGGACCGGTTTCGGCAAGCAGCTCGGCCACGGCGATCGAATCGAGCCGCACCGCGGTGCGGGCGCGCGGGCACTCGACGACGACGTACAGCGCGTTGACGTCGTTGTCCACGATCCCGAATCCCACGCCTTCGTCGTGCAAGCGCGCGGCGACGTGGAGATCGGCGCCGGAGGGCTCGAGGAAACCGCTGGGATGGTTGTGGAGCAGCATCTCGCCGCGCTCCGCCACACCGGGCAGGGCGAGAACGGCATCGATCGTGCCGCGCGCGACGACTCGTGCCTCGGCGAGCGTCCCGTTCGGATCGGCCCGCACCACGAACGAGACCTCGCGCCCGTGTGCTGCGGCGATCTCCTCGCGCATCAGGTCGCGCGCCGCAGCCGCGAGACGGTCGATGCTCACGTCTTGAGCTCGCGCTTCTTCGCCGCGGGAAACAGCACGTTATTCAGGATCAGCCGGTAGCCGGATGAATGTGGATGCAGCGACAGGTCGGTCGGAGGATCGCCGATCTGGTGCTGGGGATCCTCGGGGTCGTGGCCGCCGAAGAACGTCCACGTGCCCTTCCCTAAATCGCCATGGATGTACTTCGTCCAGGGCGCGCCTTCCTCGTCGGCCAGCACGGTGACGCCGGGCTTCAGGCGCTGGCGCATGAACGACGTCGTCAGTCCGTAAAAGTCGGGGATCACCTGGCGGTGGTTCTGCACCAGCATCGTGGGCACGGGGTCGATTTTGGCGCTGAAGTTGAAGAGCGTGAACGCCCCCAACGGCTGGCGGCGCGAGCCGCCGTTCACCTGGTGGCCGTCGATGTCGGAGAAGCTCGCGATCAGTGGATTCTGCTCGATGTGTCCGCCGGTGAAGGCGAAGGCCTGCGACCAGTCGAGCTTGGCGTCGGCGTCGGGATCGAGCGGCGTGCCGTCGGCGAATGTCGCGGCGATGTCCACGTCGTGCGCCGCCAGGGCGAGATCGATCGTCTCGGTCGCCGTGCACATCGCGAAGAGAAAGCCGCCGTTCTCAACGTAGCCGCGGATGCTGCGCGCCACCGCCTTCTTGAGGGCGGGCACGGTCGGGAATCCGAGGCGGCGCGCGGTGTCGCTGTTGCGCTGCACCATGTCGGCCAGCCAGGGCATCCCGGAATAGATGAGAAAGAACTTCGAATACTGACCCGTGAAGTCCTCGTGATGCAGGTGCAGCCAGTCGTAGTCCCGCAGACCGCCATTCAGGACCTCGGGATCCCACACTTTCGCGAATGGAATCCCCGCGTACTGCAGCGCCATCGTGACGGCGTCGTCCCATGGCGCGACGTTGGGCGGGACGTACACGGCGACCTTGGGCGGCTTCTCGAGGGGCACCATGTCCATGTTGTTGGCTTCGATCTGGCCACGGATCGCCGTGACGGCGCCGCCGTCAACGGGCTCGGCGCGCACGCCGTTGAGCACCGCATCGCGCCGCAGCGCATCGCCGTCGGGCACGAGAAACGCGCCGCCGCGATAGTTGAGAAGCCACTCCGCCTTGAGTCCCGCCTGAATGACGCGGTAGGCGAGACCGTAGGCCTTGAGGTGATCGGACTGCGCGTCGTCCATCGGGATCAAGAGCGACGGCACGGCGGTTAGGCCGTTAGGCGGATAGAAATCCAGGAATTGGGCACCAACCGCCAAACCGCCTAACCGGCTAACCGTCTTGACGAAGTCCCGCCTCTTCATGATTTCGGAATCGCTCCGCGCACTCGCTCCAACTCCCGTCGCGCTTCCGGAACGAAGGCGCTGCCGGGGTAGGTCAGGATCAGGTGCTCGAGGTGCGGAATCGCCTCGGCGCCGTGGCCCTGGCGGACGAGCAGCCGCGCCCACTCGAGCTCCGCCGCGGCGGGCGCCGCTCCTTCGCCACCACCGCGGACGATTTCGTCGAACAGCGCCGTCGCCGTGGCTTCATTCGACCCGCCCAGCCGCGCTGCCACCTGCGCGGCGATGAGCAGCACGTCGGGCCGGCCGCCCTGCGCCGGCAACCGCGCGGCGGCGTGCCGCAAGGCGACGATGGCGGCGGCGGAGTCGCCGCGCGCGAGGGTCAGCAGCGCCGCACCCAGCTCGGGGTTTTTCTCGTCGGAGATCCGCTGCAACAGTGCGAGCATCGCCGTGCGCTCGGTGGCGGCGGCGCGGTCGCCCGCGTACGGGCCCGCCGTCCGAAACGCGGCCATCGCGCTCTTCAGCTCGCCGCGATACAGCGCGATCCATCCGCGTTGCGCGAGCGCCGCCACGCTCGAGTCGTCGCCCAAGGCGGCGGCGGCGCGGTCGAGCTCGCCGCGCGCGATGCGCGCTCGGGCGAGCGCCAGCCGCAGCGCGCCACGATCGTCACCCGAGAGTGCGTTGTCGGCGGCGAGACGCCGCTCCGCGGCGTCGAGTTGCCCGTCGGCCACCAGCACCTCCAGCAGCGCCGCTTCGGCGATGGCATGCGCATCCGGCGGCGCAGCGGAGTCGGTGGCCAGCCCTTCCAACACGCGGCGCGCCGCGACCCGATCGCCGCCCTCCAGCAGCTCGCGCACCGCCTCGGCGCGGGCGCGCTCGGAGAGCGGCGACGGCACGAGATCCGCCCAGCGGTTCAACGCCAGGCCGCGCGCGCGATGGCCCGCGGGCGTCGACAGCGTACCGGCGAGATCGGCGAAGCGGCGCAGTGCCGGTTGCGCGTCGGGGTCCGCCCCGATGGTAGGTTCGAACAGCGCCCACGCTTCGAGTGGCTGCCCCCACACGAGCTGCAGCTCCGCGCCCACCCGTCGCGCCCGCGCCGAGCCTTCGGGGGGGGGCGCGGCCAGTGCCCGCACCACGCGCTCACGCATGGCGTCCGGCGCTTCCGTCAGCTGGCTCGACGCGTTGGGGCCGATGTCGGGAGATTGCGCCACCGCGCGACCCCACTCCCGCGCTGCCGCCTCCCAATTACCCGCGCGCTGCTCCAGCTCCGCGAGCTCGATCGCGAGCGTACCCTCGCCGCCCACTGCTTTGCGACCGGCGAGCAAGACCCGCCGGGCTTCGTCGAACCCGCGCCGGTCGGCGAGCGCCAGCGCCCACTCGCGGTACGGCGCGTCGCTGTGCGGAGCGGCCGCGGCCCAGCGCCGCGCCGCCGCCTCGAGCGAGTCGCCCTGGTTGAGACCGGCGTACACGCGTAGCTCGAGCCCGCGCAGCGCCGGATTGTCCGGCGCCCGCGCCCGCGCGCGTTGCACCAGCGGCTGCAGCTCGGGCAAGCGGTTCAAGACGAAGAGGACCCGCTCGAGGCCGAGCAAGGCAGGAATGTTCGCCGCGTCGGCGCGCAGCGTCGTCAGATAGACGTTGGCCGCGTCCGCGTAACGCCCGGACCGCTCCAGCTCGAATCCCTGGCCGATCGCTTGCCCCCGCGCCGCAACCGGGGCGGCGACCGCCAGGGCGAGCGCGAGGTTAAGGCTTCGCTTCATTCAGTCGGCGGAAGTATTCCAACACGAGGCGGCGCTGCTCCGGCGTGAGCCGCGTCAGCTCCTCCCACGTCGGGTAGCGGACCCGCGGACCCCTACCGCCCGCGCCGGGCGCGAGCAGGCCCGGGATGTGAACGCTGTCGCCCGTCGCGGAGCGGCTGATGCGGTCCTTCTGCTCGTCGGGCTCGGAGCCGGAGAGGCTGCGCCCAGCGTCGAGGAGCTTGCGGTAGAGGCGCTCCTGGCGCTCGACGGTGCGCCGGTCGAGCCGCCCGGACTCGAGCTGGCGCGCCAGCTCGCGCGCTTCCGCGGCAAGCGCGCCCGCGGGGCTGGCGTCGCCCGCCGCCTGCAGCCGCTCGAGCTGCTCCGCCAGCGCCCGCTGCCGTCCCGCCAGCTCGCGCAGCCGCTGCATCACCGCCTGGCCGCCGGGCGCCATCAGCGGGAGCAACCCCTGGGCGTCGCCCGTGAGTCCCTGCTGCTGCCCCGCGAGCCGCGCCAGCTGCTCCAGCGCTTCCTGAAACCCCGATCCCGATTGCGCGCCGGCAACTTGCTGCGCGGCGCGCACCAGCCCATGGGCGGTCGCGTTGAGTGCATCCAGCGCCTGCTCGGCGAACGGCGCCGCGGTCGCGGCATTCGGATCGCCCTGCTCGAGCTGCTCGCGCGCCTGGCGCATCTGGTTCTGCGCGAAGCCGAGCGCGGCCTCGAGCTGCGGCGACACGAGCGCGTGCCGCCCCGCCGCTTTGCCGATCTGTTGCTCGATGGCGCCCGTGCCCTCCTCCACGGCGGCCTGGCGCGCCCGCGTCGTGGCGCCCGCCTCCCCGTTGCGCAGCGCCTCGGCGATTTTCTCCTGGCGTCCGGCGAGCGCCGCCGTCTCGGACAGCGCGCGATCGAGCGCGTCCAGCGTTTCCTGTTTCCACGCCGCCACGAGCGAGTCCCGCTGCTCACGCAGCTGGTCGGGGAGGCGTTCGAGCGAGTCCGCCGCCTCCTGTCCCTGGCGCCGCGCCCCGCGCGCATCGCGCTGGCCGGCGGAGCTCGCCGCCTCGCGCATGGCAGCGCGGGCGCGGCGCACGGCCGCCTGCGATTGATCCAACGGCACGGTTTCGCCCGCCCGCTTCACGCCCTGGGCGAGCGAGTCAGTAGCCGCGGCGAGATCCTGCTCGGTGGCGGCCGCCGCCGAGTCGGCACGCGGCGCCTCGTCGCGGGTCCATTCCTGCTGACGCCGCTGCAGATCCTCGGCGTCCTTGGCAAGCGACGCGAGCTCCCCTTCGAGCGCGGCGCGGCGGAACAACTCTTCACTCCGCTCCAGCTCACGTCGCAGCTGCTGCTGCGCTTCGGCCAGGCGCTGCAGCGCCTGCCGCGTGGCGTCGGGGTCCAGCCGCGCGAGAGCATCCTGCAGCTCTCGCAGCCGCTGCTCGAGCTCCGGCGTGAGCGCCCGCTCCAGCAGCTGTTGCACTTCCTTCAGCCGGTTCTGAAACGCCGTGTCGTCCACGCCCGCGGCCTGCGCCGCGCGGGCGATCTCCTCGACTGCTTGCGCCAGCTCGGCGACGCGCTGGGCCATGGCGGCCTGCTCGCGCGCGATCTCCTCGGCGCGCTGCGTCGCCTGGAACGACATCGTCCCGCCCGGCGGATTGCCCCCCGTCGGCTGGCGACCCGCCGCCCCAGAAGTCGCGTCGCGGCTCCGCTCCTGGGCGAGATCGCGGGTGCGATCGCTCAGCTCTCGCTGCGCGGCGGCGACCGAGTCCGCCGCCCCGGCAACCGCGCGGGCCGCCGCGCGCGTCTCCGCGCGCAGCTCTTCCATGCTGGGCAACCGCAACGCAATCTCCGCGCTCCGTCCGCGATGTGGTGTCGGCGCGTTGTCCCACGCCTCGACGTACATCCTCAGCGTGTCACCCGGGAGCAAGCCGCGGTGCTCGGCATCGAGCTGTCCCTGCACGATCGCGCGATCCCCGACGCCGCTCACGTCGAGCGACTCGCGGACGGCCTCTCCCACGCGGCCTGTGCGGCTCACCCGCCAGCTCACGAGGGCGAGCCGGGTGATGCCGTGGTCGTCGCGCACATCGGCGACGAGCGGCTGTCGCAACGACAGCGGCAGCGTCGTGTCGCGAGCCGGCACGGGCAGCGTGACGATGGGCGCCGAATCGGGCACGACGACGAGGTGCAGCTCGGGCGCGATGCCCTCGACCGCCGTACCGTCCACGGTGCGGGCTTCGAGCCGCCACGTCCCGCTTGCGGCGGGCGTGAACCGACCCTCCAGCCGCGTGCCGTCCACCCGCAGCGGCGCCGGACGCGTGCCGCTGGTCCATGCGGCGTCGGCAAGCGGCACGCTGGCGGCGCCGCTCGTCAGGATCTCGGTGCCCGCCGGCAGCGGGATGGGTTCGGGTCCGACGAGCAGCGGCTCGTCACCGCGCGCGAGGTAGGCCGGGAAGTGCGCGGTGAGCGCGAGGTCGGCAAGGAACGCCGGTAGGGCTACCGCGACTTTCACCTCGCCGCTCGAGCGGCCGCCACTCGCCGCTCGCAGGAAGAGGTCGGCCTCGAGCGGCCCCACGCGCCGCTCGGCGCGGCCATCGGCATCGAGGGCAAGCACGACTGCCTTCCACGGATCACCCGGCCCGCGCGTCCAGAGCGTTGCGCGCACGGCGCCCGGCACCGCGACGGTCACGGTCACGCTGCCGCCGCGCCGCACGGTGGGGCGGTCCACCGCCAGGCGCACAGGGGCGCGGGCATCGCGCCACGCGCGCAGCGGATGCCAGAACGCCGCGGCACGACCCGAGCCGGGTGCTCCCGCGACGAAGAGGGCCGCGCCCACGAGCGCGGCGCCCGCGCCGAACGCCACGCGGCGGCGCGTCGCGCGGCGCAGTGCGCCGTCCACGGCGGGCGCGGTGAACGACACGACCGCCGCGGCACGCGTGTCGGCGGCGCGGAGCAACGCGGCACTCATGCCGGCGCCCTTCCCCGCCGAGGGACTCACGACCCCGACCACGCTGCCGGCTCGCCCTCCGGCTGCGGTTTCGATGAGACGGCCGAGCGTGGTTGGCGCGGCCTCGCGGCGCGCGCGCTGCGCGGCCCAGGCGGCAGTGACTGCGCTGGCCCCGATCAGGACCCACGCGAGCGTCACGCCCGGCACTGCGGGCGCGAGCACGAGTCCCAGCGCTGCCGCCGCGAGCGCCGCGCCGGCGCCGCCAAGCAGTACGCCCAACGCGCGCCCGCGGGCGTGCGGGACGCCCAGGCGATGCAGCCGCAGCGCCGTTTCGGTCACTTGACCGCGCTTACCGCGTATGTGAAGAGATTTACGCCCATCCGCAACGCTGCCTCGTGAAGCTCCGGGGGATCGTGGTGGACATCGGGATCCTCCCATCCGTCCCCGAGATCGGACTGATAGGAATAGTATACGACGAGACGGTCGCCCAAAAAAATGCCGAATCCCTGCGCGGGCAGGCCGTCGTGCTCGTGGATCTTGGGAATGCCCCGGGGAAAGTCGTACACCAGTCTGTACACCGGATGCGTTAACGGCACCTCGACCAGGGGATGGTCGGGGAAGACGCGGGCGATCTCCCGCCGGAACGCTTTGTCCATCCCGTAGTTGTCGTCGGCGTGCAGGAAGCCGCCCTGTTCCAAGTAGCGTCGCAGGTTGCGGATTTCAACGTCCGAAAACCGCACGTTTCCGTGACCGGTCATATAGAGGTAGGGCACGTCCCACAGTTCCGGGCCCGTGAGGGTCACGACCCGTTCCCGCTCCGCGACCGGCAGCGACGTCCGCTCGCGCAGGGCGGTCAGCAGGTTCGGGAGGCTCGAGGGGTTCGCATACCAGTCGCCGCCGCCGTCATAATGGAGGCGGCCGATGGTGAGGCTGGCTGACTGCGGGCCGCCGACGAGCGGAACCGCAGCGAGGACCAAAGCAATGGCGAGCGCTTTCATAGTTCATTCACCAATCGATATGCAGTGTTTCTTGAGATACCCGTCTCCTCGGCCAGTCGGTCCGCGGCGTCCTTCCGCGACAGTCCCTCGGCGAGCAGCGCCCGGGCGCGCTCGCCGGGATCGGGCGGCGGCTCCTCGTGATATTCCTTTCCCGTACCAGAGACGACAACGGTGACTTCGCCACGCACAGGCGCGTCCGCGTAGTACGCGCCCAGCTCGGCGAGCGTACCCGCGCGCGTCTCCTCGAACACCTTGGTCAGCTCGCGCGACACCGCGGCCTGCCGCTCCGGCCCGCAGGCCTCCGCGAGATCGGCGAGCAATTGCGCGACGCGGTTCGGCGCCTCGAACAGCACGATGGTCCACTCACTGCGCGCGATGGTCTCCATGAGACGGCGGCGGTCGGTGCCTTTGCGTGGCAGGAACCCGAGAAACAGATAGCGGTCGGCGTGGATCCCGGACACCGCCAGGCTCGCCGCCACGGCGGTCGGACCGGGGATGCTGATGACCTGAATCCCGCGTTCCTTGGCCGCCGCAACGAGTGCTACGCCCGGATCACTGATGGCCGGGGTGCCGGCATCGGTGATGAACGCCACATCCCTTCCTTCTGATAGGATGCGCAGGATGCGCTCGAGGGCGCGTTCGGACGAATGCTCGTGGAAGCTCACCAGATCGGCGCGGGAGCCGGCGTGGGTGAGAAGCGGTTTGCTGTGGCGCGTGTCTTCGGCGGCGACGACCGCCACGCGCTTCAACGTATCGGCGGCGCGGGGCGAGAGGTCGCCAAGGTTGCCGAGGGGCGTCGCCACGACGTACAGGGTGCCCGCCACGTCACCACGTCACCCGCCAGGGGAGACGCCCGTAGAATCCGGCCGCCTGCAGCACGTAGCGGTGCTCGCGCGTCGCGTCCTTGAGCACTTTGGGCGCGGTGCCGGGCATCATTACCTCCGCGCCCTCGAGCAGCTGCAGCGCCCAGTCGGTGAGTGCGGTGGACAGCTCCTCGGGACGCACGACGGCGTCGGGCGTGTCGGTACCCCGCGGGACGCTCAAGAGCGCCAACGCCTGATGGGAGTCCATGATGGCCGCCGTAACCCGCTGCGCGCGCCGCTTCGCCTCCCCGGGGAACTCACGGTCCATCGCGTCCACGATCCGCCAATAGAGCTCGCGGTACGTGTTGACGAGCGCGCTGGCTGCTTGCGCGGGGAGATCGTCGGCGGCCGCGAACATCCCCGCGGACAGCGCGGGCAGCTTGCCATCCGGCCCCGCATCGAACAGCGATTCGAGGTAGCGCGCCGGCGGCAGGTTATCGGGCCGGTCGCAGAAGTAGCCGCTCACATACTTGCCCTGCTCGAACTTGAGGTAGGAGGCACGGCCGTTCGAGATCAGCTCCAGCACGCCGGTGACTTTCTCCTGTTGCAGCAACGGGAAGAATTTGTCCGGTTGATTGACGTCGATGGAGCGGGTCTTGTAGCCGCCCGCGCACGAGGCGTACATCCAGGCGAGCTGCTCCATCGGCGCGGCGCAATAGGCGAGGTCGCCCCGCTCCACCTCCGCGCGCATCCGCTTGAGCGATTCACTGATCGTGATGACCTGGCGGCCGGCGGTATGCAGCGAGGCCGCGTTGACGGCCTCGCCCTTGCGGAAGAACAGCAGCACGCACTCGTCGGGCAGGTACGCCGCGATGTAGCCGTCCACCCGCCCATCGCGGTCCCGCTTGGCAAACGCGAGCAGGTTGTCGAAATGGACGAACGCGAGCCGGGTACGATGAATGAGCCGGTTCACCTGCGGAAACTCCAGATCCGCGAGGCGAACCGGCGAATTCGTCAGGCGAGCGGTGCTCGCGCGCATCGTCCTCCGGGGAGGAAGCTACGAAAGATGCTGCTCGATTTTTTGCTCGAACGCCGGCGACGGATAGGCACCCACGATAGTGTCGACGTGGCGTCCGTCCTTGAAGAATAGAATACTCGGAATCGAGCGGACGTTAAAGCGCATCGCCGTGCCTGGGTTGGCGTCGACGTCCACCTTGATGATCTTGACCTTCCCATCGTACTTCCCGGCCAGCTGATCCATGATCGGCGCGACCATATGGCACGGACCGCACCAGGTGGCCCAGAAGTCCACGACCACGAGTCCCTTGTACTGCTCGACTTCCACCTGGAAAGTGGCGTCCGTAACGGCAAAAGGATGGCTCCCCTCCATAACCCTCCACTCCTTCTTATCAGACGTTAAGTTGACCGTTCTATGAGCGCACCTGCCGCTAATACGCCGCGCATCGCCCATGTCGGCGTCGCGGTGGCCAGCATTAATGCCGCCCTGCCCTTCTATCGCGACGTCCTGGGGCTCTCCCCAGGGCGGCCCGAAACTGCCGACGGCGCCACCATCGTCAGCCTGCGGTTCGGCGATGTGGACGTCGAGCTGCTCGAGCCTCAGCGCCCCGACAGCCCCGTCGCCAAATTCCTCGCCAAGCGGGGGCCGGGGATCCATCACATTTGCTATCGCGTGCCCGACCTGGATGCCGCGCTCGAACGTTGCCGGGCGGCCGGCTATCGCCTCGTCGATGCCGCGCCCCGGCGCGGGGCGGGCGGCCGGCGCATCGTCTTTCTGCATCCCCAAGCCACCAACGGCATTCTGCTGGAGCTGACTGAGTAGGTGAAAACGCCCAGCGCTAGGGCCGGGTTCCCGTCCCCGCTGGCTGGCATCTCGCCGTCGGACTCCCGGCGCTCTCGAGATGCACGTCGTAGACCAGCCAGCCGCCGCTGCGGGTGCGGATCACGTCGATCGGCAACACTTGGTTGCAACCCGCCCGCTGCAGCTCGACACGGAACGTGCGCACGTCGTCGCGGCCGGGAACCATGAGCGGCCCTTCGATGACGCGGTATCCGGTGTGAGCGAGGTATTTCTGGATCACGGTGAGGCGCTGGCGCAGCACCTGCCCGTCCATGGATTGGGACGCGGGACCCCGTTCGGTGCCCCACAGGTTCCCCATGCGGCTCAGATCGTTGGCTTTTACCGCCGCGAGGAATTGTGCGAGCGACTCGTTCATCGACTGCGGGATCGGCGTGCCCGGTCGGGGGCTCTTGCTGCAGGCGGCCACTCCGGCGAACAGGACCAAACACACGGCCAGTCGTCGCATCACGAGTCCAACCTTGTGGTGAGCGGGTTGCTCCGAAGGTAAGACACCATGCGTCTCTACGTCAACATCGATCACGTTGCGACGCTGCGTGAGGCGCGCAAAACCGACGAGCCGGACCCCGTCCAGGCCGCCGCCGCCGCGGAACGCGCGGGCGCCGACGGCATCACGGTCCACCTCCGTGAGGACCGGCGCCACATCCAGGACGCCGACGTCACGGCCCTCGCGCGCAGCGTGCGCACCGTCCTGAACCTCGAGCTGGGGGCGCATCCGGAGATCGTGCGCATCGCCACCCGCGTGAAACCGTTCCAGGCGACTCTCGTTCCCGAGAAGCGCCGCGAGATCACGACGGAAGGCGGGCTCGCGCTGCGCCGCGGCGACCGCCGGCTCAAGGACGCGATCGCCCGGCTGCAGGACGCCGGCATCCGCGTCAGTCTCTTCATCGATCCCGCGTTGGACACCATCGACCGCGCGCAGGCGCTCGGCGTGCCCGCGATCGAGATCCACACGGGACGCTACGCCCGCAGCTGGCGCCGAGGAGCGGCGGCGCTCAACGAGCTGCGTCGCGCCGCCGCGCACGCGCAGCGTATCGGGCTCGCCGTCCACGCGGGCCACGGACTCACTTACCAGAATGTCCAACCCGTGGCCGCGATCCGCGAGATCGAAGAATTGAACATCGGACATAGCATCGTGAGCAACGCGGTGTTTTGGGGGCTCGAGGAGGCCGTGCGTCGCATGAAAACGCTGGTGAACGACGCCCGGAACCCCTAGCTTGGAAGCGCGATGACCACCCCCACCCCTCCTCCTGGCGCACCACAGCCGCTCGGCATGGCGGACTTTTTCGCCCTCGAGGCGGGGGAGTACCTCGACCGGCTCGACGCCCTGCTTCAGGGACCCGCGACACCCGCGGCCGACGAGCTGGTGCGGCTGGCGCGCGCGCTGCGGGGCAGCGCGCTCATGGCGAGCCAGCAACCGATCGCGCGTGCCGCGATGGGACTCGAGGGGCTCGCCCGCGGGCTGCGAGAGGGCCGGCGCCAGTGGGATGCCGCCACGAAGCAGATCGCAATTCGCGCGGTGGATGACCTCAAAATCTTCGTGCGCCGCGCCGCCACCTGGACGGAGGCCGACACGGCAAAGGCCGAGGCGCTGGGCAGCCAGCTCGAGCAGCTCGGCGGGCGGCCCTCGGGACAGGTTCGGGCCGCGGAGGCGATGGGGCTCGACGCCGGCGCGCGGGCATTCGTGGCGCGCGAGGGCGCCGCCATCGCCAGCGCGCTCGACCGCGCCGGTCGCGCGTTGCGCGCGAACCCGATGGCCCACGATCCGCTGCAGCACATCCTCAAAGCGTTGCAGCCGTTGCGTGGGTTGGCGGCGCTCAACGATCTGCCGCCGCTGCCCGACCTGCTGGAGGGCATCGAGCGCGCGATTGGCGAGCTCAGTCGGATGAGCGCGGCCCCGCCTTCCGGCGATGCGATCGGCGAGCTGTTCCAGATGGCGGCCACGTCGATCGCGCATGCGGCGCGCGAGGTCGCCGAGCGCGGCCGCCCCGATCCTGAGGGAGCCGAATTCCGGAAGTTCGCCGGGCTGCTCATGCAGTTCATGGAGAGCGAGCCCGACGTCGTGCCGATCGAATCCCTGTACCCCGCCGATGCAACGGCCGGCGGAGCGGGAGGAGAAGGGGGGGGGCTCGTGCGGCGCGGCACGCCAGTGGCGCGTCCCGCCACGCTCGGCCGGCTCGAGCTCGTCAGCCACGGGGAACACCTCCGCCAAGCCGCCGATTCACTCGAGCGCGCGCCGAGCGCCACACAGCGCGAGCTGCGCGCACATACGCTGGCCGGCACGTTCCGCGCGCTCGGCGCCTCCGGCGGCGGACCTGTCGCCGAGCGGGTGGCCGAGTTCGCGCAGGCGGCCCGCGAGGCGGTGTCGCGGGGCATCGCCGTAAACCAGCCCGCGGTATTCGCCGTGGAGTTGCGCCGGGCCGGCGAGATCTTGACGGAGTCGGGCTCTGGGGATGAGGCAGCGACCGCCGCCGCCCTCGCTGCGGTGACCGCCGCGTTGCGCACCCTCGGGGGCGGGGGCGGCGCAGAGGGCGGCCCCCCGGCCCCGGCGCGTGCCGAGGCTCCGGTGCCGATCGAATCCCTCGCGCCGACGACCCCCACGACTCCGGCGGACCGGGCGCGGTCGTCTGGCGCGGCGCACGCTCCTGTCCGTGCGCCCGAGCCGCCCATCGGCGTCGAGTCCGCCGCCGACATCGCGGGCTCGTGGGCCGTGTATCAGCGGATGGTCGCCGCGGGCGTCGGGCCGGCCTCGTTGGAAGAGCTGATCCACCCTTCCTCGTCGGACACGGCGCGTCCCGTTGCGGCTCCGCTTACCCCAGCTGTAGACATCCGCACGCTGATCTACAGGGGCGAGCGGGCCCAGCAGCGCGCGCGGGACCTGCGCGAGGCGGCCAAGCGCGCCAGCGGCGACGCTCTGCGCGCGATCATCGACGAAGTTTGCGACCTCGTTGTCCTCGCCATCGAACCCGAGTCGTAGGCGCCCTTCCCGCTGGCCCTGGCTGATCGGGCTCGCGGTCACCGTCGCGCTGCTCGCGTGGGTACTGCATGGCATCAGTGCGCGCGCGGTGTTGGAGCACGCCCGCCGCGCTGACCCGCTGCTCCTCGTGCTCGCCGTCGCGCTCGCCACGGCGACCTTCCCGCTGCGCACCATCCGCTGGCGCCTGATCCTCCGCGACGTGGACGGTCATCGCTTCCCCTGGGTTCCTCTCTGGCACGCCACGTCGATCGGCTTCATGGCGAACAACCTGCTCCCCGCCCGCGCTGGTGAGGTAGCGCGCGCCTACGTCGTCGGGCGCCAGCTGCCGGTGCGGTTCACGACCGCGCTCGCGTCGGTAGGCGTGGAGCGCGTGTTCGATGGGCTGGTGATGTTGGGTCTGATGGCAGTAGCGATCGGCGCCCCGTCGTTTCCCGCCCAAACGGTCGTCGGAGGCCGCTCCGTATCCGCGCTCACGACGACCGCGGCGCTCCTGTTCGGCGGCCTGCTGCTGTTCGCGCTCGTGGTGGTGCATCGGCCGGTCCCTTGGCTGGCGTTGTTCGGGCGGATCGTCCGGCGCCTGTTCCCGGCGCGCGTGGCCGAGCGGCTCATCCATTGGGCCGATGGGATCGTGGTCGGCCTCGCGGTGCTGAAGAGCCCCGCGCGGTTCGCGGGCGTCGTGCTGTGGTCCCTGGTGCTGTGGCTCGTGAACGCCGCGGCGTTCGCGGTGTGCTTCCGCGCATTCGGGCTGGCGCTGCCGCTCGAAGCCGCGCTGTTGCTCCAAGGGATCATCGGGTTCGGCGTCGCGGTGCCCTCGACGCCGGGGTTCGTGGGCGTGTTCGAGGCGGCGACCCGCGTCACGCTGGCGATCTATGGCGTGGATCCGAGCCTCGCGGTGAGTTACGCGCTCACATATCACCTCACCACGTTCCTGCCGATCACGCTGCTGGGCCTGTGGTCGCTGTCTCGTCTGCACCTGCGGCTTGGCGAGCTGCAGGCGCCCGAGGAAGAATGAGGTGACCGCTCCGTCTGCGGTTCGAGTTGCGGCGCACGCGAAGGTGAATCTTTTCTTGCGCATCCTGGCCCGCGAGAGCTCGGGTTGGCATCAAATCGAGACCGCGTTCGCGCTGCTGGAGCTGGCGGATGAGCTCCGGGTGCGTCGCATCGATGCGGGGGCGGGCGTGACGTTGGAGGTTGACGGCCCCGATCTCGGGCCGGTCGAGGAAAACCTCGCCGTGCGCGCCGCCCGGGCCGTCGTGGAGGCTACGGGCAATCGCTTTGGCGCCGCGATCACGATCACCAAGCGCATCCCCGTCCGCGCCGGCCTGGGCGGCGGCTCGAGCGATGCGGCTGCTGCGTTGCACGCGGTGAACGCGCTGGCGGGCAATGCCGTCCCGCGCCATGAGCTGCTCCATCTTGCGGCCAAGCTCGGCGCCGACGTCGCGTTCTGCGCAAGCGGCACGCCGCTCGCGGTTGCGTGGGGCCGGGGCGAACGGATGTTTCGGGTCCCCCCCCCGCGCCGCCCGCCATGCCCGTCCTCGTGGCCGTTCCGCCCGTGCAGGTTGCGACGCCGGACGCCTATCGCTGGTGGGACGAGCAGAATCCGTCGCCCGCGGCGCGCGGGCCGGTCACGCTCGACGCCGACGCGTTCGCGACTTGGGGCAGCATCGGGCGCCTCGGGGGCAATGACTTCGAGTCCCCCGTGTTCGGCAAGCATCCCGAGCTGCGGGCGCTGTACGAGCGGCTCGCGGGCACGGGGCCGGTGTGGGTGCGGCTATGCGGCTCGGGGAGCGCGGTGGCCGCGGTCTATAAGAAGGAGAGGGAGCGCGACGACGCGGCCGAGCGGCTGGGTGAGACACAGCAGCGGTTGATCAAGACGGCGACCCGCGCGGCCGCCGCGCCAACGCCACAGCCGTCTTGACGCCCGACGGCGCGGAGCATCTCTTCGACGCCATGGGAGGATCCATGCGGCGATTGGTGTGGAGTGTCATCGCGTTCGCACTCGTGTCCACTCCGGTCGCCGCGCAAGGACTTCGCGACAAGATCTCCGAGCTCTTTGTGTTCGCCCCCGGCCAGCAACCCCTCTTCCTCGGCGGCACCGGGGTGCACGCCAACCATTTCCTCACGTCGGCCAGCACACAAAATGGCATCCTGATCTCTTTCATCAGTAATGCGATCAGCGGGAACGTCGCGGGCATTCCCGTGAGCGCAACCAGCGGCGGCTCGACGTTTCGCTTCGAAGGGGGGGCTCCGGTCCGGACATCGGTCTCGCCCGGACCCGTGTTTGCCGAGCGTGCCCAGACGCTCGGGCGCGGGCGCGTGTTCGTGGGGGTGAACATGAACCGTCTGCACTTCGCCACGCTGCGGGGTGTCAGCCTCGACGACATCCGCTTGAATTTCGTCCACCAAAACGTCGACTCGCCGGCCTGCGACAGCATCGAGGGGAGGAGCTGCGCACCGTACGGCGTCCCGCGACTCGAGAACGACGTGATCGCGTTGCGGCTGGCACTCGACATCGACATGACCGTCACGTCATTCTTCATCAGCTTCGGGCTGCTCGATCGCGTGGACATCGGTGTGGCGCTGCCGATCGTGTCCACCTCCCTCGTCGGCACGAGCGACGCGCAGATCATTTCGTTCGCCGAATCGCTCGCGGCGCATTTTTTCGGCGGCACGCCAAGCAACCCGCAGTTAACGACGTCGCGCTCGGTGGCGGGATCCGCGACGGGCGTCGGCGATATCGCCGTGCGGGTCAAGGTCAACGTCACGCAGTCGGAACGCACCAGTTTCGCGGTGCTTGCCGACGCGCGCTTCCCCACCGGGAGCGCAGAGGACCTGCTCGGATCGGGCCACATGGTCGCGCGTGGGGTGGGGATCCTCTCCGCGCGGTTTGGCCCTTTCTCGCCCCACGCCAACATCGGGTTCCTGCTCCACAGCGCGGACTCGCTGAACAACGCGGTGCTCGTCACCGTGGGGTTCGATCACCTGATGGCGCCGTGGGCCACGATGGCGGCCGATGTCGTCTCGGAGCTGCAGGTAGGGGCGAGCAAGGTACGGCTGCCGGGGACCGTGACGTACGATGTCCCGTTCCGGCGCACCGTCGAGCCCACCAATATCCCAAACCGGCGTGACGATCTGATCAACGCCTCGTTCGGATTCAAATTCCTGACCGGGTCCGGGATCACGATTGTCACCAACACCCTCTGGCCGTTGAACCGGGGCGGGCTGCGGCCCAACCTCCTGTGGACGGCCGGGCTCGAATACAACTTCTGAGCTTGGGCTAGCGGACGACGCGCAGCCGCCAGCCGGCCGCGTCGGCGACGAGGATGGCCCGGAAGGTGACAGGCCGCCGCTCACTCCGGCCGGTGGTGACGTTCTCGTACTCGTACGCGCCCCCGACGGACACGTCGGCCGTGTCGCCGGCGATGGTGAGCGCCGTGACGGCGAGGCGGGCCTTCAGCCCCCGCACCGACTCGAAGAAATCCTTCCACCCCTGCTGCTGCGCCGCCGTAAGACCGGGGTACACTCGACGCACCTGGTCCAGGTCCCGCGACTCCAGCGCCTGCGCGTAGTCCGCGATCACCCGCTCGATCTCCCGGCGTGGATCGGCCGGGGGACGCGCGGCGGGGGGCGGCGCCGCCGGCTCCTCGGCGCGCCGGCGCGCCGAATCGCGCGCCGCCCGGGCCCGCGCCAAGCGCTCGGCTTCGGTCCAAAACGACGTGGCCGTGACGAACTGGACCATCGACTCGGACAACCGACCCGCGGCGGCGAGCGATTCCGCCCCCCGCAACACCGTGTCACCACGCGCCAACTCGGCGGGCGTGGCGCCCGATTCGAGCGCCCGGCGCATCGCGGCGAGCGCCGTCGTCCGCAACGAGCGCACGAGACTGTCCTCCTGACCGACGGCAGGTGCACGTAGGACAGAGTCCGCCGCTGGGGTCGCGGGTCCAGTGGTGCGGCTCGCCGTCGACCGCTTTCCTCGCGCCCCGGCCGTCGCGTCGGGCGGCCGCCGGACCGTCGCGGTCTCGGCCGCGAGCGGCGCGCCCCGCCCCGGCGCGATGAGCGTATCGACGGCCGGCGGGGCCGGCGCGCGCAGCAAACGCCACGGCGCCGCCCACCACAG
The DNA here is from genome assembly GCA_035602245.1 of Gemmatimonadales bacterium. GTDB lineage: Bacteria > Gemmatimonadota > Gemmatimonadetes > Gemmatimonadales > GWC2-71-9 > 20CM-2-65-7. The sequence continues at coordinate 66,932 of DATNMO010000059.1, forward strand.
CATCGCGGCAATCGCTACCGCTCCGAGTCCCCACCACCACCGGGAGGCTCGACGCGGCGCGCGCGCGACGGGGCGTTTCTGCGACTTCGCCAGCGCAATCGGGCTGGTCGGCGTATTGGTGCCGGCGAGCCGCTGCGACTGGCCGCCAACCTTCGCCAGCGTCATCATCTCGCTGCGGATGGGGTCGTCACGCCGCAGGGATGGCCGGCCGCACACGGCCACCACGTCGTCCATCGTGGGCCAGCGCTCGTCCGGCTCCTTCTCCAACATCCGCATCACAGCGGCGGCGAGGTTGGGCGGGCAGTCGGGGCGGAGCTCGGTCACAGGTCGCGCGCTCGTGTTGAAGTGCGCGTACATGACCGACATGGTCGAGTCGCTCTGGAACGGAAGGTGGCCCGTGAGCATCTCGTACGCCACGACGCCAAGCGAGTACTGATCCGACGCCCCGGTGATTTCGCAGGTGGCGCATTGCTCAGGGCTCATGTAGGCGGGTGTCCCGACCGTCACCCCCGTCATCGTGAGCCCCTGTGCCTCCTCGACCTTCGCAATGCCGAAATCGGTGACGACCGCCCAGCCTTCCTCGTCAAGCATGATGTTCGCCGACTTGATGTCGCGATGGATGACGCCGTGACGATGGGCATACGCGAGTGCGTCGCCCACGTGGGCGAGAATCGCCTGCACCATCGGGATCGGCAGCCGGCCGACATCGCGAACGACCGCGTCGAGAGGCCGTCCCTGCACGTACTTCATGACGAAGTACAGTACGTTGTTGCTTTCTTTGACCGCGTAGATGGGAATGATGTGCGGATGGCTCAGCGCGGCCGCCGTCCGCGCCTCGCGTTTGAACCGCTCCACCATGCCTTCCCCCATGAGGAGCAAGGCAGGGGCCAGGACCTTGATCGCCACCTTGCGATCGAGCGGGAGGTCATGCGCCAGATACACCGTCGCCATCCCGCCACGCCCCAACTCGGCGAGGATCTCGTATTCACCCAGTGTGGCCCGGCGCAGCGCATCCAGGAGAGCCTCCCGCGCCGCCTCAGGCGTTGCGACGGGCACGGTTGTCACGGCTTCGCTCGGCGTGACCGGGATGCTCGTGCCGCAGCGCGGGCAGAAGGACGCGCCCGCCCCGAGGCTCGTACCGCAACGTGTGCAAAAGGCGGTTTCCATCATCAGACAATCTACTTGTTAGACAGATTCTCGAAAACCGCGCGGGCCTCGGCCAGTGTGCGCAGCACGACGGCCTGCTCCGCCCGCGTGTTCCACGCGGTGCTCGCCCGCGCTGCGGCCTCCACCCGTCCGATCCAGCGCACGAAGAATGCGGCGTCCTCCGGCGAGCGCACGGGATCGTTGCCGACCCGGACGTAAATGGGGCTCGTGGAGCCGAACGGATACAGGTCGAGAATCGGTAGGGTCGCACTGTCGCTGTAGGCCCGCAGCACGTACCAGCCGCTGGCGGTCACGGGGATCGAGACGCTGTCGCTCGCCATTAGGCGATCGCCGCGGAGCGGGATCGTCGCCACGACCTTCCCGTTTCCCACGATCTCCAGGTGATCGATGGGGACGTTGGATCGCAACCCCACACGTGCCGTGAGCCGGTGGCTCCCTCCAGGCAGTCGGATCTCGTCGCCGATCGCGCGGCCGGCGAGGGAAAACTCGAGCAACGGCGCGTTGGTCACGAACGTCCGGCCGGCCTTGAGCCCTGCGAGCCAGCGGCGATGGTCGAGCTCGACCCCCGCCCCCGTCCGCACAAACACCCGCACCAGGCCGGGCGGCCCCCGCAAGCTCGCGAAATTCGGGAACGCGTCGGTGCCCGCCCCCGCCGGCAGCCGGAAGCCGCAGTTCAGCAGACGGTACCAGATCTCGGACGTAATGAGATGATCCGAGTAACCCATGACCTCGAGGTAGTCCACTTTGCCGAGCGCAACGTCTACCGGCAACTCGTAGGTGAGCGGCTCGGTCGTGTCGGCGGGATCGGGCTTCGTATCGAACGGGTGGACGTAGCCGACGAGCGCGCCCCCCCCCTGCGCGTGCGCCAGGTCCGCGACCGCCGCGTTGGTGGGAGCGAGGCTCGCCGCGGCAGTATTGGGGTAGCCGACGTACTCGGGGATCAGGTAGTGGTCGCGCAGGCCGAGCAGTCCCAGGTGTCCCCAGACGCTCGTGTGAAACTCCTGCGCATGCATGAGCAGAAACCCGGGGCCGGACGCCGGATCGGCGTCCCCGCGGAAGTAGGCGATGTCCGGGATCCGCTGCTCCTTGTTCACGATCAGGTTCTCGACCACGTGCAGGTCCTCGGCCCGCGCCTGAAAGGCGAGATGGCGCGGCGTGTTGCGGTAGGCGCCTCCGTAGTTCATGTGCACGTGCAGGTCGCCGCTCCACCAGCCCTGCGCCGGCAGGTCGGCGAGCCGCTCGAGCACGACGCGATGCACGATGTGGCCCCCGGCCGCGACCGTCACGTCGGCGCGCGCTACGCGGTATTCGGGCCCGCGCCACACCTCCACGCGCATCACCCCAGCCGGCACCGTGAGCTCGGCGGTGCCCGGCGAATGGAAGTACCCGTACTCGAACCCCCGCTCCGAGCGATCGAACGCTTCGTCGGCGTGCCGCCACGCGTCATCGGGGGCGTAGGCCCGCCCGTCGGGGCGCGCGACCGAGATCCGCGCTGAGAGGGTGCGCCCCGCACGGTCCACCGTGACCACGCGCAGCGTACCCACCGGCTCACGGTAGCGCCGCTCGGTTGCCGCGACGGGCTGCTTGCGGCCGCCGGGCACGTCGATCACCCAGAGCGACGTGTTGCCGCCTTCGTTCGAGACATAGGCGATACGCGTTCCGTCCCGCGACCAGCGCGGCGCGGTCGCGTCGAACTCGCCGTATGTCAGCGGAAAGGGATCGCCGCCTTCGCTCGTCATCAGCCACAGCTGATGCCACTGGCGGCCGAGATAGGAGCTGTACACGACGCGCGTACCGTCGGGAGACCAGTCGGGCCGAGCCTTCCACGTGGTCTCCTCGTAGCGCAGCTCGCGCAGCGCACCTCCAAGTTGAGCCTCCATGCGCCAGAAGCCCCCCGTGCCGTGGATGTGCCCGCGATTCGACACGAGAATGATCTCTTTGCCATCCGGGGACCATGTCGGCGAGATGTAGTGGTCCCAGCGACTGTAGTAGTAGCGCGGCAGCCTGCTGTCGTTGTCTTCTGTGAGCCGGATCGGCTCCCCCCCCCCGGCGCCCGGCGCGACGGTGAAGATGTGCCAGCGCCGGTTGTACGCCGACGACACGAACGCGATCCGGCTTCCGTCGGGCGACCAGCGGGGCTCGAGGTTAACTGCGCCGTTCGCGGTGAGGGCCGTGACGGCCCCCGACGCCAGATCGAGCAGCGCCAGCTCGATCGCGTCGCGCGCGTAGCGCGCGAACACGACTAACCGGCCGTCGGGTGACCAGTCCGGTTGGTAGTCGTACCCGGGGCCCGTCGTGAGCTGCTCGGCAACGCCGGACCCGATCCGCTGGCGCCAGAGCGATCCCTGCATCGAGTAGATGAGCTCAGTGCCGTCCGGCGACCACGCGGCCGAGCTGGGTCCGCTCGTCGCCTGCGGCACGTACATCTCGCGCCAGTAGTAGGCGTGCGGCAGGCCGACCTGCTTGAGCACCGGCTCGCGCTGCGCGAGCAGGACCAGGACTGCGGCGAAGAGCGTCATCCCTTCAGATACAGCCGCTGGGGATCCAGCACGTCCCGAAGCAGGCGCAGCTCGGTCGGCGTCGGCGGATCGAGTGGCGCGAGACGCGGCCGGCAGCGCAGCTGCCACCCGACCCCGGCTTGCACGTCCGCCGCCTCCACTCCGGGATAGAGGGCGGCGAGCACCAATTCTCCGCTCACCTCGTCCCGTTCAAGGACACCCTTATCGGTGATCGCTTTGGCGACGCGCTGGCCTGGACTCGTCACGAAGTCCACGCGTTCGGGGAACGTCCGGGGCGAGAGCTTCGCGACGATCAGTGTGCGGCGCGCGTGGATCGCGATCTCGGCCGCCCCGCCGCTTCCCGGCAGCCGGACCTTGGGCCGCTCGTACGCGCCGATGACGGTCGTGTTGATGTTCCCGTACCGGTCCACCTGCGCGCCGCCCAGGAAGCCGACTTCGATCCTGCCGTTCTGGAGCAACAACTGAAACACGTCCGCCATGCCGCACACCATGAGCGACCCGGTGACGAGCGCCGGGTCGCCGATGGACACCGGCAGCCGCTCGGGCACGGCGCCGACCGCGCCCGACTCGTAGATGAGAACCAGACTGGGTGCGTGGGTACGCCGCGCCAGGTTGCAGGCGAGGTTCGGCAATCCGATCCCGACGAAGACCACTTCGCCGTCGGAGAGCTCGCGCGCCGCAACGGCGGCCATCATCTCGTCGGCGGAGTAAGCGTCAGAACCCGTAATTCACCCCGGCGCAGAATTGCGCTTTTGCCTTGAGCCGTGCCAGTCCCGGCTGTTTCTCCACGTACGCGGCGCGGTCCGGGATGCCGTAGACGAACTCGTCCAGGTAGCGCGCCAGCGCCGCGGGCTCGCGTGAGATCGTTTCCCACGCGACGTAGAAGTCGTTGTCGCGGTCGTAATATCCTTGCGCGTACGAGGGATGCGCGCCCCACGGTTCGACGACCACCGCATCGACGATCATCGCCGGGATCACGGTCCGGTTCGGGTCAGAGCGGATCACCCTCTCGTCCACCAACTCCTCGACCACGACGATGACGCGCCGGGAGGCGAACGCCGCTTCCTTCTGCACTCCGAGCAAACCCCAGATCTGGGTGTTGCCGTGGGCGTCGGCGCGCTGAGCGTGGACGATCGTCACATCGGGATTGAGCGCCGGGACGGTCGCGAGCGTTTCGCCGGTATAGGGGCATGACACGGTTTTGATGCGCGGGTTCGCGCGCGGCAAATCGGTCCCCGCGTAGTTGCGCAGCGTCCAGAACGGCAGCCCGGCCGCGCCGGCCGAGAACCGCGCCACCATGCCGAAGTGGGAGTATTCCTCTATCTCGAGCCCCTGCCCCTGGCCCTCCACGGCGCGCCGGAACGCGTGCAGCGAGCCCACGCCCGGATTCCCCGCCCAGGAGAACACCAGCTTCTTGGCGCAGCCGGCCGCGATCATCTGGTCGTAGATCAAGTCGGGGGTGAGCCGGCACAGCGTCAAGTCGCGCCGCCGCTGGCGGATGATCTCGTGGCCCGCGGCGAACGAGATCAGGTGGGTGAAGCCCTCGATGACGACCGCGTCGCCGTCGTGCACGAAGCGCGCGACCGCGTCCTTCATCGCCATGACTTTTGAAGCTAGTCCGACATCTCGCTCAGGCACTCGTCGATGATCCGGAGGGCGGTGTCCACGTCGTACTCGTCCACGACGAGCGGCGGCGCGAGTCGCAAGGAGCTCTTCCCCGCGCCGAGGAGCAGGAGACCCTTCTGGAAGGCGCGCGGCACCAGGTCGTGTGGGATGTCCGGGGCGGGCTCGCGCGTGGCGCGGTCTTTCACGAACTCGACGCCCACCATCAGGCCGCGACCTCGCACGTCCCCGATCGCGGCGTGCTTCTCCTGGAGGCGGCGCGCGCCGCTGATCAGGCGATCACCCATCTTGTTGACGTTGGGGAGCAGCTCCTGCTCGACGATGTCGAGCGTGGCGAGCGCCGCGGCGCAACACACCGGGTTGCCGCCGAACGTCGTGCCGTGAGCGCCCGGCTTCCACTTCATGACCGATTCCTTGGCGATGATCGCGCCGATCGGCATCCCGCTGCCCAGTCCCTTGGCCGAGAGCAAGATGTCGGGCTCGATGCCCTCGTATTCGCACGCCCACATCTTGCCCGTGCGTCCCACTCCGCACTGCACCTCGTCGCACACGAGCAGAATTCCGTAGCGATCGCAGATCTCGCGCAGCGACTGGAGGTAGCCGGGCGGCGGCACGACGTAGCCGCCCTCGCCCTGGATCGGCTCGACGAAGATCGCCGCAACGCTTTCGGGAGGAACCTTCTTTGTGAACAACTCTTCCTCGATCCATGACACGCACCGCATCGTACACGCCGGCTCCCCACGACAATACTCGCAGCGATAGCGATAGCCGTACGGGACGTGGTGCACCTCGGGCAGGAACGGCGCGAATCCGGTGCGTTGCACCGCTTTGCTCGCCGTGAGGCTCAACCCCCCGTAGGTACGCCCGTGGAAAGCGCCGAAGAACGCGATGATCGCCGGCCGGCCCGTCGAATGCCGCGCCAGCTTGATCGCCCCTTCCACCGCCTCGGTGCCCGAGTTCGACAGGAACACCCGCTTCTTGCTCGGCCCCGGGGCGAGCTTCGCGAGCCGCTCGCACAGTGCGGCGAAGGTCTCGTAGTAGAAGTCGCTGCCGCAGATGTGCAGGAATTTGGCGGCCGCCTCCTGCACAGCCTTGACGACCTTGGGATGGCCGTAGCCAGTCGACGCGACCGCGATGCCCGCCATGAAGTCGAGGAAGCGGTTGCCGTCGACGTCCTCGACCACAGCGCGCTCGCCGCGCGCCACCGCGAGCGGGTATTCCTTCGGATACGACGTCGATGCCCAGCGGTCCTGCCGTTCGACGATCGCGCGGGCCTTGGGTCCCGGTGGCGGCACGACGATGCGGGGGTAGTCTCTCATGGCTCGATCACCGCGACTGTTGTTGATTCCAGAGCCTCCGCAAACCGGCGCACGATCTCGTCGATTTCCTGCTCCGTCACGATGAACGGTGGCGCGACCATCGCGAGATCACCGTTCGTGCCGTCGGCATGCCCGACGTTGGGCCACACAGTGAGGCCGGCATCGAGCGCCGCGTCGGCGAACGTCTCGGCGAAACGCGCCGCGCGCGGGAACGGCGCCCGAGTCGCTTTGTCCTCGACGAACTCGATACCGGCGAGCAGGCCCCGCCCGCGCACGTCGCCCACGTGCGGCAGTGCGGCGAGCGGCGCGAGCCGCTCGTGCAGCACGCGGCCCATCCGGGCGCAGCGCTCGACCAGCCCGTGCTGCTTCAAGTAGCGCACGGCGGCGAGCCCCGCCGCGCATGAAACCGGGTGGTGCGAGAATGTCTGGGCGTGCATGAGGTTTCCGGAGCCCTGCGCGATCGCGTCCACGATGCGCTCGGGCGCGGCGACGGCCGAGAGCGGGGCGTAGCCCCCCGAAATCCCCTTCCCCAGCGTCATGATGTCGGGCGTGACTCCGTACGGCTCAATCGCCCACCACGTCCCCGTCCGGCCCGCGCCGCAGAGAATCTCATCGGCGATGAAGAGGACGTCGTGGCGGTCGCAGATTTCGCGTACCCGCCGGAAGTATTCGGGACGCGGCGTGGACCCGCCGGTCGAAGACCCGCCCACCGGCTCCGCGATGAACGCGGCGACTTGGCCAGCGCCGAGCTGCTCGATTGCTTCCTCGAGCACGGCCGCGCTGCACGTCGGGCAGGAGGAGCTGAGACCGCCGCATTCACAGCGGTAGGGATAGGGCGCCGGGATGCGATGCACGTCCACCAGCCACGGGCGGAACATCGCTTTGTAGGCCTCGCGGGCGGACGCAGACAGCGCGAGCAACGTGCTGCCGTGGTAGCCCGGCGCGAGCGCGATGATCTTGTGTTTGCCTGGCCGTCCCCGCTCCACCCAATACTGTCGCGCCAACTTCAGCGCGGCCTCAACCGCTTCCGATCCGCTGCACAGGAAGTACAGCTTCGAGAGATCACCCGGCAGCGTCGCGGCGAGCTCGGCGGCAAGCTCCTCGGCGGGGCCGTGGGTGAACATCGTGCCCGAGAGGTACCCGAACTGTCGGGCCTGCTGGGCGATTGCGTCGGCGATCTCGGGGTTAGAGTGGCCGAGGTTGGCCACGTAGGCGCCCCCGACCGCGTCCAGGTAGCGCTTGCCGCGCTCATCCACGAGCCAGCAACCCTCGCCGCGCACGATCTTTGGATAGTCGTGGGCGAGTTTGCGGTAGAAGACGTTGCTGTCGGGGTAACGGTGGGTCACGAAACGAAAGCTACGACGGATGGGAGAAGGGGGCGAGCAGCGCGCCTCGCCCCTTGTTAACTTCCAACGCCGCAGACTATTGGCCCCTCGTCCAAGGGCAGGACACCAGACTTTGGCTCTGGGAATCTAGGTTCGAATCCTAGGGGGCCAATTCCTCACTAGGGTACCGGGCGCGCGGACTCCCCAGCCATCGCCGGCAAGTTCTCCTCGACGTACTTCGTCAGCAGCGTGAACAGATGCTGCCGCGTCGTACCGCCCGAAATCGAGTGCGTGCGGTTTGGATACACCATCAAGGAGAACGGCCGGTTCGCCGCCACCAGCGCATTCACCATCACCTCGGTGTTCTGGTAGTGGACGTTGTCGTCCCCCGAGCCGTGCACGATGAGCAGGCGGCCCCGCAGGTTCTTCGCGTAGGTGACGGGCGAGCCCTTGTCGTAGCCGGCCGCGTTGTCCTGCGGCAGCCCCATGTAGCGCTCGGTGTAGATCGTGTCGTAATACTTCCAGTGCGTCACGGGCGCGACCGCGATCGCCATCCGATACACGTCCGGCGCCTGCGTGATCACGTTCAGCGACATGAAGCCGCCGTAACTCCAGCCCCAGATGCCGATGCGCGTCGAGTCCACGTACGGGAGCCGCCCAATCGCGCGCGCGGCCGCGGCCTGATCCCGGGTCTCGATGACGCCCATCTGCTTGTAGATGATCTTGCGCCATGCACGCCCGCGCGCGCCCGTGCCGCGGTTGTCCACGCTTGCCACGATGTAGCCGCGCTGCGCCAGCAGCTGGTGCCAGAGGTAATCCCTGCCCCATGAATCCACCACGGTTTGCGAGCCGGGACCACCGTACACGGTGAAGAACACGGGATACTTCCGGGTGGGATCGAAATCCGGCGGCTTGATCAAATACGCATTCAGCCGGATGCCGTCGCCGATGTCCACCTGCTGGAAGCTCGTGGTGCCGAGCCGCAAGCCCGCCACCTTCGCCTTGAGGGCCGCGTTGTCCACGAGCGTGCGCAACACGCGGTGCTCGGGCACGGTCACCAGCGTCGTAGTCGGCGGAACGCCAAACCGTGAGTAGGTGTGTACCGCGAACCGCCCGCCCGGCGAGACGTTGTAGCCGTGCACGCCGGGATCTCCGACGGGGGTGATCCGCTGCGGCGCGCCGCGCTTGGTCAAGCTGACACGGTAGAGGTAGCGCTGCGTCGGGTTGTCGGGCGACGCGGTGTAATAGACCCAGCCGCCAACGGTATCGACGCGCTGCACGCCCAGCACGTCGAACGCGCCGCTCGTCAGCGCGCGTGGCGCGCCTCCTGCGCGCGGGAAGAGATACAGATGGCTCCAGCCGCTCCGCTCGGAGAGCCAGAGAATGTCTCGACCGCCGTTCACAAACCGCAGCTCGTCGAACTGCTCGACCCAGGTGCTGTCCGCTTCGGTGAAAACGGTGCGCACCTGGCCCGTCTGCGCATTCGCCAGCATCACGTGGAGCGTATCCTGCAGGCGGTTCAGATGTTGGATCACCAGCTCGCTGCTGGCGCCCTTCCCTTCCGGCGGCGCCCACTCCATCCGCGCGATGTAGTTGTTGCGCGGGTCGCCAGGAATGTTGATCCAGCGCGTGTCGCCCCCGGTCGCGCTCACGACGCCGACCCGGCCCGCGGAATTGGTCTGCCCCGCCTTCGGATACTGGACGGGGACCGTGAAGGCGTAGAGCGAGTCCGTCACGTTATAAAGAAGAAAGTCGCGCACCCCCGTGGCATCGAGCTGCCAGTAGGCGACGGACTGGCCGTCGGGATTCCAGCGCCACCCGTCCCGCAGGTCGAGCTCTTCTTCGTAGACCCAGTCGAACGTGCCGTTGATCGTGGTGCGCGAGCCATCGTGCGTCAGCTGCGTCAGTTTCCCGCTGGCGATGTCTTCGACGTAGATGTTGTACTCGCCATAGCGGACCCACCCCACCCGACCGCCATCGGGCGAGAACTTCGCGAACATCAGGGTCGATGCTGGGCCGGCGCCGCCGAGCTTCTTCAGGCTCCAGGTAGCGAGATCCAGGACCCAGTAGTCCCCGCGCGTGTTCGCGCGCCACACCTGCGCGGAGTTCGTGAAGATGAGCAGGCGCTTGCCGTCGGCGGACCAGCTGTAGTCCTCCACGCCGAGCGGCTCGGAGTCCCTGGGCGGGACCAGCCGCGCCGCGGGTACGAGGACCGTGCGGGCACCCGTCTGCGCGTCGTAGCGCACGATGTCGCGGCCGTCTTTTGCATCCGCAGGACGCTCGAGCGTCGTGTACGCCGTGCCGTCGCCGAGCCAAGCGAGCGGGCCGAACGAGCCGCCGCGAAACTCGGGCGACGCGTAGATGCGATCGACAGTAAGGAGCGTGGAGTCGGGTGTGCCGTTCTGCTGGGCGGCGGTAATACCGCCCAGCGTCGCGACAAACACGCAGGTGAGCAGGAGACGACGCAGCATCACACGAGCCGTTGTTGAGGACCCCGAACGTTAGCTACTGGCGTCGCGGTCCGCCCATGGGTCCGCCCCGCCGCACCAGCTGGGGCTTCGGCAACGCGTCGAACTTCGCCTGCTGCGCGGAGGTCAGGCTGTTGCGGATCGCGGCGAGCCATTGGTCCGCTTCAGCCTGAAACCCTTCCATCTCGGCCCGCACGCTGTCAAAACGGGCACGCATCTCGGGCGTCGGCTCCTGCCCCGGCGTGAAGCTTCCCTGCATCTGCTGGCGGATCGCCTGGCGGCGCGCGGCGGCGTCCTTCATGACGCCGTTCAGCGCGGTGTAGGCAGGCGTGATCTTTTTTTGCTGGTCCGCCGTCAGACCGACGGCCTGCGCGAGCGAGTCGAGCGTCATCCAGTGGTCGTGGGGCGGCGGGAAGCGGCGCTGCTCCCCCCCCGGCCCTCCGGGGGGAGTTTGTGCCAGCACAGGAATGGCAAGGCAACTGAGTAGCAGTGCAGCGACAATCGGGCGGCGCATAACGAGCGACTCCACGGAGGGGTTACTCGTTATACGCCGAGCGGCCGGCTGACGTTACAGGCCTGAGCTCCTGCAGCAGCGTCCCCCGTCGCATGTCCCCCATACCGCCTCATCGCGGTCTTTCCAGATCCAGCGCGCGAGGCCCTGCTTCCAATACAGTGGGTCATAATGCGGACCCACCTCGAGATCGCTCACAAGCGGCCGAACGCCTCGCTTCGAGGAGGTGAAGATCGAAACGAGCCGTCCCTCTCGCGGACCGACCCACCAGTAGACCGTGTCCCGGCCCTGAACGTTGAACTTGCGGTAAGGGCCATCGCTGATGATGCGCGCGATAACCTCTCCACTATCCCGGGCCGTGACGCCGGTATCGCGCGCCGAGGGTCCTTCCCAGTTCGGGCGGCGCAAACGGGGTTCGATCCGCGCGAGCGGACCGTAGCGACACGTCTGCGGACGACTACTGCAATCACCAACCATGAGCCGTTGCTTGTCGCCCGCGCCCTCCGCGGTGTCAAATTCGGCGTCTATTGACCGCGAGTATCGGACGATGAGCGCTGCGCTGTCGTTGGACCTGCCAGCTGATTGCAGCCGTGTGGCACTGGGGTGATCTGGTCGTGTTTGAGCGCACGCCGGGGTTGCGAGCAGGACCAGCGTCGCTACCGTCATTGCGGCGCGACTCACGGCGGAACCGCCTCCATCTTTTCGGGTCACGGTAGGTCCCTCCCTTGCTGGGGTGAATCCACACTCAGTCGTGTCGAGCCGATCCGGCTAGGGCACGCATCTGGCGCATCACTGGCTCAAGGGGCGGATCGGCATTGGCCCACAGCGTCGTCACGGCACGCGCCCAGCGGGTCGCTGTGGCATCATCACCCGCGCGGGACGCAAGCTCGGCACGGAGCGCCATCGCCCGGAGCGCACACCCCACCTGCTCGGGTTGCTCGAGGAGAGAAGTGCCGAGCGTTGGCAGCGCTTGCAGCGAGAGGTCGAGCAGCGCGACCGCCGCCGCCGTGTCGCCAAGCTGCAAGAGAACTCGGGCCTCGCCATACGTACCGTCGATGGCGACGTCGCCGGCCCGGGAACGCGTCCGCAAACCTGCCTGGCGCGCGAGCTCCGCGCGCGCGGCGGCTGTATCCCCGTGGGCGATGGCCCACTGGATCTCGAGCACATAATCACCCCCTGCGTCGCGTCGGTGCACATCGCTGACGCCGATGGCGTCGAACGCGAGGCCCATGGGGACGTGCAGCACGGCGAGTCGCATGCGCTCCCGGCTGACCGGTCCCGCCCAGCTGCTGACGCGCTGATCCACCCGGGTCTTCAAGGCGCGCAGGCTTTCGGGGGGAGCGCCGAGCGACGCGTACGCCATGAGCGCGAGCCCGGCCTGCTTGACCGGGATCGGCGCGTCGGGCACCTCCAATCCGTCCCACGTTATGGGCGTGTCGATCGGGGCCGTCAGCCGTAGGAGCCGCGCGGCGGGATACACGCGCCCCGTAAGAACCGCGAGTCCGGCGAGACGCCGGGCGTCGAGAGGTCCGGGCTCGGCGGGGGCAGCCGCCAGGGTGGAATCCGCCAGAGCAGCGGCTTCGCCGAACCGTTCGAGCTTGAACAACAAGCGGGTCTCGGCAACAGCGGTACGGATCGCCTGCGCGGGATCACGCGTCAGCGCCCGCGCGCGCTGCACGGCCGCGAGCGCCGACCGTTCCGCCGATGGACCCGGATCGACTTCGCCGGTCGTTTCGAGCACGAGCCCTAACGCCTCGTGCGCATCCGCGCTTGCCGGAAACGCCTCGATCCACGTCAGGATCGTCTTGCGCAATTCTTCGCGGTTGAGTCCAATGGCCGCCTGCGTCGTGACGGGACGAGAGCCCGGCTTCGCGTTGACGAGGTCCCCGATCGGCCACGCGATGAACGCCAACGTGTCGTGATCGAGCGACGGGAACGCCCCGAAGCGCAGCGTGTCCGGGCCCGGCGCGTAGCCGGGCCGGTAGACATTTGTCTCTGCGAAGAACAAGTCCATCAACCGCTGAACGGCGATCCCGGTAAACGCGCGATGCGCCGACGGCAGGAGCTCGAGGGCCCGGCGGTACGCGGTCGCGGCCCCCCGGTAGCTTGCCCGGAACCGCCACTTGGAAGGGCTCGCGGCGTCGGGCACCACGAGCTTGTCGAGGCGCTGGCACTCCCCCAACCCGAACCAGGCGATGAAGTCCGTCGAGTCCCGAGCTACGAGGTGCTGATACGCGGCGCAAGCTTGGGGAAACCGGCGATCGGCGAGCAGCCATAGCGCGTGCGCTAGAGCGAGATCTCCGACGCTGAGTTTTTGCGGGCTCGCGAGCGCGCGCGCAGTGTTGACCCGCCAGTCCGCCGCCGGTTCGCCGCCCCACATCTCGGTGTGCGCCAGCCACAGGCTCGCCTGGGCGTAGCCGGGATCGCTCTCCAGCGCGGCCCGGAACGATCGGCCCGCAGCGCCGAGATCCCAGCGCGCCAATGCGTCGCGTCCGTCCGCGTACGCGTAGAATGCCGCCAGCACGTCGGTGCCCACGACATTGGGCCGAATGTTCTGGGAGCGCCCCCCCCCGAGCAGGATCGAATCAGCCAGCACCCGAAACTTGGCCTCGAGGTTCTTACCGTCTTTGGGGATCCGCACCGCGTAATCGCGCACGGGTCCGCCGCCCCGCCGGAGATCGTAGAGGGCGGCGGTCACCTGAATCGAGTCGCCGACGTCAGCCACGTCGCCCCACACGAGCATGCCGGCACCGAGATTCTTGGCGAGCCGCCTCGCCTCGTCGAGCGTCATCGGGATCTCGCCCCGCCGCATGCGGGCGTCGTGCACCCGCAGTGGGTCGGCCAACCGCACGTCCGTCCAGCGCCCGAACGCCTGGGACAGCTGCAGCTCGCATTGATCGCCGTTGACGAGTGCGGGCGCGGCTCCACCCCGGTGCCCGAACGGCACCACGACGTAGAGCGAAGCGTCGAGGTCGGAAGCGAAGAGGCGCGGCAGCAGCATCAGCGCCAGCGCGGCCGCCGTCGCCGCCGCGACCACGAGGGCAGTCCGCCACCGACGCCGCAGCCGCCGCAACCAGCGGCCCGACGACACGCTGGTTTCGGGTACTCTGAGCGCAGCGGCAAATTCGCCCGCAGTGGCGAAGCGCTCGCTCGGCACCTTCGCCAATGCCGTCTCGATGGCGAGCTCGACCTCCAGCGGAATCCCGGGTCGCCCCGTCGTCACCGACGGCGCTGGCTCGCCACGGTGCGCCCCGAGCACGCCGGTCGGCGTGCGGCCGGCGAACGGCGTCCGCCCCACGAGCATTTCGTACAGCACGCATCCCAGGCTGTAGATGTCGCTGCGACCGTCCACTACCTGCTCGCCGCTGGCCTGCTCCGGACTCATGTATTCCACCGTGCCAACGGCGATGCCGGTACCCGTGACCCGCGACTCGTCGGCCGCGCTGATCGCCCGCGCGATACCGAAGTCGCTGATGACCGCATGCCCGGCCTCGATGAGGATGTTCTCGGGCTTGATGTCGCGGTGCACGACGTTCTGGGTGTGGGCGTACGCGAGTGCGCCGGCGACGTCGGACGCGATCGTAACGGCGTCGGCCAGGGGGAGGCGCCCTTCCCGCGCGAGCCGATGGCGTAGGGATTCCCCTTCAACGTACGGCATGACGTAGAAGAGCAGCCCGTCCGCGACGCCCGAGTCGAACAAGGGCAAGATGTGCGGATGGGTCAGGCCGGCGGCGACTTTGATTTCGCGGAGGAAGCGGTCGGGGCCGAGCGTAGCGGCGAGCTCCGGCCGGAGCACCTTCAAGGCCACCAGCCGGTCGTGGCGCACGTCGCGGGCGAGAAACACGAGCGACATCCCACCACGACCGATCTCGCGGTCGATGGTGTAGCGGTCGGCCAGCGCTGTTTGGAGACGAGCGCGAAAATCGAACACGCCCTACCCTCCGCCGCCGGCGGGGAACGGGCACCCGGCGGCGGCTAAGCATACGGGCCTGCACACGCTTCGGCCAGCACGCCGCCGGCGCACGGCCAACCCCTTGGCTTCACGCGCGTTGGCGACTACTTTCCGGGGCTCCGATGGGGGACCTGACGCTATCGCGCAGCCAGCTCCTCCTCCTCGCCGGAACGGCCAACCGGCCGCTCGCCGAGGAGATGGCTCAGCATTTGGGGCAACCGCTGTGCGCGGTGACGCTGCGCCGCTTCGCTGACGGCGAGATCTTCGTCAAGATCGACGAGAATGTGCGCGGGCGGGACGTCTTCATCATCCAGCCCACGAACCCGCCGGCGGAGAATTACGTGGAGCTGTTGCTCCTGATGGACGCGGCGCGGCGCGCGAGCGCGGCGCGGATCACGGCGGTGCTTCCCTACTTCGGGTACGCGCGTCAGGACCGCAAAGATCAGCCGCGCGTGGCGATCAGCGCCAAGTTGATGGCGAATGTGATTACGCAGGCGGGAGCGGACCGGGTGCTGGGAATGGATTTCCATTCCCACCAGGTGCAGGGGTTCTTCGACATCCCGGTGGATCATCTGTACGCGGCGCCCGCGTTCGTGAGCCACTACCGGACGAAGTCGCTGACGGACCCCGTGGTGGTGGCACCGGATGTCGGGTCGGCGAAGATGGCGCGGGGATTCGCGAAGCGGCTGAACGCGTCGCTCGCGATCATCGACAAGCGGCGCCCCTCGGCCAACATCGCCGAGGTCGTGAACGTCGTCGGCGACGTGGAAGGCAAGGATTGCCTCATCCCCGACGATATGATCGACACCGCGGGGACGATCTGCGAGGCGGCGATGGCGCTGAAGCGGCTGGGGGCGAAGCGGATCTTCGCTTTCGCGACCCACGCCCTGCTCTCGGGGCCCGCCGTCGAGCGGCTGCGGGCGGCGCCGATCGAAGAAGTGACGGTGACGAACACGATCCTGATTCCCGAAGAGCGACGGTTCGAGAAACTGAAAGTGCTGTCCGTCGCGAGCTTGATGGCCAAGGCCATCGGCTACGAGCACTCGAATCAGTCAGTCAGTTCCCTGTTCGATTGAGTTGAGGAGTCTATGGCACAGACGGTGAGCCTCGCGGCGACCCCGCGGGACAAGACGGGTAAGGGCGCGGCGCGGCAGGCCCGCTTCGCGAAGCAGGTCCCCGCGGTCCTCTACGGACACGGGCGGCCCACGCAGCCCCTGATGGTGGACGCGCTGTCGCTCGAGAAAGCCCTGACCGGCGTCGAGCCGGCGAGCACGCTGATCGAGCTCACGGTGGACGGCAAGATGAGCCGCACGTTGATCCGCGAGATCCAGCGGCATCCGATCCGGCCCGACATCATCCACGTGGACTTCTACGAGATCCACGCGCACGAGAAGATCACGCTCGAGGTACCCGTGCACCTCGTGGGCACTCCCGACGGCGTCCGCAACGCCGGCGGCGTCCTCGATCAGGTGCTGCGCGAGGTAAAGATCGAGGTGCTGCCCGAGCACATCCCCGACCGCGTCGAGCTCGACGTCACGAACCTGAAGATCGGCGACTCGCTGCACGTGCGGGATCTGTCGATTCCCAACGCCGTGATCCTCAACGGCCCCGACCTGACGATCGCGACGGTCGTGCCGCCGCGCGCCGAGGAAGTGGCCGCGCCGACGCCCGAGGCTGCGACCGAAGTGGCCGAGCCTGAGCTGATCCGGAAGGTGCGCGAGGGTGAGGAAGGCGAAGAGGGCGAGGGCGAGGCACCGACCGAGGGCGGCGCCAAGGCGCCGAAGGCCGAAAAGACGGAGAAGGCGGAGAAGCCCAAGGGCAAAGAAGGCAAAGAGAGCTAGGCTCTGCGCGCCGTCATCGGCCTCGGGAATCCCGGTCCGGAATACGCGGCGACGCGCCACAACGCCGGCTTCGTGCTCGCCGACGCCGTTGCCCAGCGGTGGCAGCTGCCGCCGTTCCGCCGCGCCGAGCGCGCGCGCGCAACCGAAGGCACCGTCGCTGGCGTGCCCGTCCGCGTTCTCAAGCCCACGACGTACATGAACCGCAGCGGCGCCGCCCTGGCGTCGCTGCGCGCCGACCCGACGTTCGTTCCCGCGCGCGACCTCCTGATTCTCGTGGACGATTTCGCGATTCCCACCGGCACGTTTCGCCTGCGGGCTGAGGGTTCGGCCGGCGGGCACAACGGCCTCAAGAGTCTCGAGGGGGCGCTGCAGTCGCACCAATATGCCCGTCTCCGCATCGGCGTCGGGCCGCTCCCCGAAGGCATCACGGATTGGGCCGACTACGTCCTCGCCCCCTTTGAGCCGGAGCAGATCGAGCAGGTCGAGGCCCTGATGCCGGAAATGGTAGACGCCGTCGACCGCTGGGTGCGCGAAGGAATCACTAAGTGACGGCGACATCGTTCCCGTTGTACGCGCTACTCGCGGGCGCCGTGGGGCTGCTCGCCGCCGCGCTGATCTACGCGGCGATCCGGCGCCGGCCGGCGGGCTCCGCGGTGATGCAGGACATCGCCGCCTTGATCCAGACCGGCGCGACGGCGTTCCTGAAGCGGGAATACTCGGTGCTCGTGCCGTTCATCGTGGTGGTGGCCGTGCTGCTCGGCGTGGCGATCGGCTGGCGCACCGGCGCCGCGTACGTCGCGGGCGCCTTCTGTTCCATCACGGCCGGGCTCTGCGGCATGACGGCCGCAACCCGCGCCAACGTGCGCACCGCGGAAGCGGCGCGGGCGAGCGGACAGGCCGAGGCGTTGCGCGTCGCCTTCAACGGCGGCGCCGTGATGGGCCTCGCGGTCGCGAGCCTCGGGCTGCTCGGCATCGGCGCCGTAGCGTTTTTATTTCTCGGTTTTGGTTTCGATGACCAGAGCTGGCGTACCTTCAGCGAGATCATCTCGGGGTTCGCGATGGGCGCCTCGTCCATTGCCCTGTTCGCGCGCGTGGGCGGCGGGATCTACACGAAGGCGGCCGACATCGGCGCCGACCTCGTGGGGAAGATCGAAGCCGGCATCCCGGAGGACGACCCGCGCAACCCGGCGACGATCGCCGACAACGTCGGCGACAACGTCGGCGACGTGGCGGGCATGGGCGCCGACATCTTCGAATCCTACGTCGGCGCGGTGATCGCGACCATTGCGATCGGCGCCACCAGCACGACGGTTGCCAACAAGCTCGACGCGGTGGCGCTGCCGGTGTTCTACACGGTCGCGGGGCTCGTGGCGAGCCTCGCCGGCATTGCCGCGATGCGGCTCCTCGCCAAGGGGTCGCCGGCGGGGGCGCTGCGCTGGAGCACGTTCATCGCCGCGGGGCTGTTCATCGCCGCCGCGTGGGCGCTCTCCAACAGGCTCGATCCCGTGCTCACGCGCGCCGACGGATCGCCCCTGCCCCAGCTCGGCCCCTTCTACGCGGTCGTCGTCGGTACCATCGCCGGCATTCTGATCGGGTTGCTCACCGAGTACTACACGTCCGCCAAACCGGTCCGGGTCATCGCGGAAGCGTCGCGCACCGGCCCCGCCACGAACATCATCGCCGGCCTGGCGGTCGGGATGCGCAGCGCAGTGCCGTCCGTCCTGATGATCTGCGGCGCCATTTGGGTCGCGTTCCACTATGCGGGCCTCTACGGCATCGCGATTTCGGCGGTCGGGATGCTGGCGACCGTGGGCATCACGATGTCGGTGGACGCGTACGGTCCGATCGCCGACAATGCGGGCGGCATCAGCGAGATGAGCCGCCTCGGGCCCGCGGTCCGGAAGATCACCGACAGCCTGGACGCGCTCGGCAACACCACGGCGGCCATGGGTAAGGGGTTCGCGATCGGCTCGGCGGCGCTCACCGCGCTGGGATTGTTCAGCGCCTATACGACCGCCACCGGCATGCGCACCGGCGGGCTCGATCTCCTCGACCCGATGGTCGTCATCGGATTCTTCGTCGGCGGCTGCATCCCGTTTTTCATCGCCGCCGTCACGATGACCGCGGTCGGCCGCGCCGCCGAAGGCATGGTGATCGAAGTGCGCCGCCAGTTCCGGGAGATTCCGGGGCTCATGGAGGGGACCGCGAAGCCGGACTCCGCCCGCTGCGTGGACATCTCGACGCGCGCCGCACTGCGCGAGATGATCCTGCCCGGATTGACCGCCGTGATCGCCCCTGTGGTCGTCGGCAAATGGCTGGGGATCTACGCGCTCGGCGGCATGCTCGCGGGCGCGACGCTCACCGGCGTGCTGCTGGCGCTGTTCATGGCGAACGCCGGCGGTGCCTGGGACAACGCCAAGAAGTACATCGAGGGGGGCGCGCTGGGCGGCAAGGGCTCCGAGCCGCACAAAGCCGCCGTCGTCGGTGATACGGTTGGCGACCCATTCAAGGATACCTGCGGACCCGCGATGAACATCCTGATCAAACTCATGAGTGTGGTGAGCCTCGTGCTCGCTCCATGGTTTATTCGATAAATGCTCCGCCTTGGAATCGTCGGACTGCCGAACGTCGGCAAATCGACGCTGTTCAACGCCCTTACATCCTCAAAGGCTGCGGCGGCGGAGAACTATCCCTTCTGCACCGTGGAGCCGAATGTCGGCGTGGTCGAGGTCCCCGACCCGCGGCTCGAGAGGCTCAACGCCGTCGTCAAGCCAAAGAAGAAGATCCCGGCCGTCGTCGAGTTCGTGGATATCGCGGGGCTCGTGAAGGGCGCGTCGCAGGGTGAGGGACTCGGCAACCAGTTCCTGTCGCACATCCGCGAAGTGGACGCGGTGGTACACGTGATCCGCTGCTTCGAGGATCCCGACGTCGTTCACGTGATGGGGCCCGTGGATCCGGTACGGGACCACGATGTGATCACGAGCGAGCTCGCCCTCGCCGATCTCGCGATCGTGGAGCGCCGGCTCGACAAGGCGCGCAAGTCGGCGCGCGCCGGCGACAAGGAAGCGCAAGCCGAGTTGGTGCTGCTCGAGCGCGTGGTGGCGGAGCTGAATGCCGGACGCGGTGCGCGCGAGGCCGGCGAGGGCGCCGATGCCGTGAAATTCCTCCGCCAGCTGGGCCTGCTCACCGCCAAGCCGATTCTCTACGCCGCCAACGTCAACGAGGAGGACCTCGCGGGCGGCGGCGGCAAATGGATCGAGAAGCTGCGCGCGGCCGTCCAGAGCCATCATGAAGAGGCCGAGATCGTTCCGTTCTCCGCGAAGTTCGAGGCGGAGCTCGGCGAGCTGGCGGGCGAGGAACGGCGGGAGTTCCTGGCGAGCGCCGGCGTGGGGGAGCCGGGGCTCGATCGCCTGATCCACGCCGGCTACCGACTATTGGGATTACAGACATTTTTCACCGTCGGCGAGAACGAAGTGCGGGCCTGGACGATGCATCGCGGCGACACCGCGTACGACGCCGCCGGCGAGATCCACTCCGATTTTCAGCGCGGCTTCATCCGGGCCGAGACCGTGGGGTTCGACGAGTTCATCAAGGCCGGGTCGTACAAGGTGGCGCGCGAGCAGGGCCTGGTGCGCAGCGAGGGGCGCGACTACGTCGTCAAGGACGGCGACATCCTGCTGTTCCGGTTCAACGTCTAGGACTGCTCACCACCCCACCGGTTTCCCCTGGTTCTGGCGCTCGAGCCACGCGACGAGCGGCTGGAAATAATCCACCATCGCGGTCGCGTCCATCTGCCGCTCCCCGGTCGCCTCGGCGAGAATGTCCTGCCACGGCCGGCTCGCCCCCGCCTCGAGCATGGCGGCGAGTTGCCGCCCCGCCGCGGCGTTGCCGTACACCGAGCAGCGGTACAGCGGGCCCGTCCACCCGGCCGCCCGGCACAAGGACCGATGGAATTGGAATTCCAGCACGTAGGCGAGGAAGTAGCGGATATACGGCACGTTCGCCGCGACGTGATACTTGGCGCCGGGATCGAAGTCGCGCTCCGAGCGCGCCATCGGTTCGGCGACGCCTTGATAGCGGTGCTTCAGGTCCCACCATGCGGCGTTGTACCGATCGGGCGTGATCTCGCCCGCGAAGACGCCCCAGCGCCAGTGATCCAGCGCGAGCGCGAACGGCAGAAACGCGATCTTGTCGAGCGCGGTGCGCAGCAGCATGGCCGTGTCGCTCGCGGCGCTCGGCAGGGTGTCGAGCAGACCGATGCGCTGCAGATACGCGGGCGTCACCGACAGCGCGATCGCGTCGCCGATCGCCTCGTGGAAGCCGTCGTTGGCGCCACTCTGGAATAGATACGGCTGGGCCTTGTAGGCGCGCTGGTAGAAATTGTGCCCGAGCTCGTGGTGAATGGTGATGAGGTCTTCTCCCGTCACCTGTGTGCACATCTTGATGCGCACGTCGTCTTTGCCGTCCAAGTCCCAGGCACTCGCGTGGCACACCACGTCGCGATCCCGGGGTTTCGTAAACTGCGACCGCTCCCAGAACGTCGCGGGCAGAGAATCGAAGCCGAGCGAGGTGTAGAACCGCTCGCCGTAGCGAACCATCCTCCGCTCGTCTACCTGGTGCGCCCGGAGCAACGCCGTGACGTCCACGCTAGCCGGCACGGCGGCGGGAGCCACGATGTCATAGATGTTTCCCCAATTCTGCGCCCACAGGTTGCCAAACAGGTGGGACGGGATCATGCCGCTCGGCGGCACGACGCCCGCGCCGTACTTCTCGACGAGTCGCGCGCGCACGTACGCGTGCAACTGTAGATAGAGCGGCTTGAGCTGCTCCCACAGCCGGTCGACCTCGGCGACGAACGCGTCGGCCGGCATGTCGTACCCGGCGCGCCACATGGCGCCGGCGTCCTGAAAGCCGAGGCCCCGCGCTCCGGCGTTGGCGAGCGTCACGAACCGCGTATAACGATCGCGCATCCCCGGCGAAATCCGGTGCCAGCCCTGCCAGACGTCCAGGAGCTCGCTTGGATCGCGGCTCGTCGCCAGGATGTGCTCGATCTCGCTGATCTGGAGACAATGGTCGGGCGTCCGGCAGTACGTCCCCCGTCCGTAGTCCGCCTGCATGCTGGTGGTCAGCCTGGTCAGCTCGGCGGCCTCGCGTGCGTCGGGCGGGGGTGGCGCCGGGAGCGACAGCTTGAGCAGCAGGAACTTGCGCTTGAGGTCTACGGGCAGCCGCAGCCGCTCGTAGCGCCGCGCCTCCATGGCGAAGTCGCGCGTGGCGTTGCCGTAGGCCTCCTGCGCCTGGGCGGTCAGCTCCTCAGTGTCGAACGTGATGTAGGTGTTGGCGACCCAATCCGCCCGTGACCCCTTGACGCTCAGGTCGTACAGCACCGACTCCGCGCGCGCCATGAACGCCCGCGCTTGCGCCACGGTCGGGGTCCGAGGCGCCGGGCGGGCCTGCGCGGCGCCGGTGGCAGCGCCGGCGACGAGCAATAGAATGAGAAGGGTGCCAGTTTTCATTCCTTCACGATCCACCGCGGCCTTACCATCGTCAAGCACGCTTTTTGTCCACGCCTTCCCACGCCCTCCCACGCAGTTTATGTTTGGCTCTCACATATCCCCTACTCGGCGCCCACCTGCGCTGGGTCGTCTATGACCAAAGGGAGGTGGCATGACTCGTCGGTACGAGACGGTCTACATCTTTGACAGTGCGCTGGACGAACCCGCAATCAACGAAAAGCTCACGCGCTTCCATGGCCTCCTGACCAAGGACGGCAAAGGCACGGTGACCAACGTGTCGCATTGGGGCAAGCGCACCATGACGTACAAGATCAAGAAGAAGGACACGGGCTACTACGTCGTGGCCCAGTTCGAGTCGGCGGGCGAGCTGTTGCCCGAATACGAGCGCGCCGTGAAGCTCGACGAGAGCGTGCTGCGCTACCTCGTCGTCCAGGCCGCGCGCGAACAGCCCAAGCCCGTGGAAGTGGCGGCGGCCGTCGCCCCTGAAGAAATAGAAGAGATCGAGGAGGAAGAAGCGTGAGACGCCCAGCCAAGACCTGTCCTGTGTGCGAGTCCGGCGCGCGCGTGCTCGATTACAAGGACGACCGGACCCTCGGTCGCTTCCTCACGGAGCGCGGAAAAATCTTGCCGAGCCGGCTGTCGGGCATGTGCGCGCGGCACCAGCGGCAGCTCGCCACGGCGATCAAGCGGGCACGCCAGCTGGCGCTGATTCCTTATATCAAGGGTCACACCGCCTAGGTGCTCGGATCCGACGGTCCCCCCGCCCCTGCCGCTCCCGCACCAGCTTCGCGGTGGCGTCTGGTCGTCGCGCTGATCGCGTTCGCCTTGTGGGCACATCCGAGTCTCGTCGGGCTGCCCTGTGCGGCGCTGCTGGTCGCGGCGCCGGACCGGCGCGGACGGTCGCTGCCGCTTGCCGGGCTCATCGGCGCGGCGAGCGTCGCGCTACTCCTGGTGGGTGGCGGCAGTGGCAGCCGGCTCGCCGCGGTCACGAGCGCCTATATCGTGCTGGTGACCGCGGCGTTCGTGGCGGGAGTGCTGCTCCGTCCCGCCCCATTTCTACGCCAAGCGCTGCGCGCGATGGCAGTGGCTGGAGTCGCCACCGCTCTCCTGATTCAGATCGTGTGGGGGCGACACATGTGGGGGACAGAAGGGTGGGCCACGCTGGCGTGGGAAGCCACGCGGCAAGCGGGGCTCACGATGCGCTTCATCGTCGAGCGCGCCCCCGATGCATTCCGCGTCTACGAACCGGTCGTGCGGTTCGTGAGCGTCACCTGGCCGGGCATGCTGGCGCTGCAAACGCTCGCGGGACTCGCGTTGGCGTGGCAGCTGCATCTGCGCCTGACGTCGCCGGCGCTGGGCGCGCCGCTCACCCGGTTCAGGGACTTCCGCATCGGCGACGCGTGGGTGTGGGGCATGGTCGCCTGGCTCGGCGTGCTGATTCTACCCGTGTCGGGCGCCCTGCAGGTCGCGGGCACGAATCTCGGCCTGGTCGCGGGCACGCTGTATGTGCTGCGCGGCGCGGCCATCGTCGCCGTGTTCGCCGAAGCGTTTGGGGTTTCCGCGACTGCGCTCGCGATCGCCGCGGGCGCTGCGGCGGCGCTCGCCGTGCCGATGCTGTTCGTTCTGCCCGGGCTCTGCACGCTCGGGATCACTGATACGTGGTACCAATATCGGCGCCGCCTCGCGGCCCGCCGGTCCAACGCAACCTGAGGATGGCGATGGAAATCATTCTGCGCGCCGACGTGCAGCACCTCGGCAAGATCGGGGAAGTCGTCAAGGTCAAGGATGGGTACGCCCGCAACTATCTCCTGCCGAAAGGGCTCGCCTACCCGGCCACCGATGCCAACAAGAAGAAAATCGCCTACGAGGGCGAGCGGCTCGCCAAGCAGCAGGCCGCCGAGAAGACGGCCGCCGAGACGGAAGCCGCCCGCCTCGCCGATGTCCAGCTCACGTTCCCCGTGAAGGTGGGCGAGGAGGACAAGTTGTACGGCTCGGTGACGGCGAGTGACATCCAGCGCAAGCTCGAGGAGCTGGGGCTCCACGTGGACAAGCGCAAGATCGATCTGCCCGAGCCGATCCGCGAGCTCGGCGAATTCCGCGTCGGCATCAAGATCCACCCCGCGGTCCGGCCCGAAGTGCTGATCACGGTCGTCAAGGAGTAACGGCCGGCGTGGCGGCAGGCGGAACAAACGCGGGACGCGCACGCTATGACTAGCCGGGCGACGGGAGGGCCGCCGAGCGCCACCGCTGCGCTCCAGCTCGTCATCGAGGCGTTGGCGGACCGCAAAGCAGCGGATCTGGTGGTCCTCGATCTCCGCGGGTTGTGCGCGGCGACTGACTATTTCGTGATCGTGTCGGGGACCTCGGACGCGCACGTCCGGGGTATGGCGGACCATCTGGTGGCGGCGCTGGCGCCGGCCGGCGTTGAACCGCATCACGTCGAAGGGTTGGCGCAAGGACGCTGGGTGTTGCTCGACTACGTGGATTTCGTGGTGCACGTGTTTCATCCGGAGCTGCGCGATTTCTACCAGCTCGAGCGGCTGTGGGGCGACGCCCCCGTGGTTGCGGCGGGCGATGCCGGCGGGACAGGCACGAAAGGATAGGCGATGCGACGCACCACGAATCGGTTCGTGATGATTCTGGCGTTCATGACGATGGGCGCGGGCCCGCTCGCGGCGCAGTACTTCGGGCAGAACAAGGTCCAGTACCGCAACTTCAACTTCAAAACCATCCAAACCGAGCACTTCGAGCTTTACTACTACCCGGAAGAACGCGCCGGCGCTCTCGATGCGGCGCGCATGGCAGAGCGGGCCTATGCCCGGCTGTCGCGGATCCTCCACCATCAGTTCCAGAGCCGCAAGCCGATCATTCTCTACGCCTCCCAATCCGACTTCCAGCAGACGAACGTCGTCGACGCCTCGGGCGAGGGATTGGGCGGCGTCACCGAGTTTTTCAAGCACCGGATGGTCCTGCCGTTCACCGGCTCGTACGCCGAGCTTGAGCACGTGCTGCAGCACGAAATGGTGCACCAGTTCCAGTTCGACGTGTTCAGCCGCGGCCGCCCCGGCGCCGGCGTGCAAACGCTGGTCAGCGTCAATCCGCCGCTGTGGTTCATGGAGGGAATGGCGGAGTACCTGTCACGCGGCCCCATCGACCCCGAGACGGCCATGTGGCTGCGCGACGCGGCGCTCGAGGGTCATCTGCCCTCGATCGAGGAGATGACGTACAACCCGAACATCTTCCCGTACCGCTACGGCCATGCCCTGTGGGCCTACATCGGCGAGAAGTGGGGCGACGAAGTCATCGGCGAGATCCTCCAGGCGTCGGCGAGCTCGAGCATCGAGGCGGCCTTCAAGCGCGCCCTCGGACGCTCGCTGGACGACCTGTCCGAGGATTGGCGCGACGCGGTGCAGACGACGTTCCTGCCGCAGCTGGGTGACCATTACCGTGCCCGGCGCATCGCTCAACCGACCCTGACGCGGCGGCGCACGAAGGGGCGCATCTTCCTGGCCCCGGCGCTGACGCCGGACGGCCGCGAGATCGCGTTCTTCGGTGACCAGGGCGGCTTCTTCGTCGACCTCTGGCTCGCCGACGCCGAGAGCGGCCGCGTCAAGCGGCGGCTCGTGAAATCGACGCTCAACAACAACTACGAGAGCCTGCGGTTCATCAACTCCGCGGGCTCGTTCTCGCCCGACGGACGCTTCTTTGCCATCGCGGCGAAACGCAAGGACCGCGACGATCTCGTGATCCTCGACGTCAAGCGCGGCCGCGAGGATCGCCGCATCAAGGTGTCGCTGAGCGGACTCCAGACCCCGCGCTGGTCGCCGGACGGGCGGCAGCTCGTCTTCACGGGCTTCGACGGCGGGCTCTCCGATCTCTTCATCGTGAACCGGGACGGCACCGGGCTGCGGCGGCTGACGTCGGACAAGTACGCCGATCTGCACCCGGCCTGGTCGCCCGACGGCAAGACGATCGCCTTCGTCACCGACCGCGGCGGCGAGACAGACTTCGACCTGCTGCGCTTCGGCAACCTGCGGATCGCGCTGTACCATCTCGATGCGGGCACCATCGAGATGCTCGGCAACATGGAAGCCGGCAAGAACATCGATCCGGCGTGGGCGCCTGACGGCCGCTCAATCGCGTTCGTCTCCGACCGGACGGGCATGAGCAACGTCTTCCTGTACGACCTTGCCGACGGCGCGATCTATCAGCTCACCAATCTGTACACGGGCGTCCAGGGGATCACGCCGCTCTCGCCCGTCCTGTCCTGGGCACCGCAGGCGGACCGGATGGCATTCGTCTATTACGAGGACGGCTGGTACAGCGTGTACTCGGTAGAGAATCCGCGGTCGCTGCGCCGGGGCCCCTACCGGGGCGCGCCGACGCCCCTGGTGACCCTCCTGCTCGGGGCCGGGCGCGACACCGTCCTCCGCACCACTGCTGCGGTCGCGCCGGCGATGGCCTCGGCACCGGCTCGGCCCGGCGAATCGTCCTCGATCTACCGCGCGGGAGGCAGTTTCCGTCCCTCGGCACAGCCCCAGCCCGCGGAATCGATCTCGGCGCCGGCTCCGGTGACCGTGCGCGCGCTGCTCGACTCGGCGACGCTCGCGCTTCCCGACACGACCGAGTTCACGTTCAAGCCGTACAAAGTGCGCTTCACCGCCGACTACGTAGCGCGTCCGACCATCGGGTACCAGCGCGACAATTTTGGCCGGGGCTTCTTCGGCGGCACCGCGATCGCACTGTCGGACATCCTCGGCAACCACACGATCGTATTGTCGGGTTCGATAAACGGCCGCATCAATGAGGCCCAGTTCCTGGGCGTATATGTCAATCAGTCGCGCCGCTTGAACTGGGCCGCCGGTTTGTCGCAGGAGCCCCTCTACTTCTATGGCGGCTCCAGCTGGGAGCGTCAGGGCGACCCTGGCAACCCGGACAGCGTCGACGTGTTCACGTCGAGAATCCGCCGCTTCGTGATCCGGGACGTGTTCGCAGAGTCGTCCTATCCCTTGAGCCGCTTCAGCCGCTTCGAGTTGGGCGCGCACTTTGTCAACATCGATGACGCCACGCTCGAGCTGCAGACAGGGTTCGATGCGCAAACCGGCATCTTCCTCGGCCAGCGCTACCAGACGGTGACCGGCCCGTCGGTGACCTTCCTGCAGCCGTCGCTTTCCCACGTGCACGACAACAGCCTGTTCGGGTATGTGGGTCCGTTCGCGGGGTCACGCTCCCGGTTCCAGGTCTCCCCCGCTTTCGGCACCTGGCAGTTCACGGCCGGCCTAGCGGATTACCGGCGCTACATCTTTTTCCGCCCGTTCACCCTGGCGTTCCGCGGCCTGATGTTCGGACGCTTTGGTCGCGACGCCGATCGCTTCCCGATCTTCGTCGGGAATACCGAGCTGATTCGCGGTTACACAGCCGGTTCGTTCCGCACCAACGAGTGCATCGCGGACCCCGGGTTGGGCTCACGCACCGGCTGCGCCGAGCTCGATCAGCTGATCGGCTCGAAGATCGCCGTAGGAAACGTGGAGCTACGCTTCCCGCTCGCCCGCAGCCTCGTGCTGGGCTTCCTTCCGGTCGGCTTCCCGCCGATCGAGGGCGCGTTCTTCTTCGACGCCGGCCTGGCGTGGGATGATGCCAGCAAGGTCCAATGGCATCGAAACGCGGGTGACAACCCGTTGCTCGTACGCGTCCCGCTGCGCAGCTGGGGCGGCTCCATCCGGGCCAATGTGTTCGGCCTGTTGATCCTGCGGCTCGACTACACCAAGCCGCTCGACCGCGCCCACAAGAAGAGCTACTGGACCGTGAGTCTCGGCCCGACGTTCTAACTCCGCTTCACTAAAACACTTGCAATGGCCTCGCCGGTTGTCTATTTTGTCCGGCGAGGCCACTTGCCTATCTCCCGACTCCTTCTCTTCTGCGGCGTAACGCTTTGGGGCTGCGGATCCCAAGCGCCTGCCGCCGCATCGCCGCAATCTCAAGGTACACAACAGGTTAAGCTACAAACGCTCGCCCGGGCCCCGGGGGTCGCCATTCGCCTCCCGGCCAAGGGGGGCGTGCCCCAGCTCTACCGTCTGCCCCGGCTCACCGAGATCACGGGGGTGCTCAGGGGGAAGCTACCGGCGGTCGAACGGGTGGTGGGGGTCGATCCGGAATCGGAATTCTTGTTCGTGGCCACAGCGAAGCATGAGCTCCTCGCGGTCGACCTCGGGAGCGGCCGCGTCGACACGGTAGCGACGGGCATCGTGCAAGCGGCGCTGGGACCGGACGGCACGCTGTACGCCGTGGACGGCCAGCGGCGCGTGATTTCTTTGTCGCGGCGCACGCGGTTCGCGTGGCCACAACCGCTGACGGGCGTGCCGCGCGATCTCTTCGGCTCGACCGATCAGCGTCTCGTCGGCGTGCTTCCCCAGGATCCGCCGCGGCTATTCACCGCTGCCGCCGATCAGCCCCCGGCCGTGCGTCCGATTGCCGCGGGCGGTGACGTCGCAGCGACGCGTTGGGGCGATCTTGTTGCCGTTGCCAGCGACTCCGGTGTCGCGCTATACGACCCGATCGGCCGCCGCGAGCCGGCGTTCGTCCGGCTCCCCGACCAGCCGCGCGCGCTCGCCTTCTCGCCGTCGGGCCACCGCATTTACATCGCGCGCCGCAACGTCCCCGGGCTGGCGGTCATCGACCGCTATGAGCGCCGCGAGCTCGACGGCGTGGCGCTTCCCGGCCCGGCGGCGGCCCTGCGCCTCGATCCACTCGGCCGCTGGCTACTCGCGCGCCCGACCGTGGGTGACTCGGCGTGGATCGTGGATTTGCCGATCAAGCGCCACACGGGCGCGGTCCCAACGGCGTGGCACCCCGACCTCCCGGCGATTTCCCCAGACGGCATGCTGGTCTACCGCCGCGGCAACGACGTCGTCGCGGTGCGGCCCGACTCCCTCACGGAAATGGGCCGGGTCGAGCGCAGCGCCGGTGATCTGTGGGTGCTGTCGTCCTGGCTACCCCGCGGCAGTCCCGCGAGCAGCGTGACCACCGCGGCGGCGGCTGACAGCGTCGGGGCGGAAGGCCCGCTGTACGTCCAGGTATCCACGTCGCAGAACCCGGACTGGTCCGGTCGTCTGGCCGAAGATCTCACGCGCGCGGGGCTCGCCGCGCGCGTGCTCCCGCCGCAGCAGCCCGACGACGGGTACCGCGTCGTGTTGGGCCCATACGCGACGCGCGCCCAGGCGGAGGCCATCGGCCGCCGGCTGGGCCGCCCCTTCTGGATCTACCAACCGGGTCAGTGACCACGTTCCGCCAGTTGCCGCTCTCGCGGCTCGGCCATCTGGTCCCTCCGCTCGTCGAGGGGCAGGCGCTGATTGCGCTGATGCCGGTCACCGCGGATCTCCCTTGGGCCGCTAAAGCGGCGTGGGACATCGCGCGGATTGCGGCGCGCGAAGGACGGCGGGTAGCGCTCGTGGACCTGCATCTCGAACAGCCCGGGCTGCACGAGATCGTGGGCCTGCCGACGATCGATGGCATCGTGGACGCCTTCGAGTACGGCGTGTCCCTGACGAAGGCCGCTCACGAAGTGAATGGCGTCTTCTTCATTCCGGCCGGCTCGGACACAGCGGGGGCCGCGGATCTGTACGCGCAGCCACGGTGGCGGAAGCTGCAGGCTGGGTTCAGGTCCGAGGGGGCATTGCTCCTCGTATTCGTATCGCCGGCGGGTCTCGCACAGCTGTCCGCGGTCGCGGACGGCGCGATCGTGCTCGCTCCCGAAGGGCTCGATCCCGCGTCGGCGGCCGGCGCCGATGTGGCGGCGGCGCTGGAGCGCGGCACGCCGTTGCTTGGCGTGGCGCGCGACCGCTGGATGCCGTCGAGCCACAGAGAATCGCCTCCCCTCCTGCCCCTTTCGGCCCCGATCGTCGCGCGTCCCCGGCGTGGGCTGCGCGCGGCGGCAGTTGTTCTCGTGCTGGCGGGGGGCACGGTGAGCGGCTGGGCATTGCGAGCTCCGCTGCTCCCTTCCGGGCGTGAGACTGCCGCTGCCCTCCCTGCCGCCCGTCTCGACACGCTCGGGTGGACCATCCAGCTCGCGGCGTATGCCTCGCTTGACAAAGCGCTCGCGCACGCCGATCGCCTCGCGGCCGAGACCGGTGTGCCCGGGCTCGTGACCCCGGTGCCGCAGAGTGACGGCGGGCCCGTCTGGTATCGCGTGCTGGCCGGGTCCTACGCGACGCGGGCGGACGCTGCTGAGGGCCGCGCGGAGCTGTGGCGGCGCGGCGCGGCGGCCGAGGGCATCGGTGACCTGCTGCGCGCTCCATTTTCCTACCGCACACCGGCGGGTGCATCGCTCGACTCGCTGCGCGTCCACGGCCTCCCCGCCGTTCAGTGGAGCGGCCGCATCATCATTGGAGCCTTCGAGACGCCCGAGCAGGCCGCCTTTACGGAAGCCGCACTCGCGCGCGCCGGCGTGCGCGCCACCCTCCTCCCGCGCATGGGGAAACCATGAGATTGAGTCGGCTCGAGCTGTCGGGGTTCAAGTCGTTCGCGGGGACGGTGGAGCTGCCCTTTGATCAGGGCGTGACCGCCATCGTCGGTCCGAACGGCTGCGGCAAATCGAACATCTCCGACGCCGTCCGCTGGGTGCTGGGGGAGCAGTCGCCGCGGCTGCTGCGCGGCGGCAAAATGGAAGACGTGATCTTCCAGGGCTCGACAGGGCGCCGGCCGGTGAACGTCGCCGAAGTGTCGCTCGTGTTCGACAACGCCGACGGCAGCCTCCCGATCGCGTACCAGGAAGTCGTCGTGACCAGGCGCCTGTCGCGCTCGGGCCAGAGCGAGTACCTGCTCAACCGGTCGCCGGTGCGGTTGCGAGACATCCAGGACCTGCTGCGCGGGACCGGCCTGGGCGCCGACGCCGCCGTCGTCATGGAAGCGAGAATGATCGAAGCGCTGCTCTCCGAGAAGGCAGAAGAGCGGCGCGCGTTGTTCGAGGAAGCCGCGGGGATTGGGCTGTATCGCGACCGCAAGAAGAGCACCGAGCGCCGGCTCGAGGAAACGGCGGCGGATCTCGCCCGCCTCGAGGACCTGATCAGCGAAGTGCAGACGCAGGTGCGCAGTCTCGCGCGCCAGCGCGGCCGCGCGGAGCGTTACGGCAAGATGGTCGAAGAGCGCTTCGGCGTCGCTTTGACGCTGGTGCGCCGAGAGATCGAGGACTTCGATCTCGCGCTCGGATCCCTGGGCGTCCGCGCCCGCGAGCTCGCCGAGGCCCTTCCCGCCGCGCGGGCCCGCCTGGGCGATGCCGAACGCCAACGGGAAGCACGCGTACAGGCGCGCCATACCGCGGAAGCGCGGCGGACGGAAGTGGAGCGGCGGCTCGGCGACGCGAAACTCGAGGTCGGCCGGCTGGAGAGTGATCTCGCGCTCGCGGCGGAGCGCTTGGGCAACGCGGGCCAACGGCGCCAAACGGCCGCCGAGGAGCGCGTGCAGGCGGAGCGGCGCGCGGCGCAAGCGGACCGGGAGCACGAGGCGGCCGAGGCGGAGCGCGCTGCGGCGGAGCGCGACCTGGCCGCCGTGCAGCAGGAGCTCGGCGCGCGCACGGGCGATGAAGACGATGTTCGGGGCCGGCTGACGGCGGAACGCGTGGCGGTCCGCGAGCTCGAGGAAGCGCTGCAGCGCCGGGCCGAAAGCGCGCGCGCCCTCGAGGGCGAGCGGGCCGCGCTCGAGCGCGAAGGCGGCGAGCTGCGGGACCAGCTAGCCCGCGCGGCCGGTGAGCGCCAATCTCGCGAAGCAGCGGCACAGGAAGCGGCGGGCGATGCTGGCGCCGCGGCGCAGCGGGTCGCGCGCGAAGCGCAGGCCGCGGTGCGCGCCGTGGAAGCGCTGCAGCACGCGCGGCGCCACGTCGCGGCGCTGCAGGAGCAGGAGATGAGCGCGCGCTCGGCCCGGCGGCAGACCGAGGCGGCGCTGGCGCAGCTCGAGGCGCGACGCGACGCGCTCACCGAGCTCGACCGTGAGCGCGTGGGCCTCGCGCCCGCCGCGCAAGCCTTGCTCAAGGCTCGGCGCGATGGCGTGCTCGGCCCGCTCGCTGACTTCGTCCGCACCAGCCGCCGCGACGCCGAGCTAGCCGAACGGCTGCTCGGAGAGTGGCTACACGCGGTGCTGGTGCGCGACGCCTCCGTCATCGACGCAATCCGCGCGTGGCACGAGGAAACCCAGCCCGGACCCCTCGTCCTGCTGCCCTGCGTCCCCGGTCCCCGGCTCGCGGCCGACGGCCATCCCTTGAAGGACGAGCTGCGGGTGGACGGCCCCGCGGCGGCCTGGGTGCGCGCACTGCTCGCCGGCCACGAGGTTCTCGAGGGCGGCGCACTGCGCCGCGCCAACGGCGCCGTGTTCCTGGACAGCGGCACCACCGCGACCGCCGGCGGAGGACCATTGCAACGGCGCGCCGAGCTCGAGACGCTTGCGAAAGAAGTGCGCGAGGCCGAGGCCGCGCGCGACCGGGCACTTGCCACTGAGGACGCGACGGTGAAGGAGCTGGCGACGGCGGAGGCGGCGCTCGCCGCGGCCGGCCAAGGCGCCGAGCGGGCACGGCACGTCGAGCTCGAGGCGGGCGCGGAGAAGGGCGAGGCCGACCGCGGCGTGATCCACGCGCGCCGCCAGGCCGAGGAAGCCGCCGGGCAAGTCGAGCGGCTCACCCGCCGGCTCGCCGAAGTCGAGACGCGCCTCGGCGCCCTGCATGCGGAGCTGCAGGAGCGGGAGATCGAGCGCGTGCGCGCGGCGGACCAGCTCGGCGCCGAGCGCGCCGGCCTCGCCGATCTCGAGACACAGCAGGAGGCGGCGCGCGAGCAGCGGGTGCGCTGGCAAGTAGAGGCGGCCCAGGTCGAGGCGCGCCTCGCGGCGGCCGCGGAGCGCGCCACGCGCACCAGTGGGGAGGCCGGCGCATCGCGCCAGCAGGCCGCGGCGCGCGCCGAGGAAATCGCCCGCATCGAGCGCGACAGCGCAGCGCTCACGACGCAGCGGGCCGGGTGGGAGGACGCGCTGCAGGACCGACGGTTCGCGCTGGTCGAGCTCGAGGCCGCCGCCAAGGACGCTGAAGCCAACGTGGGGATGACGGACGCCGACTTGGCGCAGGCAGAAGGCGCGCTCGATCAGGCGCGCAAGGCGTTGGCGGCCCTCGGCGAGGAAGAACACCGCCTCCAGCTCGAGCGCACGGAGATCGAAGGCCGCAAGCGCGGCCTCGTCGAGCGGGTGGAAACGGAGTGGCGCAAGCCTCTCGATCAGCTGCTCGCCGACGCGCCCGAGGTGGCGGGCGACCTGGAGTGGCTGCGACAGGAGAACGACCGCCTCCGCGGCGCGATCGACGCCGTGGGTCCCGTCAACGCCCTCGCGGTCGAGGAGCACGCCGAGGAAACGAAGCGCCTCGAGTTCCTCATGACGCAGCGCGACGACCTCGTTGCCGCGCGCAACTCGCTCCAGCAGGCCGCGCGCGAGATCGACCAGACCGCCAAGACTCTGTTCCTGGAGTCCTTTTCGAAAGTCAGAGAACACTTTCGGACTGTGTTCCAGACGCTGTTCGGCGGTGGGGAATGCGACGTGCGCCTCGCCAATGAGGACGAACCGCTCGAGAGCGAGATCGAGATCCATGCCGCCCCGCGCGGCAAACGCACCCAGCGCATCCATTTGCTGTCGTCCGGTGAACGAACGCTCGTCGCGGTGTCGCTCTTGTTCGCGATCTTCCTGGCCAAGCCGAGTCCGTTCTGCCTGCTCGACGAGGTAGACGCGCCGCTCGACGACGCCAACGTCGGCCGCTACGTGCGGCTGCTCGCCGAGTTCAAGGACCAGAGCCAGTTCATCGTGATCACCCACAACCCGCGCACGATGCAGGCGGCCGACGCGGTGTACGGCGTCACGATGCAAGAGCCGGGCGTATCCACCATCGTGGGCGTGCGGCTCGGCCAGATGGAAACGGTCTAGCTCCGTGGGTCGGCCCTTCCGGGCCGCGGCACTGCTGTGGCTGGCGTTCCCCACAAGCCTCGCGGCGCAGCGGCCCGCTGTTTCCCCGGTATTGCCGCGTGTGTGGCAGCGGGCCCAGGATACCACGTTGTCGGTCTGGCTGTTCGCACGCGCCACCGCGTCGCTCGCCGACGTCGCGGATCGCGCCGCCGCGCTCGGCGCGCGCGTGCGCGTACGTAGCAGCTGGCTGCACGCTGTCAGCGTGGACGCCCCCACCGCCGCGCTGCGCGTCCTCGCAGAGAGTCGGGACTTGCTCCGAATCCAACCGCTGGGGCGCTTCAGGCTCCCCACCGGGGTAGGGGGAGTGCGTCCCGACCTCGAGCGGGCCGCTCCTGCACCGTCGCCCGCCGCACCCGGCGATACGTGCGGCGTTTCTCCCGGCGACGATCCCGCATACGGGCCGTCCGAGATGCCCTACCGCCAGCTCCATCTCCGGCCGCTCACCGACCGCGGCGTGAACGGCACCGGCGTTCGCGTGGGCATACTCGACACAGGCTTCGACACGCAGAACCCCGCCTTTGCGGGCGTCACCGTCAGAGCGCAGCGCGACTTCGTCTTTCACGACAGCATCGTCCGGAACGAGCCAGGACCGGACGTGACCTTCAACGCGCATTTCCACGGCACGGCCGTCTGGTCGCTGTTCGCCGGCGACGTGCCGGGCCGGCTCCGCGGCATCGCCCGCGGCGCGAGCTATCTGCTCGCCAAGACCGAAGACGTCCGCACCGAAACGCGCGTCGAGGAAGACAACTACGTCGCCGCCCTCCAGTGGGCCGACTCGATCGGCGTGGACATCGTGTCGTCGAGCCTCGCCTATCTCATCTTCGACAACGGCTTCCGCTACACGCCCTCGCAGCTGAACGGCGACGTGGCAGTCACCACTGTGGCGGCTGATATGGCGGTCCAGCGCGGCATCCTGGTCGTCACGGCGGCCGGCAATTCGGGGCCCGGGTCGCGGTCCATCTGGACGCCGGCCGACGGCCACTCGGTCCTCGCCGTCGGCGCCGAAGACTCCCTGGGCACGATCGCGTTCTTCTCCTCGCGCGGGCCGACCGCGGACGGGCGGATCAAGCCCGACTTCACGGCCCCGGGAGTCGCGGTGTGCACAGTGACGGGAAACGGGGTCGTGCGCCGGCTGGATGGCACGTCGTTCGCGACGCCGCTGCTCGCCGCCGCTGCCGCCCTCGTGAAGCAGCTTCATCCCACGCTCGCGCCCATGCCGCTGCGGGCTGCATTCCAGAACACGGCGACGAACCGTGCCGCGCCCGACACGATCCGCGGATGGGGTAGGCCGGACGTCGCTGTCGCCGCCGTGTTCCCGAGCGGTGTCACAGCGGTTGCCCCCGTACCGGCGGATGGGCCGCTCTCCTCGATCACGCCGACATTCTCGTGGACTGTGGGGACGGTGCCGCCGTCCGCCACGCCGGTCACGTTCCGGCTGCGCATCGCCCGCGACAGCGCGCTCACCGCGCCGCTCGTGGACACATTGCTCAATGCCGAGACGTTCGACCTCCGCCGTTCGCTCAAGCCCGGGCTGCCCCTCTTTTGGCGAGTGGATGCG
Organism: Gemmatimonadales bacterium; assembly: GCA_035602245.1. GTDB lineage: Bacteria > Gemmatimonadota > Gemmatimonadetes > Gemmatimonadales > GWC2-71-9 > 20CM-2-65-7. Next base: position 102,710 of record DATNMO010000059.1, read on the forward strand.
ACCGCGGCCACGGGCGAAACGGCGACCACAGGGCTCGTCGGCGCGATCATCGTGCCTGCTTGGGCCACGCTGACGTCCTTGAGCAACCCGGCGGGTGTCGTGACGGATTCAGTGCAGCCGACACTCACCTGGACCTCGCCTGCGGTGGCGGCGCCCCCCGGGCCGTTCAGTTACGATCTCTTCGTGCAGCGGGTCGCTGACAACTTGAACGAATTCGGCGTGGCGGGGCTGACAGGAACGAGTTTTCGGCTCCCGCAACCGCTCGAGCAAAACAGGGCGTACCGCTGGTTCCTCGTCGCCCACGTCGGGGCCGATACGAGCCTCGCACGCAGCAAGGGAACGTTCCTCGTGGTGGACGGTGCAGTTCCGACCGCGACCCTCTTGTACCAGAACTTCCCCAACCCCTTCCCCACCGCCTACCGCGATTCGACCTGCCTGTGGTTCGATCTGGCGACGGGCGGGCTTGTCGAGCTGAGTATTCTGGACCTGCGGGGAAGTCCCGTGCGCCGGTTCGTGCCGGGACCCGATTATCCAGCCATCCTTATGGCCGGGCGCTACGGCCGCGGCCAGGCAGGCGGCCCCATCTGCGACCCCCGCTTGATGTGGGATGGCCACGCCGATGATGGGCACCTGTTGCCCGGCGGCGTGTATCTCGCCAAGCTCAAGGCGCCCGGCATCGTGGTCTTCAAGCGCATCGTCTTTCGGGGAAAGTGAGCATGGAACTCGTCACCGTCGGCACCGGCACCGTTGCTCCCTCCGCCCACCGCACGTGTCCTTGTCACTGGGTCGCGCGAGGAGACGTGCGCGTCCTGCTCGACTGCGGCGCCGGTTCGCTCCACCGGCTCGCCGAGTTCGGGCTGCCGTGGCATCAGGTGAGCCACGTCATCCTGTCGCACTTTCATCCCGACCACTGGGGTGAGCTGCCGATGCTCGTGTACGCGCTCAAGTACACGACGGAGCCGCCGCGCCGCGAGCCGCTCGTCATTCTCGGCCCGCCGGGCGTGGTGCAGCTGCTGCGCACGCTAGCGGAAGGCTATGGCGACTGGCTCCTCGACCCCGGGTTCCCGATCGGCATTCTCGACGTGCGGGAGGGCGAGCCGTTTCCGCTCAGCGCCGACGTGAGCCTCGAGACGTTCCCCGTGCCCCACACAACCGAAAGCGTCGCGCTCTCCCTGCTCGCTCCCGAGGGCCGCCTCGTGTACACGGGCGACACCGGCCCCAGCTCCGAGTTGGCCCGGTGGGCGGCGGACTGCGACCTCCTACTCGCCGAATGCTCGCTCCCCGAAGACCGGGCGATGGACATCCATCTGACGCCCGACCAGGCTGGCGAGCTGGCCCGGGAAGCCCGGGCGAAGCGTCTAGTCTTGACGCACTTCTATCCTCCGGTAGAGACTTCGGACCCGGCGAAACTCGCCGCGAAACGCTTCAAGGGTCCGGTCACCGCCGCCAATGACGGAGACCGGTTCACCATCGGGGATGGGAGAGCGTAGGCGTGCTCATCGTGATGCGGCATGGGGCCACACGGGACGAAGTTCAGAAAGTCGTCTCCGTCATCGAGGAGATGGGCTATCAGGCGCGTCCCATGCCGGGTGCGCAGCGCACCGCCATAGGACTGGTCGGCAACGACGGCCGCGTGGACGCATCACGCCTCGAAGGACTGCCCGGCGTCCAGGAAGTCCTCCACGTTTCCAAGCCGTACAAACAGGTGAGCCGCGAGTGGAAGGCCGAGCCCACGATCGTCCGCCTCCCCGGCGGTGTGGCGGTGGGCGGCACCGACGTCGTGGCGATCGCCGGACCCTGCTCCGTGGAAACCGAGCGTCAGATCGTGGAAGCGGCGCGGCTGGTCAAGGAGGCGGGCGCCGTGATTCTGCGGGGCGGCGCGTGGAAGCCGCGTAGCTCACCTTACTCGTTTCAGGGGCTCGGCAAGCCGGGACTCAAGTTCCTGGCCAAGGCGCGCGAAGAGACGGGACTATTGATCTGCACCGAGGCAATGGACGAGACGAGCCTGGGACTGGTCGCGGAAATGGCGGACATCGTGCAGATCGGCGCCCGCAACATGCAAAACTTCTCGCTGCTCAAAGTGGCGGGCCGCTGCGGCAAGCCGGTGTTGCTGAAACGCGGCATCAGCGCGACGGTCACCGAGCTGCTCCTGTCGGCGGAGTACCTGCTGGCCGAAGGCAACCACGACGTCATTTTGTGCGAGCGCGGCGTGCGGGGGTTCGACACGAGCACGCGGAATCTCTTCGACCTCACGGTCATCCCGGTCGTGCACAAGCTGTCGCACCTGCCGATCATCGCCGATCCGTCGCACGGCACGGGGCTGCGCGACAAGGTGATCCCGATGGCACGCGCCGCGGTCGCCGCGGGCGCCGACGGCATCATGGTCGAGGTGCATCCCAACCCCGAAGAGGCGCTTTCCGACGGCGCCCAGTCGCTCTACCCCGACCAGTTCGCGCAGCTGATGCGCGAAGTGCGGATCATCGCGGAGGCTATCGGCCGGCGCGTAGCGGAGCCGGCCGCCGTCGGCGCATGACGCTGAGTGGGCTGCTGCTGTTGTTGCTCGCCGTCCAGGATCCCTGGCCGATTCTCGACAAGGCGAGCCAGGCCTACCAGACGGCCCGCACCCTCTCCGCGGACTTCGTCCAGATCGTGGACAACCCGCTCATCGGCGGGCCTGACACCACGCGCGGCAAGCTGTTCCAGAGCCGCCCCAATTATTTCGCGATGCGGTTCACGCAACCCCAGGGCGACCGCATCGTAGCCGATGGACGGCGCATGTGGCTGTACACGCCGAGCACCACGCCGGGTCAGGTGATCCGGACGGCGATTCCCGGTACGGGAACCACGGGCCCCAACCTCATCGGTCAGTTCGTGGAACGGCCGCGGGAACGCTACACCGCGCGCTACCAGCGCTCCGATTCGCTGCCCGACGGAGTGGTGGACGTGATCGGGTTGGTGCCGCGCGCCCCTGCCCCCGAACTGCCCTACTCGGAAGCGGTGGTGTGGATAGGCCGGAAAGACGGCTTGGTGCGCCGCATCGATATCGTGGAGACGTCCGGGCAACGCCGGACGATCATACTGCAGAACCTCGCGGTGAACCGGGGTGTGCCGTCCCGCGAGTTCAGGTTTTCGCCGCCGGCCGGATCACGGGTGGTCGATCAGTAGCCAACGCCGCGGCGACCCGCTCGGCCGTCTCCTCGTCCATCCCCCGTTTCTGCGCCAGATCCAACGCCGCGCGCCCCAATGCGCGGTACAGCTTCGCGTCGTCAACCGCCAATGACTCGAGATGGCGCACGATCGTTGCGGTGTCGCCGCGGAGCACCGGTCCGGTGAGTGCGTTCTTTGGCTCGGCGCGACTCAAGTTCTCGATCGTGCCTTCCACGAGTGGCCGCAGCGCGGCCCACGCGTCGGCGTCGGACAGCCCGGCATGCCGTAGAAGCCGCTGGGCGACCGCTTCCACGACCACCAAATAGTTCGACGCGAAGACAGCCCCGGCGTGATAGATGGCCTTGGCCTTGGTGGCGATCCGAAACGGCCGCATCCCGATGTCCTGGGCCAGCTGCTCCGCGGTCTCGACGGCGCGCGGCATGCCCTCGACCGCGGCCCACGCACCTTTGAGCCGCAGCGGCGCGCGTTCGGGTTCGACGATCGTTTGGAGGGGATGGAGCGAACCCAGGGCTGCCCGGCTGCTCACGAGGGCGCCGAGCGCCTCCTGCCCCTGCACGCCGGAGAGATGGAGGACGACGTGGCGCTCGGCGATCGCGCGCGCCTTGGCCAGCGACTCAGCGAGGGGTTTGATGCCGTCATCGCGGACGGCGAGGATGACGATGTCCGTCTCGGCGAGCCACGGTGGCGGCGTGTCGCCGTCGCCGACCGTAAGTGTGAGCGGCGTGGGCAGGTTCTTCTTCTTGCGGCCGTGCAGGCGCACCGTGTAGCCCGCCCCCGACTGGGCCAGCGCCAGGGCCAGTCCTACTCCCGCGCGACCGGGGCCGATGAGCCCGATCGCGCGGGGCGGTTTCGTCACCGATTGCGGACCGGCGCCGGGGGCGGCGGCGGTGTGGTCGCGAGCGCGAGCAGGTCCTGCGGCGATTTGGCTTTTGATGCGAGGGCAACCGCCCGCTGCACCTGCTGGTCGTCCGCCATGCGGCGCCGGAACTCCGCGGACCGGCCGAACACGTAGCGGGTGGCCTCGTAAGCCAGCTCCTGGGAGATGAGGGTACGCGCGCCCGCGACGACCGAATCCGGCACGGTGGCGCCCTTGGCGCGGATGCGGCGTACGATCTCGTCCACCATCCCGTCGGTCACCGTGAAGGTCGGCGACGGCAGCCGCTGCCCCTCCTTCAGCTCGAGCGCGTAGGTCGCGAGCGCGTCGCGATACAGCGGGATCTTCTCGCCCAACGCCCGAATGAACGCCCGCTCGGCGGTCGTAAACGTGTCGGCCACCACATACAGATCGGGCCGGATACCGCCGCCGCCGTACACGGGCCGCCCGGCGTCCGTGTGGAACAGCACCGCCGAATCGGGCTTCACGTCCTGCCCCCGCTGCGCCGCCACCACCTGCGCCTCCTGCTCGGCCTCCGTGCGCGTCACCCGCTGAATCGTGCGGCCGCTGGGTGTGTACCACCGGGCCGTCGTCAATTTGAGCCCTGATTCGGGCGTGAGACGCCAGAACGATTGCACCAAGCCTTTGCCGAACGTCGGCGTGCCGACGAGCACCGCCCGGTCATGGTCCTGCAGCGCGCCGGCGATGATCTCCGCCGCGCTCGCGGAGCCCCCGTTCACGATCACGACGATGGGCAGGCGCGGCCAGGGCTGCGGCTTGCCGTCCTTGAACTGGCGGGTTGAGCCAGGGGCCCGTCCCCGCGTCTCGACGATGACCCTCTCGGGATCGAGGAACAGGTCCGACACCGCCACGCCCTGATCGAGCAGGCCGCCCGGGTTGTTGCGCAAATCGAAAATGAGCGACTTCATGCCCTGCTTGAGCAGCGTGTCCACCGCCTGCGACATTTCGCGCGCCGAGGTCTCACTGACCGGCGACAGCGACACGTAGCCGACGCGGTTGTCCAACATCATCGTGATCTGGACGGAGCGGATGTGGATCGTGGCGCGCGTCAGCTTGAACTTGATCGGCTGGTCCACACCGGCGCGCCGGATCGTCAGCTCGGCCGTCGTGCCGGCAGGCCCGCGCAGCTCCTTGACCGCCTGATCCTGCTTCCACCCCTCGGTGGACCGGCCGTCCAGGTTGACAATGCGGTCGCCGGTCTGGATGCCGGCGCGCTCGGCGGGGGTGTCGGGCAGCGGCGCCACGACCGTGATCCACCCGTCCCGCACGTCGATCTGGATGCCGAGGCCCGAGTAGTTCCCCGTGGTTGCTTCGGAGAGCTGCCGGAAGTCCTCGGGCTTGAGGAACACCGAGTAGGGGTCGTGGAGCTCGTTGAGCATCCCGTCGATCGCCATCTGATAGAGCTGGCGCTCGTCAAGTGAGTCGACGTAATAGTCGGCCACATGCGCGAGGACGTCGTCGAACAGACGGGCCTGCTGGTAGACCGACCCAGCGGGTTCCGCCTCACGCTGCAGGAACCACCCGCCGGTGACCAGTGCGGCCAACATGACGACGGCAACCACGGAGCCTTTGTGACGAATCATGACACGCCTCTCAGTGAAGGACCCGTCACGGCCGCGACCTCGCGCCAGGCGGCCTGCTGAACGGCCTTCTTTGGTTGACTTGCATCAATATGAACGATCCCCGGTCCGGCCGCGGTGCGGTACGCCTCCCGGACCCTCTCATGGAACGCGTTGTCCTCCCGCTCGATCCGGTCCCGCACCTTGCCCGCCGCCCGCTGCCGCTCGCGCCCCACCGCGACGGGCACGTCGAGCACGATCGTCAGATCCGGATGCAGGCCGCCCGTGGCGACGCGCAGCGCCGATTCGACGTCGGCCCGCGGGAGCCCCCGGCCCGCCACCTGATAGGCGAGTGTCGAGAGCCCGAAGCGATCGGCCACGATGATGCGTCCATCGTTCAGCGCCGGCCGGATGACCCGCTCCACGAGATCGGCGCGCGCCGCCAAGAACAAGAACAGCTCGGCGCCGAATGCCCGGTCATGCCGCGATTTCAGCGCCAGTTTCCGCGCGGCTTCCGCGATCGGCGTCCCACCCGGCTCGCGCACTGTGACGGCGTCCAATTTCGTACCCAGCCATCGGACCAGCGTCGATTTGCCCGCGCCTTCCGGGCCCTCCACCACCACGAACGTCATCCGAGCGTGATGATCGGGCTCGCGGCGCCCTTCTTCATGCCTTCGTAGATCCGGGTGTTGATCTTGGCCATCAGCTTCTCGAAGTTCGACTGCGCTGCGACCATCTGCTGATACACCGGATTCCCCTGCACGCTTTGGAGCGCGCGGTCGTACTGCTCGACCTGTTCCTTGGTCGGCTCCTGCCCCTGCTGCGCCACGCGCTCGATATCCTGTGCGAGGCGCTCCGCCTCCGCGAGGATTTTCTGCACCGCCGGGTCCTCCCGCAGCGCTTCGGTCGCGCGGCGCAGCGCTTTGTATTCGTCGGTCTGGCCCAGCAGCCGGCCCAGCTCTTCCGCCTTGTCCTCGAGCACCTAGTCCTCCCGGGGAAACGCCAGCGCATACCGCGGCCGGCCGAACAGGTCGTCGTGAACGCTGATCCGCGCCCACCGGTATTCGTGGGCCAGCGCGCGCACGGCATCGCCGCGCCGCTCATCGATTTCCAGCGCCAACATGCCACCCGGCTCGAGGAGGGCTGCCCCCCCGGCGAAGAGGGTGCGTGTGGCGGCGAGTCCGTCGCGGCCGCTCACCAACGCCTCCGCCGGCTCGAACTGCCGGACCGCAGGATCCAGCGCGACGTACTCGTCCTCGGTGAGATATGGCGGGTTCGACACGATGACGCGATACCGCTCCCCTTTGTCCCCCAGGGGTGCGAGCAGGTTCCCTTGCCGAATCTCGACCGGCGTGCGCGGCTGCACGAGCGCGACGTTCTCCCGGGCGAGCGCGGCCGCTTCAGCCGAGCGCTCCACCGCAATGACGCGGTCGAAGCTCCCCTCGACGGCCAGGGAAAGCGCGATGCAGCCGCTGCCCGTACCGATGTCCGCCGCGAGTCCGCCTTTTGCCCTTGGGAGGATTAGGTCCACGAGCCCCTCGGTCTCCGGCCGCGGAATCAACGCGCGCGCATCGATCGCCAAGTCTAGCGTTCGGAAGCCGACGCTCCCCACCGCATACGCGAATGGCACACCTCGGTCCAGCTGCGCCACGGCGTCCTGGAACCGTGCAACAACCTCCGGTGGTTTGGGCTCGTCGCGGCGAAGCCAGGCTTCGCCGACCGTCATGCCCGACACGGCGGCCCACACGGCCAAGGCCTCAGGCACTGAGCCGCTCCTTCTCCTGGGCTTCCTTCACGGCGGCGATCAAATCGTCGAGCTTCCCGTCCAGCACCTGATCCACGCTGTGCGTCGTGAAGTGGATGCGATGATCGGTGACCCGATTCTGCGGGAAGTTATAGGTGCGGACCTTCTGGGAACGGTCGCCGGTCCCCACCTGCGCACGCCGGTCGCGCGAGCGCGCCGCCTCCTGCTCAGCCACCATGCGGTCGAGCAGCCGCGAGCGCAGGATCTCGAGCGCCTTGATCTTATTCTGCAGCTGCGACTTTTGATCCTGGCATTTGACCTCGAGACCGCTGGGCAGGTGCGTCACGCGCACGGCGCTGTCGGTCGTGTTGACGCTCTGCCCGCCGGGTCCCCCCGACCGAAACACGTCGATGCGCAGATCCTTGTCCTCGATCTTGACGTCCACCTCTTCGGCTTCGGGCAGCACCGCGACGGTCGCGGCCGAGGTGTGGATCCGACCCTGCTGCTCGGTCACAGGCACGCGTTGCACCCGGTGTACGCCCGACTCGTAGCGCAGCGTGCCGTATGCCTTGGGGCCGCGGGCGGCGAACACCGCCTCTTTGAGGCCGCCCAGGGTGCCCTCGGACAGCGACAAGACCTCGACCCTCCACCCGCGCCGCTCGCTGAAGCGCGTGTACATCCGGAACAGGTCGGCCGCGAACAGCGCGGCCTCGTCGCCGCCGGTGCCGGCGCGGATTTCCACGATGGCATCGCGATCGTCAAACGGATCCGCGGGGCTGAGCAGCTCCGCGAGCTGGGTCTCGAGTCGCTCAATCTCGGGGCGGAGGCGCTCGACGTCTGCCCGGGCGAGCTGCGACAGCTCGGGGTCCTTGTCGGCGAGCACCTCGCGGGACTGGGCGAGCTCGGCCTCGAGGCGCTCCATTTTCTGATGGGCCTGGCGGATGGCATCGAGCCGGGCATGCTCGCGGCCCAGCACCTTCAGCTTGGCCGGATTCCGCGCGGTCTCGGGGTCGGCCAATTGTCGGGCGACCTCCTCCGCCCGCGCGAGCGCTTGGCGGAGTCGGGCCTCCACGGGATCAGCTCGCCTTGGTTGCGTACTTCTGGCGGAACCGCTCCACCCGTCCGGCGGTGTCCATGAGCTTCTGCTTTCCCGTGAAGAAGGGATGGCAGGCGGCGCAGATTTCGACGTGGATGACGGGCGTCGTCGAGCGCGTGACGAAGCTATTGCCGCACGCGCACTGCACGCTGGCCCGCTGATATTTGGGGTGAATTCCGGGTTTCACTGCTCGCATCCTTGCCTGAAAGTCGAATGAAATGAAGTGCGGAAATATAGCTGGCGCATTAACTTGGGGGCAAGGCTCAGCCCCCGGCGCTCGATTGACAGCGTCCCGCCAACGGCGTAAAGTCTCCCCGTGTCCGCGGCCGACGTGCTCCAGAAAGTCCCACTGTTCAGCCAGCTTGCGCCCGCCGACCTGCAGCGGGTGGTGGAGGTCGCCCGCGACCGGACCTACCCCAAGAACTCCGTCATCTTGTTCGAAGACGATCCGGGCGATGCGTTGTACGTCGTCGCGAAGGGCCAGGTCAAGGTCGTCCTGATCGGCGAGGACGGCCGCGAAGTCATCCTCTCGGTGCTGGGTGGGGGAGAATTCTTCGGCGAGATGGCCCTCATCGACGACGAGCCGCGCTCCGCGCACGTCATCGCGATGGAGGACTCGACCCTCATCGTCCTGCGCCGCGAGGACTTTCAGGGCATCCTCATCCACGCGCCCGGCATCGCGCTCGCGCTGCTTCGCGAGCTGTCGCGCCGGCTACGACGCGTGGATGAAAAAGTCGGCAGCCTGGTGCTGCTCGACGTGCACGGCCGCGTCGCCCAGCTGCTGCTCGACCTCGCCGACGAGACCGACGGCCAGCGCATCACGCGCCGCCTCACTCACCACACCATCGCGCAGATGATCGGCTCGTCGCGGGAGACCGTGTCGCGGACGATGCGCGAGCTCGTGGACAAAGGGATGATCGATGTCAGCCGCAAGGATATCGTGATCCGCGATCGCGGGGCCCTGGAGCAAGCAGCGGGACGCTCGTGAGGCCCGTCACGGCGCGCGGGTGAGGCGGCGACTTGTTCCACGTGTCCGATTACCAGTAACTTAGCCCGAGTTACGGCGTGCCCAAACGCATGGCCTACACAGTGACCTTCTGGGGGACTCGGGGTAGCATTCCGACCCCCGGGGCCCAGACCGCGCGTTACGGCGGCAACACGCCGTGCGTGGCCGTCGAGGGCGCCGGGGGTCAGTTGGTCGTGCTGGATGCCGGGACCGGAATCCGGGCGTTGGGGCTGGAGCTGGTGGAGAAGCAGAACGGCGCCGTGAAGGTCGAGATCCTGCTGTCGCACGCGCACTGGGATCACATTCAGGGGTTGCCGCACTTCAAACCGTTTTTCGCCCCCGGCAACACGGTCCGCATCTGGGGCACGCGCCAAGGCACGGCATCCTTGGAAGCAATTCTGCGACAACAGATGGATCCGGCGGTGTTCCCCGTTCCGCTCGACGCGCTGTCGGCGAAGTTGACGGTCCAGCAAGTGGACACGGACGAATTTTCGATCGGCGAGTTCCGCGTCCGGACGACGAAGCTACGGCACCCGGGGACGACATTGGGTTTCCGGCTCACGCCCGCCAAGGGCGGGCCGAGCATGGCGTATGTGACGGACAACGAGCTGGGACCCGGCGGCCACTACGACGTCGCTGCGACCTGGCGGCGCGACTTCGTGGCGTTCCTGCAGGGCGTCGAGCTTCTGATTCACGACGCGATGTACACGCCGAAGGAGCTCGAAGGCCACCGCGGCTGGGGCCATTCGACCTACGAAGAAGCGGTGGTCTTAGCGCAGGACGCCGGCGCGGCCAAGCTCGTGCTGTTCCATCACGAGCCCGAGCACGACGATGACGTGATGGATGGGCTGCTCGCTGCGGCCCGTCGCTATGCAAAGAAGCGGGGCGGGCCGCTCGAAGTGCTGGCCGCCGAAGAAGGCATGCAGGTGACCCTGTGACCCGAGGAGCAGATATGCGAGCGCGTGCAGTCGTGGCTGTGTTGAGCCTGATGCCGGTCTTCCTTGCGGCGCAGCAGCGCGGCCAGGACACCCGGCCGGGCATCGCCGTGCTGCCCTTCAGCAACGGCGGCTCCTACGGCCAAGGCAAAGAAGACTTCGAAGCGCTCGAGCGCGGGATCGCGGCCATGATGATCTCCGAGCTGGCGGCGAATCCCGCCGCCCGCGTCGTGGAGCGCGAAGCGATCCAGCGGCTGCTCGAGGAGCAGAACCTCGGCGCCCAGGGGCGCGTGGATCCCCAGACGGCGGCCCGCATCGGTAAGCTGGTCGGCGCGCGCTACGTGGTGCTGGGCACCTTCATCGATTTCTACGGCGACTTCCGGGTGGACGTCCGCCTCGTCAACACCGAGACGAGCGAGATCGTCAAGACCGAATCGGAACGGATGCAGCGCGATCACCTGTTCGACATCATCCGCACGATCTCGGCGCGTCTCATGAAGGACGCCAATCTGCCGCCGCTGCAGCGGCAGGCATCGGATCAGCGCATGGGCCGCCAAATTCCCACGGAGGCCCTGACGTACTATTCGCGCGCGCTTCTCTACCAGGACCGGGGACAGAAAGATAAGGCCGTCGAAATGTTCAACCGCGCGCTGGCCATCTTCCCCGAATACGCTGAGGCGCAGGAAGGCCTGCAGCGGGCGCAGCGGTCCTAACGGATCCGTTCAGTCGGCTCGGCAAGTCAGCAGCGCGCCGGCTCTCCCGCCTGGGAGCGCTGGCGCGCTTCGGCTTTGGCGCCCTGCGCGCGGCCACACGCCTCACGGCGGCCGGTCGGGCGGTGGCGCTGCGCATCGCCGTACACCAGGTGCGGTTCACGGCGCTCCATGCGGTGGGGCTCGTCACCCTGCTCTCCGGCATCCTGTCCTTCTTGGTCATTTCCCAGGCCACCCGTGAGCTGGGGCGATTCGGGGCCACCGACTACATCGGCACGCTCATCGTCGTCGCGATCGTCCGCGAGCTCGGCCCGCTGCTCACCGCCTTGGTCGTGGTGGGCCGCTCGGGCACCGCGATCGCAGCCGAGCTCGCGACCAACCAGGTGCTGGGCGAAGTGCGCGCCCTGGAAGCGATGGGCATCGATCCCAAGCAATACCTCGTGCTGCCGCGGTTCGTGGGGTCGCTGGTGAGTATCTTCGCGTTGCTCGTGCTGTTCGACTTCGTGGCGGTCATGGCGGGCTTCGCAGCCGCGCGCTTCAATGGGATGCCGGGAGCGCGCTACTTCGACATCGTCCTGGAGTCGCTGCGGGCCCGCGACGTCTGGCTGACCATTTTCAAGGCGCTCGCCTTCGGGGCGATCGTCGGTATCGTGCCGAGCTACTTCGGGCTCGCGGCGCGCCCCGCCCCCACCGAGATTCCGATCGCCGCGAGCCGCGCGGTGGTTGCCGCGATCGTGGGGATCTTTCTCTGCTCGGCGCTGTTCGTCGCCCTGGGCTGAGTGATGACCATTCCCCACACCCCACTCCCCCTGGTCTTCGACGCCATCCCGCTGGCCCACGTCGCGCAGCCATTTTCGCTGGAGGTCCCCGAGCGCCACACCGTGGTGGTGCTCGGCGATGAAGACGCGGGGATCGGACTGCTCGGCGGCTATGCGCTGGGGCTCGAGCGGCCTACAAGCGGCCGGGCGCTCGTGTTCGGCACGGACATCGCGAGCCTTCCGGAGCCGCAGCGCTTGGCGTTCCGACGGCGCGTCGGGTACCTTCCGAGCGGCGACGGTCTGCTGCAGAATCTCTCCATTCGGGACAACGTTGCGCTGCCCCTGCGGTTCGGGAGCAGCGCGAGCCCGCGTGACATCGAGGGTCGCGTGAACGTCATGCTCACGGCCGTCCGGCTGACGGCGGTGGCCGCCCAGCGTCCCGCGCAGGCGAACGAGGAAGAACGGCGGCGCGCGGCGTTGACCCGCGCGATCGCGTTCGATCCCGCGCTCCTCATTCTGGAGCAGCCGTTCGACGGCCTCACGGCCCGCGTGGCCTCGGAGCTCCTGGAGTTCGCGCGCGGTGGCGAGTCCGCGGAGGGGGCGCGCCGGACGATTTTCATCACCGGCCAGGAGATCCCGCAGGTGATCCTGCGGCGGGTGGACCGGGTGTACCGGCTCACCCGGCCCGGCGTGCTCGAACCCGAAACCGTCTGACCCGAGAGGCGAGTGGAGACGCGCCAGGATTTCTACGTCGGCCTGTTGATCGTGGTGACCATCGCGTTGGTCGTGGGCGCGCTGATCGCGACGAGCGGGTGGGGCGAGCGGCGCTACGATCTGTACCTGCGGGTCGCGAGCGCCGACGGGATCTCGCAGGGCACGCCGGTCCTCATCCTGGGCCTCGACGTGGGCCAGGTCACGAGTGTCTCACCCCGGGTAGACTCCGCCACGCGGCGCATCTCGTTCGTCGCCAAACTCTCCGTCAAGGAGCGCTTCCAAGACGGGTCGAGTCTGCAACTCCCCGTCGGCACGCGCGCCGAGCTGGTGCAGGCGAGCCAGATCTCGTCGGCGGTGGCCATCCGCCTACTGCTCCCCGATACCGTCGGTGCCCGTCGCACCTACCTGCACGCGGGCGATACCGTGGACTCGCGACGCCGCGGCAGCGCGCTCGAGGCGTTTACGGAAGTGGCCGACGAGCTGTCGCATGGCGTCCAGGAAATGGTGCGCACGGCCACGCAGACGCTCGTGCATGTGCAGGCCACCCTGCGCGACGTCACACCCGACGTGGAGCGCACGCTCGGCAGCGTCGCCGCCACGATGGGCCGCCTCGATTCTCTGGTGGACCGGCTGGGGCGGCGGGGCTTCGCCGATTCGGTCGCCCTGGCCGTTGCGAACACCAACAAGCTGCTGCTGCGACTCGACAGCCTGGCGGGCGAAGCGCGGTCACTTACGATCGAGAACCGCAGCGATCTGCGTGAAACCGTGACGAACCTGACCGAGGCCGCGCGCCAGCTCAACCATTTCGTGGAGCAAATGTCGCGGCGGCCGCTGCGCGCACTCACCGGCGTGACGCCTCTGGCCCGCGACTCCGTGCGGCGTGACACCGCCCGCGGTTCGGGAGGATCGAAGCCCTGAGATATCTCCTCCTGCACGCACCGATGTGGCGGCCCGACGCCGTAGCACCGGCGCTCGAGACCTCGCAGGTCGAAGCCCGCGCGGTGCGGCAGGCCAAGGACCTCACCGTGGCCGATGACCGGCCCACCGTGTTCCTGCTCGATGGCGAGAGCCGCTCCGCCTTCCCCGTGGACGTGATGCGGTCATTCGTGGACGCGGGCGGGGCGATCGTGGCGGTCGCCCGCGACGGCGAGACCGATGTCCCCGAGGGCCTGCCGACCGAGTTTCTGTCGGGCTTCCTCACCCACCCGGCGAGCCCCCGGCGGCTGCTGGTCGCGATCCGGGCGGGGTTCCGCGAGGCGGCCGCGCGCGCCGAGACGGCGCGGGCGCGGGGAGAAGCGGCGCAACGCGCGCGCGAGATCGGCGAGTTGACGCGCATCGGGGTCGCGCTCGGGACGGAGCGGGATCTGAAGACGCTGCTCGACCTGATCCTCACTCAGGCGCGGCGCATCACCCAGTCCGACGCCGGCAGCCTCTACCTCGTGGAGCGCAGCGAGCAGGGCAACCAGCGGCTGCGGTTCCGGCTGGCGCAGACCTTTTCCAAGCCGGAAGCGCCGTTCGTCGAGTTCACGATTCCCGTGGACCGCACCAGCCTCGCAGGCTACTGCGCCGTCACGGGCGACCCGCTGGTCATCGACGACGCGTACTTCCTGCCGCCGGACGTCGAGTACACGATCAACCGCTCCTTCGACGAGCGCTACGGCTACCGCACCAAGTCGATGCTGGTGATCCCCATGAAGGACCATAAGGAGGAGATCATCGGCGTGCTGCAGCTCATCAATCGCAAGCGCAACTTCGACGCGGTGCTCTCGACGCCCGCCGACGTCGAGCATCAAGTCGTGCCGTACTCCAAGCGCACGGTGGAGCTGGTGACTGCCCTAGCCGGCCAGGCGGCGGTGGCCATCGAGAATAGCCGACTCTACGAGGACATCGAGCGCCTGTTCGAGGGATTCGTGCTGGCCGCGGTGCACGCCATCGAGCAGCGCGACCCCACGACGTACGGCCACAGCGGGCGCGTCGCGGGAATGACAGTGGGCCTCGCCGAGGTCGTGGACCGCGCGGACGATGGTCCCTACCGCAGCGTGAGGTTCACGCGCGAGCAAGTGAAGGAAATCCGCTACGCCGCGCTGCTCCACGACTTCGGCAAGGTCGGCGTGCGGGAGCAGGTGCTGGTGAAGGCGAAGAAGCTGTATCCGTCGGACCTGGGGCTCGTGCGTCACCGCCACGCGTTCATCCGCCGCACGGCGGAACGCGAGTTCTGGCGCAAGCGCGCCGAGTTCCTCGAGACGCACGGCAAAAAGGGCTACGAGAGCTTCGTGAAGGAGCTCGAGGACGCCCATGCGCAGGAGTTGAAGGAGCTCGACCGGTTTCTGGAGATGGTGCTGCAGGCGAACGAACCCAGCATCCTGCCGGATGGAAGCTTCGAGGAGCTGCAAGCCTGGTCGAAGCGGACCTATCTCGCGATGGACGGCGCGACGGAGCCGTTCCTGTCACCCGACGAGATGCGCTTCCTGACGATCCGCAAAGGCAGCCTCGACGATGCGGAACGGCACGAGATCGAGAGCCACGTCACGCACACGTTCCAGTTCCTGCAGCGCATTCCCTGGACGCGAGAGCTGCAGCAGATTCCGCTCATCGCCTACGGGCATCACGAAAAGATGGACGGCCGAGGCTACCCGCGGCGCATTACCGGCGAGGCCATTCCGATTCAGTCGCGAATGATGACGATCAGCGACATCTACGACGCGCTGACCGCGCAGGACCGGCCCTACAAGCGCGCCGTGTCGCTGGACCGGGCGCTGGACATCCTGGGCCACGAAGTGAAGGAAGGCCAGCTCGACGCCGACTTGTTCCGGCTCTTCATCGACGGCAAGGTGTTCCAGCGCAGCGCTACGACGCCAGAAGCTTGACGGATACCAGCAACAGAAACACGCCAAAGGTCTTCCGCAGCATCACGTCCGAGATCGTCCCCGCCAGTCGCGCCCCGAAATAGGCGCCGATCAGCAGCCCGATGGCCACGATTGCCGCATAGGGCCAGTTGACCTGCTGCCGTTTGGAGTACTCCAGCACGCCGAGCAACCCGACGGGCAGCAGCAGCGCGGCGAGTGACGTGCCGTGTGCCGTGTGTTGCGGCATCTTTGTGATGAAGACGAGGCCCGGGATGATGACGACCGCGCCGCCCACTCCGAAGAGTCCCGAGATGACGCCTGCCACGAGGCCAAGCACCGCCACCAATACCCACGTCATACGTTGTTTCCTTTCCCCCAGCCACCACCGCCCGGGGTCTCGATGCGGAGGATATCCCCCGCAACCAGTCGCAATGTGGTTTTTGACGAGAGCGCGGAGCCGTTGAGCAGATTCGCGCCCGTCGCGCCTTCCGAGCCGCCGGCGGCCCCTACCGGAGGGTGACGCCGGCGCTCCGTCAACAACGTCGCTTCCATTGGCGCCAAGGCTTCAAACTCTCGCACCACACCTTTCCCGCCTCCCCACGTCCCCACTCCTCCACTTCCCTCGCGAAGTGCGTACGTCCGCACCCTGAGCGGATGTTCCAGCTCCAGCACCTCGATCGGCGTGTTGCGCGTATTGGACATTCCCACGTGTACGCCGGACGGCCCGTTCGCCCCCCGGCTCGCTCCCTGCCCGCCGCCGATCGTCTCATAATACGTCCACCCGTCTCCGCCGAACGTCACGTTGTTCATGGTCCCCTGGCCCTGCGCCGGGACCGGACATCCGCCGGCGGCGAGGGCGCGGAACACCGTGTCGGCGATGCGTTGCGATGTCTCAACGTTTCCCGCAGCGACGGCGCTGGGTGGGCGCGCATTGATGAGGCAGCCCGGTGGTGCCGTCACCATCACGGCGCGCGGCACGCCGCCGTTCATCGGCACGTCCTCGGGCAGCAGCGTGCGGACCACGAACAATACCGCTGAGCGGGTGACGGCGATCGGGCAGTTCACGTTTCCCGGTGCCGCCGCCGCGGTTCCCGTGAAATCGGCGTGGAACACCCCGCCCTCGATCTTCACTCGCACCCGGATCTCGAGATCCCGAGCGACGACGCCGTCGCCCTCCAGATAGTCCGTTGCTGCTGCGTCCACCGTCATTTTCGACAGCAGAGCCTTGGTACGACGTTCGGCATAATCGAGGAGCTGCTGGGCCGCGTCGCAGAGCGGGCCCCAGCCGTGCCGCCGCGCCAGTGCGCGGAGTCCCTCCGCGCCCCGCTCCACGGCCGCGCGCTGTGCCGCAAGATCACCCCGCCGCATCGCCGGCGTCCGCACGTTTGCCAGCAGCAGCCGCTCGACCTCCGGCGTCAGGCGCGTCGGCGGAATGACGAGTCCCTCCTGGTACAGCTCCCGCGCGCCGGCGGGCATGCTGCCCGGGCTCATCCCACCCACATCCGAATGGTGCGCGCGCACCACGCTGTATCCCCCGACCTTCCCTTCGACCTCGATCGCGCCGATGAGGGTGAGATCGGGAAGATGGCTCCCGCCCGCGTATGGGTCGTTGAGGAGGAAAAGCTCGCCCGGCTCCGGTTGCAGCTCGCGCACGGCCGCGACGGCGTCGGCCAGCGCGCCGAGGTGCACGGGGATATGGGCGGCCTGCGCGATCATCTCGCCCTCAGCGTCGAACAGCGCCGCGGACGCATCGCGCCGCTCCCGGATATTGGGCGAGAGCGCGCTGTGTACGAGCACGAGGCCCATTTCCTCCGCGATGGACGCGAAGGCGTGGGCCATCACCTCGAGCCCGACGGCGTCGAGCGTCACGATCGCTCCAGAAGCACTGCGCCGGAGGCGTGCACGGTGCCGCGCCAGCCGGGCTCGATCAAGCCGGTGGCGTCGAGTCCGGCAAGCACGACCGGTCCTTTGAGCCGGCGTCCCTCAGGCAGCTCCCCCAAGGGCCACACTTCTGCCCGCACCCGCGCGCCGTCGCGCGTCACGATCTCGCGGTGTCCCGCCGTCGGTGTACCCACCCCCACACGCCGGCCCAGCGTCGGCGCCTGCACCGCTCGCTCGACCGCCACGCGCAGGTTGACCAGCTCGACGGGTTGTTCCGGATCGGCATGGCCATGGCGCGCCTGATGCGCCGCCCGGAAGGAGGTCGCAAGCGCAGCCGGGTCGTCGCGCGGTGCCGGTACAGTGACTTCGTACCCCTGCCCCGCGAAGCGGCAGTCGGCAAACCGCGCGAGCGTCCCCTCAGGAAGGGCGGCGGTCCCCGCGGCGATGAGCGGTTGAAACCCGCGTGCGAGCGCCGTGGCGTCGAGATCGGCGAGGCGACGGTGCAAGGATGCGAGCAACTCCACCCGCTCGGGCGCGGCGGCGAGTCCCAGCGCGCTGAGCACGCCCGGATGCGGCGGAATAACGACGCGTGTCATGCCCAAGGCGTCGGCGAGGGCGCAGCCGAAGAGCGGCCCCGCGCCGCCGAATGGCAGCAATGTCATACCGCGAGGATCGATGCCCCGCGCCACGCTGACTCGCTTCAGCGCGCGGGCCATGACGGCGGTCGCGACCTGCACGATGCCCGCAGCGACCTGGCGTGCATCGCACCCCATCGCGCCGGCGAGCGTTGCGAGCGCCCGCTCCGCCGCGGCCCGATCCAGCCGCACGTCGTCCGCGATGGCGTGTCCCGGATCGAGCCAGCCAAGTACGAGGCACGCGTCCGTGACGGTGGGCTCGGTTCCTCCGCGGCCATAACAGGCGGGTCCCGGTTCCGCTCCCGCGCTCCGCGGCCCCACGCGCAGCGCACCGCCCTCGTCCACGGAGGCGATGCTGCCTCCGCCGGCGCTCACCGTTTCGATCAAAATGGCCGGCAGCGCGAGCGGAACCCCCGCGATCGATTCCGCTCCTTCGGTGAGAGCGACGCCGCCCCGCACGAGACTCGCATCGGCGCTCGTACCGCCCATGTCGAGCGTCAGCAGCTCGCCGACGCCTACCGCATGACCGACGAGACGCGCCCCAACCACTCCACCCGCCGGCCCCGACAGCGCCAGGCTCGCCGCTCGGGCAGCCGCCTGTTCGGGCGCGAGCGTCCCCCCGCTTGACGTCATGATGCGCAGTGAGCGTACACCCTTGCTCTCACTCATCGTTGCGGTTTTTGCGAGGTACGCCGCCACCGTCGGCCTCAAGTAAGCCTCCGCGGTGGTGGTGCTGGTCCGCTCATATTCACGGAACACGGGGAGCACTTCGTGGCTCGCCGCGACGGGAACGTTCGGCAGCGCGGCGCGCAGCGCTCGGGCGAGCCGCTGCTCGTGCGAGGGATGGCGGAACGCGAACAGGAGCGCGACCGCGACGGCCCCGGGAGCGAGCGTGCGCACCGCGTCTACGATGCGCACGACTTCTGCGTCGCTCAGAGGTAGGACAGCACCATCGGCGCCCATCCGCTCCCGCGCACCCACGACATCCTTGCGCGCGACGAGGGGGGGAGGATGATCGCGGGCGAGGTCATAAAGCGAGGCGCGATCCTGGCGGCGCAGCCAGAGGAGGTCTTCGAAGCCCGCCGTCGTCACCAGCGCCACGCGCGCGCCCCGGCGCTCGAGCAGCGCGTTGGTCGCGACAGTGGTCCCGTGCACCAGGACGTCGACCGATGTCGACCCCAGAGCATCGAGGGCACGGAACAATCCGATCGCGGGATCCTGCGGCGTGCTCGCCACCTTGCGGATCTCGAGGCTGCCGTCGGGCGTGACCGCGACGAGATCAGTGAACGTCCCGCCGACGTCCACACCTACGCGGGTCATGGCGCGAAGCGGCGCTTGAGGAGGAACGCGATGCCGGTGAGCGTGAGCGCGACCACCAGCATCCCCACCCAGTCGCCCAGTCGCACGTAGAGGGTGATCACGTCACTCGTCCGGAGGAGGTCGGCCACGATCCCTTCCTCATTCAGTCTGGTCGCGGCGTACGCCCGGCCCAGCGGATCGAGGAATTCGGAGATCCCTGAATTCGCCGCGCGGGCGACGCCCATCCGCGTTTCGATGGCGCGCAGCACGAGGTGGGACGCATGCTGCCGGGGCGCGCTGGTGCGCCCAAACCACGCGTCGTTGGTGATGTTGACCAGGAAGTCGGCGCCGCGCGCGCGGTACTTGCGCGGCAGGTCTTCGAACGCCGACTCATAGCAGATGATGACGCCGAATCGGCCGATCGGTGATTCGTAGACTGGCAACACCGTGCCGGAGCGGAACCCCCCGGACCAGCGAGCCAGGCCCGGAATCGCCCGAAACAGCCGGACGGGGACGAACGGCACGCGTTCCGTCACGGGCACGAGGTAGTGCTTTGCGTAGATGAGATACCCCTCGCGCGAACCAGTCGCATCGTAGAAAAATGCGGCGTTGTATATGAAGTACCCACCACGGGGGTCGCGCTCGGCATTGAGCCCGCCGGCCAGGATAGGTGTGCGGCGCGCGCGCGTGAAGGTGGCGATGGCTGAGTCCCACTGTGGATGATCGAGGAAGTAGCCCGGGATGGCGGCTTCAGGCCAGACGAGGAGCTGTGGCCGTGGGGTCCGCGCCATCAGGTCTGTGGATAGCCCCAACAGCCTGGCCATGACGCTGTCGGCATGGGAGGGATCCCACTTCTCACGGAACCCCTCGTTGGGCTGCACCAGCCCGACCACCCCGGCTTCGCGGATCGGCAGCGTCTTCATGCGCCACGCCCCGTAACCGAGCGCCAGCATGATCGTGATCACCACCGGCGCCAGCCCGCGTACCGCATACCGCCTGCCGCGTTCGTCGGTCGCGGCTTCGACGATCGCGACATTGCACCACGCCACCCACAGCGTCACGCCGCGTGCGCCGGCGATGTCCGCCCACTGAACCAGCAGCGGCGCATCCGCGAGCGACGTACCCAGGCCGAGCCAGGGAAAGCTCACGTCGCCGAGGTGCCCGATCAGCCATTCGAGCGCGGTCCACGCAACGGGCAGGACGACCCACAGCGGCACGGCCGGCGCGGCGAGCCGCACGCGTACGACGAACCAGAACAGCACCCCGGTCATGAGGCCGAGCACGGCGACCGTGGCGAGATAGCCGAGCGCCGCGAACGGGGTGAAGTGCCACAGCGCGACGATCATCCAGTACAGGACGAGCGCGTTGGTGGCGACTCCGTACCACCAGCCCCACCGGAACGCGCGGCGGGGATCGGCATCCTGCACCGCCTGCCGGACCAGCAGCACGGCGGGCGTGATCGCGAAGAAACTGAGGAAAGGAAGCGGAAACGGAGGGTAGCTGAAAAAGAGCGCGAGCGCGCCCAGCGCAACGAGGATCACAGCAATACGTCGTGGCCTTCGTCGGCCGACCGGTAGATCGCGTCCAGCACCCGCTGCAGCGCCAACTGGTCGCGGGGCGGCGGCGCGTTCACGTCCCCCTTGATGACCGCGAGGAAGTACATCCACTCGGCACGGTAGGACTGGATGAACGGGGTCTCGCGTCCGATCGCCCCCGTCGGCGTAACGTCCACCGGAGTGCCGTGCTGCTCACGGAAGATGCGGAGCGGCTGGATCGTCGCCGAGCCCTTGGCGCCCACGATGTCGAACCAGAAGCGCTCACCCTCCCCCATATGACGCCAGCTCACGTCCACCGCAATCGACACGCCATTCTCACACACGATGAGCGCCGAGCCCATGTTCTCGACGCCATCCTTGCTCGGACGCGTCAGATGCGCCGAAATCCGCTTCGGCGCGGGCCACCCCGCCAGCCACAGGCCGAGATCGATCAGCGGCAGGCCGAGGTCGAGCACCGCGCCTCCGCCCGCCTGGTCGCGCCGCAGCCGCCAGCTCAGCATCTGGCGACTCGGCTGAAACGTGTACCAACCGCCGCGCACCGCTTGCAACGCGCCCAGATCGCCGCCGGCGAGAAAGCCGCGCACGGCCTGCACGTCGGAGCGGAAGCGGTGGTTCATACCCACCATCACCCGCTTGCCGTACTTGTCGCTCGCCGCGAGCACGCGTTCGACGCCCGCGAGGTTCAGCGCGAGCGGCCGCTCGCACAGCACGTGCGCGCCTGCCGCCAGGGCGGACGTGACGTGGATCTCGTGCAGGTGGTTGGGTGTGCAGATGACGACGGCGTCGACGTTGGCGTAGCGGAGCACCTCCTCGATATCATCGTACGTGTCCTTCACTTCGAACCGCGCGGCGAGCGCCTGCGCCTTGCTCACATCGTTGTCGCAGATCGCGGCCACCTCCACGCCCGAGAGCTTGCGCAGCACCGGCAGATGGGCCACCTGCGAAATGGCCCCCGCCCCGATCACGCCGACCCGAATGGGATCGTTCACCGCTCTCCCTTCGTGCGGAACCGGTACATCAAGCCGCAGCGCAGGCTGCCGGTGTTCAGCCCGCTGGACAGCGTGCCGCGTCCGTCCACCGTGAATCGCCAGGTCGGAGACAAGTGAAACTCGATGCCGACCGTGCCGTTCAGGCCGGCGCTGATCACGTCCAGCGCGTCTTCTACGAACGTGCCGTTGATCGCGCGGCCGCTGCCGTTGCGCACGTGAATGCCGACGCCCGCCCCCAGGTATGCCGTCGCCTTCTGCCCCTCCGGGAACACGAACTGGAAATCGACATCTCCGGTCAGATCGCTCCAGAAGATGCGCCCGACGCGGATGGTATCATCGCCGGACGGGTCGATGACGAGACTCTTCAGACGCTGCTCAAACCGCGTCCGCGCCTGCTGGTCGAACTCGGAACGGAAATACGAAATGCCCAGCAGCAGCCGCACGTGCGGCGCGATGCGGCCGTAATCCACTCGGAGGCCGCCCACGATCGTCCCCGTGAGCTCAGAGGCGCCGAGGATACCGATGTCCGCCTGGATACCCGATAAGCGGAGATTGTCGTAGGAAAACTGGTTGAGAACGCCTTGGGCGGTCAGGCGGTTTAACGGGTGGACGGTTAGCAGCACTGCGAGCACCACCGCCGTTCTAGCCTCAGTAGAGCCGTTCAATTTTCGTCCCCGGAAAGTAGGTCGTGAGGATCGTGCGATAGTCCTGGCCCGCGCGGGCGCGTCCGATGGCTCCCCATTGGCACATGCCGACGCCGTGCCCCGACCCGGCGCCCGCAGCCACGACACGGCTGACTTGTCCGTCGCTCCGCGTGACCGTCAGCTGAAAGGCGCCGCTGTGAAGAATCCGGTCGGGATCGGGGCGCAGGACGGTTCGCACGTCGGGCGCCGGAATCCGCACGTCGCCCCGCTCGAACACGATCCGCAACTCACCCACCCGTCCGGACCGCGTCGTGCGGGTCACAGTCACATCGGTGATACGCTGCAGGCTGTCGCCCGAGAGGGGCGTCACGGTCGGCAGCGTTCGCGACAATATAGCGCGGAGCTTGGGGCCGTCCCATTCTTCCCGCCACCGAAAGCGCGGCGAGATGTCGCAGTAGTAATGGCCTCCCCCGCTCTGGTCCGAGACCGGTCGCAGATAGGGACGCGGCTGCGCGGTTGCAAACGCTTCTTCCACTCCCACCGTGCTGGACCCGCAGGTCGAGTGGAAATAGGCGTCGATAACCTCGCCGTCGTACTGCAGCACCTGTCCCGTCGTCTTCCGCACGGCCTCCCAAACCTGCGGAGTCTCGGCCGAGACGCCGAGGTACACCTGGTCGCGTGTGTCGGCGTAGGCATCGAACCCCTGCCCGCCCCCCACCGACTCCCACCGCCCGCGGTTCTTGAGCGCGAAACTGCGCGACACGACGGCCTGGGCGAGGACCGCGGCCTCCTCATCGGGCCGCCGCACCCCGATCTCGGGACCCACCACGCCGGCGACATAGCTCTCGAGCGCGACGCGATTGAGGACCATGAGCCCGCCGCGGATCGCAGCCACGTGGATCCGCCCCCGGTAGCGGCGGCCGTTGGCGATGGCGAACCGATTCTCCGTGACATTCACGGCGGCGATACTGCGATAGGCATCCGTCCGCGTGCCGTCGGGCTTCACCAGGCGCAAGCGTGAGCCGTCGGCCGAGTCGGGGACAACCCTCCAGCGATCACCGGCGGGAATCGACCCCACGGGGGCGGCGCTCGCCTCCTCGGTGAGAAGCAGCTCGCCGCCGTCAATGCCGCCAAGCGACGCGTAGGGGGCGCCCACCGCCAGCCCCACCCGCAGCTCGAGCTCGGCGTTCGCAGGCGGTCCACCGCCGGCACCATGCGGACGCGGACACCCCGCGGCCGCCAGCACGGCGGCGCTAGCGAGCGCGTGCTTCGCCCAGCGCCGCATCGAGCTGCGTGATGGTGAAATCGATGTCCCCGTCCGTGTGCGCGCTGGAGACGAACGCGGCCTCGAACGCGGATGGCGCGAGGAACACCCCGCGGCCCAGCGCCGCTTTGTGCCAGCGCGCGAACAGCGCCGTGTCGCTTTTCTTGGCGTCCGCGTAGTTGCGGACGGGACCGGCGCTGAAATAGATGCCCCACATGGAGCCGGCATGGCCGAGCGTCATCGCGATGCCATGGCGGCGCGCCGCCTCAGAGAGTCCGCCGAGGAGCCGCGCCGTGCGCCTCTCCAGCGCTTCGTAGAACCCGGAGCGGGCCGTCTCACGCAGGGTGGTCAACCCTGCAGCCATCGCCACCGGGTTACCCGACAGCGTGCCCGCCTGGTACACCGGCCCCTCCGGCGCCACGCGCCGCATCAGGTCGGCGCGGCCCCCGTATGCACCCACCGGGAAGCCGCCTCCGATGATCTTGCCCAATGTCGTGAGATCGGGCCGGATCCTCAGCCGTTCCTGCGCCCCACCCGCCAGTACGCGGAATCCGGTCATCACCTCGTCGAAGATCAGGAGCGCGCCGTGCCGGTCGCACAGCGCGCGCAACGCGGGATGGAAGTCGGGGTCAGGAGCAATGAACCCCACGTTGCCCACGTACGGCTCGACGATCACCGCCGCGATCCGGTCGGCGTGCTTCCGGAACAGATCGGCCACGGCCTCGGCGTCGTTGAACGGCGCCGTCAGCGTGAGATTCGTGAGGGCGGCGGGAACGCCGGGACTGTCGGGGAGCCCGAGCGTCGCCACACCGGAGCCCGCCTTCACGAGGAAGCCGTCGGCATGCCCGTGGTAGCAGCCGTCGAACTTTATGATCAATTCGCGGCCAGTCGCGGCGCGCGCGAGCCGCACCGCCGCCATCGTGGCCTCCGTGCCGCTGTTCACGAATCGCATCATCTCAAGTGACGGCATGCGGCGCCGCACTTCCTCGGCGAGCTCGACCTCGGCTTCACAGGGCGCCCCGTAGGTCCAGCCCCGTTCCGCTGCCTGACGCACGGCGTCGAGCACCGCCGGGTGGGCGTGACCCAGGATCAATGGACCCCAGGAGCACACGTAGTCCACATAGCTCGTGCCGTCGACGTCGGTGAGCCGGCAGCCCGCCGCATGCGCGACAAAAAAAGGCGTCCCGCCGACTGCTCGGAACGCCCGTACGGGCGAATTCACGCCCCCGGGCAGCACGCGTTTCGCCCGGTCGAACAATTCGTTGGAGCGCTTCACGTCAGCGCGGCCGCCTGGAAGTCGTAGTCCTCGCTCGCGGTGATGCGCGCACGCACGAAGTTGCCTGGTGACGCCCAGCCACCCCGCGCCAGGTACGTGACCCCGTCGACGTCCTCGGCTTGCCAGCGCACGCGCCCCACGTGGGTCGCGCCCTGCTCGTCGGGATCGGTCACCCGATCCACGAGCACATCCACCTCACGTCCGACGAACCGCGACAGACGCTCACCCGAGATCACCCGCTGCACTTCGAGCAGCTCCTCCAGGCGCTCGCGTTTGATCTCGTCGGGGACATCGTCCGGATACTGCATGGCGCGCGTCCCCTCCTGCGGCGAGTAGGCGAACGCGCCCATCCGATCGAATTGCGCCTCTTCGAGGAACGCGAGCAGCGCGCGGTAGTCCTCCTCGGTCTCGCCCGGATAGCCCACGAGGCAGGTCGTGCGGATGGCGAGATCGGGGATCGCGCCACGCAGCCAGGCAAGCTTGTCGCGCAGTGTGTTCGCCCGCTCCGGGCGCCGCATCCGCTCGAGCATACGGTCGCTCGCGTGCTGGATCGGCATATCGATGTAGGGGACGATGCGGGGCTCGCGCGCCATCAGCGCTACCAGCCGCTCGCTGATCCCGGCCGAATAGACGTACAGCAGGCGGTACCAGGGCACGGTGGTCTCACGCAGCAGTGCCTCGAGCAGGTCTGGAAGCTTGGGACCTTTAGGCCCGAGATCGCGGCCCCAGTGTCCGAGGTCCTGTGCAACCAGGTTGATCTCCTGCGCGCCCTGCGCTTCGAGAAGCTGGGCTTCGCGCAGGAGGTGCGCGAGCGGCTCGGAGCGGTGCTTCCCCCGCATCAGGGGAATGGCGCAGAAGCCGCAGGTGTGGTCGCAGCCCTCGGAGATCTTGAGGTAACGCACGTGCGGCAGGTCGCCGAGGAATTGGCGCACGCCGGGATGCGAGGCCAGGGGATCGTCGATGAGCCCGCGTTGCGCCAGCTCGGGGACGAGGTGATGCAGTTCGGAGAAGCCGAGAAAGAGATCGACCTCGGGGATCTCCTGCGCCAACTCCTGTTTGTAGCGCTGCACGAGGCAGCCGACCGCCACGACCGCCTTCACGTCCCCTTCCTCTTTGAGCTTAGCGGCCCCAAGAATCGCGTCGATCGATTCCTGCTTGGCGGCGTCGATGAACCCGCAGGTGTTGACGAGGATGACGTCGGCGGTTGGGAGGTCGGGCGTGACGACGGCGCCGTGACCCACCAGCTCGCCCACGAGCCGTTCCGAGTCCACCGTCGCCTTATCGCATCCCAGGGAGATGACGCCGAGTTTCATCCGCGGTAGTTCCCGAACTTCAGCTCGAGGCCGAAGTCCTGGCTGCGCAGAAAGGCGATCACCTCTTGCAGCTCGTCCTTGACGGGCGACTGCACGCGAATCTCCTCGCCCTGAATCGACGCTTGGGCCTTCTTGAACTTTTTGTCCTTGATCGCCTTCACGATTGCCTTCGCCTTTTCCTGCGGGATGCCCTGCGTGAGCTTGATCTCGCGGCGGACGGTATCGTTTGCGGCCGGGGTGATGGCGCCGAGCTCGAGGTTTTTCACCGGCACGCCGCGCTTGACCAGCTTCGACTGCAGCACGTCGAACAGCGCTTTCATTTTGAAGTCGTCGTCGGCCACGAGGGTGAGGGTAAGCTTGGCGCGGTCGAAGGCGAGAGAGGCCTTGGAGCCTTTGAAGTCGTAGCGCTGGGCCACCTCTTTGGTGGCCTGATTGACGGCGTTATCCACCTCTTGGAGATCCGCGCCGGTCGAGATGTCGAACGAAGACTGGTTGGCCATAGGGCGGTAAATCTACCCGCCCGGGCCCTACGACAGGAAGCTTTCCAGCGCGCGGGCCCGTGATACGTGCCGCAGCCGCGCCAGCGCCTTTTCCTTGAGCTGGCGGACCCGCTCGCGCGTGATGCCGAGCTGCGAGCCGATCTCCTCGAGCGTCATGGGCTCCTGGCCCTCGAGCCCGAAGTAGAGCCGCAGAATGCGCGCCTCGCGCTCCTTCAGCGTCGCCAGCACCGATTCGATCGACTCGGTGAGGGCGTGCTCGAAGATCTCGTCGTCGGGGCCGGGATTGGTGGTGTCGGGCAGGTAGTCGAGCAGCTTGTTGTCTTCGCCCGGGGTGAGGGGCGCATCGAGCGAGAGATGGGCCTGGGAGATCGACAGCGTTTTCGCGACTTCTTCTTCGGAGATGTCCATTCCCTCGGCGATCTCCTCGACGGTCGGCTCCCGTCCTAGCTCCTGCAGCAGCGAGGCGGAGCGCTTGCCGATCCGGTGCAGCGTGCCGGCGCGGTTCAGGGGCACGCGCACGATGCGCGACTGCTCGGCGAGGGCCTGGAGAATCGCCTGGCGGATCCACCACACCGCGTACGAGATGAACTTGATGCCCTTGGTCTCGTCGAACTTATGGGCGGCGCGGATCAGGCCGAGATTACCTTCGTTGATCAGGTCGGAGAGCGACACACCCTGGTTCTGGTACTTCTTGGCGACGGATACCACGAATCGCAGGTTCGAGCGGACGAGTTTGTCGAGCGCCTCCGGATCCTGCTGCTTGATCCGCTGCGCGAGGGTGACCTCCTCCTCCCGCGTAATGAGCGGATACTGGCTGATTTCTCGCAGATACTGATCCAGAGACCCCTCATCGAAGGATGCGCGCTTCGCCGTGTTCAGCTGCATGGAGTGGCCACTCCTCTCCGAAAGGAAGGTACCACACTCACCGAATCAGCGAACCGAGCCGGCTCCAGCGAATGTCCGTCAGCCAGGGGAGCGGATCGCGCGCTCCCCGATCGTAGCTGAAATAGACGACGAGCGGCCGTCCCTTCACCGCACTCGCATCCACAAACCCCCAATAGCGCGAATCGGCCGAATTGTCGCGGTTATCCCCCAGCACGAAGTACTTGCGGGCCGGGACGCGCAGCGGACCCCACGTATCGCGCGTCGGGCGATAGCGCCGGCGCAGCTCGACGCTCCGCTGCACCAGGAACTCGCGCTGCCAGCTGAATTCGGGGTCGAAGCCATCGTGGAGCGGATCCACGCGCTGCACGTACGGCTCTGCGATCGCGCGGCTGTTCACGTACACCTGGCCGAGGCGCATCTCCACGAGGTCGCCCGGGGCGCCAATGACGCGCTTCACGTAACTGAGCGTCGGATCTTTGGGATAGGCGAAGACGATCACGTCGCCGCGGCGCGGCGTCTCGAAGCCCGGGAGCCGCGCGTTCGTGCCCGGGATCTGCGCGCCATAGACGGCTTTATTGACGAACAAAAAATCCCCCGCCAGCAGCGTGCGCTCCATGGAGCCTGAGGGGATTTGAAATGCTTCGAGTAGGAACGTCCGAATGATGAGGAACAGCACCAGCGCCATGCCGAGCGAGCGCATCCAGCTGTCGAACCAGCGCGCCAGCACCGAGCGCCGTAATTCGGGGGGTGGCGGCAGCCGGGGCGTGTCGGTCGCGCCGGTTTCTGCCAAAGGGCCACCCAAGTCATGCATGTGACTTACGTTAGCAAGTGGGCCCGCACGGCGCAACAGTCACACCCCACCCCCGGGCCGCTCCCCATTGCCGAACTCGGACTCGGAATTCGGGTGTCGGGTCCGCGTGACGGACGCGGGCGGCGAGACAGGCCACCCGGCCCTCGCGTTCGATGCGGCTCCATGTGACCGCTGACTCGGCCAGCGCGTCGAGTGCGTCACACTCGAGCAGCGCCCCGCCGGTCGCCAGGACGACCACCACCGACTCGTACTCCACATCCGGACGCTAGCGCCGGGTGCGTGACAGGCATCACCCTTTCGTCGCACAGAGGGTCGTTTGGACGCGAGGGTTGCAGTGTCTCTGATCGAAGGCTACGTCTGTCGGGGAGGTAGGGGCCATGCTTGTTCAGAGTCCGACGGCCCAGCGCCAGCTCGACGAGATGGTCTCGCGTCTCCGGGAGGGAGCTGTGGTCTTTGCGCGGCTGTCGCTCGAGGATCGGATCGCCCTCGCCCGCTCCATGCAGGCGGGTTACATGCGGATTGCAGCAGCGAGCGTACGGGCCGCGTGCGAGGCCAAGGGTATCGCCCCTGGCACGCCCGTCGAGGGCGAAGAATGGGCGTCCGGTCCGTGGGGCGTCGTGCGCCACTTGAGACTCGTGATGGAATCCCTGCGATCCATCCGGCGCACCGGCACCACGCCGATCGGTCCCGTCAGCCGGACGATGGACGGGCGGGTCGCGGTCCGCGTCTTTCCGGCGAACGGCGTCGACCGGCTGCTGTCCTCCGGCATCACCGTGGACGTGCATCTCAGGGAGGGCGTGAGCGAACAGGCGCTCGAGGCCACGCGTGCGAGCCTGTACAAGGGCCGCGCTCACGGGAGCCGCACGGTCCTCGTGCTCGGCGCCGGCAATATCGCCGCCATCCCGGCGATGGATGTCATCACCAAGCTCTTCAACGAAGGCGCGGTCTGCCTCCTCAAGATGAATCCGGTGAACGCCTACCTCGGTCCGTTCTTTGAGCAGGCGTTCGCCGATGCTATCGCCCGGAATTTCCTCGCGATGGCGTACGGAGGCCCGGACGTAGGGGCATATCTGTGCCACCACCCCGGGATCGACGAAATCCACCTGACCGGATCAGCCGCGACCTACGACGCGATCGTCTGGGGACCGCCGGGCGCCGAGCGCGAGGCACGCAAGGCGCGGAACGAACCGGTCGTCACCAAGCCGGTGACCGCGGAGCTCGGGAACGTTTCTCCCGTGCTCGTCGTGCCCGGGCCCTACACCGAGAGCGAGCTGGCCTTCCGGGCCGAGTACATCGCGGGGGCCGTGACCTGCAACGCATCGTTTCTCTGCACCGCCGCGAAGATGCTGGTGACGCCCAAGGCTTGGGACAAGCGGGCGCCCTTCCTCGCCGCCATCGAGCGCGCGTTTGCCCCGGTGCCGGTGCGCAAAGCCTATTACCCGGGGGCGGCGGAGCGCTGGCAGCACCTCACGGAGGGGCGGGCCGGCGTTCGCACCATCGGGACGGCCGGCCGGGGCGAGCTGCCCTGGACGATTCTACCCGGTCTCGATGCCGCGGACGCCCGTGAGCGCGCGTTTACCACCGAGCCGTTCTGCTCGGTGCTGTCCGAGACGGAGGTCGGCAGTGATGACCCGGTCGAGTTCCTCGACCGCGCGGTGGACTTCGCCAACAACCGGCTGTGGGGCACATTGTCGGCGGATCTCGTGGTCCATCCGAAGTCTCTGAAGGATCCTCGCGTCGCCGCGGCACTCGAGCGGGCGATCGGGCGGCTCCGCTACGGCGCGGTGACGGTGAACAGCTGGAGCGGCTTCCTCTTCGCGTTCGGCACGCCGCCGTGGGGCGCGCATCCGAGCTCGACCTCCGTGGACATCCAAAGCGGGAATGCCTGGGTGCACAATGCGCTGATGCTCGAGGGCATCGAGAAGGCGGTGTTGCGGCACCCGCTCACGATCCGCCCGAAGCCGGTCTCGTTCCCGAGCCATCGCACCGCGCATACGCTCATGCGGCGCTTGACGGCGCTGGAAGAGCGCGGGAGCTGGTCCAAGGTGCCCGGTGTGATCGCGGCGGCGATCCGAGGATGAGTTAGGCGACCCCTAGATCTCGGTGTCGATCTGCGCCCGCTGCAGCGTCCCTGAGTAATCGACGTAGATCGTCTTGGTCTCGGAATAGAAGTCGTACACCTCCCACCCCCCCTCGCGGTGGCCATTGCCGGTCTGCTTTACGCCGCCGAAGGGGAGGTGGGCCTCGGCGCCGATCGTGGGCGCGTTGATGTAGGTGATCCCCGTCTCGAGGTCCACCATGGAGCGGAACGCCCCGTTGATGTCCCGCGTGTACAGGGAGCTCGACAACCCGTACTTCACGTCGTTGTTGATGCGGATCGCCTCGCTCAAATCCTTGGCCTTGAGGACCGCCAGGACGGGTCCGAAGATCTCCTCCTGCTCGACCCGCATCCCAGGCTTCACACCGGCCACGACGGTCGGCTCGTAGAACCAGCCGCACTCGAGCCGCTTGTCTCCCTGCGGAATCCGGCCGCCGATCGCGACCGTGGCGCCTTCTTTCTTGGCGATCGCCACGTACTCCGCGACCTTCTGCCGCGCTTCCTCGTGGATCAACGGCCCGACCTCGGTCTTGTCATCGAGACCCGGCCCCAGTCGCAGCTTTGCGGCGCGATCGCAGACCATCTTGAGGAACCCGTCGTGGATCTTCTCGTGCAGGATGAGGCGGCTTGTCGCCGTGCACCGCTGGCCCGTGGTGCCGAAGGCGCCCCACAACGCACCTTCGAGCGCGAGATCGAGATCGGCATCATCCATCACCATCATCGCGTTCTTGCCGCCCATTTCGAGCGACAGCCGCTTGTGCATCTTGCCGCAGGTCGCGCCGATCATCGAGCCGGTTTCCGTCGAGCCCGTGAACGAAATCACGGGCACGTCGGGATGCTCGACGAGCGCGCGCCCGACGACTGACCCCTGGCCATGGACGAGCTGCACGACCTCCGGGGGCAGCCCAGCTGCGAGCAGCACTTCGACCAAGAGGTGGCCGGTATGGGGCACGTCTTCGGCGGGCTTGAAGATCACTGCGTTCCCGCACAGGAGCGCGGGAAACATTTTCCACGTCGGGATCGCGAGCGGGAAGTTGAACGGGGTGATCAGGCCCGCGAGACCGATCGGCCGGCGGTAGCTCATCGCCCACTTGTTGCGCAGCTCGGACGGCACCACGCGCCCGAATAGCCGCCGGCCTTCGGTGGCAGCGTAGAACGCGGTGTCGATTCCCTCTTGCACGTCGCCGCGCGTCTCAGCCAGCACCTTGCCCATCTCGCGCGTCATCGCGCGCGCGATCTCCTCCTTGCGCTCCACCAGCAGCTGCCCGATCCGCAGCAGCACCTGGCCACGAATCGGCGCGGGAGTCTGAGACCACTGAGTGAAGCCGCGCTGCGCCGATGCGATCGCCCGTTTCAGGTCGTCGGGGCCCGATCGGGGGAATCGCCCGATCACATCATTCCAATCGGCGGGGTTCCGGTTCTCGAAGTACTCGCCCGTGGACGGAGCGACCCACTCACCGGCAATGAAGTTCTTGAAGTCGGCAGCCATGGATGTCAGGGTTCGGGACAGAAGAAAGGTGCCTCGTTCTTCGCATAGCCGACGCGGGGCAGCACTTCGCGCGCCGCCAGCACGAGTCCCCAAATGATGAGGCCGAACGACAACGCGTGCGCGAGGCCGAGCCGCCGCTTCCACGACGAAATCGCGCTCCACACGCCTGCCACGATTACGGTGGTCGCGCCGATAAGATAGAAGATCAGCTTGAGACCGCAGCCGTGGGTGTAAGGCCAGGCCAGCATCCCAATTCCCAGTACGAGGCCGAGCCCGACCCGGAACCAGGTGCTGAGCCAATCGCGGCCGCGCGCGCGGCCCGGCATGTCGGGAGCGTGGCCAGCCGGGGACCGGGGATAGACGGGGACCGTGGGCACGCCGCGCCCGAGCGTCGGATCGGCCTCCGGCAGCTTCTTGAGGAGCTTGTCCACCTCCCGCATCTCACGATCCCAGTCCCGATCTTTTTCTTTGTCCGCCACTATGCCTCCCGGGCCAGGCCGTACCGCTCGATCTTCTTGTACAGGTTGCTCCGCGGCATCTGCAATGTGCGCGCCGTTTCCGACACGTTCCAGTCGTGCTCCTGCAGCTTGCCGAGCAGGAACGCCCGCTCGGCGGCCTGCTTGAACTCCTCGAACGTGGCCGCGCGCATCCAGGCGGCATCTTCTCCCGGCTCCCCGCTTCCCCCCATCCCCCGTCCCGCGTCGCCCCGCCCAACTAACCGCTCGACATCGGCTTGTGTCACAGTGAGGCCACTGGCGAGGATCAACAGCCGCTCGACGGCGTTCTTGAGCTCGCGAATGTTGCCGGGCCAGTCGTGCGCCGTCAGCCGCTCGAGCGCGGCGGGCTCGATCTCCTTCGGGGGCAGACGTCCCCCCCCGCCCGGTCGCGTCAACTCGGCGACAAAATGCGCGACGAGCTGCGGAATGTCGCCGCGGCGCTCGCGCAGCGGCGGCACGTGGATCGGCACCACGTTGAGCCGATACAGCAGATCCTCGCGGAACCGGCTTTCGCGGATCTCCCGGTCGAGACGCTTATTGGTCGCGGCGACCACGCGCACGTCCACGGGCAGCGCCTTCCCGGACCCGACGCGCGAGATCACGCCCTCCTGCAGCGCGCGCAGCACCTTGGCCTGCGCCGACAAGCTCATGTCGCCGATCTCGTCGAGAAACAGCGTTCCACCGTCGGCCAGCTCGAACTTACCCGCGCGGTCCGCGAACGCACCGGTGAAGCTGCCCTTCACATGGCCGAACAGCTCGCTCTCGATCAGCTCCGTGGGAATCGCCGCGCAGTTGACTTCGACGAATGGGCCGGACGCGCGCGGGCTGAGCGCGTGAATGGCGCGGGCGACGAGCTCTTTCCCCGTGCCGTTCTCGCCCGTGATCAACACGCGGGCCGGCGTGGGCGCCACCTTCTCGAGCAGACCGATCACGTGGCGGATGGCCTTGCTCGATCCGACGATCTCGTACTGCGCGCGCACTTCCTGCTTCAAGCGCACGTTCTCACTCACCAGCACGATGTGCTGCAGCGCGTTGCGCAGCGTGAGGAGAATGCGGTCGGTGTCGAGCGGCTTCTCGAGGAAGTCGTAGGCGCCGAGCTGCGTCGCCTCGACGGCGGTTTGGATCGTGCCGTGGCCCGAGATCATGACGATCTGAGCCTGGGGATCGAGCTCACGCAACCGCTTCAAGGTCTCGAGCCCATCCAGGCCTTCCATCTTCACGTCGAGGAAGACGAGGTGCGGCTGGAATTCGGGGTAGACGCGGGTCGCTTCGTGACCAGAGGCGCAGGCCTGCACCTCGATCTCTTCGTACTCGAGGACCTGCTTCAGCGCCTCGCGGATCCCCTTCTCGTCGTCGACGATCAACACGCGGCGTGGGCTCACCGGCTAGCCCTCCTGGCCCGGTACAGGATCACGCCCGTGGGATGGATCGCGATGTCGGACACCGCGGGGTCCACTTTCAGCGGAATGGCGCCGTCGGGTGATGCGCCGGCCATCTGCCGCGCGACCGAGCGCACGGCCGGCCCGGGGAACGCGAATCCGCGGAGACTGATCTCGCGAATCGTGAAGCGGGCGGTGCCGGGCCGCTCGATCACGAGCGTCCCGCCGAGTTGCAGCGGCTCTCGCGGTCCGACCATTCCGGCCAGCGGCCCGAGGGCGCCGGGCGGCAAGGCACGCGTATCGAGCCGCGCGTGCAGGACCAGCGCCCCCTCCTGCAGCTCCACGCGCAGGGAATCGTACATTTTGCGCACGCTCCAATCGATCCCGGAGCCGATGAGCGAGGCCATTTCGTTGGGTGTCAGCACGACCGAGTCGGGCCCGCCGGCGGTCCTGAGACTGCCGAGCTTCACGTTGCCCGACGCCGTCGCTGCCGGCGTCGGCGCGCCCACCCCCGTGTCGGTCACCGGCGGCAGGGCCTGCGGGCGGCCGAACCAACGCGCACCGGTACGCAGGATCGGCTCGCGGAACCACCATGCCAGCGCCAGCGCGGCGATCACGACGGCGAGGCAGCCGAGTCGGAAGAGTCCTTTAAGACAGCCGTTCACGATGTTTCACCTGATACACCGGGCCCCCCGGTTGGAGCGTGCTCTCCATCAAGTCCAGGTCAGGAACGGTCACCGTGGCGGCGAAGGCGAGTCCCGCGAGCATCTCAGCGAGCCCGGCGAAATCGCGCGGCCGCGCGTCTCGCCCCGCGCGCCCCAGCGTCACATGCGGCCGGAACGCCCGCGCCTCCGTCGGGAAGCCGAGCGGCGCGAACGCCTGCTCCACGGCGTGCTGCAACAGCTCCAATGCCGGATCGGGCGCGACGCCGGCCCAGAGGACGCGCGGGCGATGAGAGTCCGGGAACACGCCGAATCCCTCGATGTGCACGGTGCGCGCCCGCGCTTCCGTGCGCGATCCGGCCGCTTGCTTCAGCGCCGCGCGCAGCTCGGGCTCACGCGCATCTTCGACATCGCCCAGGAACTTGAGACTCAGGTGAATGTTCTCCGGGCGCACCCATTTCACCGGCAGTTCCTCGCGGCGCTGGCGCAGCGGCGCGACCGCGTCCCACAACTCTTGGCGCACGCCCGCGGGGAAGTTCAGGGCGACGAAGGCTCTAACAGGCTCCCCCGGCGGTAGCCGCGCGGGTCCACATCTACACGTGCGAACCCGAGCGCGGTGAGATGATCTTCGATCTCGGCGCGTCGTTCGGCGACCCACGGAAGCCACCTCGGCTCCACCTCGATGCGCGCGGCCGTGTCGAGATGGCGCACGCGCAAGTCGCCACGCACCCCGAGCGCACGCAGGTAGGCCTCGGCTTGCTCGACCTGCTGCAGACGTTCCGGCGTAATCGACAGGCCGTACTGCACGCGGCTCGACAGGCACGGCGCCGCGGGCGCGTCCCATGTGGGCAGCTCGAGCTCGCGGGACGCCGCGCGAATCTCAGCTTTGGTCAGCCCGACCTCGGCGAGCGGCGACCGCACACCCGCCCGCTCTCCGGCCCCACGCCCCGGGCGATGCTCGGTCAGGTCGTCGGCGTTGGTCCCGTCGCACACGACCGCGAGCCCGCGCGCGCGCGCCAGCGGGACGAGGCGGCTCCACAGCTCGGTCTTGCAGAAGAAGCAACGGTTCGTCGGGTTGGCGAGGTAATTCGCATCCTCGAGCTCGTGTGTATCCACCTCCAGCACGGGCACGTCGAAGCGCTCCGCGACCTCGCGGGCCGCCCGCCACTGCGCTTCCGGATAGGATGGGCTGCGCCCGATCGCGGCGAGCATCCGGTCCCGTCCCAGCTCCTGACGCAGC
The DNA here is from genome assembly GCA_035602245.1 of Gemmatimonadales bacterium. Taxonomy (GTDB): domain Bacteria; phylum Gemmatimonadota; class Gemmatimonadetes; order Gemmatimonadales; family GWC2-71-9; genus 20CM-2-65-7. Next base: position 138,559 of record DATNMO010000059.1, read on the forward strand.
ACCACGGCCAGCAGCGCCGAATCGACGCCGCCCGAATATCCCAAGAGGACCGAGGAGTAGGTGCGCACGAGCGCGCGCAGCGGGGTGAGAGAGGCCGACTCGACCGACATGGCGGAATAGTAGCCGCGCCGACTGTCCTAATCAAAGGACAACTTTGGGGAGCAGAACCGGATATTCCGTCGGATAGGAACCTGATATTGTTATGAAGCGTTCATGGACATAGTCCCGGGGCGACGGATAGTCGGATAATCAGCAAGAGGGCCTCCCAAATGGCCGCCAAGACCGAGCTCGACGCCATCGATCGCCGCATTCTTCGCATTCTCGCCCAAGACGGACGGGCCAGCTACCAGGCCGTTGCCGACGAGGTTGGGCTGTCACGCCCCGCCGTGATGGAGCGGGTCAAGCGGCTTGAAGAAGCAGGCTATGTCCTGGGCTACCGCGTCCAACTCGATCGCACCAAGGTCGGCTTGCCCGTCACCGCGTTCGTCGCGGTCCGATACGGGTCGAGCGACTACGTCGGTGATGAGCCGCGGATGCGCGAGATGGAGAAACATCCCGGCGTACTCGAGTGCCACCACGTCGCGGGCGAGGACTGCTACGTCCTCAAGGTCGTTGCGCCGGATCTGGAAGGCGTGCAGGAGATCCTCCGCGACCTGCGCGGGCCGAACACGCAGATGAATACGCGGACCACGATCGTGCTTTCCACGCTGTTCGAGAAGCCCGGCTTCATTCCCACGGAGCCCGACTAATGGCGGCACTCAAAGGCAAGGCGCTCATCGCCTACCTGGTCGTCTGCGTCTTCTGGGGTTCGACCTACCTCGCGATCAAGGTCGGAGTGATGGAGCTGCCGCCGTTCCTGTTCGCGGGCCTCCGCTTCCTCGTCGCGGGCCTGATTCTGCTCGCGATCGCACGCGCGCTTGGCGACCCGCTTCCGCACCGGCGCAGTGATTGGCGCACCCTGGCCATTGTCGGACTCATGCTGCTCGCCGGTGGTAACGCGTTCGTGGTATGGTCGGAGCAATACATCACCTCGGGAGTCGCGAGCATTTTCGTGGTCACCGTCGCCATCTGGACGGCGTTCTTCGACGCGATCATTCCGGGCGGCGCCGGGGAGTTGAACTGGCGGGTCATCGCCGGACTGCTGCTCGGTTTCCTGGGCACGGTCCTGCTCGTCGGGGCGACGCCCGCGGAGATTCTCGCCGCCGACCTGCGCGGCCCCCTCGCTCTCACGTTCGCGAGCTGCTCGTGGTCGCTCGGCTCCGTGTACGCCAAACGCCATCCCACTGAGACGAGCCCCTACGTGAGCGCCGCGGTCCAGATGATCGTCGGCGGCACCGTCGTCGCGCTCGTCGGCTCCGCGTTGGGCGAATGGAAGCTGTGGCACCTGAGCGCGCGCGGGCTCGGCGCCTTCGCCTATCTCGTCGTGTTCGGATCGATCCTCGGATACAGCGCGTATGCCTACGCGCTGCGCTACGCATCCGCGACCGTCGTCGGCACGTACGCCTATGTGAATCCCGTCATCGCCGTTCTGCTCGGCTGGTGGCTCCTCCACGAGCCTGTCACGGGGCGGACGTTCATCGCGATGGCACTGATTCTCGGGGCGGTCCTGTGGATCCAGTTCTCGCATAAACGCGAACGGCCGGAGGATGTGGAGGCCGTCCGGCCGTCAGGCCGCCAGGCCGTCGATCCGACACCGGAGGCCACGACATGACCCGCCTCCCAGCAGACGCCGTGCTCCTCATCATCGACGTCCAAAAGGGCATGGACCGTTACGCCGAGCAGTACAATCGCAACAATCCCGCGCTCGAGGCCAACATCGCGCGGTTGCAGCAAGCTTGGCGGAAGTCGGGTCGCCCGATCATCCACGTCCAGCATCTCTCCACGGAGCCCGACTCTCCGCTACGCCCCGGTCAGGCCGGCGTCGAGATCAAGGATGAAGTGCGTCCGCTCCCCGGCGAGCCGGTGGTGCAGAAGTCGGTCAGCAGCGCGTTCATCGGTACGACCCTCGAGGCAGATTTACGGCGCCGCGGGCTCACGACGCTCATTGTGGTAGGCATGCAGACGAACATGTGCGTCTCAACCACCGCGCGGATGGCCGGCAACCTGGGCTTCACGACGTACGTCGTGTCGGATGCGACGGCCACATTCGACAATACCGGGCCGGACGGCAAGCGCTACGGATCTGAGCTGATCCACAACGTCGCCCTGGCCGATCTCCACGGCGAATTTTCCACCGTCGTAGACACGAAAACGCTTCTGGCGGCAACATGACAATCCGCAAAGTAAATCTCGCCGAGATGTTCGGCCGCTTTCAGGATCAGTGGAACCCCAAAATCGTGGGGGAAGTGAACGACAGCCTGGTGAAGCTCGTGAAGTTGAAGGGAGAGTTCGTCTGGCACCAGCACGAACGCGAGGACGAACTGTTTCTGGTCGTGAAGGGCCGCTTGCGCTTGAAGCTGCGGGATCGTGACCTGGTGCTCGGCCCCGGGGAGTTCGCGATCATCCCCCACGGCGTGGAACATCTGCCCGTCGCCGAGGAGGAGACCCACGTGCTGCTGTTCGAACCCAATTCGACACTGAACACGGGAAACGTCCGCAATGAACGTACGGTCCCCGAGCTCGACCGCCTCTAAAGAGGGGCATCTGATCGCACGCATCTGGAACGGGGTGACCGCGGCGGCACGGGCCGACGCCTACACCGCCTACCTGCAGCGGACCGGCGTGCCGGACTGCCGCGCCACCGCCGGCAATCGGGGCGTCTACGTGCTGCGCCGTGTGCAGGGCGACCGCGCCGAGTTCACGTTTATCTCCCTCTGGGAATCTGTCGCTGCCATCCGGCGCTTCGCCGGCGCGGACTACGAGAAGGCCCGGTACTACCCCGAGGACAAGGACTTCCTGCTCGAGCTCGAGCCGTTCGTCGAGCATTACGACGTCGTAGCGGCACAGTGACTCCCGCTCCGGAGCGTGAGTTCTCGCTCGATCCGGCCGACGCGCGCGGGTGGGAGGAGCTGCGCGTGCTGGGACACCAGATGGTCGACGACATGCTCGAGTACTTGCGCACCGCCCGGGAGCGGCCGGTGTGGCGGCCCGTGCCCGCCGAAGTACGTGCTCGTCTGTCAGGACCCGCGCCGCGTGAGCCGACACCCGCGGCCGCCGTGTACGAAGAATTCAAGCGCGATGTCCTGCCCTATCCCACCGGCAACATCCATCCCCGCTTCTGGGGATGGGTGATCGGAACGGGAACGCCGCTCGGCATGCTCGCGGACATGCTGGCCTCAGGCATGAACCCGCAGGTCGCCGAATTCGACGATGCCGCCGCGGTCGTCGAAAACCAGGTGATCGGCTGGCTTGTGGAACTGTTGGGGCTTCCCGCCGGCACACACGGCCTGCTCGTCTCAGGCGGCTCGATGGCCAACTTTGTCGGCCTGGCGGTAGCGCGGAACGCGCGCGCCGGGTTCGATGTGCGCGAGCGCGGACTTCAGGGAGCGGATGCGCCGCCGCTGACCGTGTACGCCTCGACCGAAACCCATTCATCCGTCCGCAAAGCGGCGGAGCTGCTGGGGCTCGGCCACGAGGCGCTGCGCGGCATCCCCGTCGGATCCGACTATGCCATCGACGTGGCGACGTTGCGCACGACCATCGCGGCCGACCGCGCCGCGGGACGGCGGCCGATTTGCGTCGTCGGGAACGCCGGCACGGTGAATACGGGCGCGACCGACGATCTGCGCGCACTGGCGGCGCTGTGCCGCGAAGAGGGGCTCTGGCTCCATGTGGATGGTGCGTTCGGCGCGTTGGCGGCGCTCGCACCGGCGCTGCGTCCACTCGTCGCAGGGATCGAGCAAGCCGATTCAGTGGCCTTCGATCTCCACAAGTGGATGTACCTCCCGTACGAAGTGGGTTGCACGCTGGTGCGCGATCAAGCCGCACACCGCGCCACTTTCTCCGTGACGCCGGCCTACCTCGCGGCATTCGACCGCGGCATCGCGGCGGGTGGGTTTCCATTCGCCGAGCGGGGCGTGCAGCTCTCCCGCGGGTTCCGTGCCTTGAAGGTGTGGATGTCGTTCAAGGCCCACGGGCTGAACGCGTTCGCGCAGCTGATCGAACAGAACGTGCGGCAGGCACACTACCTGGCCGAGTTGGTGACCACGCATCCCCGGCTCGAGCTGCTCGCCCCGGCGCCCCTCAACGTCGTGTGCTTCCGGTACACGGTGCCCGGAGTGAGCGAAGCCGCCCTGAACGCATTGAACCAGGAGATCCTGCTGCGGATTCAGGAGAGCGGGCTTGCCGTCCCGTCACAGACGATCCTCGGCGGGCGCTTCGCGCTGCGGGTGGCGGTCACGAACCACCGCAGTCGTCGCGAGGACTTCAACCTGCTCGTCCGAGCCGTCGTCGAGACCGGAGCAGCGTTGCGGTAGCAGCCCCGAAGTCCAATCTTATTCGTCCGTGGAACAGGTCTTGGTGCTCCGCGATCTAGCGGTCATTTTCGCGGGATCGCTGCTCGTCATTCTGGCATTCCACCGGCTCAAGCTGCCGGCGCTGCCGGGCTTCATCGTGGCCGGCATCCTGCTCGGTCCCAACGCGCTCGGCCTCGTCTCCGACCCCCACCGCGTAGAGAGCCTCGCCGAAGTCGGCGTGATCATGCTGCTCTTCACGATCGGCATCGAGTTCTCGCTCAGCCGGCTCAAGGAGATGGGGCGGCAAGTCATCGTCGGCGGGCTCGCGCAGATGGGATTCACCGTGCTCGCGACGCTCGCTGTGGGCTTCGCGTTCCTGGCCAACTGGCGGGTGGCGTTGTTCCTCGGGTTTCTGATCGCGCTGTCGAGCACCGCCATCGTCCTCAAGGTGCTGACGGACAAGGGAGAGATCGACGCGCCGCACGGGCGCCTCGCGACGGGCGTCCTGATCTTCCAGGACCTGTGCGTCGTGCCGATCATGCTGCTGCTGCCGTTTCTCGCAGGAAAGGCCGAGGGTGGAGCGCTGGGGCTGGTTCTGGCGCTGGGCAAGGCGGCGCTGGTGGTGGTCGGCGTCGTCGTCGCGGCGCGCACGGTGGTGCCGCGGGCCCTCGCAGCGATTCTCAGGACGCGCAGCCGCGAGTTGTTCCTGATCGCGGTGATTCTGATCGGCACGCTCACCGCGCTGGGGACCGCCGCCGCCGGCGCGTCACTCGCGCTGGGCGCGTTCCTCGCCGGACTGATCATCTCCGAGTCCGATTACGCGCACCAGGCACTGGCCGAGCTGATGCCGTTCCGCGACATCTTCATCTCGCTGTTCTTCGTGGCTGTCGGCATGCTGGTGCAGCTCGACGTGATCCGCGAGCACCTGGGGATCACGCTGATCGCGGTGGCGGTGATCATGGGCGGGAAGACGCTATCGGCGGCCGTCGGACCCGCCTTGATGGGCTACTCGGGCCGGGTCGCGCTGCTCGCGGGTGTCGCGGTATCGCAGATCGGGGAATTCTCCTTCGTGCTCGCGAAAGAAGGGCGTATCTCGGGGCTGCTCGCGGACGGCCTGTATCAACAGTTCCTGGGCGTCGCCGTGATCACGATGCTGGTGACGCCGTTCCTGCTGCAGGGCGGCCCGGCGCTACTTGATACGCTCGAAAAGGTGATGCCGCTGGATCGCCTGCTGCCGGGATTCCGGCCGCGCGGCTTCGCCCCCGTCGAGGATCCGGTGTCGGACCACGTCGTCATCGCCGGCTACGGCCTGAACGGCCGCAACCTCGCCGCCGCCCTGCGGGCGATCAATGCACCCTACCTGATCGTCGAGCTCAATGCGCAGACCGTGCGCAATGCCCGCGCCGAAGGCGAGCCGGCGTTCTACGGCGACGCTACGCGCGACGAGATTCTCCATGCCCTCGGGGTCGATCGCGCGCGCCTGCTCGTCATCGCGATCTCCGATCCATCCGCGACCCGCCGCATGGTGCGCGTCGCGCGCGACCTGAACCCCAAGCTCTACATCATCGCGCGCACGCGCTATATCGTGGAGATCCCGGAGCTCACACGGCTCGGCGCCGACGTGGTGATCCCCGAAGAGTTCGAGACCTCGATTGAGATCTTTGCGCGCGTGCTGGCGCACTACAGCGTGGCGCGCGACGAGATCGACCGCCTGGTCGGCGAAATCCGGGCGTCGCACTACCAGGCGCTCCGCCCCGGGGAGGGAGGCGTGCGCCCGCGGCTGACCCTGACCGGCACGCTGGGCGCGATGCCGCAGATGCATGTGGAGCGGATCGTGCTCGGCCCTACCGCGCCCGTCGTCGGGCAGAGCCTCGCCGAGACCGGGCTGCGCTCGCGCACCGGCGCCCTGGTGCTCGCGGTGCGCCGGGGGGAGAGCGACCTCGCCACGCCGGACGCCAGCTTCCGGCTCGCCGTGGGCGACGTCCTGGTGGTCGTCGGCCAGCGGCAGCAGTTGCGCGGCGCGCAAAAACTGCTGACGGGGGCTGAACCCGCCGCATGACCACTCCCGGCCGGGGGAGGGCGGCCTGCGCACGCTGCGGCACCGAGGTGCCCCCGGGAGCGCGCCACTGCGTCAATTGCGGCGCCGACGTCTCCGGCCAGCAGGGCCAGGTGGCCACGGCCTACGTAGCGCCGGCTGAAACCGCCCGCCTGGCGCCCGACGCATCCGGCGCGGCCCAGCTCGACGCCCTCCGCCGCGCGACGCTCGGCGAGTACGACGTCCACAGCGAGCTGGGCCAGGGCGGAATGGCGACGGTCTATCTCGCCCACGACATCGCGCTCGACCGCAAGGTCGCGATCAAGGTGATGTCGCCCGCCCTGCTCGCCACGGCGGGCATGGTGGAGCGTTTCAAGCGCGAAGCCCGCACCGCCGCCGCCCTCAGCCACCCGCACATCATTCCGATCTACGCCGTCCGCGAGAACGCGTCGCTCGTCTACTTCGTCATGAAGTTCGTCGAGGGGCGCTCGCTCGAATCCATTCTCCGCGCGGCGGGACCGCTGCCCCTGCCGCTCGTGCGCGCCGTGCTCTACCAGGTCGGCGCGGCGCTGGGCTACGCGCACCGGCGCGGCGTGGTGCATCGCGACGTGAAGCCCGCCAACATCATGCTGGATACGGACGGCTGGGTCATGGTCACCGACTTCGGCATCGCCAAGGTGTCCGAGACGCAAGGCCTCACGATGACCGGCGCGACGATCGGCACGCCCGCGTACATGAGCCCGGAGCAGTGCGCCGCGAAACGCGAGCTGAGCGGCGCATCAGACCAGTATTCGCTGGGCATCGTCGCGTATGAGATGCTCGCCGGCCAGCCCCCGTTCGTTGCCGACACGAACGTGGGACTCCTGTACGCGCAGGTGCACGAGCCGCCGGTGCCGGTTACGGAGCGGCGTCCCGATTGCCCGCCCGAGACGGCTGCCGCGCTGATGCGGATGTTGGAAAAGGATCCTGCGCTGCGGTGGCCCGACGTCGAGGCTGCCGTCGCCGCGCTCGGCGGCGCACCGCTCACCCGCGAGGATCCGATCCGGACGCAGCTCGCCGCGCTGGGCCAGGCGCAGGCGGATGCCGACGTGCGGCGCCTCGCCACACCGGTGAGTCCGGTGCCCTTGCCGCGAAATCGAAAATCGAAGCCCAAACGGCGGGGCATCCCCACCGTTGCCTGGGTGACTCCACTGGTGGCGATTGTCGCCGTGGGAGCGTGGTGGGCCGCGCGGCGGGGTCCCGCCATTCCGCCAGCGCCCCCCCCATCTGCCCCCAGTGCACCAACTGCGCCCGCTGCCCCTGCGCCACCCCTGCCACCAACACGAACTGAGCCGTTTCTCCGGCGCGGGGCTGCACCGCTCCGCGAGCGGCTGCGCGATCGTCGGGAGCGGCGTGCCATTGCACGCGCAGAAGCGGGCGGCGAGACGGCGCCTGCCCCCACCGCCCCGCCCGCCCCGCCCGCAGGTCCGCGTGCCGCGATCGAGGAGACGGTCGCTGCACTCGGGCGCGCCCTGGAGTCGCGTAACCTGGCGAGAATTCGGCAGGTCTATCCAGGGATGTCCATGCAGCAAGCGCAGGAATGGGGCGATTTCTTTATGGGTGCGCGCAATCTGCGCGTCGACCTGCACGTCACGTCACTCAACGACCGCGGCGATGAGGCTGAGGCTGGGATCGAAGGGGCGTACACATATGACGATATGGAGAGCGGACGCGGCGCGCGGCGGCCCATCTCGTTTCGCGCGACGTTAGCGCGCGAGGGGACAGCTTGGCGCTTGACGTCACTTCGCTAGTTCCTTTTTCCTGTTCGTGCATTCCCCCCGCCGCTCAGGAGGCACCATGTCACGCTTGCTGAAGGTCGCCGTTCTCGCGTTGTTGATCGCCCTCCCCGCGTGCTACCACGCGGTCGTATTGACCGGATTGCCCGCGGGCACCGGCGTCGTGGAAGAGAAATGGGCAGCCGGATGGCTGTGGGGCCTTGTGCCACCTAAGCCGGTCTCCACGATGGCCCAATGTCCGAGCGGCGTCTCCAGGGTTGAGACGAAGCACTCGTTTCTCAACATGGTCGTGGAGTCACTGACCGGCGGCATCTTCTCGCCGATCGCCATCAAGGCGACGTGCGCGACGGGCGGGCGGTCCGCGATCCCCGGTGACGCCGAAATCAAGGTGGGGGGCAGTCCCACCGAGGAGCAGGTGCTCGACGCCTTCCGTCGCGCCGCCGACTTGTCGGTTGAGACGGGTGGCCCGGTGTACGTGCGCTTCTAAAGCGCAGCTCCATTCGTGATCGAGGGCGCGTCTCACGGACGCGCCCTTTTTGCGTCCCGTTCTACAGGCCCCGGCGGTCGAAGCTCCGGTACTGAATCGCCTCGCTCACATGCTTCGACTCGAGCGCCGGCGCGCTGTCCAAATCGGCCACTGTCCGGGCGATCTTGAGGATGCGGTGATAGGCCCGCGCCGACAGCCCGAGCCGCGTGATGGCCGTCTTGAGCAGCGCGTCGGCGTCGTCCGAGACGCGGCAATGCGCCCGGATATCGCGCGGCGCCATGTGCGCGTTCGCGTAGATGCCCGGCCGCTTCGCGAACCGCTCCCGCTGCAACACCCGCGCCCGGTCCACGCGCTCGCGCACCGCCTCGCTCGGCTCGCCGCCGGTTTCAGCGGTGAGCGCGCGATACTTCACGGCGGGCACCTCGAGATGGATGTCGATCCGGTCGAGCAGCGGGCCTGAGACGCGCGCCAGATAGCGCTGCACCGCGAGCGGGCCGCAGGCGCACGCGTGGTGCGGGTCGCCGAACCAGCCGCACGGACAGGGATTCATCGCGGCCGCGAGCATGAACCGCGCGGGATAGGAGAGGCTCATCGCCGCCCGGGCGATCGTCACCACGCCGTCTTCCATCGGCTGACGCAGCACTTCGAGCACGTTCTTCCGGAATTCGGGCAGCTCGTCGAGGAACAGCACGCCGCCGTGCGCCAGGCTCACTTCGCCCGGGCGCGGGTACGAGCCGCCGCCGATCAGCCCGGCGTCCGAGATGGTGTGATGCGGCGCGCGAAACGGCCGCCGGGCGACGAGCGACTCGCCGAGCGGCAGCGTCCCTGCCACGGAATGGATCTTCGTGGTCTCGAGCGCCTCGTCGAGACTCATCCGCGGGAGGATCGTCGGCAGGCGCCGCGCCAACATCGTCTTGCCCGAGCCGGGGGCGCCGACCATGAGGATGTTGTGGCCACCTGCGGCGGCGACTTCGAGCGCCCGCTTGGCGTGCGCCTGGCCTTTCACCTCGGCGAAGTCCACATCGTCGCACGCCCGCTCCGCGAACAGCCGCGCGACATCCACGTTTGCGCTGGGCAGCTCCGCTTTGCCATCGAGGTATTCGGCGATCTCGGCGAGGCAGCCCGCGCCCAGCACGCGCAGCCCTTCTACGACGCCGGCCTCGGGGAGATTCTCGCGCGGCAGGATCAGCGCCTCGACCCCCGCCGCGCGCGCCGCGAGCGCCACCGGCAATGCACCGCGGATGGGCCGGACCGCACCCTCGAGCCCCAGCTCTCCGAGCACCGCGATCTTGCTCAGCCGCTCCCCGGGCACCTGTTCCGTCGCCGCGAGAATTCCGAGCGCGATCGGCAGATCGAAGGCGGAGCCCTCTTTACGCTGATCGGCAGGCGCGAGATTGACGGTTATCCGCTTGAGCGGGAAGGTGAAGCCGGTGTTCACGAGCGCCGAATAGACGCGGTCGCGCCCCTCTTTCACGGCGCCTTGCGGCAGGCCGACCGTCACGAACGTGGGGAGACCGTTCGCGATGTCGGTTTCGACCTCGACCAGATATGCGTCGATCCCAAGGACAGCGGCCGAGCGGACACGGGCGAGCATGGCCCAGCGTATCGGCGGCGGGCCCTGCCGCGGTAGGCAAATCACCGCCCCCCGGACCGAACGAGCGCGGGGGAGTGTGCGTATGAAGATGACCCTCTAGATTGGATTCACCCCCGTGCCGCCCGCTTACCGCCTCCTCGCTCCCGCCGCGTTGTGGATTCTTGCCGCCTGCACTTCACGCGCCGCCCAGCCGCCGTCCAAGGTGCCCGTCACCGTCGCCCGAGTCGAACGCCGCGCCGTGCCCTATGAGCTGGGCGCCACCGGCACCGTGGAGCCGCTGCGCAGCGTGGACGTGCTGCCCCAGGTCAACGGCACGATTCTGCGCGTGCATTTCGCCGAGGGCGATGAAGTCGTAGCGGGACAGGTCCTGTTCGAGGTCGATCCCCGCCCCTACCAGGCAGCCGCGCAGCAAGCCGACGCGAATCTGCTGCGCGATCTGACGCAGGCCGAGGGCGCAGCGCGCGAAGCGGCGCGCTACCGCACGCTGGCGGCGAGCAATGCGGTCACCCAGGGGGAGTACGAGCAGAGGCAATCTGCAGCCGATGCGCTCGCGGCCACCGTCCGCGCCGACTCGGCGGCGGCGGCGTTGGCCCGCTTGAATCTCGAGTACGCGACGGTCCGGGCGCCGATCAGCGGCCGCACGGGCCGTCTCGCGCTGCACGAAGGCAACGTGGTGCGCTCAGGCGGCGCGTCCCTCATCACCATCAATCAGCTGCGACCGATTCTGGTGCGTTTCGCCGTGCCCGCCGTCAACCTGCCCGCGGTCCGCCGCTTGGTCGCGGGGTCGGTCCCCGCACCGGCGGTGTTCGCCAGTGCCGCCCGGGACTCAGCGACCGCCGTGCGCGGCGAGCTTTCATTTTTGGATAATCAGGTCGATACGGCGACCGGCACCGTGTTGTTGAAGGCGAGGTTCGCGAACCGGGATGGCGCGCTGTGGCCCGGAGAGTTCCTCAACGTCACGCTGGTGCTTGGCGTACAGGCCGACGCGCTGGTCGTGCCCGCCCAGGCGGTGATGACCGGCCAGCAGGGCAGCTATGTCTACGTCGTGAACGGCGATGGCTCGGCGACACAGCAGGCCGTCACCGTGGAGCGCACGCTGGACAGCCTTGCCGTCGTCGCCGGCGTGCCGGCCGGTACGTTGGTCGTGACGGACGGCCAGCTGCGACTCACACCGAACGCCCGGGTGGACATACGTGGCCCGACGTCCGAAAGCGCTGGGGGCACGACGGCCGGGGAGGCCGTGCGGTGAGCATCTCGGGCCTGTTCATTCGCCGGCCCGTCACGACGACGCTCGTGATGTTGGGCATCCTGATGTTCGGGCTCATGGCCTACCGGCTCCTGCCCGTGAGCGACCTCCCGAATGTGGACTACCCCACGATCACCGTGTCCGCGTCGCTCCCGGGCGCGAGTCCCCAGACGATGGCGGCCGCGGTCGCGACGCCGCTCGAGAAGCAGTTCTCGACCATCGCGGGCCTCGACGGCATGACGTCTTCGAGCTCGCTCGGAAATACGTCCGTGACGTTGCAGTTCACTCTGTCGCGCGACATCGACGCCGCTGCGCAGGATGTGCAAGCTGCGATCTCCAAGACCCTGCGGCAGCTGCCACCGGGCATCCAGCCGCCGTCGTATCAGAAGGTGAACCCCGCGGACTCGCCGATCCTCTATTTGGCGCTCACGTCCAACACGTTATCGCTCCCCGCGCTCGACGAGTACGCCGAGACGTTCCTCGCGCAGCGGCTCTCGACGGTGAGCGGCGTCGCGCAAGTGCAGGTCAACGGCTCCCAGAAATACGCGGTCCGCATCCAGGTAGACCCGAAGGCCCTCGCCGCCCGCGGCATCGGGTTGGACGAGGTGACCGCGGCGATTTCCAGCGGCAATCCCAATCTGCCGACTGGCACGTTGTGGGGCCCGCAGCGGACGTATACGTTGCTCGCCGACGGCCAGATCACCAGCGCGCCCGAATTCCGCCGCCTCGCCGTCACCTATCAGCACGGCGCGCCGGTCCGGCTGCAGGACGTCGCGCGGGTGCTGGACGACGTGCAGGACGCCCGCAACGCGAGCTGGTTCGACGGGACCCGGTCCATCATCCTCCAGATTCAGCGGCAGCCGGGGACGAACACCGTGCAGGTCGCCGACGCCGTCAAACAGATGGTCGCGGCGCTGGCGCCGCAGCTCCCCGCGGCGGTCCAGATCAATACGCTGTACGACCGCTCGACGTCCATTCGCCAGTCGTCGCACGACGTGCAGGTGACGCTGCTCATCACGCTGTGCCTCGTCGTGATGGTGATCTTTCTGTTCCTACGAAACCTCTCCGCGACGGTGATTCCGAGCCTCGCCCTGCCGTTCTCGATCATCGGCACGTTCTCGGCGATGTATCTCCTCGGGTACAGTCTGGACAACCTGTCGCTGATGGCGCTCACGCTGTGCGTCGGGTTCGTCGTGGACGACGCGATCGTCATGCTCGAGAACATCGTCCGCCACCTCGAGATGGGAAAGCCGCCGCTCGCCGCGGCGCTCGACGGCGCCCGCGAGATCGCCTTCACGATCGTGTCGATGACGCTGTCGCTGACCGCGGTGTTCATTCCGGTGCTGCTCATGGGCGGCGTGGTCGGTCGCCTGTTCCACGAGTTCGCGGTCACGATCGGGATCGCGATTCTGGTTTCCGGATTCGTCTCGCTGACTCTTACGCCGATGCTGTGCAGCCGCTTCCTGCGCCCGCCCAAAGAGGAGCGTCACGGCCGCTGGTACGAAGCCAGCGAGCGCGTGTACCGCCGCGTGCTCGGCTTCTACGAGCGCTCGCTCGGATGGGTCATGGACCACCGGCCGGCGACCCTCGTATTCTCGGCCCTGATCCTCGTCGCCACGATCGGCATGTTCCTGCTCGTCCCCAAGGGGTTCATCCCAACCGAAGACACCGGCCAGATCACCGGCACAACCGAAACGCTGGAAGGAAGCTCATTCGAGGCGATGCGGGAGCATCAGCTCGCCGTGGCCGACGTGCTGCGTCGCGATCCCTACGTGGTCCACTTCATGTCGTCGATCGGCGGCGGCACCATGAACCAGGGCCGCGTGAGCATCCGCTTGACGCCCCGCGGGCAGCGCCCCAGTGCCGACGCGGTGATCCGCGAGCTCAACCCCAAGCTCAACGCGATTCCCGGGATCCGGACCTACCTCCAGGTGCCGCCGGTGATCCGGATCGGCGGGCGCACGACCAAGACGCAGTATCAGTTCACGCTGCAGAGCGCCGATATCGAAGCGCTGTACGCCAACGCCGCGAAGCTGGAGGCGCAGCTGCGGCGGATTCCCAGCCTCCAGGACGTCACGACCGATTTGCAGATCAAGAACCCGCAGGTGAGCGTGCAGATCGACCGGGACCGGGCCGCGAGTGTCGGCATCACGGTGCAGCAAATTGAGCAGGCACTGTACGACGCCTACGGTTCCCGTCAGGTTTCGACCATCTACACGCCCAACAATCAATACTGGGTGATTCTCGAGTTGCTCCCCGAGTACCAGCGCGACCCCGCGGCGCTGCAGCTCCTCTACCTCCGCTCGCAGCGAGGCACGCTGGTACCGCTGTCGACGGTCGCGTCGGCCACGCCCGACGTCGGTCCGCTAAGCGTCAACCACAGCGGGCAGCTGCCGTCCGTGACGCTGTCGTTCAATCTTCCGCCGAACGTCCCGCTGAGCGCTGCGGTGCGTGACGTGGAGCGCGCGGCCCGACAGACACTGCCGGCCACGATCAGTACCGGGTTCTCGGGCACCGCGCAGGCGTTCCAGGCGAGTCAGCAAGGCCTGGCCTTCCTGCTGCTCTTGGCCGTCGTCGTCATTTATATCGTGCTGGGGATTCTGTACGAGAGCTTCGTCCACCCGCTCACGATCCTCTCCGGCCTTCCGTTTGCCGGATTCGGCGCGCTGCTCACGCTGCTCGTGTTCCGCACGGAGCTCAGCGTGTACGCGTTCGTGGGGGTGATCATGCTGGTGGGCCTGGTCAAGAAGAACGCCATCATGATGATCGACTTCGCGTTGGAAGCGGAGCGTCGCGAGGGCAAGACGGCCCGCGCCGCGATCATCGAAGCGTGCAGCGTGCGGTTCCGGCCGATCATGATGACGACAATGGCGGCGCTGATCGGTACGCTCCCGATCGCCATTGGCTGGGGGTCGGGCGCAGAATCGCGCCGGCCGCTGGGACTCGCCGTGGTGGGGGGATTGGCGTTCTCTCAGCTGGTAACACTCTACGTGACGCCGGTCTTCTACACCTACCTCGACGCGGTGCAACGGCGGCTGAGCCGGCGCGCGGCGCGCGCCGCCACTCCGTTCCCCGAGCCTACGCCGGCCGACTGAGCGTTATTGCAATGTCACGCGGACTTTGCGATGGCTACCTTGGCCAAGGGCAGATCGATCGTGAACACGCAACCCGAACCCGGCTTGTCGCGCGCGGACAGCTTGCCGCGGTTCGCCTCAACGCCCTTCCGGCTAATCGAGAGCCCCAGCCCGAGACCGGTCCGATCTCCGCTGTGCTGCGCGAACGGCTTGAACAGGTCTTCGACATCCCCCGCCGGCAGACCGCCGCAACCATCCGCGACCTCGATCAGGACACGATCGCCGGAGGAGCGCACGCTCACCGTGATTTTGCCGCCCTTGTCCCTGGGCGTGAACTTGACGGCGTTCTGCAAGAGATTGGAGAGTGCGGACGCAAGCGTGTGCGGGTCGCCGTCAACCTTGAGGCTGGGGTCGCCGGGCTTGACGGTGAGTGTGATCCCTCTGGAAGCAGCCTCCATGACAGCGAAAACCTGGACCTCTTCGATCAGGTCGGCGATCGCGATACGTTTTGGTTGCGGCGAGAGCCCCGCGCCCAGGCGGACCTCGGCGAACGAGCGATCGAGGATGTCGCGCATGGCGATCAAGCTGCGATCGAGGACTGCGCCGGTGGCGCCGGCAATGCCCACCGTGCCCCGCTTGATGGCCTCGATGGCGAGCCCGGCCGCATTGAGCTTGCCGCGCAACTCGTGCGCGAGAAAGCCGAGACGCTCATTGGTGTCCTGCGCGGCGCGATTCGTGATGGACTGCTCGCGATGGCTCCCGAACTGCGTGACGGCGTCGGCAATGGCGTTGTCGAGGCAGCGGTTGAGCGTGCGGAACTCCGTCGCGGCGATCGGCGCCCCTTTCTCCACGGCGAGATCGGTGACGGCCTGGCAGAGATCCCCATAGTCGTGCACGACCTGATCGACCGTGAATCCCTTCCTGTGCAGCTCCTCGCCGTGCTCCGCGGCGCTCTCACCGATCTCAGTCGAAGCGGGGCTGGCGCCGGGCTCAGACGTCCCGGAAACCTTGCCGCTCCCCGCTAGATCGGACGCCGCTTCCATTTTCAGTGTCTTGATGATTTGACTCAGGAAGAGCGGAATGCCGAACTTCAGCTCGGCCGAGGTGGGCGGGGGACTGGGTCGCTTGGCCACCTTCGCCTGGCAACGCGCGATCAAGTCGGGCTTATTGTCGGTGAGGAATTCGTGGAGCATAACCTCTCCTGCGTTGAGTACGTTAAGGCCTCATCAAGCCCCTTAACTTGCGCAGGGCGCACCACGTTTGCATCGGCCCGCTTAACTAGATCGAAGGGGTTAGGCGAAGACCCCCCTCCCAACGGGGAGAGGGGGTCAGGGGTGAGAGCAGGGGTGAGAGCAGGGTGAGACTAACGCAGCCCGACCGTCACGCCGAGTTGATAGATCATGACATTTGCGTCGCTCTCGATCGGCGTTATGACCGTCGAGCCGCCGGAGAGCGACCGCGCCGGCAGGTAGGTGACCCGCCCATTGTGCAGATAGCGGGCGCCGAGATCGAGTAGCACCGGCGTGTGACCGCGCCCCATCCGGATTTGCAATCCGCCGCCCGCTTCCCACGCCGCCGTGACGTCGTCGTACTGCGTGACGCTGCCGAAGCTGTCGCAGCCGCAGCCGGCCGCCGACGTTTCGGTGGCGAAATACGAAAGTCCGCCAAGCCCAAACCCGTACAAGCGCAGTGCTCCCTGTCCAACAGTGAGCTGAGGGCCGGCGCGCAGCGACGCGATGTAGGACGTCGTCTTGAGATCGACGGGAATCGAGTAGTAGGAACTGCTCACGTAGCCGGCGTCGCGCACGTGGTCATAGATGAGAAATGACCCATCGAGACGCAGCGATAACGCCCCCGAGCGGTCGAGGCTGAGCGCGCCGAACATATCGAAGCCGCCAGCGCCCTTGATATGATTGCCGAACTCGCCTAGGGGGACGGCCACCATCAACCCGCCGCCGAACGATCCGCGGTTGCGCACTTCGCGCAGCGCCGAGCGCTGCCCCCAAAGAGGCGCTGCCGTGAGCGTCAGGCCGAGCACCGCGATGCCGATCCGTCGCATATCGCCATCCCTGTAGAGGTGGAGGTGTGCCGCTGCCGTGGCGCAAAGGCAACGCACGTGCCAAGCTTCCCCCGCACAGACCCGCGGGGCAGCTGACCTCTACAGGGGACATGTGGAGAGGCTATGGGGCAAATCAGCTACGATGACTTCGCGAAGATCGACATCCGGGTCGGGCGGATCGTCCAAGCAGAGGACTTCCCCCAGGCCCGAAAGCCCGCCTACAAGCTGCGCATCGACTTCGGACCGGGGATCGGCGTGAAGAACTCCAGCGCGCAGATCGCGAAGTACTACAACCCGCCGGATCTCGTAGGGCGTCTGGTGCTCGCGGTCGTCAACTTCCCACCGCGCCAGATCGCCACGTTTTTCTCGGAAGTGCTGACGCTGGGCGTGATCCTAGGAGAGGGGGATATCTGTCTCGTGCATCCGGACCGCGACGTGCCCCTCGGCAGTCCGATCCGCTGAGCCATAGCGGGAGTCGACGTACGCTTCGAGAATCTTGAGAAAGTCCGCGACGATTGTGTCGCCTTTGAGCGTCACTTTCAACGCGCCGTCCACATAGACGGGAGCCTTCGGATCCTCCGCGGTACCGGGCAGCGAGATGCCGATGTCGGCATGTTTCGACTCCCCAGGCCCGTTCACCACACAACCCATCACCGCAACCCGCAGCTCCTCCGAGCCGGGATAGCGCGCCTGCCAGGCGCTGCGGCGTTCGCGCAGGTAGGTCTGAATGTCCTCCGCCATCTCCTGAAAGAAGGTGGACGTCGTGCGCCCGCATCCCGGGCATGCGGTGACCTGCGGCGTGAAGCTCCGCAGCTCGAGCGACTGGAGGATTTGCTGCGCGACCTGCACTTCCTCGGTGCGATCGCCGCCGGGCCGCGGCGTGAGCGACACGCGGATCGTGTCGCCGATGCCTTCCTGGAGCAGAATCGCGAGGCCCGCCGTGCTGGCGACGACACCCTTGGCACCCATCCCCGCCTCGGTCAGCCCGAGGTGCAGCGGATAATCGGAGCGCTCGGCGAGCATGCGGTACACGGCGACGAGATCCTGCACGCCCGACACCTTGGCGGACAGAATGATCCGGTCGTGCGGCAACCCGCACTCCTCCGCCAGCTCGGCCGAGCGCATCGCGCTCGCCACCATAGCCCCCATGGTCACGTCGCGAGCGTCGTGGGGCTCGGCCAACGCGGCATTCGCATCCATCATCTCGGTGAGGAGCTGTTGATCGAGGCTGCCCCAGTTCACGCCGATGCGGACGGGCTTGCCCTCGTCGATCGCGATCTGGACGATGGTGCGGAAGTTGTCGTCGCGGCGCTTCGTGCCCACGTTGCCGGGATTGATGCGGTATTTCGCGAGCGCGCGGGCGCAGTCGGGATACTTCGTGAGCAGCAGGTGGCCGTTATAGTGGAAATCGCCGATCACGGGCACGTCCACCTGCGCTACGATCGCCGGGACGGCGCGCGCCGCGTCGTCGTTGTTGACCGTCACCCGCACGAGCTCGCTACCCGCCGCGTGCAACGCCCGGACCTGGGCGGCGGTCGCCGCCACGTCGGCGGTATCGGTATTGGTCATCGACTGGACGACGATCGGGTGGGCGCTGCCCACCGCCACGCCGCCCACGGCGACCGTCACGGTGGAGCGTCGGGTAGTCACGGGGACGAAATATAGCGCCCGCGCCCGACGGCGCGGGCGGCGGGACTAGAAGATCTTATCCTTGACGACGACCCTGATCATCAGCGCGGTCAGGATCATCCTGCCCGTGACCGGGGTCGCATTTGGGTTTCTCCCGGTCGCGGCGAGACGCAGCCAGACCGTGGGTTTCGTGAAGACGCTGTTTAGGCCAGCGCTGAGATCGCCCGTGATCGTGACCGGGACGGTTTGCGAGCCCGTGACGCCGGTCTCCGGGATGTTGAGCGCGAGTGCGCCGGCATTGTACGTGCCCAGTGAGTCGGCCGCGACATACAGCTGCAACCCAATGAAGCCGGTCCCACCCGTGTTGACCAGGTTTGCCCTGCCGTTCGTGATTCGCACGGTATCAACGACCGAACTCCCGAACCCAGGGGGCAGATTGATCTTCTGCACCTGCGAGGCAGAGGCGGTCGTGGCCGGCGGGATCAGATACGGAATGGTGTCCTTCCCGGTCCCCGCCATGAAGCTGTAGGCGTCAATATTGAAGATGGCGCGCCCCTCACCGCAGGCCGCCACCGCTACGAGCAGGGAGACACGAAGAGCCTTCATCGATCGCTCCCTAGTAGACTGAAATGGAAGTGGCCATCGTGATGCCCCGTTTCGGGCTGAACGAATTGCTGTGCGTCCAGAAACCGACATCGAGGCCGATGGGCCCGAGGCGCACGCCGCCGCCCCAGCCGAATTGCATCTTCTTGCGCTGGTCGCGCGACACGCCGCCGCGCACGGCGAAGGGACCCGTACGCTGCTCCACGCCGACGTGGATGACAGTGCCACGTCCCGAGTTTACGACATCGCCCCCGACGGTCGTACCCGTCCCCATGCGCAGCGCCGCGTTGGCGATGTAGGTGATGGGAAGCTTCGTCTTGCTCTGGACGTGGTTCGTGAGCAGCGTCTTGGCGAGCGAGTCGCCTACGGCGACATAGCGGATGCGCTGCACCTTCGTATCCGACCACGTGAGCTCGGCGCCGATGTCGTTGGCGCCCATGCCGACCTCGAATGGGCCCGAGACAAAAACGATGCCCACATCGCCGCCCAATCCCTTCCCGAACGGTTTGTTGGAGGTGTACAGCGTGTCGTCGAGCAATGCGACGGGCGTGGTCCCGAAGACCGGATTGCCGGTCGTGAACCCGCCGGGACCCGTGGCGCGCGCGTACGTGCCGCCCATGTAGTAGTGGAGGGCGCCGCCGAGGTACACACCGTCGTCCGATTCGTCGCCGCCCGCACCGCGCAGCACCCGCCCCGCGTAGCCGACGGTGGGCGCGAAGCCCGCCTGGGCCACGCCGTCGCCGAGCACCCGGTAGGTCGTGTTGGCGCGCACGGAGTCGGCATCCTTGAGGACACGTCGCAGCGAATCATCCAGCGTGAGGCCGACGTCGTACTGCAGAAAACCCATGACGCCGACGCGGAAGCCGCCGAACCCGGATCCGATGTCCAGGAGCCGGCTGCTGGTGCCCAGCCCGAATTCCTGCTCCGGGATCAGCACCTGCGCGGCGCCCAGGTCGACGACGAATGCATTCTTGCCGATGGTGAACTCTACGTCGTTCGTGGGCGCTGGCGCTTTCCTCACTTCATAGAAGATCGGAGGATTGAAGATTAGGTTCATCACCTCGATCGGATTGAACTTGGCCGAGTCGGGATTGAACATCGGATCGGTGCTCAGCTGGTTGACCGGATGATCCTGCAGGAACTTGATCAACCCGAGCGGCACGGGAATCGTGAACTTCGGCGCGCCACCGGCGTCCGCGCGATTCTTCACGGCGCGGTACGCGGGATTGTAGCGGCGCAGGTTGCCGTCCCGTGACAGCGACACGCCGCCCATGCCGATGCGGCGCGCGTCGAAAGAGAACTGCGCGCGGGCCGGCCGCAGGGGGGCGAGCACGAGCACGGCAAGCGTGAGGGCGACGACTCCAGTTCGCAAAGGGCACCTCAGACGGGGGAAAGGCCGCCACAACTTTGCACATCTTGCCCGATTTTTCCATTGGGGGAGGTGAGCGGGGTCACCGAACCGGGTTTTCAGCGGCCGCCTGAAGCGAAAGGGTGACAGTGGTACCCTGTCCGGGCTCGCTTTCAAGGGTGATTGTGCCGCCCCAGCTCTCGACCAGTCGCCGCGCAATCGCCAGGCCGAGGCCGGAGCCGCTGGACGTCGTGGAGAAGGTGGGCTCGAACACCCGTGGCAGCGCTTCCGGCGCGATGCCACGGCCGTCGTCGACTACGATGAGCTGGCGCCCCCCCCCTGCGACGTGCACGGTCACGCGCTTGGCAGCAGCGTTGCGGGCGTTCTCGAGCAGGTTCACCAGCACCTCTTTGACCTCGTCCTTGCGCGCCAGCGCGAAAGCGCCGTCCGGCCCGGCGCGCACCTCGAAACGCGGTGGGGAACCGAGGCCGTACAGCTGCACCACCTCGCGCGCGGCCGCGGCGAGATCCACCGGCTCGAGGGGCAGCTGTTCGGCGGCGGGAGCGCCGAAGCGCGAGAAGGCGCGCGCGATCCCGTCCAAACGGTCGATCTCCCCGAGAATCCGGCCGGCGGTCTCCTGCAGCGTCGCTTCGAAGCTGTCGCCCCCCTTTGTCTTTCCCTGCACACGTTGCAGATGCTGAATGCCCAGGCGAATCGGCGTGAGCGGGTTCTTGATTTCGTGGGCGACCTGGCGCGCCATCTCTCCCCATGCAAGCACACGCGCGGCGCGGGTGAGCGCGGTGGCGTCGTCGAGTGCGATGACGCAGCCGTCGGGAGCCGAGCCGAGCGGGGCGAGCTGCACACGGATCTGGCGTCCGCCGACCTCGAACTCCCGCTCCTGAATGACGTCGCGGTTGGCCGCGATGAACGCGCCCACTGCCTCCCACACCGGACCCCAGGCGGGCTGCGTCGCCTGCGGCAAGACGTCCCCCGGCGCCAACGCTTCGCCGACCAGCTCCGCCGCGCGCGGGTTCGCCATCGTAACCCGCAACCCGTCATCGACGGCGATCACGCCGGTCGCGACGTTCGCGAGCACGCGCGCGGTGCGCTGCCGCGCTTCCTCGAGCGCCGCCTGGCTGCGCCGCACGTCGGTGACCATGCGGTCGAACGCCGTCAGCACCGGCTCGAATTCGCGCGGCGTCCCGGGCGGGAAGCCGGGCGGCTCGCTGCCCCGCCCCACCGCCAGCGCCGCGGCGCGCAGCGCGGCGACCGGCTTCGCGAGTCGGCGGGCGGCGAGGCCCGCCAGGTATACCGCCGCGAACAGGCCGACGAGCGTTCCGAGCACGAGCGCCAACGCCAGGTCTTCCTGCTGCTGGCGCACGCGCTCGTCATCGAGCAGCTGCGGAGCGGCGAGCACCGCTTGTTCGCCGGGCGGTCCGGCCGCGACGACGCGGTAGCCGACGCGCGTCGGACGGCCGGCAGTGCGTGCGTCGGTCGTGAGCTCCAGCTCGTCCTCGAGCGTGAGCCGGAAGGCGGGCGGCGCGAGGAAGGGGTCGACCAATCCCAGCTCGGCCAGCACCGGGGAGCTCGTCGCGACG
The DNA here is from genome assembly GCA_035602245.1 of Gemmatimonadales bacterium. Lineage (GTDB taxonomy): Bacteria > Gemmatimonadota > Gemmatimonadetes > Gemmatimonadales > GWC2-71-9 > 20CM-2-65-7. The sequence goes on from DATNMO010000059.1 coordinate 160,401, forward strand.
AGCACCCCGCGCCGGTACAGCCACAACTCGGCGTCGAGCCGGCGCCCCAGCTCCACGAGCGACTGCCCGATCGCCTCGGGCCGGTCCTCGGCGACGGTTTCGGCGCTGCTCGCGGCGTCCCGCAGAGTCTGGCGAATGAGGAGATCGCCCGAGCGACGGGCTTCATCCGCCAGCCGCGCGAAGCTCCAGGCCGCGAAGCCGAGCACCGGCAAAACAAAGAACGCGACCAGCACCGTCGTGAGCTGCGCGCGATAGCTCGTCCGCAGCGTCGTCACGAGCGCGGGTATCCGGGCGCGCCACGCCTCGGCCATGCTGAGCCCGAACACCCAAACGGCGCCGAGCAGCGCCATGTCGAGCAGCACGACCAGCACGCCGCGCACGAGCAGCGCCGCCGGTCCGCGCAGCGCGACGCGCAGGTGCACGTGCCGCACGCCGTCCGGCATTGCCACCTGCCGCTCGCCCCGCGCCGCCCATCCCACGCGTCGCCACTCCACCGTGCCAGCGGCGCTCGCCGCCGTGGCGCCCGCGAGCGGGAGCGAGAGCGTGATGGTGTACGGCGGCTCGACCCCGGGATCGCCGCGCAGGAACCGCGCGGCACGGTCGGGCGGTAGCAGCCGGCTGCGCGGGCCCACGCCGACCGTCAGTACGGTGCCGTTCCGGAGCGGCACCACGAGCACGTAGTGCACGCCGGGAATCCGTTCCAGCCGCTCGATGCGTGGCCCGGGCGTACCTCCACCTCCTGCCCCCCCGGACTGCGCCAACGCAGAGAGCAACGCCGGCGGCAGGTCGAGCCGCGCCAGCCGCATCTCG
>DATNMO010000060.1:0-14932 GCA_035602245.1 Gemmatimonadales bacterium
CCATCGACGTGGCGGCGGGCCGTGTCGAGCAGGCGGTCGATCATACGTCCCCGCCGACCAGGGCCTCCTCGATGCGCACGTGCGGCGCCCCCTCGGTGACCGCAAGGGGGAATTGCCCGCCTTTACCGCAGCCTCCACCCATCTGGTTCCAGGTGAAATCACCGGCGATGTGGTCGATACGGTCGAGCGTCTGAAACAGATTGCCCGCGAGCACGACGTCCTTGACGAACTCGGCGACCTGCCCGTCGCGGATCATGTGCCCCCACCCCGCGGTGAAGGAGAAGCTCTCGAGCATCGTCTGTCCGCCGAAGGCGCCACACGCGTACACGCCCAGCTTGATGTCGCGAATGAGATCCGTGAAGCCGATCCCCGCCTTCCCCGGCGCGATGTACGTGTTGGTCATACGGACAATGGGCGGGTGGCGGAACGAGATGGCACGGGCATTGCCCGTGGGCCGCTCACCCAGCTTGGCCGCGGTCTCGCGGGAGTGCAGCCGGCCGACGAGGATCCCTTCCCGGATGAGCGGCGTGTCCTGCGTGGGGGTGCCTTCGTCGTCGAAGGGCAGCGTGCCGCGCAGACCGGGCGCGGCCCCGTGGTCGCCCACGTTCAGGACCGGTTTCCCGAACTTTCGGCCGAGCGTCATCATCTCGCGGGCCTGGGGATTTTCGTACACGAAATCGGCCTCGGACAAATGGCCAAAGGCCTCGTGGATGAAGACGCCGGCCAGCTCGTTGTCGAGGATCACCGGATAGGCACCGCCACGAACCCGGGGCGCGTCGAGGAGATCTACCGCCCGCTGCGCCACGACGCGAAACCGCTCCTCGAAGCCGTGGACGCTGCGCCACCCTTTACGAAGGCCAATGGACTCGAGGCCCTTCTCGATGGTGCCGTTGCGGCGGGCGATCGCCGTCCCGGAGACCACCACCTCGGGCCGCAGTTGATAGAGCGCGGCGCCCTCGGAGCTCACGAACCACACCTCCGACACTTCGTCCCGATAACTAGCCTGGGTATCCACCACGGAGCCGGATACGGCCAGCATGGCGCCGTTGTACCCCTCCAGCAGCTTCTTCTTCTCGGCCAGCGACACCCCGCGCACGTCGCCGTCCAGATCGAGCACCGCGTCCCCGACCTGCGGCCGCGTCTCCGCGAGCCGGATGGGCTCGTCGAGCCGGATCGCGCGCGACAATTCGTTCGCGCGCGCGACCATCCGCGGTAGCTCGTCCAGGGACGTGAACGACGCGATGCCCCAACCGTATCCCTTGTTCAGCACCCGGACGAACCCGCCCTGGTCTTCACTGACCGTGGCGGTTTCGAGCCGCCGCCCGCGAAAGGCGACCGCGGAGCTCCAAGTACGTTCGACGCGGATTTCGGTGTAGTCGGCGCGGGACTTCTTGACGGCGGCGGTGAGGCGATCCTTCAAAGCCCCAGCTCTTTCAGTTTTTCGCGGTAGTCGGGCCGCACCACGATCTCGCCATTGACGATGACTTCGAGGTCCCAGGGGAGGATGATGAAGGTCTCGTTCTCGAGCGCGTAGAAGTCGGGCTTGAAGGTGCCGGTCTTGAACGAGACGGCGGTCTTCACTTCCGCCGGGTTCAAGTCGCGGACTGCCGCGAGGGCGAGCTTCATCGTGCTTCCCGACTCGCACGTTTCGTCCACGATCAGCACGCGCTTGCCCGTCACCAGGCGCGGCGGCCCCGCGATCACCGCCGGGGCGGCGCCCGGGATATCGCGCGTGATCGCGATGGACGCAAAGTCGCGCTGCAGGATGCTCGCCACCACGGCGCCGGGAATGACCCCCGCCTTGGCGATCCCGATCACGACTTCGGGGTCGTATTCACGGAACACCTTCAGCGCCAGCGCTCGGCACAGCTCGCCGAAGAACGGCCAGTCGACTTGCAGGACGCCGCGCGGCGACTTGCGGCCCCCCCCGGAGCGGGTTCCGGTGGACGGGCGAGGGGTTGGTCGGGGAGGGAACGCCATCGTGCGGGAAGCTACATTGCCAACGTCCGAAGCCGCAAGCTATTTTCGGCGCATGGGTTTCTGGCGCCGCCTCTTCGGCGGCTCGTCCGGCGACGAACTCACACCGCAGCGTCTCGACTATCTCAACGAGGCGCTAGCCCTCGAGCGGCAGGGGGATTACGACGCGGCCCTTACGTCGTACCGCTTGGCGCTGCGCGATCACCCCAACGACGCGCGCATTCTCCAGAACATGGCCATCGCGTTCACCAAAACGCGCCGCTTCGACGAGGCGATCCGTCATTACCGGCGCGCCCTCGAGCTCGACAATGGGCTCGCCGGTGCGCACTACGGGCTCGCGTTCCTGCTGCTGCAGCGCGGCGACCCCGACGGCGCCACCCAGCACCTCAAGACCTTCCTCGCGCATCCGCCGAAAGGCCCCGATGCGCAGAAGTGGATCGAGCACGCCGAGCTGGCGCTGCACGATCTCGCGCCGCGCGCCTCCGCGGCGCCGGAGGGAGGGAGCTCCTGATTCGGAAGCTCGCGCCGCTCGCCCTCGCGGCGGTGCTCGCCTGCGGCAAGCTCGGCACCAACTTGGACCAAGTGGTCGCGCTCGAGATTGTCCTCCCGGACAGCGGCCGCGTCGTGGTCGGAGATAGCATCCTGGCGCGCGGCCGCGCCCTGAATGGGCGGGGCGACTCGGTAGCGGCCGAGATCTTCTGGAGCTCGCTCGACACCGCAATCATCTTCGTCCGGGACAGCACGATCGGTTTCACGTATGGCAAGTCGGTCGGCACCGGACGGCTGCAGGCCCGCGCCGGGGCATTGCGCTCGAACCCCCAGAGCGTCATTGTGCGGGTGCCATGAAAAAGGGAACGCTGACACAGCTCTTCTTCACGACGGTGGCCCGTCACGCCGGCCTGCCCGCGGCCTTCCGGTCGAAGGTCGGGGCCGACTGGGTGCCGGTCACGCACCGCCAGGCGGCCGAGCGTGTGCAGGCGATCTCCCTCGGCTTGCGCGAGCTCGGCATCAAACCCGGTGACAAGGTGGGCTTGATCTCGGAAAACCGCCCCGAATGGGCGCTCGCCGACTACGCGTGCCTCACCGCCCGGGCCACCGACGTTCCCATCTACCCCACGCTCACCGCCACGCAAACCGAGTACATCCTTCGCGACTCCGAGGCGGTGGCGACGTTCTGCTCTACCAAGGAGCAGGTCGAAAAGGTGCTCGCGGTGAGAGGGGGGCTGCCCGGACTCGAGCACGTGATCGCGTTCGACCCCGCCGCCAAGCGCAACGGCGTCATGACGCTCGCCGAGCTCGAGGCCAGGGGCCGGGCGGCGACGGCCAACTATCCCGACTGGAAGCGCGACGCGCTCTCCGTCCAACCTGACGACCTCGCCACCCTGATCTACACGTCGGGCACCACGGGAGAGCCGAAGGGTGTGATGCTCTCGCATTACAACCTCTGGTCCAACGTGCAGGCCGTGCTCCAGATGATTCCCGTCGGAGCCGGCGACGAATGCCTCTCGATGCTGCCGCTCTCGCACAGCTACGAGCGGATGGTGGATTACACGCTGTTTCAGGCAGGCGTGATCATCAACTACGCCGAGTCATTCGACACCGTCGCCGCGAATCTCCAAGAGATGAAGCCCTCGGTGGTGCTCTCGGTGCCGCGGTTGTACGAGAAGGTGTACGCCCGCGTGCTCGAGAACGCGCTGTCGGGGAGCGCGATCAAGCGCTCGATTTTTTTCTGGGCCAAGCGCGCCGGAGAGCAGTGGGCGACACTCACGCTCGCGGGCCTGCCGATTCCCGGGGGCCTCGCGTTCAAGAAAAAAATCGCCGACAAACTGGTATTCTCGAAGCTGCAGGCGCGCACCGGGGGCCGGGTCAGGTTCTTTGTCTCGGGCGCCGCGCCGCTGTCGGCGGACATTGCGAAGTTCTTTTTCAGCGCGGGGCTGCCGATCATCGAAGGCTACGGACTCACCGAGTCGTCACCGGTCCTGACGCTCAATCCGCTGGAGCGGATCAAGCTCGGCACCGTCGGCCGCATCATCCCCGGCGTCGAGCTCAAGATCGCCGCGGACGGCGAGATCCTGGCCCGCGGCCCGAACATCATGCAGGGCTATTACAAACTCCCCGAGGCGACCCGCGAAACCGTGGATGCGGAGGGGTGGCTGCACACGGGCGACATCGGTGAGCTCGACTCCGACGGCTACTTGAAGATCACGGATCGCAAGAAGGAGCTGATCAAGACGGCGGGCGGCAAGTACATCGCGCCACAGCAGATCGAGGGGCTCGTGAAGCGCAACGCGTTCGTGGCGAATGCCGTGTTGTACGGCGACCGCCGCAAGTTTCCCATCGTGCTCGTAGTGCCGAACTTCGACAATCTCGAACGCTGGGCCAAGGAGCGGAACCTGAGCTACGGCAGCCGCGCCGATCTGCTCGAGTTGGCCGACGTCCAGGCGAAGGTGGAGCGCGAGGTGATGGGAACCCTCCGCGATCTCGCCAAGTTCGAAACGCCGAAGAAGGTCGTGCTGCTCGAGCACGATTTCACGATCGAGTCGGGCGAGCTGACCCCGACGCTCAAGGTGAAGCGCCGGGTCGTCGAGAAGCGCTACCAGGATCTGATTGATCGCGCGTACACCGCAGGCGACGCGATGGCCGCCGCGATCGAGGGATGACGCGCTAGCCTTTCTCTCCTACCCAGAGTCCGTTTCCCGCAGCGAGTTTGACGAGCCCGATCGGCAGCTCGGGCTCCTCGCTTTCCACCACAAACCGGCGGCCGCGCAGCAGCACGCGGTGTGCTTCGACCAGCCACGGCGAGGTGGCGAGATCGGCGCCAACCACGACGCCGCGCGCAATGGCCGAGCGCAGCGGAATGCGATCGTTGGCGCGCACTAACGACAACACGGGTGATTCCTCGAGCTCCCGGGGAGCGTTGATGCCCACAAAGTGGATCCCCGCCATCAACCCGGAGAGCCCTGACGCCAGCCGCGCCGCCGCGCCGACGAGGACGATGTAGCCTCCAGGACCGGACAGCTCGAGGAGCGCCTGCAAGCTGGCTGCTTCGGCCATCGGGAGCGGTGAGGGGGGGGCGGGACCGCGGGGCGCGGAGGGGTGCGGTCCCGCGAAGTTCACGACCCCCTTCGCTATCGGGTATTCCTTTTGGCACACGGGACATCCAAGCAGCCCCGACCGTACCATCCGGTCCTTCACTTCACCGGTCGAGAGGACGAGCACGTCCTCGCGGTGGGGCTCGGGACAGCGCAGCATCTCGGTCAACTCGATATGCATTAGGGACGGAATTCGACCCAGGTCAGCTTACCAGGCTCTACCGTCGCACGGCGGAACACCGGCTTCCCACCGATCTCGACGCCAAGCACGTATTCGCCGGGCGGTACGTCGGCGATGGCGAAGTGCTCCTGGTAGTCGGGGTCCGGGTGATTGCGGGGACCGTACGTCTCGATGAACGAGAACGGCGTCTCCTGCGGCTCGGGCTTCACGAGCCCGTAGATACGCGCCTGCTGCACCGGCTTGCCCGCCGAATCCCACACCTGCCCCGCCACGATCCCGGTCCCGGGCAGCGGCTCGATCCATAGCTCCGGGTTGGCGTTGTAGGGCGGATAGCGAACGGCGGCGTCCACGATGAACCGTGGCGAATCGTACGGCGAGGCATGCACCTCGAGATGCAGGTGGTCGTTGGTGGCGCGGCCGGTGTTGCCGACGAGCGCAATGACGTCGCCTGCTTTGACGCGTTGGCCGGGCTGCACGAGGAGCTTCGAGTTGTGGTAGTAGGCGGAGAACAGGCGCAGCGTCTCGATGCGGCGGTCGTGCCGGATGGCGACCGTCAGTGCGCCGGCCTCGGCCGGCCCCGCGTGCACGACGACCCCGTCGCCGATGGCATGCACGGGCGTGCCGTCGGGATTGTTGAACTCGACGCCCTGGTGGGGCTGGAAGTTGCCGCCCATCGTGGAGCCAAAGCGGTAGGTCTGGTCGATGTGCGGCTGATCCGTGAGCGCGATGGGGCGGCGGAACCAGGTGTGGCGGGGGGCGCGAGGGTGCAGAGACGTCACAATTCTGCCCTGCGTGACCAGGCCCGGAGCACCTACCGTGAGCCCCGGTAGAGAATCGACACTCGGGCGGTCGGTGTTACCTTCGGCCACCGCGCTCCACGTGCGGCCGCCATCGCGAGAGCGTTCCCTACCCCGCAGATGGGTTAGTCGCAGCTCGGAGCCTCCAACCAGCGATTGCGCATACTGATTCCCGATCGTGGCCCACACCGAATCCTTCGCCGTCGTCGCGCCGAGCGAGTCCGTAATTACCCGCCACGTCTGTCCGTCATCCCACGTCAGCTTGACCCCATCGGCCGTCGCGATGTAGGTCGTGTCCCCACGGGTGACGATCCCGTTGGGCGTGACGTACTGCCACTCGGGACCCAGCTGTCGAAACTCCCAGTTTTTCCAGGTCTTCCCGCCGTCCATCGAGACGCCCCAGCCGTTCCCGACCGTGCCGTACCAGATCTGCCCCTTGGGTCCGAACGCAAACGCGTGTACGAAATCCCAGGAGATCGCGTGTGCTGCGGTATCGCTGGACGAGCGTACCCGCTCCCAGGTCCCCGCTCCCTTGCGTAACACGAAGATCCCCTGCCCGTACGTCCCCACCCAGATCGCACTGTCGGGCGCCCGGGCGATGGCGAGCACATGCACGCCCCAGCCCGATGAATCAGGGAGCGGCGGGGGGGGGACTGCCTGCGCAATGAGCAGGGCGAGAATGGCGGCGTGCATGGCTCAGCCCCTCGGCGAATAGAAGGTCGGCAGTAACCGAATCTCCGTCACGTCCACGCGGTCCGGCTGCGCCACCGCGAACACCACCGCCGCCGCGACGTCCTCGGCGCGCAGCATGTCCTTGCGCTTCGTGAACCCCGGCTTCGAGTCGGGATCGACGGCGTCCCAAATGCCGGTGTCGACCGGCCCGGGCGAGATCAGCGTCGTCCGCACGCCGCTCTTGGCCGTCTCCGCCCGGATCACCTCGTGCATCCCCCGCAACCCGAACTTGCTCGCGGCGTACGCGCTCGACCCGGGGAAGCCGATGTAATCGGAGATCGAGCCCACACTCACGAGATGCCCGGAGCCGCGCGCCACCATGCGGGGCACCAGCGCCCGCGCCACCAGGAACGGCGCCGTCAGGTTCGTGGCCAGCGTGGCGGCAAAGTCGGCAGGCGTTGTCTCGGCGAGCGGCTTGATCAGAAAAATCCCGGCGTTGTTCACCACGACGTCGGGGACGCCGTGGTCCCCGATCACCCGGCTGACGCAGCGGTCCACGTCCGCTGGATTGGTGACGTCACACTGGAGATCGGTGATGCGGTCGCCCGAGGCATCGCGCAGGCTGCGCGCCAGCCGGACGACGTGCATTCCCCCCCCCCGCCCCGTGGCGCGCAGGGCGTCGGCGACCGCGAGGCCGATGCCGCGCGATGCCCCCGTCACCAGCGCCAGGGCGGCCGTCAAGGCAAGCCGGCGCCACCGTGTACGAGTCTCAGGAACTCGTCGCGCGTCTTGCCGTCGTCGCGGAACGCGCCGCGCAGCGAGCTGGTGACGGTCTTCGAGTTCTGCTTCTCGACGCCGCGCATCATCATGCAGAGATGGTAGGCCTCGATCACCACGCCTACACCAAGCGGCTTCAGAACACCGCCCAACGCCTCCGCGATCTGATCGGTCAAGCGCTCTTGCACCTGCAGCCGGCGGGCGAAGACCTCGACGACGCGCGGGATTTTGGAAAGGCCGACGATTTTGCCGTTCGGCAGGTAGGCCACGTGCGCCTTGCCGAAGAACGGCAGCAGGTGATGCTCGCAGAGGGAATAGATCTCGATGTCGCGCACACAGATCATGCTCTCGTGCTTCTCATGGAACAGCGCGTCGCCGATCACATCCTCGACGACCATGCCGTAGCCGCGCGTGAGCCACTTGAGCGACGCCTCGACCCGCGCGGGCGTCTGGCGCAGCCCTTCGCGCGTGGGATCCTCGCCGAGCAGCACGAGCATCTCCCGCACCAGCGTTTCGAACGGCAGCCGCCCCGCCGGGGCGAGGGGTGCCGTGTGCGATTCGTGAAAGCTGTGCAGGCTGGCCGACTTCATTTTGTCGCGTGCCATGGTAAGTTTGGCTCCCGTGCGATTCCTAAAGCTACTCGTTGCGACGACGCAGGCGGGAGGCTCCGCCGTCTCGGCGCTGTGGACCTTCCCGAGCATCCTGCTGTCGGCCTTTCTCGTCGCCTGGGGCGCGGAAGCCGCGCAGTTCCTCATTTCCCAGGGGCTCGCGCTGGCCATCCTCGCGTGGCTGCAGACCCTCCCCGAGTTCGCCGTCGAAGCCGTGATCGCCTGGGAAGCGGGCAGGAATCCGGAACGCGCCCATCTCGCCATCGCGAACCTGACCGGCGCCATCCGGCTGCTCCTCGGACTCGGCTGGCCGATGATCTATTTCGTGTTCGCCGTCGCCGGCCGCCAGGGCCGCGGGCGGCTGCCCCCGATCAGACTCGAGCCCGAGCACGCGGTCGAGGTGATGGGCCTCGTGCCGCCGCTGCTGTACTTCCTGGTCGTGCTCTGGAGGCAGCGGATCGGCGCGATCGACGCCGTGGTGCTGATCGGGCTGTACGTCGTGTACCTGTGGATCCTGATGCGCAACCCGCCCCGTGAGGCGGAGTCGCTGGCGGACGCGCCAGCGGTGTCGCAATGGGCGTACCGGCAACGCGGCTGGCGGCGGAAAGCGGCGATTGGCGGGTTGTTCGCGGTCGGCGGCTCGCTGCTGTACGTCACCGCGCACCCATTCCTCAACTCGATGATCGCGGTCGCCGCGGCTCTGGGCATCAGCCAATTCTTTCTGGTGCAATGGGTCGCGCCGTTTCTCTCCGAGTTCCCGGAATTCGTGTCCACTTTCGGGTGGGCGCGCCGGGTGACCCACGCACCCATGGCGCTCATGAACATCGTGTCCAGCAACATCAACCAGTGGACCATCCTCGCCGCGATGATCCCGCTGGTGTACGGCTACTCGCACATGCAGCACTACGGCGCCTGGGCGGACTTTACGTTCGACGTCAGCCAGCGCAACGAGCTCGCCCTGACGCTCCTGCAGACCATCCTCGGCGTGCTGCTGCTCGCCAACATGGAGTTCGAATGGTTCGACGCCACGGGGCTGCTGGTCCTGTGGGGCGTGCAGTTCACCATGCCACACCTGCGCGCGGAGATCATGCTGGCCTACGCCGTGTGGGCGGCGGTCCTGGTGATCGGATTCGCGGTGAAGGGACAACGCCTGCGGGCGCCGCAGTACTTCTGGGAGACGGTCACAAGAAAACGATCGGCCGGGACTGCATAACGCAGGCCGGCCGACCGGTACGACAGGAGCGAAGAGGGTTATTGAAGCCCGAAAGTAATGACGGGTCCCTCACCACGAATTCTGTCTTCCCCCGAGGGGGCATGACATGGGCCGCAGTATCCGGGTCCACAATCGAGCTTGTTGGCTCAATAGTTTGACTCCCCGCCCCTGGGTACTAGAATAGGCACTGCCCCGGAAAGGTCAACCGCGTGAATCTCACGTTGCTCGCCGCTGTCGTGATGCTGTTGGCGTGGATCCTGCTCCTGTTCGTGGCGGACGTGTCGAGCGGCGCCGTGCATCTGCTGTACGCGGGCGCAGTGATCCTGTTCGCACGCCGGGTCTTGATCGGCGCGCCGAAGTTCGTTTCCTGATGCTGAGAGCGACGCGCTGGGACGCGCGCCTCGGGCCGTTGCAGCTCTCCACCCTGCGGCGCACCCTCGAGCAGGAAGGGATGGCGACCGCGTGGTGGTCCGATGTGCCGGGCACGCGCGTCGCCCTCCATTCTCACGCCTTTCCCGAAACGCGCTGGATCCTCGAAGGCTATCTGCGTGTGACCGCGGAGGGCCAAACGCTAGATCTCGGACCCGGCGATCGGCTCGACCTGCCGGCCGGGACGGCGCACGCGCTCGAGGTCATCGGGCTCGGCCAGGTGATCTACGTGATGGGAATGCCGGAAAAACAGCCCAGCTTTTAGATCTCCCAGTTCGAAAACAACACGCCAGCGGTAGCGTGCCGCTCGGGATACCCTTCGTAGGTCATGCGCAGGTCCGTCCAGCGCACGCGGTACCCACGCGCGACGAGGCGCCGGAACGCCTCGGTGTACCGGGTCTGGCAGCGGACCGCAACGCGGCGGATCCCCGCCTTGGCGGCCGCCGCCTCAACGGCGGCAATCGCGGCGTCGAACGCGCGGTCGTCGCGGGCCGCGAGCTTCAGCACGCGCACTTCGTCGCGAGTGCGGCTGTCCGCCAGCGGCGCCGAGTGCCACAACGCCATCGCATCGAGCCCGTCACCGCCCTCGACCAGCGATGTGTCGCCGAGGCCGAGCTCGGCGGACAGCAGAATCTCGCGGGAAAAATCGATTCCGGGCACGAGCTCCCCCACCAAGCGGCGCGCCGCGTCCATGGTGGCCTGCTTGTCGGCCGCGTCGCGCCGCGACAGCAGCACCGGCGCGGGTTGGCCGCGCGTGGCGATTTCGTTCGTCAGCGTCACCGTGAGATAGCTCGGGGTGAAGCCGAGGCGGGCGTAGAAGCCGATGTTCTCGGGCGTGCGCGGCATCGTCTCGAGGCCAAGCGTCGTGACGCCGCGATCGATGAGCCAATCGGCCGCGCTGCGGACGATCGTCTTGCCCACGCCGGTACCCTGACGATCGGGGCGTACGGCCAGCGGGCCCATCCAGCCTTCAGCGCCGGCCTGATGCGCGACGTTGAACGCGGCGATGTCGCCGTGCTCGTCCCGCCACAGCATCGCTCCTTCGGCGGCATCGAGCAGCGCATAGCGCCAGACGAGCGGGTTGAGATAGGGCACGCGCACGCCGATGAGTCCGTCGCGGCGATAGCGGTCGGTGAACGCTTCCGCGAAGACGCGGTTCAGCCCCTCGATGTCGCGCTCGGTGGCGCGCTCCGGCCCGGTAACGCGGTTGTCAGGCAGCCACGCTCGCATCGGGCGGTCCCAGCGTTGCGGTGTCGTCGCGCACGACGCTCGCGCCGGCGGCGGAGTCGTACGAGACGCGGATCACCCGGTCCAGACCGTCGCGCACCTGCTCGATGTGGGTGATCAGGATGACCTGGGGGAAACGATCGCCCAGGCGGCGCAGCAGCGCCAGCACATGCTGACGCCGGGTCTCGTCCAGCGACCCGAAGATCTCGTCCAGCACGAGGAGCGACAGAGGTTGGCCTGCGCGCTCGGCGATCATCTGCGAGATGGCGAGCCGCAGCACCAGGTTTGCCACGTCTTCCTCCCCGCCCGAGATCACTGGCTTGGGCACGCCTTCGTCGAGCACGATCACGCGATAGTCCTCGTCGAGATCGAGCTCGTCGTAGCGGCCGTCCGTCAGGTCGGCGAGGAACCCGGACGCGAGCGCGCCGATTTCGGGCCGCATCGCGGCGTTGAGCTCGGCGCGCAGGTCGGAGAACGCGCGGTCCAGCTCGTTGTGCAGCCGCAGCTCAGCCTTGCGCTCGGCGATAGTCCGCTCCCGGGCCGCGCGCTCGGTTGCGCGCCGCTCCGCCTCGCGCACCGCCGTCTCCGCCGCCACCAGCTCGCCGCGCGTCTCGGCGACCCCGAGCTCGGCAGCCCGCAACGCATGGGTGGCGCGGTCGTGCCGCTCGCGCGCGACTTTGAATTTCTCTTCGGAGAATCCCTCTGCCTTGACCGCGTCGGCGAGCTGCCGCGCCTGTTCCTCGCAGAGCGACAGGGACTTCTCCGCGAGCTCCGCCTCGCCGACCAGCACCTCGGCACGCTCCGCCCGCGCCGCGAGCGCCGCGGCCTGCAGCGCCACGGGGTCAAGCCGGGCCAGCTCGGCGCGCACGGCGTTGTGGCGCGCCGCGTCATAGCCCGCGGGCCGCGCCGCCACCCGCCGCTCCACTTCCTCGGTCCGCCGCGCCAGGCCCGCCCGCTCCTTCGTGAGCCGGGCCCGCTCCGCCACCTGCGCCCGGAGCGTCCCCTCGCGCTCGCTGGCGCGGCGTGTCTCCTCGCGCAACGCGTCGCGCGCCGCGTCCGCCTGGGTCACGGCATGCGGCGCCACGGCCAATTGCTCGATGCGCTGGCGGAAATAGGTGCCGTCGTCCACGATGGCCTGCAGCTGGCGGTCGAGCACGCCCAGTACCGCCGCATGCTCCGCACCCAACGGTCGCCGACAGGTCGGGCATTCTCCCTCGGGCCCGAGCCGCTCGATCTTGTCGCGCTGGTCTTTTACTTCGTCATACTGCTTGAGCAGCTCGGCGCGCCGGGTGCCGGCGTATTCCTTCTCCCGCACCCACGTCGCCTGCTGCTCCTCGGCGGCCGTGTCGGCGGCCTCGAGGCGTTCGGCGAGAGTGCGCGCCTCGTCGCTCGCTCGCGCCAGCGCGGCCTCCGCGTCGGCCAGCTCGGCGATGCGGCGAGCCAGCACGTTGAGATTGCGCGTCAGCTCAGTCAGCTTCGCCTGCTCCTCACGCCGCGCGGCGTCCTCGCGATGCAGCCGGTCCAGCTCGGCCAGCTCCGCTTTGAGCTTGGAGATCGGAGCAATCTCCGCCTCCCGCTTGCGCAGCTCCTCACGGGCCGCCAGCGCTTCGGCCAGCTCGCGGTCGATGCGCTGGAACTCTTGGCGCGCGACCACGACCCCCTGCTCCGCCACGCGGCGGTCGCCGTCGAGCGACAGCGTGCGCTCGCGCCGCTCCACCCACTGCTGCCAGCGCGGCTCCTCCACGGCGAGTGCCTGTTGCGCCTTGCTCCGTTCCGTTGCCGCGGCCGCCGCGGCGCGGCGCGCTTCGACCACGCGCTTCTCGGCCGCGCGCCGCTCCTGTTCCAGCTCGGCTTGCGGCGGCAGTCCCGTCTCGAGACCGTCGACCTCGTGGCTCAGGGCGTTGCGGCGCTCGCGGATGCGCTCCTGCGCGACGGTGAGCTGCTCGTGCCGGAGCACCCGCGAAAGGAACGCGGCCCGCTCGGGGCGGGTCGCATCCGCGAGCACCGCGAGCTCCTTCTGCCCCGTGAAGTACGTGTTGAAGAACTCGTCGTGCGTCATCCCCAGCACACGCTGCAGTCGCCCCGTCACTTCCTTCAGGGAGTTGGCGACGACCACACCATCCTGGTACAGCTCGGCATTATTCAGCCCGCGCTCCACGCGGTACTCGTGGCCGCCGAGCCCGAATTCGAGCTCGACGCGCACCGTGGCTCGTGCTTTCGCCCGCAAGTTGCGAATGGAATCCTTGTCGCCGCGCGCCGCCGGATTCCCGTAGATCGCCCACGAGATCGCCTCGAGCAACGACGTTTTCCCGGAGCCGTTGGGCCCGATGATGCCCGTGATGCCGTCCCCGAACGCGATTTCCGTATCGGCGTGCTGGCGGAAGTTGACGAGCCGCAAGCGATGCAGCTTCACGCGGGCGTCCCCCCTCCCCCCCCCTCACCATCACCCTCCACCCGTGCCACCGCTTCGAGGTACTCGACGCCAAGGTTCACGAACGTCTGGCGATTGAGCTCCGCATCGAGCGGGCGGCGTCCGAGGAAATCCCGCAGCGTCTCGGGCAGCGTCTGACGCCGTCCCCCCCCCCCCATGGTTCCCATTCCGACGACGCGCTGGGTCTCGGGACGGCGCAGGTCCAAATAGAAGTTCAGCGCGCGGGCCTTGTACGCGCGGATCGCGGTGTGATCCAGATCGCGGGCAGTGGCGCGCTGCACATCCCACACGAGCAGGCGCACGATCTGGTCGTCGATCGCCGGCTTGGCGGCGTTCACTCGCTCGGCGATCTGCGCGTCCAGCTCTTTGGCGCTCAAACCTGCGCCCCGGATCGCCGGCAAGTCGAGATGGCGACGCGACGGCGCGATCGGACGGAACGTGACCCGCGCGCCCGGCAGCTCCACCAGCAGGTAGCCCTTACCCGCCCGCCGCTGCTCGGCCTCGTCCTGCTGCTGCCCCCAGGGATTGGGAGGCAGATACTCGAGGGTGCCCGAGTACCAGGCATTTGCGGCGACGGGCTGTGCCATGTGAAAGTGACCCAGCGCGATGTAGTCCCATTTCTCGGGGGCTAGAGCCTCACGGGAGAGTTCGGCTCCCCCGTACTCGATCGTCCCACGCTCCTCGCCGAGCCCGCCATGAACGCCGTGGGTGACCAGCACATTGAGGGTGGGACCGCCCGGCTCGGGGCGCAGGGCTGGGCGGTCGGCCCGCGCGAGGGTTTGGTGCGGCACGGCCAATACGGCGCAATCAAGTCGCGGAAAAACAATGCGCCGCGGCTCGTCTACGGCCATCTCCACACCCAGGGCTTCGTATAACCGAAGAATGGACCCGGTTTCGGTCGAGCGCGGCGTGTCGTGCTCGCCCGCGATCGCCACGATCGGCGTGTCGGGGAGCCCCGAGCGGATCCGCTGTAGCTGCTGGAAGCAGAACAGAATGGCGGCGTTGGTCGGCCGGACCGAATGGAAGAGGTCCCCGGCCAACACGATCAGATCCGGGCGCTGTTCGAGCAGGTCGTCCACGGCCCGGCGGAACACCTCGGCGACGTCCGCCTCGCGCTGGTTCGTTCCCCGGGGCGTCTGCCGGTCGAACTGGCGGAAACCGAGGTGCAGGTCCGCGAGATGTGCGAGTTTCACGGCTAGGGCGGCCCCGTCACTTCCCGTCCAGGAGCCGCAGGGTGTTTTCGGTGTCGGACGACACGACCATCGCCTGTTGTCCAAGCGCGGCGGCGGTGACGTTCATCTTCATCGTTCCCCTCATCGTGGCTTCCAGCACCGCGCCGCGAGTCAGGGAGAACTGCTGATCGCCGGCGAGCGTGCCGCCGAGCTTCAGCGTCGCCCGCTGCCCGCCGATGTTGAGTTGGATCGGGTCGGTCGGGAACTCCGTCTTGACGTCCAGTATGACAGTCGTGTCGCCCCCCCCGCCCCCCCCGCCCCCCCCGCCTCCCCCGGCACTCCCCCACACGCGAATC
>DATNMO010000061.1:0-127898 GCA_035602245.1 Gemmatimonadales bacterium
GGGTCGTACTGCTGGACGCGACCTACCAGCTGCAGGCGGTGGGGGCGCAGCTCGTATGTCGCCAGCCCGTACCAGCCGGTCGTACGTGTGTTCGTTGCATCGCGGTGCTGGCGCACGTATTCGGCACGCGCCGTCCACCGCGTCGCCCGGAATGCCGCCTGGGCGTCCACGGCGGTGCTGTCGTTGTACCCCTGGAAGGCGCCCCCGACTTCGAGCCCTTTGATGGGGGTCACCATGACACGCGCAAAATAGGCCATGCGGTTGTCCCGGTTCACGGCGCGGTTCGGCCCCTCGCCGTTTACCACCGCGCCCTGGACCACGAGGTGTTGCGGTAGGGTCCATTCCACTTGTACGCCGATGTCGCGCTTGGCGGCATTGATGATGCGCGCTCGCTCGGTCGTCTCCAGGCGCGTCGAACCGGTGATTGACTCAAGCGAGAACGGGACCCGAAACTGGCCGACCGTGGCGGACCAGCGCGCGTCGGCAAGACGGACCCACAGGTCCGTCGCCGAGAGCGTCAGCGGTGATCCCGGGGGCGTTTCGGGCGCGCCGATCGTGCGCAACTCGATCTGCGCGCGATAGCTCGCCCATGGAGCGACCTGGCCGTCGACGGCAATGCGGGCGCGCCGCAGCAGGAATGTCGCGGAGTCGCCTACGGCCTGGAACCGCGGCTGCAAATAACCGGAGAGTCGAGGGCCGGTGGCCGCGCCGGTCGAGACCTGAGCGGCGAGCGCCCCGGGTAGGACGGCGAAGAGGAGCAACAGAACCACGGGGGCTGAGCGTCGCACCGCGCCTCCGGTCGGTCGAGTTGGGGAACCTAGACCGGATCCTTGCGATAGGCAAGCCGGCGCCTATCGCGAGAGGATACGCCGAAACGCGGCGCGGCTGAGCCGCTCGACGTCGCGCTCCCAGCGCGCGAAGATGCGCACCAGCTTGCGGGCTTCCGGACCGAGGCGCGCACCGCCGCCGCTGCGACCGCCCCGCTGCGTGATCAGCACCTTGGTGCCGAGCACGCGCTCCATTTGGCGGACGCGATCGAGACAGGTGCGATAGCTCCACCCCACGACGCGACCTGCCGCGCGAATGGTCCCGAGCCGTCCGACCGCCGCGAGGAAGCGGAGGTAGCGCGGTCCCATGAGAAACACGCCGTCCCAGTCGAGCCAGACCTTCTTTCGAGGGGCGAGATGCCTGCGCAATGATGGGCGTCGGGAGGACATAGCGAAGACCGTGAAGTTACATTGGCCGCTAAGCTATCATCGGAACGCAGATGAGCCAATTACTCGACGCAATCGCGGGCCTTCCCAACGCTGCCGAGCCCGTCCCTGGCTGGGTCACCGGCGGCCAGCCAAGCGTCGAGCAGTTCGCGGCGTTCAAGGCGGCGGGGGGCGAGGTCGTGCTCGACAACCGCGATCCCATGGAGCCGCGGCCGCTCGACGAGCCGGCGGCGGTGCGCGCGGCGGGCATGGAGTACGTGAGCCTTCCCATCGCGCACGGCGCCGTCACGCTCGACACGATGAAGCAGATGCACGAGACGCTCAAGAAGCTGACAGGCCGAAAGGCGCTGCTGCATTGCTCGAGCGGAAATAGGACAGCGGCGGGATTGATACCGTATCTAATGTTGGATAGAGGATTGGGGGAAGAAGAAGCAGTGGATACGGCCACGCAGATGGGGCTTCGGAGCGCGGAGTTGATGGAACTGGCGCTGGACTACGTCAGGAGCAAGACGGCGCATTCCTAGGGCTTCGGTTCTTCTCTCCCGCCCGCATATCGATGCCAGTACATTCGCATTTCCGAGATCTTTCCCTCCTTGGTCTCACAGAAGATCGCCCCCCTGGCATCCACCTGTTCCCCCGTCCGCCGACGCCTGAACGTGCAGCGAAACTCCGTGGCGAACCACGGTCCCGCGACGTAAATCTCCCCCGAGGAAAACTTGGTTTCGGCTTGATGGAGGGGAAGGTCCTTCCAGTAGGCGCGGATCGCGGCGAGGCCGCGGTCGGGCTTGCTGAACGGCGTCTCGAGAAACACGGCATCCTCGGCGAACACGGAGCAGATGGTCTCGACGTCGCCCCGCTCCCAACCCTTGCCGAACGTGTCGATCAGCGCGCGATAGTCCTGGCTCATGAGCGGCAATATACCCCGGTGCGTGTATCAATCGTGGAAAGGGGATCGATCATGCTGAAGGCCGTGTTCGTCACCGTCGCTGTCCTCGCCGTGAGCGCTGCTCCGCTGGCGTCACAGAAACCCGACTCCCCCGCAGGCGAGTCCGTCACGATCACCGGAAGAGTCGTGGACGTGAGCTGCTTCCTGGCCCTGGGCAGGTCGGGCACGGAGCACAAGCAATGCGCGACGGCGTGCGGCCGCAGCGGCGTGCCGCTCGCCATACTCGGCACGGACGGGACGCTGTACATGCCCGTGAGCGCGAAGCCGGCCGACGCGCAGAATCCGCGCCTCACGCCGTTTGCCGAAGCACCGGTGAAAGTCACGGGCACGCACCGCATGCACGCCGGCATGCACACGATCGAAATCAAGACGATCGAAGCCGCCAGTTGATGCGCTGGGGGGGGGCCTCGCTGCTGGTTGGCTGGGCTTGCATCGCCTGCCAGCCGGCCGCTGATGAAGGCTTCACCTTGCTCTTCCTGGGCCGCTCACCCGCGGCCCGCGTCGCCCGCGTCTCCTGGGCCCCCGACGCGAGCCGCGGCCGCCTCGTAGCCTTCGACGGCGCTCTCCACGTCGTCCGCACGATCGCCGATCCCCGCCTCGCGAGCCCGGTCGCCGTCGCGCCGTTTCCAGCGAACCGACTCCTCGTCACCGAGCGCACTGGCGAAGGTGTCGTGTTCGACACCGCGGGCGCCTTGATACGGGAATGGGAGAGTCCCTTTCCCGCGTCGCTGTACGCGACTGGAGCCCCCCCCCTCCCCAACCGCATCCTCGCGTCGCGCTCGCCCTACTTCGTGCAGTTCGTCGCCGAAGACGGCAGCGCGCCGCTCCTGTGGATGCTGGATACGCTCGGCCGGCGCAGCCACGGCCTCGGCACGATCCACGTTCCGGAGATTGCGTACCTGGCTCAGCTGGTCAACGCCGGAGCGGTCGCGATTTCGGGGGGGGGGGACGCGATCTACTTCGCTCCGCTCGTGCGCGACGAGATTCTCAAGCTCGACGCCACCGGCTCGCCCCTGTGGCGCAGCTCGCGCGGCCTCATTCCAATGGAGCGGGACCCGCAGTTCGTGGGAGGACAGGGACGCCGCGTCGCGCACGCGCTCGTCAACATCGCCATGACGATCGGCCCCGACGGGCGGCTCTACGTCCTCGGCGCCCAGGACTCGGCCGCGACACAGCTGCGCCTGGACGTGCTGCACCCACAGACGGGCGAGATCCTCGCGACGCGCATGCTCGGTACCGCGGCGACGGCCGTGGCCGTGAACCGCCGCGGCATGATTCGCGTCCTCGATCCGGATTCGCTGCTCGCGCAGACGCCTCCTACCGCGCCCGCGCGGGAGGTGTTCGCGCCGCGGTTCTCGCTTCCCGATCTCGCCGGCAGGACGGTGCGGCTCGAGGACTATAGGGGCAAAGTCACCCTCCTGAACTTCTGGGCGTCCTGGTGCGAGCCGTGCCGCGAAGAGTTTCCGCACATGGCGGCACTATATCGGGAGTTCGAGCCGCAGGGGTTTGCGATCGCCGCCATCTCGGACGACGTCAGCGACGGCAAGATGCGCGCGTTCGTGCATGAGTTCCGCCCGCCGTTTCCGATTCTCGTGGGCGGCGGTCGCATGAAGGCCGCGTATCACTATCGCGGGCTGCCCTACTCGGTGCTGCTCGATCGCCAGGGCCGCGTGATCGAGCGGATCTTTGGGTTCGGCGGCGAGTCGCAGTTTCGGCGGCTGCGTGAAACGATCGCAAAGGAGCTACATGCTGACCTTGCTGCTCATCCTTAGCGCCCAGGTCCCCGCGGTGGGAGACTGGCCGGCGTATGGCCGCGATGCCGGCGGGACCCGGTTCTCGCCGATGACGCAGATCACTCCAGCCAACGTGACGCGGCTCAAAGTCGCGTGGACGTACCACACCGGCATCCCCGACATATCCGGCATGAGCCACCGGCCGCCCGCGCTCGAGGTGACGCCTCTTGTCGTCGACGGCCTGATGTACCTGAGCACGCCGCTCGGCCGCGTGGTGGCGCTTGATCCCGCGACCGGCGTCGAGCGCTGGCGTTACGATGCCGGCGTGGACCCCCACCGGGGCTACGGCGATTTCACGAGCCGTGGCGTCACCTTCTGGCGCGACGCCCGCGCGACCCGCAGCGCGCCCTGCGCTCGCCGCATCTTTGCGGCCACGATCGATGCGCGCCTCGTCGCGCTCGACGCCGCGACGGGTCGGCCCTGTGCGGGATTCGGCAAGAATGGCGTGCTCGATCTGCGCGTGGGGCTCAGGATCCCGCCCGTCGAGTTTCAGGCGTACGAAGTGACCTCGCCGCCGGTCGTGGTGGGAGACCTCGTGATCACGGGCTCCGCCGTCGCCGACAACAGCACGCTCGCGCCAGCCAGCGGTGAAGTGCGCGCCTTCGACGCGCGCACCGGGGCGCTGAAGTGGAAGTTCGATCCCATCCCGCAGGATTCGAGCGATCCCGCATATCGCACCTGGGGAGACGGCAGCCCGTCGCGCACCGGCGCGGCCAACGTGTGGTCGGTCATGGTCGCGGATCCGGCGCGCGATCTGGTCTTTCTCCCGACCTCGAGCCCAGCGCCCGACTACTATGGCGGCCTCCGCCCCGGCGAAAATCGCTACGCCAGCTCGATCGTGGCGCTGCGCGCTTCGACCGGCCGCGTGGTGTGGCACTTCCAGACCGTGCACCACGACCTGTGGGACTACGACAACGCGGCGCCTCCCGTGCTCGTCACCGTTACGCAGGGCGGCGCACGCATTGCCGCGGTGCTGCAGGCGACCAAATCGGGCATGTTGTTCGTGCTCGACCGTGACACCGGGAAACCGGTGTTTCCGGTCGAGGAACGTCGCGTCCCGGGCAGTGACGTGCCGGGCGAAGTCCCGTCGCCCACACAGCCGTTCACTGCGCTGACGCCGCCTCTGTCTCCACTTCGCTATAGCGCGGAGGATGCCTGGGGGCCGACGCCGGAAGCACGCGCCGCCTGCCGCGCAATAATTTCCGCGCTGCGGAACGAGGGCGCGTTCACGCCGCCCAGCCTCGAGGGAACGTTGGCGGTACCGTCCAACATCGGCGGCGCGCATTGGGGTGGCGTCGCGGCGGATGAGGGCCGCGGCATCGCCGTGGTCCCGGTCAATCGCCTGGCGGCCATCGTGCAACTCCTTCCTGCCGACAAATTCAACGGCGACAGCATGCGGCATGACGATGCGCAGCGCGGCATCGAGGACTGGGAGTACACGCGGATGCGGGGAACGCCATACGTAATGCGGCGACGCCTGTTCTGGGGACCGAACATGATTCCCTGCACCCCGCCGCCGTTTGGGTCACTCGTCGCCGTGAGCCTCAGCACTGGTGGCATCCTTTGGGACGTGCCGCTCGGGATGATGCCGGCCGGCGCTGGCTCGCCGAACCTCGGGGGGCCGATCGTGACGGCCAGCGGGCTGGTCTTCATTGGCGCGACGGTGGACCGCGCATTGCGCGCATTCGACGTGCAGACGGGCCGCGAGCTGTGGAAGGCATCGCTTCCGGCGGGCGCGCGCGCTACGCCGATGACGTATGAGGCCGGAGGGCGGCAGTTCGTCGTCATTGCCGCCGGGGGTGGTGGACCGTTCGGCGCGGGCGATGCGATTATTGCGTTCGCGCTTCCCGCGCCCTAACCTTGGCCGTGCCCCAGCCCGTCATCATCGACACCGATCCCGGCATCGACGATTGCCTCGCGCTGCTGCTTGCCCTGAGCTCTCCCGAGCTCGACGTGCGCGGCATTTCGGTCTCCTACGGCAACACCGTCGTCGAGAACGCCTACCGCAACACCGTCGAGATCCTGCGCCGGCTGAAGCACCCGCCCCGCGTGCCGATCGGCGTGGGAGCGCGCCGGCCGCTGAAGCGCGCGCTCGCGGTCGCGGCGGACACGCACGGCCCCTCGGGGCTCGGCTACGCCGAGCTGCCGCCCGCCGGCGTGATCCTCGATTACGTGAAGCCGCTCGAGCGCCTGCTCGCCGCCCAGCCCGAGCCGGTCACCCTCGTGACGCTCGGCCCGGTGACGAGCCTGGCGTTGGCGCTGCACGCCGATCCGGCGCTGGTCCGGGCCAAGGTCGGCCGGCACGTGGCGATGATCGGCAACATCGAAGCGGCGGGAAACACCACGAAGTATTCCGAATTCAACGCCTGGTGCGACCCCGAGGCGCTGGCCATCGTGCTCGCCGCCGAGATCCCGACGGAAATGGTAGGACTCGACGTCACCCGGAAGCTGGTGGTGCGCGCGAACGAAGTGGAACGGCTCAGTGAATCCGCGCCATGGCTGCACGACGCGCTGCGCTTCTACGTCGAATTTCATCGCAAGAACGAGGGCCTGGAGGGCGCGGTCGTGAACGACGTTCTTGCCATCGCGTATTTGCTGCAGCCCGACGTGTTGACGTTCAGCGACCTGCGGCTCGGGGTCGGTGTGGATGACGGCGTGAGCCGCGGGCGAACGCGGCTCGATCCCAAAGGCTCGCTCGTGCGGGTTGCGATGGAGGTGAGCCCGGCGCCGGTGCGGCGGCTCCTGTTCGAGCGCGTGCTGCCGGCGCTCGCGGGCGCGGAGGCGGCCGTATGACGATGCCGCGCAAGGTGGCCGTGATCGGCGCGGGCGACATCGGCGTCGGGTGGGCGGCGCTGTGCGCGTCGGCCGGCTGGCCGGTGGCCATCTTCGATGCCAATAGCAGCACGATGGCAGGCGCCTTTCCCGACGTGGCGCGCCGCGCCCAGGCGCTCGTCGCACTCGAGCGCGCCCCGCAGGGCATCGTGGAGCGCGGCCTGCACGAGCTGCAGCAGGCGGAGAGCCTAGCGGAGGCCGTACGGGACGCCGACTGGGTGATCGAGGCCATCCAGGAGGACGTGGTGGCCAAGCAGAAACTGCTCCAAGCCATAGACCAGGCGGCAGGGCCCGATGTGCTGATCTCTTCGTCCTCCAGTGGACTTACGCCGACCGAAATCTTCGGCAGGGTGCGCCGTCTGGATCGCTGCCTGGTTACACACCCGCTCAATCCGCCCGAGCTGATTCCGCTCGTCGAAGTCGTACCGGAGGGACGCACGTCGCCCGCCGCGGTGACACGCGCGGTGGACTATCTGCGCGCGCTGGGGAGGCATCCCATCGTTCTGAAGAAGGCGATCCCGGGCTACGTGGTCGGCCGCGTCGCCGCGGCCGTGTGGCGGGAGTGCATTGACCTGGTGCTGCAAGGCGTGATCAGCGTGGACGATCTCGACCGCGCTGTCTCGCTGGGGCCGGCCATCGGGTGGGCGGCGGCGGGACCGCACCTCACCTACCATCTCGCCGCAGGCGAGGGTGGCATCCGCGGCTTCATTCAGCACCTGCTCGCGAGCTTCGAAAGTTGGTGGCAGCAGCTCGCGCACTGGTCGCAGCTCGATCCGGAGCAGCAGAAGGCGCTGACTCAGTCAATTGAACGGGCGTACAAGGGAAAGATCGAGTTCTTGCGGGAAGCGCGGGACAGACGATTGAGCGCCATCCTGCGCGCCCTGGAACAGTCACGCGCCGCAGGAGCTCGGGAGGGGGAGGGGGAGGGCTAGCTCTCGGCCCGGACCATCAGGACCGGGATCTTGCTGACGTGGCGCAGCGCCGTCGCAGTCGTCCCGTGCATGACGTCGCCGAGCAACGAATGGCCGTGTGTGGCCATGGCGATCAGGTCTACCTTCTCCCGCTCGGCCGCCGCCGCAATCTCTTTCGCCGGATCACCCGCCGCGAGCACCGCGTCCACGTCCACACCTGCGTCGCGCATCTCTTCGGACACCCGCTCCAGGTAAGCCCGGTCTTCCTTGATCTCCTCAGATTCGCGCAGGTTGAGCTGACCCATGTTGCGCGCCGCCCAGCCGTCGGCGACATGCAACAGCAGCACCTGGGCCCCGAGCAACTTCGCGAGGCCGGTGACATGCTTGAGAATGGTCTTGTCGGCGGGAGAGTTTTCGAGCGGGACCAGAATCCGCTTGTACATCAGCCGACCAAGCCGCTGAAGATCTGCACCAGGAGCCAGGCGTTGAAGCCCGCGATCGCCACCGCGACGACATAGGCGAGCACTTTCAGCCACAGTGGGTTCACGAACTCGCCCATCTTCAGGCGGTCGGAGGTGAACCGCACCAGCGGAAAGACCGCGAACGAGAGCTGCAGCGAGAGAATCACCTGACTCAGAATCAGGAGTTGGGCGGTGCCGTGTGCGCCGAAGAAGATAGCCGTCAGCGCGGCGGGCACAATCGCAATGAGCCGGGTGATCAGGCGCCTGAGCCAGGGCCGGATCCTGATGTTCAGGAACCCTTCCATCACGATCTGGCCGGCCAGGGTCCCGGTCAGCGTCGAGTTCTGGCCCGAGGCGAGCAGCGCGAACGCGAACACGGCGCTGGCGCCGGTCACGCCGAGCAGGGGCGTCAGCAGCCGGTAGGCATCCTGGATCTCCGCGACGCCCGTTTCGCCGGCGCGATGGAACGTGGCCGCCGCCACGATCAGGATCGCCGCGTTGATGAACAGGGCGAACGACAGCGCGACAGTGGAATCGAGGAACGCGAACTTCACTGCTTCCTTTCTTCCAGCCGGCGTCTCTTCGTAGCTGCGCGTCTGCACGATGGACGAATGCAGATAGAGGTTGTGCGGCATCACCGTGGCCCCCAGGATGCCGATGGCGATGTAGAGCTTATCGGGGTCCTTCAGGATCGAGGCGCTGGGCACGAAGCCGGTGAGCACCGCCATCGGATCGGGCTTCGAGATCAGAATCTCGAACAGAAAGCAGCCTGCGATCGTCGCGATGAGCACAATGACGAGCGCCTCGAGCAAGCGGAAGCCACGATGCTGGAGGTACAGGATCATCAACACGTCCAGCGACGTGATCAGGATGCCCCACGGCAGCGGAATGCCGAACAGCAGGTTCAGCGCGATCGCCGAGCCGATCACCTCGGCCAGATCGCAGGCCGCGATCGCGATCTCGCACAGCACCCAGAGAACGAACGACACCGGCCGCGAGTAGTGGTCGCGGCACGCCTGAGCCAGGTCGCGGCCCGTGACGATGCCGAGCTTCGCCGCCAGGCCTTGCAGCAGGATCGCCATCAAGTTGGACAGCAGAATCACGCTCAACAGCGTGTAGCCGAAACGCGCGCCGCCCGCGAGATCGGTGGCCCAGTTGCCTGGGTCCATGTAGCCGACGGCGACGAGATAGCCGGGACCCGCGAACGCGAGGGCCTTCTTCCACCAGCCGCCGGCGCCGACGGGAACGGTGCGGTAAACCTCCGCGAGACTCGGCGCGAGCCGCGGATGCCGCCAGCCGGATTCGATGACGCTATTCGCCATTGGCCGGCCTGCAGAAGAGCAGCAGCGCAAGCTCCTGACCGACGACGCGCGTGTCGCCGCCGCCGCCGCCGCCCCCCCCGCCTCCCCCGCCCTCACCGATGCGCACCGTCGTCGGGCCGTTGAACGGCTGGCGATCGACAACCACGAGGCGCACGCCGGGCGTCAGTCCCTGCCCGGCCAGATAATGCAGCCGCTCGGGATCCTCATCCCCGACTTCCTGCAGCACCAACGTCGCGCCAACGTCGGCATCGGCGAGCGTCACCAGCTCGGCTTCTTCGATTTCTCCGGCTGCCGTCGGGATGGGCGCGCCGTGCGGGTCGTAGCGCGGCGCGCCGAGTGCGTCCGCCATCCGCTCGATGAGCTTCTCCGATACGGCATGCTCGAGCCGCTCCGCTTCGACGTGCACGTCGCCCCAGTCGTAACCGAGCATGTGCGTGAGGTAGACCTCGAGAATGCGGTGGCGCCGGATCATCTTGAGCGCCGCGCGCCGGCCCTGCGGCGTCAGCTGCACACCGCGATAAGGGACGTGCTCGATCAGCCCCGTCTCCGACAGGCGCTTCATCATGCCGCTCACCGACGGCGGCGCGATTTCCAGCATCGCTGCGATGTCGCTCGTCGTCGCGAAACCACCCTGGCTGGTGAGGTGGAAAATCGATTTCAGGTAGTCTTCGACCGACCGGGTGAGGGGCGGTGGAGGCGGGGGGGGCTGTCGGACAGGTGCGGTCATGGCCTTGATCTCCGGAGACTTAGACTGTCAACGAGACAGGGCATTAGGCTACACTAATCTTCAAATATTGTCAAGCAAAGATGTGGATTTCGACAGGCTAAGAAATGAGGCTAATTAGCGGCGTGAGAATGCGCTCGCTCATACCCCAGATAGTGCGATTTCCGAGGATGTAGGCAGGAAGGGCGCGTCGAGGGATGCCAGGATGATCGACCGTGACCTCCCCCCGCACGCCCGGCGCCTGCAGTGCGCGAAACGGGACCCAGAAGGCCCCCTGCACCTCGGCGCTCAGCGTAATCACGGGGCGCTCGGTCAACGCGAATACAAACGGACGGACGACCACGGGCGGGAGGATCGGCGTGCGCGGATACAGATCGTCGAGTACACCGAGCCGCTCGGCGGCTGACAGATCGACGCCGATTTCTTCGCGCGTCTCACGGATCGCGGTGGCGAGGAGATCGGCGTCGCCGGGATCGCGCCGTCCGCCGGGAAACGCGATCTGGCCCGACCAGGTGTCGCCGGCGCGTTCAGCGCGGTGGATGAACAGCGCTTCGATGCCTTCGTCGCCTTCTCGCAATGCGATCGCCACGGCAGCGGCGATCATCCCGCTCTCGATCGCGAGCGGCACCGGCTCGTAGTCCCGCAGCGCGCGGCGCGCGCGTTCAAGCGTGCTTACGCCGAGATCTCCTCGCCGCCGTCCACGTTGATCACGTTGCCGGTGATCCAGTCAGCGCCGGGATGGCAGAGGGCCACGATCGCGCCGCCCAAATCGGTGGGTGTGGTGAGCCGGTGATGCGGGTTTCTCGTCGTGGCGATCTCGATGAGCTTCTCGTTCCCGGGAATCTTGCGGAGCGCTGGTGTGTCAGTCACGCCGCCACGCAGCGCGTTCACGGCGATGTCGTGAGGCGCGAGCTCGAGCGCCAGCTGGCGGCAGTGCGACTCGAGCGCCGCCTTGGCGGCCGACACCGCGCCATACGTCGCGAACACCCGCGTCGAGCCCGACGACGTCATCGCAAAGATGCGGCCGCCCTTCCCCATCAGGCCCTGCTTCACGACGCCCTGCGCCCAATACACGAGCGAGTGCGCCATCACGTCGAGCGTCATGTCGATGTTGGGCTTGTTCAGCACGTCCTCGCCGATGTACGGCTTGAGCGTGCCGAAGGCGAGCGAATGGAGCAGCACCGCGACGTTGAGCTTCTGCTTGGCCAGCTCGGCAAGGACTTCGTTGCGCTTTTCCTCGTCGGCGGCATTGATGTTGAAGTACTGTGTCTTGCGGCCCAGCTTTTCGAGGTCGCGCCGGATCTCAGCAACGTGCTCCATGCCGGCCTTGCGGTCCAAGTGGACGCCGACGATATCATAGCCCGCCTGCGCGAGCGCCCGGGCGGCGCCTTCACCAAAGCCGCTGGAAGCGCCCAAAATCAGGGCCCATTTCGGGGTCGTCGTCTGCGCGTGTCCCAACCGCTGCTCCGGCGTTCGAGGGTGACCGGTATTATAGCCCACATCCGATGAGAAGCCACGTGTGGATGGGAATCGGCCTGGCCGCGGGCCTGCTGCTCGGACTCGTGGCCGCGGCGTTGGCGCAGCGCGGGCATCCCGAGCTCGCGGATCTGGCGCGCAGCATCCGGCCCGTCGGCGCGCTGTTTCTCAATCTCCTGTCGATGGTCGTGATTCCGCTCGTCGCGACTGCGTTGTTCTCCGGCATCGCCAAGCTCGGCGACCTGCGCACCGTCGGGCGCCTGGTCGTCCGCACGCTGGCATTCTTCTGGGCCTCGTCCATCGCGGCGATCATCATCGGCTTCCTCGTGGCGTCGCTCGTGCTGCCGCGCGCCGCGGTCACGCCCGAGCAGCAAGTGGCGCTGCGGGCCGCGGCCGCCGCGGACCCCGGCGTGATCCAGCGGGCCGCCGAGAACATCCCGACCGGCGTGCAGTTCATTGTGGCGCTGATTCCCGCGAATCCGTTCAAGGCTGCGGCCGACGGCAATCTCCTGCCCGTCATCGTGTTCGTCACCATTTTTGCGGTCGCCGCCGCGACGCTGCCCGTCGAGCGGCGCGCCACCCTCACGAATCTCGCCGATGCCGCGACCGAGGCATTCATTCGCATCGTGCACTGGGTGCTGCTGTTCGCGCCGATCGGCATCTTCGCCCTCGTCGCGCCGATCGTGGCGCAGTTCGGCTGGAGCCTGGTACGGGCGATGCTCTGGTTCGTCGCCGCAGTGATCATCGGCGTGATCGTGTTCATCGCGGTCGTGTACCTGCCGAGCGTGGCGCTGATCGCGCGGCTCGCGCCCACACGCTTCTTGCGAGCCGCGTTTCCATCCATGCTGATGGGGTTTTCGACCACTTCGTCGCTGGCGACGCTGCCCACAATGCTCGAAGCGGCAGACAAGGATCTCCAGATCCCGCGCCCGGTCTCGGGCTTCGTGCTGCCCCTGGGCGCGAGCATCAATCGCGCCGGCAGCGCGCTGTTTCAGGCGGTTGCCGTGCTGTTCATCGCGCAGCTGTACGGCATCCCGTTCGGATTCGCCGAGATGTTTCAGGCAGGCGCCGCGGTGTTCCTCGCCTCGCTCACAGTGGCCAGCGTACCGGCGGCGAGCGTGGTGAGCCTGCTGCCCGCGTTCGTGACGACCGGCCTGCCCATTTCCGGCCTCAGCATCCTCATCGGTCTCGACCGCATCCCCGACATGTTCCGCACGATGACCAACGTCACGGGCCACCTCACGGGCACCGTGGTGGTAGCGGCGATCGAGGGTCGCGGGGACGGTCGCAAGTGAGCTGGCTGCTCGCGTTACCCTGGATCGCGGCGTTCGTCGTCATCGTGTATCGCTATGCCACGCGCCGGCCCAATCTGCGGGATTACGAGCCTCTGAAGACGGGGCCGCTCGTGTCGATCATCATCCCCGCGCGCAACGAAGCGCGTAACATCGAGCGCTGCGTGAAGGCGGTGCTCTCGACCGCGTATGCGCCAATCGAAGTGATCGTGGTGGACGACCGCTCCACCGACGGCACTGCCGACATCGTGGAGCCCGCGGCGGGAGGCCGGCTGCGGCTGGTGCGCGGCACGGAGCTGCCGCCCGGATGGTTCGGCAAGCAATGGGCGATGGTCCAGGGCTATCGCGTCGCCAAGGGCGAGCTGCTGCTGTTCACCGACGCCGACACGAAGCACGAACCGGAGCTGTTGCCGCGCTCGGTGCGGGCGCTCCAGGCCGAGCGCGTGGACCTGTTTTCCGTCGTGCCGCGCCAGGAGATGCGCACGTTCTGGGAGAAGCTCATCCAGCCGCACGTGTTCCTCGCGCTGCAGGCGCGCGTCGGCGATCTGCGGCGCATGAACCGGACGCGCGTCGCGTGGAACGCGCTCGCGAACGGCCAGTTCATCCTGACGCCGCGCGTCGCCTACGACGCCATCGGCACGCACGAGGCGGTGAAGGACACGGTCGCCGACGATGTGATGCTCGCCCAGGCGTACGTGCGCGCCGGTAAAGACATCTTCCTGGCTCACGCGCCCGATTTCATGACCACCCGGATGTACGGCTCGCTGCGCGAGATCATCGAAGGGTGGTCGAAGAACCTCGCCCTCGGCGCGCCGCTGATGGCTCCCCCGATCCATTGGGTGCGAGCCCTGCTGCCTTACCTGATGTGGGTGCCCGCCCTGTTCTGGCTTGCCCCTCCCGTCGGGTGGCCTGTCGCCCATTGGGACTTCGCCGCGATCGCCACCATCGCATCGCTCGCCACGTGGATCGCGATCTACGTCGGAGAGCGCGGACCCATCGCGTACGCGTTGCTCTATCCGCTGGGGGCGATCATGGTGGCGTATATCATGATGAGATCAGCCTGGAGGGGAGGAAGAAAAGTTGAGTGGAGAGGGAGAGTGTATCGAGGGAGTGGAAGTCACCAGATGGAGGAATGAAAGCGGGGACCTGCAAAGACTAGACGCGCAGACGCACAGCGGGCAACCGTAACCAGGCAACCGGACCGGCCAAAAACTCGCGACTGTTTACCGCTGCTGCGTCTGTGCGTCTAGCTTTTGCCTGTCCGCGCTTATCAGTTAACGACGACGTTCCACGCCAGGACTACGCCCGCAACCACACTCCCCACCGCCGCTCCCACGTGCAGCACTGTCGCCCATCTCGCGCCCCGTCCCGCCGCCATCCGCACCAGCACCGCCAGCGTCAGCGACACCCCCAGCATCCCGATGATCGTCCCCGCCCCGAACGCCAGGAAGTAAAACAGCCGCGCCGACGCGTCGGGCGCTGCGGCAACGAGCAGCGCCGCGATCGCCCCGCTCCCCGCAATCCCGTGCGCGACACCGAAGCCGAGTGAGCGGCGCGCGTCTGCCGTGGCGTGCCCGTGTGCGTGCCCGGCATCATCGGCGTGGCTATGGAGATGAAAGTGCGCAGCCGCGGGGGCCGCGGGGGCCGCATCGTGTCGGTGGAGATGCATATGCCAGCGCCCGCGCGCGTAGCGCCACACGACTACGCTGCCCAAGAGCACCAGCAATCCCGCCACGACGAGCTCCGCGGCAGGCCACAGTGTCGCCGGCAGCCGTACACCCAGAGCAATCACGAGCAGCGCTACGGCGCCGACGGTGACGGTATGGCCGATCCCCCATACCAGTCCCAGGCGCGCGGCGCCCCAGAGACGCTGGCCGCCCGGACGGGTGGCCAGCGTGGAGACGGCGGCAAGGTGGTCTGGCTCAAAGGCATGGCGCAGCCCCAACAGCCCGCCCACAGCGAGAACGGCTACAATAGAGGGAGTCATGGCGTCCACAATCTAACCACAACCTTTTGACCTGCTTACATATCCAATCCCGTGCATGGCCCCACTCGTGCTTGAGGGACCTCTGACCCGAGACCAGCCGGCGGCGGATGTGGTAGCGGTAGACACGGCACTCGCGGCGAGCGGGGATGCCACTGCGTTCGAGCGTCTATATCGCACACATGTGGCGCGGATCCATAGCCTCGTGCGTCGCATGCTCGACGCCGACGAAGCGGATGACGTCACGCAAGACGTGTTCATCCGGGCCTGGAACAAGTTGTCGACGTTCCGCGGCGAGTCGGCCTTCGGGACGTGGCTGCACCGGCTGGCGGTGAACGTGGTGCTGGGCCGCCGCAAGGCAGTGGGCATCGAGCGGGGGCGCTACGTGACGCAAGAAGAGCCGCTCCAAAACGTATCGGGGCGCAGCGACACGCCGGAGCTGTCGATGGACTTCGAAGCGGCGCTCGCGCGCCTGCCGGAAGGAGCAAGGCAAGTGTTCGTACTGCACGATGTGGAAGGCTATCGCCACGAAGAGATCGCGCGCATGCTCGGCGTCGTGCCGGGCACGTCTAAATCGCAGCTGCATCACGCACGGATGGCACTGCGGAGGCATTTGGATCGATGAACGACCAATGGACTGACCGGCTGTCGGAGTACCTCGACGGCGAGCTCGACGCCCAGGAGCGGGGGGCGCTCGAGGCGCATCTCAGCGGGTGCGCGGAATGCCGCGCCACGCTCGCCGAGCTGCGCCAGGTAGTGGCGCGCGCGAAGGGACTCGAGGATCGGCCTCCCAAGACGGATCTCTGGCCTGGCGTGGCGGAGCGGATCGGGAGCGGGAAAGTCGTCAACCTCCCCGCCCACCGCGCTCGCCGCTTCAGTTTCAGCGTGCCGCAGCTCATCGCGGCGAGCATCGCGCTCGTGCTGCTCTCGGGAGGCGGTGCCTGGCTGGCGGTGCAGCGGTGGAACGTCACCGACCGCAGACCCACGGGAACTCTCGCCGTGACGTCCGCGAGTTGGACCGGGCACACCGACGCCGCCATCGCCGACCTGCAGGACGTCCTGACGCGCAACGAGAGCCGGCTGGACACCGCCACGGTGCGGGTGGTGCGGGCGAACCTGGCCGTCATCGACCGGGCAATCGCGGAGGCGCGGGGCGCACTCGCAGGCGACCCGAGCAACACGTACTTGAATCTCCATCTCGCCGACACCATGCGGCGCAAGCTCGAGCTGCTGCGGCGGATCAACGCCATCGCCGCCGCGCGGTCATAGGGAGGATAGACAAACATGCTGACGATACTCACCGCCGTACTGGTCTCGCTGGCCCCGCTCCAGGGCCAGACCGACACGACGTTCGCCGTGCCGGCCGGGGCGAGCCTGTCGGTCAACAATTTCGGCGGCGCGATCGTCGTCCACGGTTGGAACCAGAACCGCGTGAAGGTGCACGCCGAGCACGGCAGCCGCGGGCGCATCGAGGTTTCGCTGGTCGGCAGCACGGTGATGGTCAAGGCGAGCAGCCGGCAGGGGGCGCCGTCTGTCGTGGACTTCGACATCACCGTGCCGCAGGCGATGGCCCTGACACTGGCCGGGACGTACGCCGAGATCACAGTGGACGGCATGCAGGGACCGATCAGCGCCGAGACCGTGGAGGGGGCGATCGAGGTCCGCGGCGGCAGCGGGATCATCACGCTCCACTCAATCCAGGGAACCGTGACACTCGCGGATGCAACGGGCCGTATCGATGTGAACTCCGTAAACGAGGAGATCAAGCTGTCGAACGTCTCGGGTCAGATCAAAGCGGAGACCACCAACGGCGACGTGACGCTCACGGGCGTGAAGTCTGCGAGTGTCGAGGCGGCCACCATCAACGGCAGCGTGGTATACGAGGGCACCATCACCGACGGCGGCACGTACGTGTTCAATTCGCATAACGGTGACATGATCGTGTCGATCCCCGAGGGCGCGAACGTCACAGTGTCGATCGCGACGGCAAACGGGGACATCGACCCGAGCTTCCCGCTGCCGCTCACGGCCACCCACGGCAAGCGCCGCTACACGTTCAAGCTCGGCTCCGGCAGCGCGCGGATGGAAGTGGAGTCATTCCAGGGCGACATCAAGCTGCGGCGCCCCGAGGAGATACGGGACCGGTTGCAGCACAAGAACAAGAACAACAATCACAACGAGCACGACGACAGCTTCGACTTCCACTTCGACTCAAACGGGGTGGGGGCGGCGTGGGTGCGTGATTACGCAGCCACGTACGCCCGGGAATACGCGCCGAAATACGCTCCCTTGTACGCTCGCCGATACGCGCGAGCCTACGCTCGGGCATACTCACACTAAGTGAAGGATCATTCCATGCGCAGCTCAGTGATCGCGATGCTCGTGCTCGCGGCAGTGGCGGGCAACGCCGCCGCGCAACAGACCGGTGATTTTCATTGGACCGGCCGCATCGCTCCCGGAAAGCGGCTCGAGGTGAAAGGCGTGAATGGCGCCGTGCGGGCGGTCGCCGCCACCGGTGCCGAGGCCGTCGTGACGGCGAGCAAGCACGCGCGCCGCTCCGATCCTGAGGACGTGAAGATCGAGGTGGTGGAGTCGGAGAATGGCGTCACGATCTGCGCCGTCTATCCGACGCCGCGGCGTGCTCATCGCGCGAACAGCTGCGAGCCGGGTGATGCGTGGCACTCGAGCACCGACAACAACGACGTGACGGTGGATTTCGAGGTGCAGGTGCCGGCCGGCGTCGAGTTCAACGGCCAGACCGTGAACGGCGAGATGTCCGCCGAAGGGCTGAAGGGCGATGTCCGGGCGAGCAGCGTGAACGGCAGCGTGCGGGTCACGACGACCGGGCTCGCGGAAGCATCGACGGTGAACGGCTCAGTGTACGTCGAGATGGGACGCGCCAACTGGGAGAACGAGCTCGAGTTCAGCACGGTGAACGGTGGGATCACGCTGGTGATGCCGGCGAAGCTCGACACCGACGTGCGGGCCTCGAGTGTGAACGGCGACATCAACTCCGACTATCCGCTCACGATCACCGGGCGCTTCGGCCCGCGGCGGGTGCGGGGGACGATTGGGGCGGGAGGGCGGACGCTCAATTTGAGCACGGTGAATGGGGAGATTCGACTGAAGAAGGGCACGTGAAATAGTGGGCTCGCAGTAATCCGCGCCAGCCCGCACGAACTCGGTACCTAATCCGAAACTCAGCAGCCTCACCTTAGCTCCCCTCTGCCTCCTTCCGAATACTCGCGGGGGCCAGAGCGTCAGGTTGGTAAGTTCCGGTTCGTCCGGCGCGTGCTTCGCGTGCCGGGGGTCGCGCGCAAGACCGCATGAGGACGTCCCAGCGCCCCGGCGTGTCGGGCCAGATCACCATTCCCATAGGCGCCCCCTCAGGATCGTGACGGCACCAGCCTAACGCCGCGCCGTCATCGGCACGTCAACGACATCTCAAGGCCCCGGGCGCTTGGCTCCGGGGCCTTCTTTGATGGTCGAATGGCATCTCCGGCTGACTGCATTTCGCCCATTAGTGGGAATTCCCAATAGCAGGGAAACTCAGCCTCCCCTAGCAATGTCCAAGTTGGACCTTCCAATGACGATCGAGCCGCGCATTGCAGCATCTAATACGCCTCGATCTGTTAACAGTTATTTCTGTGTCCTTGACTTCTGAGGCCAGCCTGGTGAGCTTCCCTGCCATTGGGAATTCCCACAGGGAGGCGAAATGCAGTCAGCCGGAGATGCCATTCGACCGTACTTAAAGGCCCTCGTCCTCCTGGAGCTCGAGAAGTTGCGCGACCAGGAGATCGACACGAAGCCCGAGCTGCTGCTGCACCGTGCTGGCATCGACATGCCCGAGATCGCCGAGATGCTCGGCAAGAAGTACGCGGCGGTCGCCAAGACCATCAGCCGCGCGAAGGGCGGCACGGCGAGGGAGCGGGTCCAGAAGATCATGTCGCCTCCAACGACGGAGTAACGCATGGCTATTAGGGGGAAGAGGGCGACGAACGACGACGTCGTGGAGCGTCTGGAGACGCTGCTGATCGTCCAGCTCGGGCTGGCAGGCGTCTCGCAGCGGGCGATCCGCGAGATCGTCGAGTGCGACCTGAACCGCGTGAGCAGGATCGTTAAGCAGCTGAATCGCAGGAGCACGAAAGGAGAAAAGTAGCCGTATGGCCGATCCGATCGTCGTAGAACTGGTCGTCATCAAGAAGCTGTTGGTGTACGCGCTGCTGGAGAACGGCATGTCACAGGAAGCAGTCGCGGCCGCGCTAGGCACGAACCAGAGCACGGTGAGCCGCATGTTCGGGAAGGGCGGCGTCACCAAGCGCGCGCCGCGCCCGCGCAAGAACGAGAATGCGGAGAACGCGGAGGCCGCCGATGCCTAACAACGACGAGATGCTCCACGCGCTCGAGCGCATGAACAAGCTGTTAGCGCTCGTCGCAGTGAAGGGCGTCGAGAACAAGGAAGCTGTGCTGACGCTGCTGCGCGCTGGATACACCCAGGCCGAGGTCGCGAGCTTGCTGGACATGAAGGTCAGCGCCGTGAGCATGATCGTGCTCCGCCACAAGGAGAAGGTGGAGGCGGAGAAGGCGAAGAAGCCGACGAAGGCGCCGAAAGCGGCGACGGCCGCGGCGGCGGCGACTGATGGCGAGGGCGAGTAAGGCGACGAAGGGCTTCACCGCCCTCCGCCAAGCGCTGCTCGAACAGACCAAGTGGTCGCCATTTGCCCTTTCGCGCCGAGTTAGGGCGGTCAAGCAGCGGCTGCCGATGAAGACCAAGGTCGCGCAGGCCATCGTCGCCCACGGCGAGGGGCTCCGGCCGGACCGCTACCTCGGTGGCGCCGACCTTCAGGAGGTCCAGCAGACGATGGCCAAGCTCGGCGGCGCGCCCGCAAGTGCCAATGGGCCGCGCCCCAAGCGCGCCAAGGGGCCGGTGACGCGGGTCATCAACTTCAAGGCGCTCGGCATCCAGACGAGCGACCCGTTTCTCGACAAGGGCAAGCTGGACGAGGCGGTCGAGATGTCGAAGTCGTACCCCGTGCTCTACGTGCTGGAGAACTCGATCCGAACGGTCATCAAAGGCGTGATGGAGGCGAAGTACGGGCCCGACTGGTGGAACAAGGAACTCACGTCGGCCAAGGCGAGCCAGCTGAAGAACAAGGTCGACGACAGGCTCAAGAAGGAAGAACAGCAGTCGTGGCACCAGCGGCGGGGCGCCCACCAAATCGACTACGTCGACCTCACCGACCTCCTCGTCATCGCGCAGTCCAAGCGGGACGTCTTCTTCGACCGCTTGCTAGGCGACGAGAAGTGGTTCGAGAGTCTCGTGAGTGAGACCTCTCCCTCGCGGAACGTGCTGTGCCACATGAACCCGCTCGCCGACCACAGCGTGACGGCGCTGGGCGTGCGGCTCACCCAATGGCATAACCACCTCAAGGCGCGGGAAGCGGAGATTCGCGCGGCCATGACGCCCGCGACGTGAAGTGAGGCGGAGCGGGCCGTAGCAGCATTCAACAACGTCCCGGCGAGCGCCAGAAAACGCGGTCATTGGTTGCGAATGCGCCGACGTTTCGCGCGGTGTTGCAAGTGGTCCCTCTGGATGTCGTCAGCAATGGCGCGCCTAGTCGAACGACCAAGTTTGTGATGTGAATCGCCAGACTCACAGCGGGGGCGTGGCTAACACCGAGTCTTGCCCGGCACAAGTCGCTCGTCTACCTTGCCGTCCGAGCAGACCAATGGCGCAAAAAACCCCCACCGGCGGTTGTGGCCGCACGATGGGGGTTCCAACGGAAGGCTCCGCGGCGCATCACCAACTAATCAGTCCGCGAAACCCGACAGACGCACGGTGCCGCATTGTGCGCCCAAACGCGGAGGTACGCTACGACCGGATGCCAAACCGGTCAAGACGTCTGGGACACCAAGAAATCATTAACCCTTTCGGAGTAAGGAGTTTTCATTATGAAAACTTACTTGATTGGGTATGACTTGCGTCGGCCCGGACAGGATTACAGTTCCCTGTTCGAGGCAATCAAGTCGTACCCGAGTTGGTATCACATGATTGACTCGACGTGGCTGATCGGAACGGATCGGTCAGCTGCGGAAATCCGTGATCATCTGCTGCAGCACATCGATCACAACGACGCGTTGTTCGTAGGACGTCTGAGTGGAGAAGCAGCTTGGTACGGGTTGGCAGTTGACGGAACGAACTGGCTGAAAGGCCAGCTTGCAGCATAGGTAGGTCCTGACGATTGGGACGCAGACGCACGAACGCCCACCTCGGCGGCATCAGGTGGGCGTTCGTTTTCCCTGCTCGGTGCTCATCCACGAAGTAGATTGCGACCGTGCCTCTCTCCACCTTCCTCACCGCGAACGTCGAGATAAGGAGGGCCGCTTGTCACTGAGAGGACCGCGCTGGGCGCTCTGGGCGCTGCGCTTCATTTGGATTTGGTGCGCGATCGGGCTGGTCGGGACAATCCTGGTGCGGGGAATCCCAATGCTTGGCGCTGCGATGGGCCGGGACCCGGAGGCACTCGGTGGGATCGGGGGCATCATACTCCTCGCTGCGGTCCTCTGGTGGAGCTACCGGCCTCTCTGGCCACCGAGCCCTTCCGTCACGAAGGACGCCTAGGCAGGCAGTCCTGCTGCACCAGTATGATTAGGTCGTAACTCTGCTGGTCAACAACTGGGACGTTCGTCCGATGCAGCAAACGAGCCCCTCCGTGCCGCAAAAACGCCCTAACCACTTCCAGGTTGCGGCGCAGATTCGATGAACGAAAAGGCCCCTACGGTTGGCAGTGAGTCGGATTCTCCGTTCCCCCAAGGGGCAGCTTCGTCCGGAGGTGCTCTAGTGATGCGCACTCATCTGGTTTCACGTCTCGGGTTCCTCGCAATCTTGCTCGTGGCGAGTCTCGTTCCAGCCGCTGCACAGACTCCGCGGCAAACGACCGTTTCGGTGACGGTCGCTCTAGTCGCCGAGCAATTGCATGTCAGACCGGTCCCGCTTCACCAGCTTGTGCTGGTGCGGATCGGTGATACCACAGTCACCATCGCATTCCGCACCGGCCTTGACGGTAGAGCTCGCCAGGCGATGGCGCCGGGAAGTTATCGGTTGCGGAGCGTTGCACCTGTCGAGCTGCTGGGTAAAACGTACCGCTGGGACCTGCCCGTTACGGTGGGCCGCGGTCAAGTGCTGGAAGTTGAATTGACGAACATCAACGCCGTCGTGGACACGGTGAAGGTCGTTCGACAAGCAGCCGCGCGCGACGTCGCTCCCGAGATCGCAGTGTATAACCAGGTTAAACGCGGAGTGGTGCGCGTCGAGGCAGGTCTCAAGCACGGCAGCGGATTCTTCATCGACACCCTCGGCGGGCTCATCGTCACAAACGATCACGTGGTTGCTGGCGAGCGAGCTGTCAGCGTCGTGCTGGATACGAATAGGCGAGTGGCTGCGCAGGTGGTTACTCGCGATCACGACGCCGACCTTGCCCTGCTTCGCGTGAGCACGTCAGCGTGTCCCGACTGCCCCCGTCTTCGCATAGCGAGGCAAGATTCCACGGGAGCCATTGTCGTGCCAGGGGAGCGGGTCATCGCAGTTGGCTTTCCGTTGAGCCAGCAATCTTCTGTGACCTCTGGGATCGTTAGCAGCGTTAGGCAACGGGCGATCATCTCAGACGTGAACATTAATCCTGGAAACTCCGGAGGTCCGTTGCTTAACTTTGCGGGAGAGGTTCTGGGAGTAAACACGTTCGCAGACCAGGGCGACCACGGCCCGGGAATCTCTGGCTCTATTCTTATTACCCAGCTTGCGCCCTCGCTTAAGACAGCTGCGGATACGCTCTCAAGTCTGTCTATTCCGGCGTTCATCTTGCTTCCGACCCTGGGTGGACCCGCATATCCGCTCACCGAGCTGCGCGCTGCAGCCGAGAGTGTGCCGCCTGATGCTTATGACGAACTCCAGGAGTTCACGGCGGGCAATTTCATCCTCTCGTTCAGTACGCCGGTGGCTAACTTCGTCTACTTCAAGAAGTATGAGGACGAGATAGCGAAAGACCGCCGCAAACGCGAGGCGCGCGCGGGGCTGAGTGAGGAAGAGCGGTACTCCGAGGTAGGCGCCATTCGAGACTGGATTGACTACGTTGGGGATTTGACGAACCCCGCTGTCTCGGTGTTAGTCGTTCCCAAGCAAGGCGAGACCTTTGGGAGTGCCTTCGGCAGGGCGCTGTCAGCAGCTGGCGGATACCGACCGGGCCGGGCCAAGTACGTCTTTAAGGGCGATGTTCAGGACGTGGAGTGGTATCGCAATGGAGAACCGGTCAATCCGGTCGTGGGTGGGCGCACTCCCCAGCGCGTGTACGTTTCCGACGAGTGGGTAGTGATGAAGGACGTGGCGTATCGAGGTCTCTACATCTTCGACCCTGTCGTGTTCGCGCCGGATTCGACTGGTGCTCCACCAAGCATCGTCGCACACGTGTATGACTTGAAGCACCCCGACGATCAGAACTGGGTTGAGGTGCCTGGCGAAGTCGTCGCGCGCATCTGGAACGATTTCGGTCCTTACTACCGGCGAGTGCGACCGGAACGAACGTTCACACCAGGCGACGCCCAGCACTTCAGGAGTGGTGTTGATTCGCTGTGTGCTCGAATGCACTGCAGGACTCAGGAGAACAAGCCCCAGAGACCGTTCTGACCGGTGTGGCAATTACACTCGCACGGGCTTGTAAGCAACGCCTGCGGGTGAGGTTGTAGATTCCCGCCGTGCCCCTCACCACCTTCCTGTTCGACCTCGACGGAACGCTGATCGACTCCATCGAGCTGATCCTGCGCTCCTACCGCCACACGATGCAGCTCCACCGCGGCAACCAGCCCCTGCCGCCCGACGACATGTGGCTCAAAGGCCTCGGCACGCCGCTGTCCGTCCAGTTCCGCCACGTGACCGAGGACGAAGTCGAGATCGACGCGATGATCGCGACCTACCGCACCTACAACCTCACGCATCACGATGCCCTGGCGAAACCGTACGAGGGCATCTCGGTCGAAGTCTTACGACTCAAGGCTCGCGGAAAGCGGCTCGGCCTCGTGACCAGCAAGCTCCGGGATGGCGCGCTGCGGGGCATCAAAGTCTGCGGCCTCGACCAGGCCTTCGACGTCGTGCTCGGCTGCGACAACGTCACCAACCCCAAACCGCACCCCGAGCCCGTCCTCAAAGCCATGGACCTGCTCGGCGCGCGGGGCGCCGAGACCGTGTTCATTGGGGATTCGCGCTTCGACATCGAATGCGGCCGCGCCGCCGGCGTCACAACCGCCGCGGTCCTGTGGGGCCCGTTCGACCGCGCGCACCTGGAAGATTTGCAGCCCGACTACTGGCTGGAGAAACCCGCCGACCTGCGCCAGCTTTACGAACCATGACACCCACCAAATTCGTCCCCTTCGAGCTCGAACGCTGGCAGAGCACCTGGGAAAACCGGGTCCGCTTCAACCTCTCCGAGTCGGGCGTCCACCCGCTCACCATCCAGGAGCTGCTCGGCCTGGCGGGCGCGTCGGCGGTGCCCCTGCTCGAGGTGCGGCTCGGCTACAGCCAGTCGAACGGCACCGACCTCCTCCGCGAGCGCATCGCGGCCCTCTACCCCGGCGTCTCCCCCGATCAGGTGCTCGTCACGACCGGGAGCGCGGAGGCGAACTTCGTCACCTGCTGGCGCCTGGTCGAGCCCGGCGACAAGGTCGCCGTGATGATGCCGAACTACCTGCAGTCCTGGGGCCTGGCGCAGAACTTCGGCGCCCAGGTGCGGCCCATCCAGCTGCACGAAAAGGAAGCGTGGGAGCCCTACGCCGAGGAGATCCGCACCGCCATCGCGCCCGGCACGAAACTCGTCGTGGTCACGAATCCTCACAATCCCA
This sequence comes from Gemmatimonadales bacterium, assembly GCA_035602245.1. Classification (GTDB taxonomy): domain Bacteria; phylum Gemmatimonadota; class Gemmatimonadetes; order Gemmatimonadales; family GWC2-71-9; genus 20CM-2-65-7. Next base: position 24,844 of record DATNMO010000061.1, read on the forward strand.
CCGGCCACATCCTGTCCGACGAATCGCGCAAAGTGATCCTCGAGCGCGCTGCGGAGGTTGGCGCCTGGATCCTCGCCGACGAGGTCTATCAGGGCGCCGAGCGCGACGGGAAGACGACGCCATCGTTCTGGGGCAGCGGCTACGAGAAAGTCATCGTCGTGAACGGCCTGTCGAAGGCCTACGGGCTTCCCGGCCTGCGCATCGGCTGGATCATCGCCCAGCCGGGCTTCAGCCAGGAGACGTGGGCGCGGCACGACTACACGACCATCGGCCCCTCGGGCGCGAGTGATCATCTGGCCGCGGTGGCGCTCGAACCACACGTGCGCGAAAAGCTCATCGACCGCACCCGCCGCATCCTGCAGTCCAACTATCCGGTGCTCGAGGCGTGGCTCAAGCGCTTCGGCGACACATTCACCTGGCATCCGCCGCAGGCGGGCGCGATCTGTTGGGCCCGCTATCGTCAGGCCCTGCCGGGGACAGAGGTCGTCGAAAAGCTCCGCGCCCAGCACAGCGTGCTGCTCGTGCCCGGTGATCAGTTCGGGATGCCCGGCTTCCTGCGGTTCGGCTTCGGCGACGAGCTGCAACATCTCCAGGAGGCGCTCGCTGAAACGGAGCGCGGCCTGCGGCGCTTGTTTACGGACTGACCGTCCCCGCTGATGCAGGTCGTCCCGCTCGAGGCGTTTCGGGACAAGATCCCGCTCGGTGTGGCCGTGGCGGCCGTCGAGCGCGGGTTCCGTGCGCTCGCGCTGGGCGAGGCGACGCTTCCCGACCCGATGGTCGTCGAGCTCGGCGATCTCGACGCGGAAATCCACGTCAAAGGCGCGCACCTGAAGGGCGCGCGCCATGTCGTGCTCAAGGTGGCGACGGGTTTCTACCGGAACCGCGAGCGTGGCCTCCCATCGGGCGACGGCCTCTTTCTCCTCCTCGACGCGTCCACGGGGGTCCCCGCCCTGCTGCTGGCCGAGCATGGGTACCTCACCGATCTGCGGACCGCGGCCGCGGTGGGACTGACGCTGAAGTACCTCGCTCCCAAGCACGCGCGCGAAGCGCTGCTCGTCGGTGCGGGCGCCCTTGCGCGGATCACTGCACGGATGATGGTCGCTGAGCTGCCGATCGAGCGGCTGACCGTGTGGAACCGCACGCTGCACCGCGCCGAGGCGCTGGTGCGGGAGTTGGGCGGTATGGTCAAGGCGCGGGTCGCGGATGCGCTCGAACCCGAAGTGAAACGGCACCGCGTGGTCGTGACGGCGACGGCCAGCACCACGCCGCTCATCAAAGCGGCGTGGGTCGCCAAGGGCACGCACATCACCTCCGCGGGCACGGGAAGCCCGGAAAAGGTGGAGCTGGAACCCGCGCTGCTGCTGAAAGCCGACAAGCTGATCGCTGATCGCACTTCCCAGACGGCGCGCTACGGCAATCTGCATCACGCGATCGCCGCGGGTCTGCTTGGTCCCGAGCGCGTCTATGCTGAGCTGGGCGATCTCGCCGCCGGGCGGCTCGCGGGACGGGAACAGGAGAGTGAGATTACCATTGCCGACCTGACCGGCGTCGGCGTTCAGGACGCCGCCATCGCAGCGACCGTTGTCGAGACATTGGGACTATGACCACAAAACAGCAGCAGCAAGAACGCGAGACCGCGGTCATCCGGGCGCCGCACGACGGCACCGAAGTGGGTGTCGTCGCCCTGGCCGGCCCGGCGGAAGTGCGCGCCGCGCTCGACGCCAACGTAGCGGCGGCGCGGGCCTGCCGGGAAATGCCCGCCTATGCGCGCGCCGCCGCGCTCCGTAAGGTCGCGGATGGATTGGAAGCCGCCCGTCCCGAGCTGGCGCGGACCCTCGCCCTCGAAGCCGGCAAGCCGATCGCGCAGGCCCGGCTCGAGCTCGACCGCTCCGTCTTTGTTTTCCGCGACGCGGCCGAAGAAGCGACCCGGATCGGCGGCGAGGTGCTGCCTGCCGACGCCGTCCCCGCGGGCGCCGGCCGGATCGCCATCACGCGGCGCTTTCCGCTCGCGCCGATCGCCGCGATCACCCCGTTCAATTTCCCCGTCCTGCTCGCGGCCCATAAGATCGCCCCCGCGATGGCTTGCGGCGCCACGATCACGCTCAAGCCGCCGCCCCAGGATCCGCTCACCACGCTACGGCTCGCCGAGCTCGTGAAGGCGTCGGGCTATCCCGCGGGCGCGGTCAACGTCGTTCCCTGTCACGTGGAAGTCGCGCAGATCCTGATCGAAGATCCGCGCGTCCGGCTCATCACCTTCACCGGAAGCGCGAAAGCGGGCTGGGCGATCCGGGCCAAGGCCGGCGCCAAGCGCGTCGCGCTCGAGCTGGGCGGCAACGCCGCCGTCATCGTCGAGCCCGACGCCGATCTCGCGTGGGCGGCCAAGCGCTGCGCCGCGGGCGGATTCACCTACGCCGGCCAGTCGTGCATTTCCACCCAGCGCATCTACGTGCACGAGCGCGTGTATCAGGCGTTCCTCGATCTCTTCCTGCCGAACGTGCGGCAGCTCAAAGTCGGCGATGTGCTGGACGACCACACCGACGTGGGCCCGATGATTTCCCTCGAAGCGGCCGAGCGCGTCGAGCGCTGGATCGCGGAGGCGATTGCGGGAGGCGCGGAAGTGGCGGTGGGCGGCAAACGCAACGACATCTTCCTCGAGCCCACGGTGTTGCTGCACACGAGTGCCGACATGAAGGTGAACTGCGAGGAAGTGTTCGCGCCGCTCGTCACCGTGACTCCGTATCGCACTCTCGGCGACGCGATCGCCTGGGCGAACGCCTCCCCCTACGGACTGCAGGCGGGCGTGTTCACGACGAACCTGCAGACGATGTTCCGCCTCCACGCCGAGCTCGACGTGGGCGCCGTGAACGGCAACGACATCCCCGGCTTCCGCGTGGACCGCCTGCCGTACGGCGGTGCCAAGGGATCGGGCCTCGGCCGTGAGGGGGTGCGCTACGCCATCGAGGAGATGACCGAGCTGCGCGTGCTGACGTTGAAGCTCGAGTGACGTGAACCCGCACGCCCGGCAGGAGCTGCTCGACTTCCTCGGGTTCACTCCGATGACGCACCGGCCACCGCTCCCCAAGCGGTGGTGGCTGTACTGCGCCGTCGCCTACCTCGCGCCCAGCATCGTCCTGCAGTTCGTGCCCGCGGCTGACGTTCCCTACCGCGACCTCGTCTGGCTGGTCACCCTCGTGCCGGCCTACATCCTGTCGCTGCACTACGGCATGCACGGCGCGGTGTCGGGTCTCGTGATGGGGACGGTCCTGTTCACCACGATCCAATATCTCGTCGCCTGGAACCTGGAGCCCGAAGACTGGCGCATCACCGTGCCCATCTACGTCGCGTATGGGGCGATCGCGATCTCGGTCGGCTGGCTGTCGGAGCAGCTCCATCTCTACTATTACCGCGCTATGCAGGGCGAGCGCGTGGCGGTGATCGGGCAGGTGGCGGTGACGATTCGTCACGAAGTGAACAACGCCCTAGCGGCGATCGTCGCCGAAGGGCAGCTCCTCGAGATGGACGCGCGCATCACCCATCCCGAGGACAAGAAATCGCTCGACAACATCATGAAGCTGACGCACCGGGTGCGGGAGAGCATCGACACCCTCACGCGCGTCTCGCACGCCCCGGTGACCGACTACGCCGAGGGCGTGAAGATGATCGACTTGGAGAAGCTCCGGGCTAGAAGCGTCGAAGAGACTTGAGCTAGACCACCACCCGCAGCAGCAGATAGCTAAGCCCGCCGATGCCCGCCGCCGCGGGGATCGTCAACATCCAGGCCCACACGATCCGCCCCGCCACTCCCCAGCGCACCGCCGAGAAGCGCTGCGCCGCGCCGACGCCGGTGATCGCGCCGGTGATCGTGTGCGTCGTGCTCACGGGGATGCCGAAGTGCGAGGCGACGAACAGCGTGATCGCCCCGCTCGTCTCCGCGCAGAACCCGCCGAACGGCGTCAACTTGGTGATTCGCTGTCCCATCGTCTTCACGATCCGCCACCCGCCGGCCATCGTCCCCAGGCCGATTGCGGCGTGCGCGGCCAGGATCACCCACGTCGGCACCTTATCCGCTGTCGTCAGGTGGAAGGCCTGGATCGGGAAGTTCACGAACAGCGCCTGGCTCGACACCAGCAGCGCCACGACGATCCCCATGGTCTTCTGCGCGTCGTTCGTGCCATGGCCCAGCGAGTACGCGGCGGCTGAGACGAGCTGCAGGACTCGGAACGTCTTGTCCACTTTACGGGGCAGCGAGCGGCGCAGCACCCAGGACAGGGCGACCGTGAGCAGCAGTGCCAGCGTCAGCCCCATGAGCGGCGCTACGACGATGAAGACGAGCGTCTTCGTCCAACCGCTCGCGATGATCGCGGCGAACCCGGATTTCGCGACCGCCGCCCCCGCGTAGCCGCCGATCAGCGCGTGCGACGACGAGGTCGGCAATCCCAGGTACCACGTGACCAGGTCCCAGATGATCGCGCCCAGGAGCCCGCCGAGCACGACGGTCGAATCCACTACGCTGAGATCGATCAGCCCCTTGCCGACGGTCCTCGCGATGGCCGTTCCGAACACGAACGCCGCTACGAAATTCCAGAACGCCGCCCAGATTACGGCGGCGGTCGGAGAGAGGACCCGGGTGGACACGACCGTGGCGATGGAATTGGCCGCGTCGTGAAACCCGTTGATGAAATCGAAGATGAGGGCGACGAACAGGATCGCCAGGACGAACCAGACGGAGCCGGCCATCAGGCGTGCTTGATCGTGATGGACTCGACCACGTTGGCGACGTCCTCGGCCTGATCGAGGGTGGTCTCCAGGTTGTCGTAGATCTCCTTCCACTTGATCAGCTCGATCGCATCGCGCTCTTTTTCGAACAGCTGGCCCAGCGCTTCGTGATAGATCGAGTCGCCTTCTTCCTCGAGCTGCTTCGCCTCCACGCAGTAGCGCATCACGTCGTCGCCCTTCTTGAGGCGGCTGACCGCCTCGAACAGGACGGCCATCATGCGCTGCACCACCTCCACCATCCGGCGCACCCCCTGCGGCGCGACGCCCAGCCGGAAGATCTGGGCGCGGCGAGCCGTGCCATCCATCGCGTCCATCACATCATCCAAATCGGACGCGAGCTGGTGGATGTCTTCGCGGTCGAGGGGCGTGATGAAAGTGCGGTCGAGGCGATTCACGACTTCGTGCGTCACCTGATCGGCTTCGTGCTCGAGGCGCTTCAGCGCCTCGACGTGCGGCGTGCGGCGCTCAGGCGCCGCCTCGAACAGGTTGTGCAGGTGCTGCGCCGCTTCTTTGTTGCGATTGGCGACCTCGGTGAAGAGGTCGAAGAACTCTTCATTGCGCGGCAAGAGACGCACGCGGTCCCCTAGAGGTGTGGGCCGGCGAAAGATAGCGGCGGTCCAGAACGGCCACTAGGTTATCAGCCTCATGACTACCCCCCCCGTCCAATCCCCGCGGGTCGAGTTCGTGCGGGCGATCTCGCGCCTCGACGCCACCGCCCTCGTCGTCGGATCCATGATCGGATCCGGCATTTTCATCGTGTCGGCGGAGATTCTGCGGCAGGTGCAGACGCCGGGCTTGCTGCTGCTCGTGTGGGGCGTCTCCGGCATCGTTACGTTGCTGGGCGCCCTCAGCTACGGGGAGCTCGCGGCCATGTTCCCCAAGGCGGGCGGCCAGTACGTCTACCTGCGCGAGGGGATTTCGCCGCTGTTTGGCTACCTGTACGGGTGGACGTTGTTCGTCGTCATCCAGACCGGGACGATCGCGGCGGTGGCCGTCGCCTTCGCCCGTTTCACCTCGGTCCTCGTACCCAGCCTCACGCCCGACGTATTCCTCGGCACCACGCTCCACCTCCCCCGACCGATCGGCGACATCGCGGTGGGACTGTCGCCGCAGCGGATCTTGGCGATTGCGTCGATCGTATTGCTCACGTGGATCAACGTGCGCGGCGTGCGGACGGCCGCGTTCATCCAAACATCGCTAACCGCAATCAAAGTCGCCGCGCTGGCGGCGCTCATCGTGTTGGGCCTGACGATCGGCCGCAACGCCGAGGCGATCACCGCGAACTTTGGGCCCAATTTCTGGCCGGCGGGCGGCCTGACGCTGGGAATGCTGCCCGTCATCGGCGCCGCCATGGTCGGCTCGCTGTTCTCGATGGATGCCTGGAACAACGTGGGATTCGCCTCGGGAGAGCTGAAGCAGCCGGAGAAAGACCTGCCGTTCGCGATGGCCGTCGGCACTTTGACGGTGACGACCTTGTACGTGCTCGCCAACGTCGCTTACCTGAACGTCCTGCCTGCGGACGCCATCGCGCATGCGCCGCAGGACCGTGTCGGCACGGCCGCGATGGCGGCGATGTTCGGCACGCCGGGCCTCTACATCATGGCCGTCGCGATCATGATCTCGACGTTCGGCTGCAACAACGGGCTGATTCTCTCGGGCGCGCGCGTGTATTACGCCATGGCGCATGACAATCTCTTCTTCAAGTCGGCCGCCACGCTGCACCCGCACTATCGCACGCCCGCCGTCGCGCTGATCGTCCAGGCGATCTGGACCTGTGTGCTGTGTCTCTCGGGCACGTACGGGCAGCTCCTGAACTTCGTGATCTTCGCCGCGGTGGCGTTCTACATGGTCACCGCCGTCGGCTTGTTCGCGCTGCGGAAAAAGCGGCCCGACATCCCGCGACCCGTGAAAACGCCCGGCTACCCCTGGCTACCGGCGCTGTACATCGGGCTGACCGCCCTCATCGCCGTGGATCTCCTCGTACAGAAGGCCACCCAGACGTACGCGATGCTGGGACTGGTGCTTGTGCTGCTCGGCGTGCCCGTTTACTACGGCTGGAGACGGATGGTCCGAGCGGCGTAAAATCTGGGTTGCTGAGCACGAGTTTCGGGTTATATTCGGGTATGGCCGTCCCAAAGCCCCGGGCCTCGCCGACCCCAACTCCACCCCCTCCTCCACCTTGCCCCGACTGCGGCTCGCATACTGCCCCGCTGTCCGGCTGTTGGGTGTGCCTGCAGTGCGGATGGGGGCGCTGTGGGTGACCGACGGCCGGACAAGTCACAAACCCAGATTCCGCTACTACCGGCCGACCGGCCGTCTGGCCGCCCGCCCGTCGTGTTAGATGAGCGTCTCCGCGGCACCCGCTTCGTCTCCCTCACCCCCAAGCGAGTGCTCAATCCCCCGAGCGCGACCGGCATGGACTACTGGTCGCTCAATCCCTACGTGGGGTGCGAGTTCGGCTGCAGCTACTGCTACGCGCGCTACACCCACCGCTACGTCGTCGAGCGCGCGCACGACGCCGGGAAGCTGACAGACGCGGAGTTCGCCGACTATCGCGGCGCGCACGGGTGGGAAGCGTTCGAGCGCCGCATCTTCGTGAAGGAGCAAGTCGTCGGCGCGCTCGACGCCGACTTGAAGCGCGTGCCGATCGGCGCGACGATCGTCATCGGCACCGCGACGGACCCCTATCAGCCCGCCGAGCGCCGCTTCAGGGTCACGCGCGCGGTGCTGCAGCGCCTGGCACGGTGCGAGGGATTGTCGTTCGGGATCATCACCAAGAGTCCGCTCATCGCGCGCGATCGCGACCTGCTCCTCCGTCTCCAGGAGCGCAATGAGCTCCAGGTCCACGTCTCGCTCATCACCGCCGACGCGCGTCTCGCGCGCAAGCTCGAGGCGCGTTCTCCGATTCCGGCCGCCCGGCTCGGCGCACTCAAGAAGCTCGTGGATGCCGGGATCAACGCGGGACTGATCGTGGCGCCGGTGCTGCCGGGCATCACGGATAATGTCGCGCACCTCGACGCACTATTTTCCGCCGCGCGCGAGGCGGGCGCGCAGTTCATTCATGCGGGACCGCTGCGTCTCTATGCAGCGGTGCGCGACCGCTTCATCCCACTGCTCGCCGAGCACTTCCCCGATCTCGTGCCGCGCTACGAGCGCGCGTATGCACGGCAGGCCGGGGCGCCGCGCGATTACGCCCGCGCGCTTTCCCGCCGCGTGCAGAAGCTGCAGCACAAGCACGGCTTTGCGAAGAATCGCGGGATGATGGACCGTTACCGCCCCAGTCGGGTGCCGACTCAGGGTGAGCTAGAGCTGCGGGGAAGCCTGCTCTAGCCACAGCCGCGCGACCTCCCGAATCGTCCCCGGTGCATTCCCCTCGGCGCGGTTGTTCGCGAGGACGAATGCCTCGATCCGCCGCCGCATGGCTTCCTTCACGAGCCGCAACAGGTCCTGCCGCAGCTGCGGTTGGGGCTCTTGGATCCGATCGTACGGCTGGAACTGCTTCACCGCGTCCGCATAGCGCCGTCCCGGCTTCAGCAGGGCGCGGGCGACAGTGAATTCGGCCGGGAACGTCCACGAGAGATCGAGCTGCGCGCCGATCGGCGGCATCTCCGTCCACGAGTTGAACACGTGCGCCACGCCGTGGCGCTTCAGGACCTCGCCGTGAAGATCGGTGAGCAGCTCGGGATTGCGGAGCTCGACAGCGTACCGGAAGTCCCGCGGCAGCTCGGTTAGAAACGCATCGAGTTGATCCGCCCACTCGAGCGGATCGGGAAGGTCCTTGCCCCGCATCGACTGAAACTCGAACACGAAACATCCAGCGTGATCCCGAAACACGCGGCTGTAGGGACCCAACACAGAATCCTTAAAGAAGGTGGCATTCAGGAAATCGGGATTGCGCATGCCGGCGAGCCCGGGCTGGGGAGCTTCCTGATTGAGGCGTTTCGCCGTGATTCGATCCCATACCTTGCTCACGCACGGAAAGCCGGGAGGCAGTGAGCGGGCGTAGGCCAGCAATTCCTCTTCTGATGGCGGATCGTAGAAGGCGCTGTCGATCCCCACGGTCCGAAACAGCGGGTAACGCACGTACTCCTCGAGTCGCTTCGCCGGCTGGGGACCGCGGTAGCGGCGGTGATAGACGTCCCCGAACCAGCCGTCATACGTCCAGGTCGATGTCCCAAACCGCACGTTTGGCGGCAGGCCGCGTGCGAGCTCAACCACTTCCGGCTTGGGCGCTGGAAGCGCGTCTAATCCGAATAGATCCGGTTGGCTCATTGAAGCTCAAATTAGCCTTGCGGCAGTTATGATCTTCGGGATATATTCGGGTCCCATTTCGACTCTGTCAATGTCTCGGCGTCCTACGAGCTCGCTCGCCGCCTGCGTCTGGATTCCCCTCTTCCCGTTGCGCTGTGAAGAGGCGCGTCGTGAGGGCCTGGTCGCCTGCCCCACCGCCCTGCTCTCCCCCGATACCACCCGCAAACTGTGGCAGGTCTCTTCTCTCGCCCGGCACGTGGGAGTGAAGCCCGGGATGACCGTCAGCCAGGCGATCGGCGTCTGTCCCACCCTGCGGCTGTACGAACCCGACCCAGTCCACTATGACGAGCGGTTCGCCCGCATGCTTGCCGCCCTGAACGAGGTGAGCCCGGTCGTCGAGCCGGGGGAGTTGGGGCTGGCGTACGTGGGGGGGGACGGACTGGAGGGGATCTACGGGGGACCGGCGCAGATCGTCGCGGCAATCCAATCCGCAATCCGCAATCCGCAATCCGCAATCCGGGTGGGGTGGGGTCTCGGCAAATTCGTCGCCTGGGTCGCGGCTTCGCGCGCAAAGCCAGGCGAAGCGATCATCGTGCCTTCCGGAGAAGAAGGGAAGTTCCTGGCCTCTCAACCCATCGCCGTCCTGCCGCTCGATGCCGACACCCACCGCCGCCTCCGCCTGCTCGGAATCCGTACCCTTGGCGCGCTCGCGGCTCTCCCCGAAGAAGCGATCACCGCGCAGTTCGGCGCGCTGGGACGCCGGTTGTGGCGGCTCGCCGCGGGCCGCATCGCGGAGCCCGTCGAGGGATGCGTTGCCCCCGCGCCGATCGTCGCGGCGCTCACGTTCTTCACGCCGGTGGGCGAGCGCGAGCTCCTCGAGCGCTCGCTCGACCAGCTGATCGCGCGCGCGCGCAAACACCCACGCCGCATCGGATGGCGGGTGCAAGCCGTGCGGCTGCGCGCCGACCTCGAGGGAGGTGGTTCCTGGCTCGCTACCCATCTACTCAAGGATCCCACCGCCGACGGCGACCGCATCGCCGCGCCGCTCAAGACGCGTCTCGAGCAGTCGCCGCCGACGGGCGCGGTCGAGCGGCTCGTTCTCGAATTCACCGCGTTCGCGCCCGGGACTGCCGAGCTGCAGCTCTTCGCGCGCGATGCCGGCGCCGCCGCGCGCGCCGGTCAGCAACGAGCGCTGCAAAGCGCCGCCCGGGAAATCCGGATGCGCCTCCCGCGCTCCGGTCTCTACCACGTCATCGAGGTCCAGCCATGGTCGCGCCTGCCCGAGCGCCGCTACGCACTGATCGACTTCGAGCCCTGAACGTTCCGCAACCCATCGCGGTCGAGTGCGATGCGGAGGACCGGCCCGCAACAGTCGGCGGTGCGACCGTCGCGACCGTCCTCGAGAGTTGGCGCATCGACGACGAGTGGTGGCGCCAATCGATTGCGCGCTGTTATCACGAGATCGTATTGGACGGCGGCAAGCGCGTAGTGTTGTTCGAAGACGTTGCCACCGGCGAGTGGTTCGCACAGATGCCGTGATGTACGCGGAGCTTCACTGCCACTCGGCCTTCTCATTTCTCGACGGCGCGTCCCTCCCCGACGACCTCGTCGCGGAAGCGCAGCGCCTCGGCTACCCCGCTCTGGCGCTCACCGACCGCAACGGCGTCTACGGCTCGCTCGCGTTCGCACAGGCCGCCAAGCCGCTCGCTCTCCAGGCGATCACCGGCGCCGAAGTGACACTCACGGATGGCAGTCACCTCACTCTGCTCGCCGAGACGCCGCAAGGGTACGCGAATCTCTGCCGGCTGCTCACCGAGGCGCATCTCGGTGCCGACCGCCTCGACCCGCGGCTCGCGTTTGCATCGCTCGCAGCGCGCCACGAGGGGCTGATCATCCTCTCAGGATCCCGCAGAGACGGCCTGCTGCCGCGGACGCTGGAGACCGAAGGGCTCGCCGCGTGCCGCAGGCTCGCCGAGCGCTGCCGCGCGGTGTTCGGACAAGATCGGTTTTTTGTGGAGATCCAGCGGAATCGGGTTCGTGGCGATTTAGCGCTGACGCGCACGCTGATCGGCATCGCTGAGTCCGTGCAACTTGGCGTCGTGGCTACCGGCAACGTTCATTATCACACGCGCGACCTGCACCGCCTGCACGATGTACTGGTCGCGATCCGCCACCGCATGACGCTCGACGGCTCCCACCGGGTCCGGCATCCGAACAGCGAGTTTTACTTGCGGCCGCTGGAAGAAGTCGTGTCGCTGTTCGCTGACTGTCCGCTTGCTGTCGCCACTACTTTGGCCATTGCCGAGCGCTGCCAAGCCTTCGATCTGACGCGGGACCTGGGATACACATTCCCCGACTTCCGCGGCCCCAGCACAACGCAGCGGGCGCCCGCGCCGCAGGCACTCGCCGAGCTGTGCCGCGGCCGTTTGGACGAGCGCTACCCGGAAGACTCCCTCCATCGCGCCCAAGCCGTACGGCGGCTCGACGAAGAGCTGAAGATCATCGAGCATCACAAACTCAGCGGCTTCTTCCTCGTCTATCACGACATCTTTGACCTCGCGCGCGAGGTCGCGGCCGATGTGCGCCGCGGCTCCCGGCGCGCCAGCGGCAATCTGCTGCCCGGCCGGGGCCGCGGCTCGTCCGTGTCGTCCATCGTCTGCTATTTCCTCGGCCTGTCCCACATCGACCCGATCGCCAACAAGCTCTTCCTCGGCCGGTTCTTGAGCGAGACGCTCGCCTCGGTCCCCGACATCGATCTCGATTTCCCGCGCGAGATCCGCGAGGAGCTGATCCGCCGCGTCTACACGCGCTATGGCGCCGAGCACGCCGGGCTCGTCTGCTCATTCCCCACCTACCGGTTGCGCTCGGCGGTGCGCGAGATCGGCAAAGCGCTCGACCTACCGCTCGGCGAGATCGAGCTCGTCTCAAAACTGGCGGATGGACGGGCGGACGGATTGGCGGACGAGCTGGAGCAGCTGCCCGGTTTCGCGGGGCGCAAGGATGCGCCCTTGTGGAAGGAGCTGTGTGAGCTCGCATACGAAATTCGCGGACTCCCCCGGCACGTGTCCCAGCACGTGGGGGGGATGGTGATCTCCTCCCGGCCGCTTGTGGAGCTGGTGCCGCTCGAGCGCGCCGCGATGGAAGACCGGGTCGTGTGCCAGTGGGATAAGGATTCCTGCGACGACGCCCGCTTCATCAAGATCGATTTCCTCGCACTCGGGATGCTGTCGTTGGTAGAGGAATGCGTGGAGCTGATCGCGCGGCGCACCGGGACGCCGCCCGATCTCTCGCGCATCGACTTCGACGATCCCGCCATTTACGACCGCATCTGTGCGGGCGACACGATCGGCCTGTTCCAAATCGAGAGCCGCGCGCAGATGCAGATGATCCGCCGCAGCCGGCCCCGCAATCTGGAGGACCTCGCCGTCGAGGTGGCGATCGTGCGCCCGGGGCCCATCGTGGGTGGCGCGGTGAATCCGTACGTGCGGCGGCGCGAGGATCAACGCCGTGCGCACGCCGCGGGCCGCCCTTACGAACCTCCGGTAGATCATCCGCTGCTGCGCGACTGCCTCTCCGAAACGCTTGGCATCATCCTCTATCAGGATCAAGTGCTGCAGGTGTGCCAGGCGCTCGCGGGATTCACAGCCGGCCAAGCGGAAGCGTTGCGGCGAGCGATGAGCCGGCGCCGCTCGCGCAACCTGATGGGCGGCTTCTGGGAGGAGTTCCGCGCGGGCGCTATGGCTCGCGGGGTCCCGGAGGCCACGGCCGAGAAAGTCTTCTCCCAGGTGATTGCCTTCAGCGAGTTCGGATTCCCCAAGTCGCACGCGGCGGCGTTCGGGCTGCTCGCCTACCAGTCGGCGTGGCTGCGGCACTACCACCCCGTCGAGTTCTACGTGGGCCTCTTCAATAACCAGCCGATGGGGTTCTATTCGCTCGACGCGCTGGGTCGCGACGCCCAGCGGAACGGCATCGAGATCCGGCTGCCCGACGTGAACCGGAGCGACGTGTGGTGCACGGTAGAACCGGAGTCAGGGAGCGGGGAGCGGGGAGCGGTAAGGGTGGGGCTGGGTTTCGTTCGGCACTGGAGCGAGGAAACGGCCACCGCTACCGTGCTCGAGCGGGAGCGAGGAGGAACGTACCGCAGCGTTGGCGACTTCGTGCGGCGCGCCCCGCCGGCCCTCAAGCGCACGGCGATCGAGGCGCTCATGTGGGTCGGCGGATGTGATGGATTCGGCCTCACCCGGCGCGAGCTCTTGTGGCAGGTGGGGCTATGGCTGCCCCCCCAAGCCTCGCGCAACGGCGACGGGCGCGGCCGGCGCCAGCTGGAGCTGGCCCTGGACCACCCCCACGAGCACCTGCACTTCGGAGGGCTGGCGGCCCACGAGCGGCTGCTCGCCGAGTATGCGACACTCGGTTTCTCTGCCAGCGGCCATCCTTTGTCGTTGGTGCGTAATGCTTTACCCCATGGACTGACATCCAGCAACCGGCTATCTGAGCTCAAGGCGGGAGCCAAATGCCAGGTGGCAGGTTTGGTGGTGGCCCGCCAGCGACCTGAGACCGCCAAGGGAACCGTTTTCCTGTTGATCGAAGACGAGGCTGGGATGACGAACGTGATCGTGCGGCCCGACGTCTATGATCGCTATCGCGCGGCCGTGCGCGGGGAGCCGTTCGTATGTGTGCGCGGCAAGCTCGCCAAGGACGATGGCACGGTGAATGTTCTGGCCGAGGAGGTGGAGGGATTGCGGCTGATAGGGGCGCAGCATGCTGCGCCCCTACACGACGCGGCTTCCCCCTTCACGTTTCTAAAGTCCATGCGCCGCGTCGCTCCCGGCTCCAAGGATTGGGGATGAGCCCCCTCTGTGCCCTCGGTTTCCGCGTGAAGTCCGGTTGGGCCGCCGCCGTGCTGCTCGCTGGACCGAAATCCGCACCCCGCGTCCTCGACAGTCGCGTGATCGAGCTCAGCGATCCTGACGTCCCCGACTCGCGCCAACCCTACCACGCCGGCTTCGGCACCGCGCAGACCAACACCGCTAAAGTCGATCGGCTGGTACGCGGCATCGAGCGTTTTTCGCGGGACGCCATCGCCGCGCTGGTCGCGGAATACCGGAACGCGGGACACCGGACCCGCGGCGCTGGGATCGTGGTACCGTCGCTCACCGACCCAGCCACGATCGCGAGCCCGCACATGTGGGCGCACGCGTCCGAAGGGCGCCTGTTCCGAACGGTGGTCGTCGACGGAACCCAACGCTGCCGTCTCACGCCCCACATCGTGCTCGAGCGAGAAGTGTACGAGCGCCTGGGGCGGGCGCTGCGCCGCCCGGCGGCAAAGGTGAAGATGCAGGTGGCGGAGCTCGGCAAGGACGTGCGCCGGTGGCGGGCCGAGCAGAAAGTGGCAGCGGCGGCGGCGTGGCTGGTGCTGGCCGGCGCTTGACGCCGGGGATGCTCGCAAAGCAGAGTTCCCGCATGGTACGTAGCCTCCCCGGGCTTGTCGCTGTCTGCCTCGCCGCCGCTTGCGGCGGCGGACCGCCCCCTCCGCCCGCCACACCCGCCCCGGCGATCAGCGTCCAGCCGCCCGTTCCGACGGCCGTCACGGCTCCCCTCCACGCGGTGCGGGTGAACGGCACGACGCTTAGCTACCGCTTGGTCGGCGACTCGGGCCCGCCGGTCGTGTTCGTGCACGGCAGTCTCAAGGATCTCGGAGATTGGAACGCACAGGTCGCGGCGTTCGCGGAGACGCACCGGGTCCTGGTCTACAGCCGCCGCTACCACCCACCCAACCCGCCGCAGAACGACGTCCAGGCGTACTCGCCGATGCTCCACGCCGAGGACCTCGCGGCGCTGCTGCTGACGCTCGATCTCGCACCCGCCCATGTCGTCGGCTCCGGGTATGGCGCCTACACGGCCCTCGTGCTGGCGCTCGAGCATCCCGCGCTGGTCCGTTCACTGGTGCTAGGCGAGGCCCCGGTCATGCCGCTGCTGACCCGCACGCCGGAAGCTGACTCGATCCGCCGCGCCTTCTACGCGACCGCCCTGGACCCGGCACGGGCCGCGTTCGCGCGCGGAGACTCCGTCGCTGCCCTGCGGGCGTTCCTCGACGGGGTGAGCGGCAGGAGCGGCAGCTTCGACAGCCTCCCCGCGCCGGCGCGGGCGGCGATTCTCGCGCATTCGTTCGAAATGCGCCACGAGATGCTCGCCAACCGCGATCTGTACATGCCCCCGCTGACCTGCGCCGATCTCGGCCGGCTCCACACGCCGGTGCTGCTCCTCAGCGCCGAGCGCAGCGCCCGGATGTTTCACCTCATCACCGATGAGCTCGCTCGTTGCATGATCAACGACACGCTGATCACCGTTCCGGGCGGGCACGCTATGCACGCGGCCAACCCGCCGTATTACAATCAGGTCGTGCTGCGCTACCTGGTGACCCACTGATGGAGCTCGCTACTCTCGCCGGCGGCTGCTTCTGGTGCCTCGAGGCGGTCTTCGAGCAACTGCGGGGCGTCAGCAAGGTCCAATCGGGCTACGCCGGCGGCCACGTCCCCAATCCGAGCTATCAGGCCGTGTGCACCGGCACGACCGGCCACGCCGAGGTCGTGCAGGTCGCCTTCGATCCCGCGGTCATCAGTTATCGCGACTTGCTCGGGGTGTTCTTCACTCTCCACGATCCGACTACCCTCAACGCGCAGGGTGGCGACGTGGGGACACAGTATCGCTCGGCGATCTTCTATCATGACGACGAGCAACGTCGCGTGGCCGAGGAAGTCGTGCGCGAGCTCGAGGCGGAGCACGTATTCGATGACCCGATCGTCACGGAGATCGTGCCGCTCACCGCGTTCTATCCGGCCGAGGAGTACCACAGGGAGTACTACCGCCGCAATCCCAACCAGCCCTATTGCCGCGCCGTGATCGCGCCCAAGGTGGCGAAGCTCAGGAGCAAATATCTCGAAAAGTTGAAGGCCTAGCGACCTGGCCCGCCGACGCGTATAACAGATTCCCTCGGCAAGTGAGGCCACCGACCGGATTGCCCTAGGCCTCGGGAGGGAATCTCTCATGACAATGCCGTTTCTCGGCGCGCTCCTGCTCGCCACCATGTCAGCAGGGCACGCCCCTCGCGACACCGTTCCCCTGTACAACGACCTCGGCAGCTACCACCGCACCATCACCACCGCCAATCCGACCGCGCAGCGCTACTTCGATCAGGGGCTGCGGCTCGTCTTCGGATTCAACCACGCGGAGGCGATCCGCGCGTTCACCGAGGCGGCCCGGCTCGACCCCAACTGCGCGATGTGTTATTGGGGGATTGCCTACGCGTACGGCCCCCACGTCAACGCCGGCATGGATTCGGCGAGCGGCGTAGCGGCGTATGCGGCGGCCCAAAAGGCGCAATCGCTCTCGCGTCGCGCGAGCGCCGCGGAGCGGGGGTACATCGCCGCCGTTGCCAAGCGCTACGTCAAGGTGCCCCGCGCCAACCGCGCCGGCCTCGATTCGGCCTATGCGACGGCGATGTGTGAAGTCAGCGGACGCTACGCTGACGACCTCGATGCCGCCGCGCTATGTGCCGAATCGATGATGGATCTACGGCCGTGGAATTACTGGAAGCAGCCCTCGGGTGAACCGTATCCCGGCACTGCCGAGATCGTGTCCAAGCTCGAGGGGGTGCTACAGCGCAATCCGAACCATCCGGGTGCGTGCCATTACTACATCCATGCCGTCGAAGCGGTGCGTCCCGACAAGGCCGTCGCCTGCGCCGAGCGGCTCGCCGCCCTGATGCCGGGCGTGGGTCACATGGTGCATATGCCCGCGCACATCTACATCCGGGTGGGGCGTTACAACGATGCGGTCGAAAGCAATGTGCATGCCGTGCACACCGACGAGGTGTTTATCGAGGGTCAGCATCCCCAGGGCGTGTACCCCATCGGCTACTATCCGCACAACGTGCACTTTCTTTCCTTTGCCGCGACCATGTCGGGGCGGAGCGCGCAGGCAGTCGAGGCCGCGCGCGCGCTCGGCACCAAGGCGAACCTCGATGTCGCCCGCGTCGTCCCCATGGTGCAGTCATTCGTGCCGTTCCTCGATCTCACCCTCGTGACGTTCGGCCGCTGGGACGACGTGCTCGCGCAGCCGCTGCCCCCATCCGATCTCAAATACGCGAGCACGATGGCGCACTACGCGCGCGGGGTCGCGTTCGCGGCGACGGGCAAGCCCACCGAGGCCGCAACTGAGCTCGACGCGGTGAAGCAAGCCGATGCGGCGTCGAGCCCCGCCGACAAACCGGTCGCCGACATCGCGATGCACGCGCTGATGGGTGAGATCGCACAGCGGGGCGGACGACTCGACGAGGCCGCGGCCCACTTCAAAGAAGCGATGGCCGTCGAAGACGGCATGCTCTATTTCGAACCGCCGCCCTGGTACTACCCGATCCGCCACTCGCTCGGCGCCGTGCTGGTCCGGGCCGGCCGGCCGGCGGAAGCAGAAGTGGTGTATCGGGAAGACCTGAAGCGGTTTCCGGAGAACGGCTGGGCATTGTTCGGGTTGATGCAGGCGCTGCGCGCGCAAGGCAAGACGGCTGAGGCGTTGGCCGTGGACGCGCGTTTCCGGGAGGCTTGGAAGGACGCGGACGTAACGCTGACGGCGTCGCGGTTCTAGTAGCGCTCAGCTAGGGAGCCGGGCGGGGGGGGTTGCTAACTCGCCCGGCTTTTTCCCATGTAGGCTCGTACCAACGGGCTGGGACGTCGCCGCACCAGCGCTGCGCGCAACACGTCGCGCTCCTCGGGGGGGGCGTCGACCAGGAACTGCTCCCCCTTCCCTTCTCCCTCTTTCACGGCCACGGGCACGCCATCCCGGTACAGGATCCGGTTTGTCGTTACGGCGGGCACGACGTCCCCCGGCGTGAGGATGCCGACCAGGTTCAGCGGATCGGCGCCGCTGACCGCCACCAGATCTCCTTCTCCCTGCTCCCTGCGCGTGGAACGGAGCAACCCGATCGCCTCCGGAAGGGCGTACTGCTCCCCCGAGAACCCTCCGACGAAACGGCCACCGCGGATCTCACCACGCGCCTCGAGCCGCCGGTACACGCGCAGGATGTCGCGCCAGGGCGCGAGCAGGGCCTCTCGTTGCACGACCCGCCGGAACACGACGCCATAGCGCCGCAGCAGCTGCCAAGCGATCGCCTCGGCGACCTGCTCCTCGGGCATGGGCGGGCGCGCGTGAATCCGGGCCCACCGCCCTGCTGTTTCCACGCCGAACGGCGCGATTCTACCGCGGCGCCGGTAGCCTCCGACCCCGATGGGCCGGCGGCGGTCAGAGGGCACGAGTAGCGCCCGGAGCCCCGCGAAGCTGTCCGATGACACCAGGCCCCACGCCACCAGCTCGCCCAACCCCTTCTCGACTTCGGTGCGGAGCAACCCAGTCGCGTTGACGAGGTCGCCGAAGAACGACGCCCCACGCTCATCGAGCGCAGCCAGCAACGCGCGTCCCGTGGAGGAAAGCGGCAGCGCCGTCGGATCGACGTCACCGCCACCGGCTCTCCAGACCTCGCCCCGGTCGCGCCGGAACAATGCGATTGGTGTAGACCGGATCGGTCCCGCTTTCCGGTTCCGCGTTCCCGGTTCCACGTTCCGTGTTGGCGTCAAACGCCCCCACGCGATCTCACCCGACAAGCACAACCCGTCCAGCCACAGCGGATCGTAGTCGGCGAGCCGCGCCGGCAGCACTTCCGACTCCCACGCGCCCGCCGCCAACTCGTAGCCATCGAGCACATCGAGCACCGCCGCCAGACCCTCCGGCCCCTCGGCCCTGCTGGCCGGCGCGAGGCGCTGCCACCGGAACAGGAAGCGGAGGAAGTCGGCCGCCGCCACCGGCTCGATCTCCTTGCGCAGCCGGTCGAGCGTGTAGCGATGGATGCGCGCCAGCAGGCGCCGTTCGCACCACTCCGTTCCCTGCACCCCCCCCCCCGAGAACCGCCCGCGGAGGGCGAATCCCTCGTGCTCGAGCGTCGCCAGGGCGTAGTCCACGTCTCCCGGCGGCAGCCCCAGGTCCGCGGCGATGTCCGCCGCAGTCGTGGGGCCGATCACCTCGAGCCGTCCGCGCACCAGCTCGCGAATCGCATCTTCCCGCGTCCACGTCTTCGTCCGCTCGCGCTCCGGCGCCGTCACGACGGGCTCGAAGGCAGATTCCGGGAAGGCCGCTTGGACCATCGGCACGCGTTCAGTCGCCAGCCAGAGCCGTCCGTCCATCACCGTCGCGCGGCCCACGCCAACCAGCTGCTCGAACTGGCCCTTCCATTCCGCGTTCCGCGTTCCGACTTCCGCATTCGGTATCCCGCCCATCACCAACAGCGCGTCATGCAGCTCATCGGCGTTCGTGGGATCCGGCCACGCCTCTTCTTTCACGCGATCAATCGCCGCCTGGTCGAGCGTGCCGAACTCCTCGGCCGTCTTCACGTCCAGGCCGCGCCGCGTGATCACGGCCTGGGTGCGCCGCTCTTCGAGCGGCGCGTCGTCGAGGAAGGCGTACGGCCGCGCGTTCAGCACTTCGTGTGATAGCGGCGACGGTTCGGCAGTGTCGCGCGCAACCATCGTGAATCGGCCCGCTTCCATGCCCTCCAGCACGCGCTTCAGACCGGGGAAGTCCATGGCCTCCGTCAGGCAGTCGGCGATCGTTTGATTGACGAGTGGATGATCCGGGATCTCGCGGTCACCCACCAGGTTCTCGGGGCAAGCGAGCTGGTCCGGGAAGACGGCCGCGACCAGGTCCTCGGCATCCATGCGCTGCAGCGGCGTAGGGACTTTCCTGCCGCCGCGGAATCGCAGCACCGCGAGTGCGCGCGTCGCGTTCCAGCGCCAGCGCGTCCCGAAGACCGGCGCGTCGAGCATCGCCTGCACGAGCAGATCTTGAGCCGTTGCGGGGTTCAAGTAGTGGAACACGTCGTCGAGCGGGAAGCTGTGCTGCGGGCCCAACGACAGCACGATGGCGTCTTCGGTTGCAGCCGCCTGCAATTCAAAGTTGAAGCTGCGGCAGAACCGCTTGCGCAGCGCGAGCCCCCACGCGCGGTTGATCCGGCTGCCGAACGGGGCGTGGAGCACCAGCTGCATCCCGCCCGCCTCGTCAAAGAAGCGCTCCAGCACCAGGCAGTGCTGCGTGGGGATCACGCCCAGGATCGCGTGGGTGGCCGCCAGGTACTCGACAATCTGGCGAGCGCCAGGCTCGGCGAGCCCAATCGCCTCCACCAGCCAACGGATCGCGGCAGCTGGATCGCTCAGCCGGTCCGCGACATCCTGCCGCAGCCGTGAGACTTCCTCTGACAGCTCGTTCGTCCGGCCGGGCGCCTCTCCGACCCAGAACGGCAGCGTGGGCGGTTGCCCCTTCGCGTCCGACACCCGCACCTGACCAGACTCGACCTTCATGATCTGATAGGATGTGTTGCCGAGCTGGAAGATGTCGCCAGGCATGCTCTCGATCGCGAAGTCTTCGTTCAACGTGCCCACGAAGGTCTCCGTGGGCTCGAGAATCACCCGGTAGTCGCCCAGGTCGGGGATAGCACCACCCGACGTGATCGCCGCGATGCGCGCGCCGCGCCGGCCCTTGAGCCGGCGGTTCACCCCGTCGTAGTGGATGTGGGCGCCGCGCCGTCCCCGCCGCGTCGTGAATCCTTCGGCCAGCATCTGGACGACGTCGTCGAACTCCTGCCTGGTCAAATCCCGGTAGGGATACGCGGACCGCACCAGCGCGAACAGCGCGTCGTCGCTCCACTCCTCGCCCGCGCTGGCCGCCACGATCTGCTGCGCCAGGATGTCGAGCGGCTTGGGCGGGATGATCAGCCGGTCGAGCCGGCCCTCACGCGTCGAGCGGAGCAGCGCGGCACACTCGATCAATTCGTCGCGTGACAGCGGGAACAGCCGGCCCTTGGGTACAGCGCCGAGACGGTGCCCGGCCCGGCCGACGCGCTGCAGCAGCGTCGCGATCGAGCGCGTGGAACCGACCTGAATCACCAGGTCCACGCTGCCGATGTCGATCCCCAGCTCCAGGGAGGCCGTAGCGACGAGGGCCTGGAGCTCGCCCCGCTTCAACCGCTCTTCCGCCTCGAGGCGCCTTTCCTTGGACAGGCTGCCGTGGTGGCTGGTGACGTGATCGGCGCCGAGCCGTTCCGAGAGGTGCATCGTGAGCCGCTCACATAAGCGGCGGGTGTTCACGAACACGAGCGTGGTACGATGCTGGGAAATGAGCTCCGCGATGCGCGTGTTGACTTCGTCCCAGACCTCGGCCGACATGACCGCCTCGAGCGGCGAGGACGGGATCTCGAGCGCGAGGTCCAGCGTGCGGATATGACCGGCATCGACGATTTCGGGGAGCGGCTTGTCCGTGCCCACGAGGAACCCCGCGATCTCCTCGATCGGCCGCTGTGTGGCCGACAGCCCGATGCGCTGCGCCCGCTTGCCCGTCAGAGCGTCGAGCCGCGCCAGCGACAGCGCTAGGTGGCTGCCGCGCTTGTCGCGGGCCACGGCGTGGATCTCGTCCACGATCACCGTTCGCACCGTGCGCAACATTTCGCGGGCGCGCTCGGAGGTGAGAATGAGATAGAGCGACTCGGGCGTCGTGACGAGGATGTGGGGCGGTCGCTTCACCATCGCCTGGCGATCCGCCTGGGGCGTGTCACCCGTGCGCACGAGCGTGCGCACTTCGACATCGGGCAGCCCTTGTTCGGCGAGCGTTGCGCGGATCTCCGCCAGCGGCTCGGCCAGGTTCTTCTGCACGTCGTTCGACAGCGCCTTCAGGGGCGAGATATAGAGGACCTGTGTCTCATCGCGCAGCTCACCCCCTGCCTCGAGCCCCTGGCGCACCAACCCGTCGATCGCGGACAGGAACGCCGCGAACGTCTTGCCCGATCCGGTGGGCGCCGCGATAAGAACGTCCCCGCCACGCTGAATGACCGGCCAAGCGCGGCGCTGCGGTTCCGTAGGCTCCGGGAACCGGCTCGCAAACCAGCGTTCGATGGCAGGATGAAAACCGGACAGAGGCATGTTAGCCGAGAGTCTCGCTCAAGGTCGCGCCCCTCAGCGCTGCGATCCGCTCGATCGTTTCGCCGATCTTGTTGTTCGGCGTCGATGCTCCCGCCGTGATCCCGATCGCCAACGGACCTGCGGGCAGCCATCCCTCGCGGCGCGCCTCGGTGTGTTCGCGCCCGACGGGACGATAGCGGATGCTGCCGTCCTCCACGTCGATACACGCCGCGTCCTCGATGTGGTAGGTCGGCACCTTCTCCTCGCAGATTGCGGCGAGGTGAGTCGTGTTGCTCGAATTGTAGCCGCCGATTACGACCATGAGATCGAGAGGCTCCGTCATCAACTTGAGCACGGCGTCCTGCCGCTCCTGAGTCGCCGAGCAGATCGTGTCGAACGTGCGGAAATGCTCCTTGAGTGCGTCGTCACCCCAGCGGCGCGCCATGCTCTTCCCGACTTCCGCGGCGATCGCAAGCGATTCCCCCGACAACATCGTGGTTTGATTCGCGACGCCGACCCGTTGCAGGTCCGTCTCCGGATTGAATCCCGGGGACATCTTGTCGCCGAACCGGGCCACCAGGCTCTCCCGCGTCCCGCGACCCTCGATGTACTCGCACACGATGCGCGCCTCGGCCATGTCCCGCACCACGACGTATTTCCCGCCGGGGTATTTCGTCACCTGGCTCGAGGTGGCTTTGGTCTCTTCGTGGTAATGCTTGCCGTGAATCAGCGCCGTGAAGCCGTCGCGCGCGTACGAGTCGACGCGCTTCCACACGTTGAGCACCGAGCCGCACGTAGTATCCACGAGCACGCACCCAATCGCGCGCAGCCGCTCGAAGTCCTTCACCGTCACGCCGAAGGCCGGCAGAATCACGACGTCGTCGGGGGTGACGGTGCTGAAGTCGAACTCGCCCCCTTCAGGGCGGTGCAGAAACTGCACGCCCATCGCTTCGAGTTTCTGATTGACGTGCGGGTTGTGAATGATCTCGCCGACCAGGAATGTGCGCTTCTCCGGGAACTTGGTGCGGGTTTCGTAGGCGTACTCGACGGCGCGATCTACCCCGTAACAGAAACCGAACTCGCCGGCCAGCCGGAACGTCAGGTCCCCGACCTCCAGGGCGTACCCTGCCCCGCGGATGGTATCCACCACCCGGCTATGGTAGTCGGACACGAGGGCGCCTTCGATGGCGCCCTTTAGGCCGAAGCCTTTCCGGAAATAGGTCTGTTCCACGGGTCCTCAATCTAACCGCACGCCCCGGCCGCCGCGGACGGCGTCCAGGACGCGCTGCACCTGCCAGCCGTCGCGGAAGGTGGCGGGTTCGCCCTCGGGCATGCCACCACCGATCACGCGGACCATCTCCCGGAGCAGCCGCACGAACGATCGGGCCCACATGTTGTTGGGCTTCGTCTTCTCCCATAGATCGTCGGGCGCGGAGACGTCCTCCAGCGGCCCCCCTGCCTTGCCGAGCTCGAGCTTGGTCTCGCCCGAGACGACCAGCGTCCCTTCGCGGCCCGTGACCTGGGCGAGGTGGCCCGGACCGTGGTGCGCCACAGTGCTCAAGGTGATGGTGGCGATGGCGCCGTTCCCCGTCCGGAGCACGCAACTGGCGAAGTCGTCGGCCGTGACCGGGCGCGGCACGCCATTCTCATCGCGCCGCTCATGCACGAACGTCTCCGTCAGGCCGGCGACGTAGGTGATCTCGCTCCCCGTCCAGAAGCGGCACAGGTCCACGAGGTGGGATCCGACCGCGCCCAGAATGCCGCCTCCGCGCGCGGCGTCGAACCACCAATTCCACGGCGCGTCAAAAGGCTGCGGCCGCCCGTCACCCCGCAGATAGGGCTTCAGCGACAGCTCCATGTGGCGCACCTCGCCGATCGCGTTGGCGCGGATCAGCTCCCGTACTCGCCGCCGGTTTGGCTCATAGCGCAGCTCGTGGTCGATCCATGCCAGCCTGTCGGGACGCCGCTGTGCGGCAGCCACCATCTGCGACGCCTCGTAGGCATCGAGCGCCATGGGCTTTTCACACAGCACGTGCTTGCCCGCCTCGAGCGCGGCAATGGCGTAGCGCGCATGGGAATCGGGAGTCGAAGACACGATCACGAGATCTACGTCGGCCGACTGCGCCAGCTCTGTCCCATCGTCGAAGACGTGCGCCAGCCCGAACTCGCGAGCGACGGCCTCAGCGTTGGCGCGGTGCCCGCTCGCCACCGCGGTCGCGCGCGCACCGGGAACGAAGGCGAGCGCCGGCAGCTGCACCCGGCGCGCGAACCCGGCCCCGATGAATCCGATCCTGACCTCGCCGCTCATGGCTCGTACCGGCACGGCACCGTATCGGCGCGAAGGGGGACACCCGTGTATTCAGCGGTGATCGGTACCCGCACCGTGCGGTCGAGGCCCCACCCTTTGGCGAGCGCATCGAACTGGCGCGTCCCACGGCGCACCTCCACGCTGCCGCTGTCCTCAGTCACGCTGTGCGCGACATCGCGGACCATGTAGCGCAGCCCCACACTCGCGCCGCGGGTCGTGGTATCGCCGGGACTGATGACCGCGTAGGTGCCTGACGCCAGGCTGTCCCCGTAGCGGAGGCGGACAAGGATGCCATTGCCCCACGGACTCACGGATTCCAGCAGCACGGACCGGCGGTCGTCGCAGTAGCGCGCGCGCGCCGGCAGCGCAAATCGTACGGTGTCTTTTTCGATGCTGATGACCGTGACGCGGACGCGCGGCGTCTCATCGCTGCCGCGGCTGCAGCACGTGAGCAGCGCCCCGGCCACCAGCCTGAGCGCTTTCAGGGCTGCGGTCCCTTCACTCCGAGCGCCGCACGAGCGGCCTGGGGACTGAGGGTGTGGGGAGCCAGCGCCCTGATCAGCCCCGCCGGCAGCGGCTCGGGCTTGAGCCGTTTGCGGTCCACACAGACCAGCACCATCCACCCCGCCGCGTCCAGCGAGCCCGTGTCCGCGCGCAGCACATCGAAATGCAGCGTGAGGGACTTTGTGCCCACCTTGCCGACGTACGCGGCGATCCGCAGCCGGTCGTCGAGCCGCGCCGGCCAATAGAACTCGCTGTGGACCGCTTTCCGGGGAAGGAAGATGTCGTACTCATCGAACATCTTGGCGTAGGCAAGTCCGCAGTGCCGGAACATTTCCGTCTCGGCTATCTCGAACAGCCGCACGTAGGAGCCGTAGAAAATGATGCCCGCGAAGTCCACATCGGACCAGCGGACATATTCTTCAATGATGAACGGCCCCGGAGCGGTCATGCCCCGGGGAAGCTAGGAGTCTAGGGAGTGGGGCGAAAGCCGTCCAAACCGTAGGATTTGAGGCGCCGCCACAAGGTCGTGCGGCTGATGCCGAGGCGGCGCGCTGTCTCCGCGAGCTTGCCGCTGGTGTCCTGCAACGTCTCCGCAATCGCCCGGCGCTCGCGGTCCGCCAACGTCGATGGGCCCGTCGCGGGAAGGATCGCCGCCTCGCCAAGAGCCTGCGCGCCGCTCTTGAGTGCAGCAAACCGGGCTCCCAGACCTTGGAGACGGTGGCGGACATCGCCGTTCTGGCCGTCGATCACCCGGCGCGCGGCGGCATTGGCGTAGAGCAGGCGCCCCTGGGGATCGAACACGACGATCCCCTCACTGACCGAGTCGATGACGGCGCGGACGAGAGGAGAAAAGGCGCCCGGTGCGGTGCCTGTAGGTGCGATGGGTTTGTCGATCATGTCGGTACCCCTCATACAAAGTTGGCAGGGCCAAGGTTTCAGGCCGCGCCACGGCTGGTGTTAGGGTTGTGTCAAGATGAGACTCGTTGCTCCCACAAAAGGTTGCTGGCCCGTTCCGACTTGCGCCGCGACCCACGGCATCCATTATTGACCGTCAGGACAGCAACATGCCAAAAGACTCCGCGCCGACTCGCTCCCGGATTCTCGCCGCCGCTGTGCAGACCCTCCAGCGCGCCGGCCTCGAGGGCTTCACGCTCGAGGCGGTGGCGCGTCGCGCCGGCGTGGTGAAGGGGCTCGTCCTCTATCACTACGCATCACGCAGCCGTTTGCTGCGCGCCGCGGCCGGACAGATCGCCACCGCACGCGCCGCGGCCATTGAGCACGCGCTGGCCAGCCGCTCGGGAACGGCGGGACTCGATGCCTGTTGGGAAGAGCTGCGGCGGCAAGCGGAAGATGGCACCGCGCACGCATGGCTGGGCCTGTGCGCCGCTGGCCTCATTGACCGATCGGCCAGTAACACCGGTTTGGAGGGGGCGGCGCGTGATGCGGTGATCGACGGCTGCGCGGCCGCACTTGCGGCGGGAGCGCCGCTCTCCGACGTGCGCGACGCCTACGGCGCGCTCTGGCTCGCGCTTCTCGACGTGACCGAGAAGGCCTAGCGGCGGCGGGGCCGCCGTCCCCCGCGCACCACCCGGGCGCGCTGAACGCTTCCCAGGCTCCGCAGGCCTTTGCGCAGCTCGTCGAGTGACGTAGCCCGCACCGCTTCGTGCTTGCCCCGCGTCACGGTATAGCGCACCGGCCGGTCGAACGCCGGCAGGTCCTGCGGATGAAGCCGCCGGGCCTGGCCCTCTTTGAGGCGCAGCCGTACGACCCCGCCGATGCCCTGCTCGACATCGTAGTCCAACGGCACCCGATCACCGTAGAGGAACACTGAGGAGGGCAGGGCATCCAGCCGGTTGCGCTCCCCCTCGGGAATGGCCGCGTCAGGATCGAGCGTGATTCGGGCAGCGATGAAATCATCCCAGGAGCGGACGTTCGCCAGCTGGGTCGCGACACGCTCGGCGAGCCGATCGCCATGAGCCTGAGTGAGCTGGCCGCCAGAGCGGCGCCAGTAGTGCCCGAACCGCTCGAGGGCCCGCCGCAGCTTCCCTTGGTCGGGATGGGGCGTTTCCCCGGCGAGCAGCGCGTGGACCAGCGCGCCCCGCGCCGCGTCCGCCAGCTCGGGGGGGAAGGGACTGGGGAGCGGCTCGACTTCCCGATCGAGGGTGAACCCGAAGTAGGACACGGTCCGCACGGCCATCAGCCCCTCCCGGCGCCGATGTCGTTCGAACACGACCTCCGGGACACCGCGGCGCGCGTAGCGGCGGATGGCCCGCTCGGGGATCTGAGTTCCTTCGATGCTCGCCCGCGGCACGCCGAACCGGTCGGCGAAGTAGCGCAGCGTGCCGGCTATCGCACCCCAACTGCCGCACACCGAGCTGCGGCTCACACGTGCCTCCCGACCGTCGGCCGTCTGCTCGTCAATCACGAGACTGAACGGCATGATTTTGGCCAAAAGGTCAGCAAACAGCTCCAGCGTTTTCCGGTCGCCGTACGGAAGCTTGGCGGGCAGCGGCAGCTCCAGTTGGCGGTACACCGACGCGGTGCCGAGGGCGATGTCTTCGATCGCCTTCACGAGCACGCCCCGCTCCTCAGCCCAGCGCGCGATATCCTCCTCTTTGAACAGGTGGCGCGGCAGTCCGTACACTTCGCCTAGGTAGCCGTGCTTGTTGACGGCCTCCGCGTACACGTTGTATGCGGTGATGTGGTCGGACCCGGGAACGATGAGTCCACCGAGCTGCCGCTCCTCACGCGTCATGCGGTGCAGCGATTCGATGTTGGCGGCGACGGCGACGATCGGCACGAGCGGCGGCTCGGCGTGATAAAGGAGCTCGCCCCAGGGGCGCTCGACGGGCATCGCTTCGACGTCGCGGCCGTAACTCGTTAACCGGCCGTGCTCTATGAGCCCTCTCTCGGTCAGAAGCGCAACGCTTTCGCGATACGCGCGCCGGTCCAGCGGCACCGGGAGATCGAGCTCGGCGGCGTCCACGCCGATCGCCGCGCAGGTGATGGCTACCCGCTCGGCGTCACCCGCGAGTTGGAACTCGGGGGGCGTGGGCCGCAGCTGCTCGAAGACAAGGTCGCGGTCGCTCAGGATGTAGACCTCGCCTCCCTCGACCCGGCCGTGCACGCGGCCCGCCATCTGCAGGATCTCGTTGGCGCCGAGGTAGGCCCGCGTCAACACGTTCTTGCCCCGCTCCACGACGTTGGTGTAGCGAGCATCGTAGATCACGACCGTGTCGAGGCCACGAATGTTGAGCGCCGACTGCCCCGCCGCCGTCATCGCCAGGAGAAAGGGACGTTTGACCAAACCGTCAAGAAACGGACGGATGACACGGATCGGCTCGCCCCCGTGATAGAACGCGGTCGCCAGAGCGCGCCACCGGTCCCCCAGGTCACGCGCAATTTGCTCGACTTCCGCTCGCGTAGGCACAAACACGGCCACGCCGCGGCGCTCCCGCATGACGCGTTTTATGAACCGATCGTTCAAAAACGCGAGTGGCTGCTCCGCGAGGACGTTCACCTGCGCCGCCTTCGCGGGATCGAACGCGCGTGTTTCGAGCACTTCCGCGGAGTCGAGATAGTCGTGGTAGAAACTCGGATCGACGGTCGCCGAAAGCCAGATGAACCGGCAGCGGGCGCGCTTGCCGAGCGCCAGGCACAGCTCCATCTCGGCCGACGTCTGATGGATCTCGTCCACCACCAAGGTGTCCTGCGCCGTAATCAACCCGTCCTGGAACCAGCGACGCGCAATCCCGGTCGTGATGATCACGACATTCCAGGTGGGCGTCTCCGGCGTTGCTTCACGCTCGCGGTTCACCACGCCGACCTTGAGCGGCGTCTTGAGAATCGTCTCGGCCATGCTGCGGATCGCCAACGTCTTGCCCGTGCCCGTTCCCGCTACGATGCCGAATCCCTGGCCTCCCCCTGACGCCGCCAGCCGGCGGATTTCGTCACCGTGCTCGCGCTCGAGCAGCGTCTCGAGCTTGAGGCCGAGCGCCAACTCGATCGTCTCGCACGCGGCGCGCGTGGGGGCGATGACGATTACCCGCCCGGTGGACGGCTCGGCGGCAAGGTATGCCTGCGGGTCAGGGGGAAGGAAGTGATCGCGAGTGATGCGCACGGCGGGAATATAGAAAGAAAAAATTGGGAGGCGCCCGGGGGGTGGACGCCTCCAAACTGCCCATGTCACCCGTGCATCCCGCGGCACGGTAGGGAAGTGGCTACCAGCGATGATGCCGGTGAGGGTGATATCGGTGCGGGCGCACGACGATCACGCGCGAGGGGCGATAGAACCGCGGCGCGCGTGTGACCGGCGGATAGTACGGCTCATACCGGTAGTAGTAGGGATGTGAGTACGAGTGGTAATAGGGCCGCCCGATGACGATGTGGCCGCCGATGTAGGGATCGCCAAAACTCAGCGAGATGCCGACGCGCGTTTGAGCCGCCGCGCTGGCAGCGCCGAGGCCGATGAGCAGTCCGAGAATGGCGAGCATGCGTTTCATGGAATCCTCCCTTTGCCCGACTCCAAGGGAAGTCCTATGCCATGGGGGTGCGTATCCTAAGTACTTGTAGCAAAATCTGATACACAAAGCAGGCAGTAACTCGACAGTGTCCGCCCAGCAGTACAACTGTCCCTCAATCCCCGAAGCTGATCCCCAGGTCGCGTGCCGTCGCGATGGTGTCGGAGTCGAGTGACACGCGGCGCGGCTTCGCGACGGCCTCCTCGAGAGGAACGGGCACGATGCTCGGCGGCTGGAGCGCCACCATCATCCCGAATTGGCGTTCCGCGACAAGCCGTACCGCAGCCGCACCAAAGCGCAGACCCAACAGCCGGTCGAACGTGGTGGGGCTCCCGCCACGCTGAAGATGGCCGAGGACGAGCGAGCGCGTCTCCTTGCCCGTCATCGCCTCAATCGAGTGGGCGACTTTGTCGGCGATCCCGCCGAGGCGCTCGTGCTCGGGATCGATGAGTGAGACGGCTCCCCCCTTCGGCACGGCCCCCTCAGCGACGACCACGACGCTGAAGTGCCTCCCTTCAGCTTCGCGGCGGCGAATCTTTTCGCAGACCTTGTCGATATCGAACGGGATCTCCGGGATCAGGATCACATCGGCCGATCCGGCGACCCCCGAGTTAAGCGCGATGAATCCAGCGTGGCGGCCCATCACCTCCACCACCATCACACGTTCATGGCTTTCGGCTGTCGAGTGCACCTTGTCGATCGCGTCCGTGGCGGTCGCGACCGCGGTGTCGAATCCGAACGTCGACGCGGTGCCGCCGACGTCGTTATCAATGGTCTTGGGGACGCCGACGACCGCAAGCCCTTTCTTCCAGAGATCGAGGATTATCCCCAGGGTGCCCTCACCGCCTATCGCGATGAGCGCGTCGAGCCGGTGGGCGCGGAATGAAGTCATCAGCTCGTCAGTCCGGTCGCGCTCCTCCCAGGAGCCGTCGGGGCGCTGGACCCGCGATTTGAGGGGATTGCCGCGACTGGATGTGCCGAGGATGGTGCCGCCCAGATGCGTGATGCCGCGGACTTCCTGGGGTCCTAACGGTACGAGGTCCGCTTCGCCGAGCAGGCTGCCGAAACCCCGCTTGACCCCGAAGCATTCCCACCCGCGATGCACGGCGGTCAGCACGGCGGCCCGAATGACGGCGTTCAGCCCCGGCGCGTCGCCGCCGCCGGTGGAGATCGCGATTCTCACCGCGAGCCGGTGGCCGCCTGCCGGATCAAGCGCACGACTTCGCCGGCCTCGGCGTGCCGTTTCGTGTTCTTTTTGGAGTAGACGCGGCGCCCGTCCACCTCGACCTCGAAAACGCCGCCGGAGGATTGGATCAGTCGCACTTCAGCATGGGGAAACGCGTCGCGGATCTCGGCCGCCAGACCGGTGGCCCGAGGCTCGTAGTTTCAAACGACGCAGTATTCAATGGTGACGGTCATGTCGTAAACGATAGCCGCGCTTGACATGCCGCGCCACGTGGCCGAGTTTGCGCGTCAGCTTCTATGCGGCTCCTCTCGCGGCTCGCGGCCGCGCCGGCGCTCGTTATTCGGGTAGTCATCTCCCTCGCCGCGCTGGTCTGCTTCGGTGCGGGCGTTGCGGCTTACGCCGGCGGCAGCGTACCGGTCGGAGAAAACCTCCCGCTCGCGGCCGCGCTCTTGACGCTCGTTGCCGCGCTCACGCGCCGCTACGGCATCGCTCTCCCCGGCAACGGCTTCTCGTCCTATGTCGTCGGCGTGATGCTGTTCGCCATCCTCGACCGCGGCTGGACGTTCGCCGCGGTCGTGGCGCCGTTCACCATGATCGTGGGGGACGTCCTGCTCAGGCGCTTGCCGCTGCGCGCCGCGCTCGGTAACGCCGCCCATCTGACCACGGGGTCCACCCTGGTCGGCCTGATGTACGCGCGCTTGGGGGGAGCGACCGGCGCCGGCGCGTTCGCTGCGGACAACGTCGCGCCCATCGCCATCACGATCGTGCTGCTGCCGATCGTGGTGAACGGCACGTTCTATCTCGAGTTGGCGCTGGGTCAGACGATCGCCTGGGTGGACGCCCGGCTCACGCTGCGCTGGGAGTCCATCATCTACCTCGTGTCCGCCACACTGGCGCTCGGATGGCTGGCGCTCGTCCACGCGGCTATTCCGGCCGGACCGCGTGCCCTCCTCACGGGAGCGCTGGTGCTCGCTACCGCCGGCAGCCTGTACGTGCTCCGCCTCGGCGTACGCGCCGACGAGCTGAACCTGATCCAGCGCCTAGCCCAGGTGATTGCCGCGGAGATGACGCTGAGCCGCAGCTTCGTGCGCGTGCAGGAGCTCACCCGGCAGCTCGTGCCCTGGGAGCAGATGGGCTTCGCTCGCTACGACCCGCGGACCCGCCAGATGGAGCTGGTGGCGGACACAGCCGCGCAGCCCGGCGCCACGTTTCGCTTCGACTCCGATGCCGGGCTGACAGGAGAGGCCCTCCGGCTGCGCCGCCCCGTCGTGGCGCACGGTCTCGCCAAGGATCAAGTCGTCGTGCCGGGCGCCGAGACGCCGGGCTCGGAGATGCTGGTGCCGCTCTATCACGGCGGCCAGCTCGTGGGATTGTGGAGCGTGCGGCACTCAGACCCGGCGATGTACCGCCCGTCGGACGGCGAGCTGCTGGAGCTGCTCGCGCCGCAGCTCGCGCTCATGGTCGCGATCGACGGCTCGCTGCGGCCGGTGACGGGCGCCTCCGACCAGACGACGCAGTACGTCCAGACCCTGACTGCCACGACCCAGGAAATCCACGCATCGAGCGAGGAAGTGGCGGCGTCGGCACAGCGTGCCAGCGATGGCGCCACTGAGGCGGCGAAGCTCGTGACGACGGCGGCGCAGGAAGCCGGGCAATTGAAGGATCGTGCGACCGAGCTCGCAGCCGCGGGCGACCGTACGCGCGACGCCGGCTCGCAGATGGAGAAAACCGCCGAGAAAGTGCGCACGGGCACCTCGAAGGCAGTGCGTCAGCTGACGGATCTGGGCGCTACCACGGAGGAGAGCGCGGCCGAAGTAGGGCGACTCCGCGACGTCGCCGAGCAGGTCGAGAAGTTCTCCGAGACGATTGGCTTCGTCGCCAACCAGACGAACCTGCTCGCGCTGAACGCGACGATCGAAGCGGCCCGGGCGGGGATCCATGGCCGCGGGTTTGCCGTCGTCGCCGACGAAGTCCACAAGCTCGCCGAGGCCAGCGGCCGCGAGGCGCGCAACGTGAGCAAGTCGGTCCAGGATACGCGCCGGGCGCTTGACCGCGCCGCCCAGCTGCTCGAGCGGATTCGCGGCGACCTCGGCCAGGTCGTCGAGAACTCGGCCGACTGGGTACAGGACCTGGACCTCATCGCGGACGCGGCGGCGCAAACCGCGCGGGCCGGCAAACAGGTCGCCGAAGTCGGCCGGCAGAGCGCCGAGCTTGCGACCAAGATCACCGAGACACTCGGCCAGGCGCGCAGCGCCGCCCAAACATCGAGCCAGGAAGCCGAAGCCGTCGCCGCGGCCGCGGCCGAGCAACTGCGGGCCATCGAGGACCTCGCCCATGGCGCCACCGAGCTTTCCGCCCTCGCCGAGCAGCTATCGCAGGCCCTCCGCTTCATCCGCGGAGAGAACGGTCACCCGTAGGGGTTTCTGAACGGGCGTCAGACTATTAAAGTGGAGTGCCGCCACCTCCCGGAGATCGCCATGCGCGCGCGGATGATCCTGCTAATGCTCGCTCTCACCGCCGTTCCTCCCCTGGCGGCTCAGCGTACTCATCAATTCGAAATCGGAGCGTTCGGGTTGTTCACCCACTACGACAAGGTGTTCAATCTGGACAACCAGATCGGCGGCGGCGGCCGGCTCGGCTACTTCTTCAGCCCGGTCGTCGGGCTCGAGGGCGACATTAGCTACGAGCAACCAACCCCGAAGACCGGCGGCGCGAACGCGGCGGTCGCGCTGGGCAGCGTGAGTCTCGTGCTGAATTTCGGCAGCGAGGGGAACCTCTTCTATCTCTTGGGCGGCTATACCCGGCTCGCCTGGGGGAATCACGTGTCCTACAGCTTTACCGACAACGCCGTGCACGGCGGCCTGGGCGACCGGATTTTCTTCAGCGACCGCGTGGCACTGCGGATCGAAGGCCGCGCTATCTACGCGCCTAAAACAGGATTTGCAGGCGGCGACTGGGCGGGACACATCATCGGCTCAGCGGGCCTCTCGATCTTCACCGGCCCGGGCTCGCTCCGCGATTCGGATCACGATGGCGTGGCCGACCGGCGCGATAAGTGTCCCGGGACACCGGCAGGCGCCGTCGTGGATCCCCAGGGCTGCCCCATCGACTCCGACCGCGACAAGGTCTACGACGGCCTCGACGCCTGTCCCAATACCGTCGAAGGCGCGGTGGTGGACGCCCGTGGCTGTCCGACCGACTCAGACGGCGACGGCGTGTACGACGGGATCGACAAATGCCCCGCGACGCCGACCGGCGCCCGCGTCGACGCGCAGGGCTGCCCCACAGATGCCGACGGCGACGGCGTCCCCGACGGCCTCGATCAATGCCCCAACACGCCGGCCGGCGCAACCGTGGACGGCACCGGCTGTCCCGTAGACAGCGATCGCGACGGCGTGCCCGACGGGCTCGACAAGTGCCCCAACACCCCCGCGGGGACCGAGGTGGACACGTCCGGGTGCCAGCGGGCCTCCGATACCGACGGCGACGGCGTGGACGACTCCCGCGACAAATGCCCCGGCACGGCCGCAGGAACCCGGGTCGACGCCGCCGGCTGCCCGATCCTGTTCACCGAAGCGCGCACGCCGGTCGTGCTGCGTGGCGTGACGTTCGAGACGGGCCGCTCGGCGCTCAAGCCCGATTCCTACACGATCCTGGACATCGTCGCGGCGTCGCTCGTGGCCAATCCCGCGATCAAGATCGAGATCGCCGGCCACACCGATAACACCGGATCGCCGGCGACCAACATGCGCCTCTCACAGGCGCGCGCGGACGCCGTCCGCGCCTACCTGGCAAGCAAGGGCGTCGCGCCCGATCGCATGGTTGCTAAAGGCTATGGGCCCTCGGAGCCGATCGCGCCCAACACCACCCCGAGTGGCAGAGCCCAGAACCGGCGCGTGGAGCTACGTCAAATCTCATGAGAATACTCGCGGCAGTGGCACTCGCCTCGGTACTAGGAGCGTCACAGCTCCCGGCGCAATTCGAGCGTCGCTACGAGGTCGGTCTCTTCGGGGCGTTTACGAAGTACGACAAGGCGTTCGGCCTCCAAGACAAGCTCGGCGGCGGCGTCCGCTTCGCGTACGCCCTCGGCCCGGCAGTGAGCCTCGAGGTCGAGGCGTTGTTCCAGTCACCGCAAACGATCTCCCGGTCCACGCAGATCGAGCCCCTGATCGGCGGCGGCAGCCTGGTTCTCAACGCCCTCAACGCGAGTCGGATGTCGCTCTATGTCCTGGGAGGCTACTCGCGGCTCGATTTCGGTGGCTCCAGCCCGTACCGGTTCACCGATGGTGGATTTCACGGCGGCGCCGGTGCCCGATTCTTTTTGAGCTCGCGCTTCGCCCTGCGCTTCGAGGCGCGGGGCATCTACACGCCCACGACCACCAGCACCCCGCAGCCCAACGGCCTGTTCAGCCAGAAATCGGCGACGCATCTCGTGGGCTCGGCTGGGTTCGCCTTCTTCCAGCCAGATGCAACGCCAGCCGCGGACGCGGATCACGACGGGGTCGGCGACAAGCGCGACGCCTGTCCCGATACTCCGGTGGGAGCCACCGTCGACAAGCGCGGCTGCCCGAGCGACGCCGACGGCGACGGGGTCCTCGACGGCATTGATAAATGCCCCAACACTCCAGCGGGCGCCACGGTCGATGCGACAGGCTGCCCGCATGACCAGGATGGCGACGGGGTGCTCGATGGCCTAGACCAGTGTCCCAACACGCCTGCAGGGGTGACGGTCGACGCGAAGGGCTGTCCGCCCGATTCCGACGGCGACGGCGTAGACGATTCCAAAGACAAGTGCCCCAACACGCCTGCGGGCGCCACGGTCGACGCGACGGGTTGTCCGATCGATTCCGACCATGACGGGGTGTGGGACGGCCTCGACAAGTGCCCCGGCACGCCGGTGGGCGCGGTCGTGGACGCGACCGGCTGCCCCGTCGATTCAGATCACGACGGCGTTCCCGACGGCATCGACCGGTGCCCCAACACCGTAGCGGGCACACCCGTTGACGCGCTGGGCTGCCCGCTCGACACCGACAAAGACGGCGTGCCGGACAATCTCGACCGCTGCCCGAACACGCCGCCGGGAACGCAGGTCGACGCGAACGGCTGCCCCATCGCCAAGGATTCAGACGGCGACGGTGTGCCCGATCCTCAGGACCGCTGCCCCGGCACACCGGCAGGCTCGCGCGTGGATCAGTTCGGGTGCCTGCTGCTGTTCGAGGAGCATGCTCCCGCCGCGCCGGGCGCCCCCCCCGCACGCCCGACGCTGATTCTCCGCGGCGTGAACTTCCAGACCGGGCGGTCGGTCCTCACCGTCACCTCGTACGCGGTCCTCGATCAGGTGGCGGGATCGCTGGTTGCGAATCCCGAGATCCGCATCGAGATCGCGGGATACACCGATGCCACCGGCGCGCCGCGCACGAACCTGCGGCTCTCGATGGCGCGCGCGGCGGCCGTGCGCGCCTACCTCGCGCGAAAAGGCGTGAGTCCGGTCCGTATGCAGGCGCGCGGGTACGGCGCGTCGAACTACGTCGCGACAAACTCGACGCCGGATGGGCGGGCGCAAAACAGGAGAGTAGAGCTGCATAAACTCCCCTAAGCGGGGACCTGCAAAGACTAGACGCAGGCCGCGGGGTTTGGGACAGGCCGGTCGCCTGCAACCCAAACCCCGCTGTGCGTCTGCGCGTCTAGCCTTGGCCGGTCCTATTGGTACTTTTCCTGACCTCCACGACGTCGAGTACTCGCATGCGTTTCCGTTTCTGGCTCTGTTGCGTCGTTCCTGGACTCGTGACTGTTCCCCTCGTGGCGCAGCAGCGTCCCTGGCAGGCGACCGACTACTACCGCCTGACCGTCGTCGCCAACCCCGCGCTGTCTCCTGACGGCCGGCGCATTGCATTCGTCGTCACGACCGTCGTGGAAGACAAGGACCGGCGCCACAACGAGATCTGGATGGCGGCGGCCGATGGATCGGCGCCCGCTTTCCGCTACACTAGTCCCTCCACCGAAGCCGCGAATCCCACCTGGTCTCCGGACGGCTCGCTGCTCGCGTTCTCGAGCAAGCGTGAAGGATCGGAGGACGACGTCTGGTTCCTGCGCACGGCCGCACCGGGCGGGGAGGCATTCCAGATCAAGGGCGTCCACGCCATGCCGGTGTTCTCGCGCGATGGCAAGTGGCTGACGTACGCCTGGCGGGGCGAGGAGCCGGATAGTCTCAAGCAGCAGACGTGGCGCACCCGCGTCTCCCCTACCGCCATCTCCCACGGGCCCGATCCGAAACGGTTCGATGGGCGGCTATACACGTCGATCCCGTTCGTCGCGGACGAGCGCGGCTTCCTGCCCCCGCGCGAGACCCGCCGGCCCAGCCACTTGTACCTCGTCCCCCTCGCCGGCGACACGCCGCGCCAGCTGACGAATGGCGAGCTGAGTCAAAGCGCACCGGCCTGGTCGCCCGACGGCAAAATGATCGTGTTCGTCCAGGATTCGACCGAAACCCAGGAAGTGCGCGACGAGCTCCGGCCGGCGCTTTTCGTCTTGACGCTCGTCGACAGCACGATCCGCCCGCTGCCGACCGGTTTCTCCGAGAGCACCGAACCGGCGTGGTCACCGGACGGCAAGACGATCGCGTTCGTGTGCTCGAACGGACGCGGGATGGAGCAGGACGTGTGCGTCATTCCCGCCGCGGGCGGCCCAGTCCGTAAAATGACCAACGACTGGAGCCTCGATCCCAGTGGCCCCACGTGGTCGGCCGACGGCAAGACGCTGTACTTCGACGCCGAGACGAACGGCAACGTGCATCTGTTCGCGGTCGCGGAAGGTCCAGTCCGCCAGATTACGTCCGGCGAGCGCCAGCTGCGCGGTTTCTCGCAGAGCATCGACGGCCGCTCGCTCGCCTACACGGCCAGCGACATCACCCACCCGACGGAGCTGTTCGTGGCACCGCTCGCGGGGGGGCGTGGGACCGAGCGGCGGCTGACCTCGTTCAAC
Organism: Gemmatimonadales bacterium; assembly: GCA_035602245.1. Taxonomy (GTDB): domain Bacteria; phylum Gemmatimonadota; class Gemmatimonadetes; order Gemmatimonadales; family GWC2-71-9; genus 20CM-2-65-7. The sequence continues at coordinate 62,365 of DATNMO010000061.1, forward strand.
GATTCGCTACGCACGCAGGTCGCCCTCATTCCCGCGGATACGTTCTGGTTCACGGGCGTGGGCGGGCTGCGCATCCAGGGCTGGCTCATGAAGCCGCAGGGGTACCTGCCGGGCAAGAGTTATCCGCTCGTGCTCTCCATCCACGGCGGCCCGCACTCGAACTACGGCAACGTGCTGTTTCCCGAATTTCAGATGTTGGCCGGTCAGGGCTACTGGATGCTGTTCACCAACCCGCGGGGATCGAGCGGGTATGGGCACGCCTTCACGTTCGCGACGCGGGGGCGCTGGGGGATGGAGGACTATCAGGATCTGATGCAGGCCGTCGACGTCGTGATCGCCCGGGCCAAGGGCGGTGTGGACACGACGCGCATGGCGGTGCTGGGCGGATCCTACGGCGGCTTCATGACCAACTGGATCGTCGGGCATACGACCCGCTTCCGCGTGGCCGAGACCGACCGGTCGATTTTCAACTGGTACTCCTGGTACGGCTCGTCGGACGCGCAGGGGCTCACGGACTACGAGTTCTTCGGCGAGCCGTGGGAGCAGGACTCGCTCTACAGGTTCTACTCGCCGATGACGTATGCGGGGCGCATTCGTACGCCGATGTTGATCGTGCACTCGGAGGATGACAAGCGCACGCCGATCACCGACGGTGAGCAGCTGTTCGTGACGCTGCGCAAGCGCGGGATTCCGGCGGAATTCGTACGCTACCCGCGCTCCTACCACGGGTTGTCGCGCACGGGACCCCCATGGCTGCTCGTGGACCGGCTGGAGCGGATCCGCACCTGGTTCGCGCATTGGATTGGTACGGGGGACGCGCCGCCGGCGGCGGCAGCGAGCCAGCGCTGATGCCGAGGAGGGTCGCGCTGCTCGCGCTTGCCGTGGCGCTGGCAGCGGCACCGCTGGTAGCCCAGCGGCCGCGGAAGACTGCGCCCGCCACCCGGCGGCAGGCCGTCCCCCGCCCAGCGCCCAGACGCGCCGCCCGGCCGGTCCCGACCATTCCCACGCCCCGCTCGGTGCTGGGCTTCGAGCCGGGAGAGGACCGCAAGCTCGCCGAATGGCCGGTTCTGGTGCGCTATTTCCAAGCACTCGCTCGGGCGAGCGACCGCGTGGACTTCCGGGAGCTCGGCAAGACGACATTGGGCGCGCCGTTCATCGCCCTCGTGATTTCCAGCCCGCAGAACCTCCGGGACCTGGAGCGCTACCGGCAGATCAACGCGAGCCTGGCGGACCCGCGCGGGTTCCGCACCAGCCGCGCCGCGCGCGAAGCGGTGCAGAACGGCAAGACGATCGTCTTGATCACCTCGAGCATCCATTCGGATGAGGTCGGCGGACACCTGTCACCGGTGGCCTTGGCGTACCGGCTCGCCACCGATACCAGCGCGGCGACGCAGGCGATCCTGAACGACGTGATTCTGTGGCTCGTCCCGTCGCTCAACCCGGACGGGGTGACGATCGTGACGAAGTGGTACAACCGGACCCTCGGCACGTCGGCCGAAGGGACGTCACCGCCCGAGCTGTATCACCACTACACCGGCCACGACAACAACCGCGATTGGTATGCGTTTACACAAGTCGAAACGCGGTTGACCGTGGATTCACTGCACAACGTCTGGCACCCGCAGATCGTGCACGACATCCATCAAATGGGCTCGGAGGGGGCGCGTCTGTTCCTGCCGCCCTACCTCGATCCCGTCGAGCCGAACGTCGATCCGCTGCTGGTGGACGGCGTGAACGCGCTCGGCACCGCGATGGCGTGGGAGCTCGGCGGCCAAGGGAAAACGGGGATCTCGACCAACGCCACGTACGACGCCTGGACTCCCGCGCGCGCCTACCAGCACTACCATGGTGGAGTGCGCATCCTCTCGGAGACCGCGAGCGGGGATCTCGCTTCACCCGTGGAGATTCCATTCGAGCGTTTGGAGTCGCGGGCCCGCGGCTTCAATCCCCACGAGCGCTCGTGGAACTTCACCAACCCGTGGCGCGGCGGCCGCTGGACCCTGCGCGACATCGTCGCCTACCAGACCGACGGCGCGTACGCCTTGCTGCTCCATGCGGCCAAACACCGCGAGCGCTGGCTCGCGAATTTCCTCACTGTGGAGACCCGCGCCGTCCACGGCTGGCGGGAATGGCCCTATGCGTACGTCATTCCGGCGCGACAGGACTCGGTGGCGCTCTCCGCGCTGCTCGGCATCCTGCGCCGGGGCGGAGTCGAGATCCGCACGGCACAGCAGCCCTTCACGATCCACGGCCAACGTCACTCGGCGGGAACGTACGTCATCGTGCTCCGCCAGCCGTACGCGGCCTTTGCCAAGACGCTGCTCGAGGTGCAGCACTACCCGGACCGGCGACTGTATCCGGGCGGTCCACCCGAGCGCCCGTACGACGTCACGGCGCACACGTTGCCTTTACTGATGGGCATCACGGCGACGGCAGCCACAGACTCGTTGCGGGTGCCATTGTCGGCGCCCATAGTCCCGCGCGCCGTCGCGCCCGTCCCCCCTCTCCGCGTTGCGGAGGGGGATTCAGGGAGTGACGTTGGTGAGGGCCCGCGTGTCGGACTGTATAAGTCGTACCAAGCGGCGATCGACGAAGGCTGGACGCGGTGGGTCTTCGACACCTGGAAGGTGCCGTACACGACGCTCGTGGATTCGGTCGTGCGCGCGGGGCGCTTGAAGGAGCGCTTCGACGTCATCATCCTGCCCGATCAATCTCCGCGCGAGATCCTCGACGGCCTGCCGGGGCGCTACCCCGCGCCTTTCGCGGGCGGCATCGGCCCGGAGGGCAGCGAGGCGCTGCGGCAATTCGCGATCGACGGCGGCACGCTGGTCGCATTGAATGAAGCGAGCCGCTTCGCGGTGCAAGCGCTGTTACTGCCGGTGCGCAACGTATTGGAAGCGGTGAGTGACGAAGATTTCTATGCGCCGGGATCGATTTTCCGGCTCGAGCTCGACACGACGCAGGCGGTCGCGCGTTCCCAGCCGCGCGAAACGGCGGCCTGGTTCCAAAGCGGGCCCGCGTTCGAGGTTCTCGATACCAGCGTGACCCGCGTGATCGGCCGGTGGCCGGAGGATCCGGCGCGCGTCCTGCTGTCAGGATGGGTGCTGCACCCTGAGCGCATCGCGGGGAAGGCCGCGCTGCTCGAAGTGCGCCAGGGTGCCGGACGGGTTGTGCTGTTTGGCTTCCGACCCCAGTACCGCGGCCAGAGTCTCGCGACTTACCCCTTGCTGTTCAATACCTTACAACTCAGGTGATGGATGTAATCCTTGCTGGGCCGCGTCCTAATTCGTATCTTGCTGTCCTCTATGAAGTTGGCTCGGCAGGCAGGTGCCCTTTTGGTTTGGGCCGCGATCATGAATCGCGGCCTTTTTGCCCAGCAACTGCCCGGTTCGCCCGACAGCCTGCCGCTGCGCGGCGTCGAGCTCCGCTACATTCTGCCGGAACCGCTGTTCGACGTCGTCCAAACCACTAATCCCGTCAGAGCCCTCTACGTCAATGCGTGGGCCTTCAGCTCGCCCAAGCTGGCGTTGCTCGTGCGCCTCGCGGATTCAACCGAGATCAACGCGTTCGTGGTAGACGTGAAGGACGACACCGGCTGCCTGCTGTACCCTTCGCAGGTGAAAGTCGCGCAAGAGATCGGCGCCAACCGCTGCGTGCGCACGCACGACGTGCGCTCCCGTCTCGACACGCTGCGCGCGCACGAGATCTACCCGATCGCCCGCATCGTCGTCGCGAAGGATCCGCTCCTCGCCGAGCACCGGCCGGGGTGGTCGGTCCAGCACCGCGACGGCGGTCTGTGGCGCGACCGGATCGGCAGCGCCTGGGTCGACGCCTTCAACGACTCGGTGTGGATTTACGCCGCGCAGCTCGCCGAGGAGGCCATCCACCTGGGCTTTGCCGAGGTCCAGTTCGACTACGTGCGATTCCCCGACGAGCCCAAAGAGGCGATGGCACAGGCCATCTTCAAGGCGCGTACCCCTGGAGAATCGCAGCGGGCTGGCGTCCGCGCCGGACTCGCAATCCTGGTCAACCGGCTGCAGCCCCTCGGCGTGCCGATCACGTTCGATATCTTCGGCCTCACCTCGTCGGCGACCGGCGATCTCGGCATCGGCCAGGTGTGGGAGGACTTCATCACCGTTGCCGACGTGGTTCTCCCGATGGTGTATCCCAGTCACTATTACCGCGGCAGCTACGGCTTGGCGTGGCCCAATGGCGAGCCGTATCGCGTCGTGCGCAACGCACTGCGTGAGGCGATCGAGCGGTCGCGGCCGTTCGCGAAGTCGGCGATGATTCGCCCGTTCCTCCAGGCGTTCACGCTGGGCCGCCGCTTGCCACGCTACTCGCCGCACGAGATCCGCGAGCAGATTCGCGCCGCCGAAGAGCTGGGAATCACGTCATGGGTGCTGTGGAATCCCCGCAGCGTGTACCAGCGCGACTCGCTCCGCCCCTATCGGATTCCGCCCCACACGCCCGTTTCGGGCGGGGCCCAGTAGCGCCATATTCCCTGACATGCGACGGTTGCTGATTCCCCTGGCCTTCGCCGGGGCTGTGTGCGCGTGCTCCAACGCGGGTGGCGTCGATCCCGACGCGATCGACGGACGCGAACTCGCCGCGGTGCGCGTAGCACTCGACTCGGCGTTCCGCCACGACCCGACGCTCGACCGTGCGTTTACCGGCGACTCGGGGCTGTACGTGCTGATGGCGGGCGTCGTGTTCCCGTTCATCGATCGCGCGTCGTATGTCGTCAGCGGAGCCGACACCACGCGCGTCGTCGGGATTGAGGTCGACATCGACGCGACGCAGGGTGGCGTACAGGTGACGAGCAACTTTACCGTGGCGCTTGCCTGGAACGGCTACCATTCCACGACGCAAACGGTAGACTCCGTGTTCTTCCTGCTCGGAGCAGGCCGCGCCCCGGTCAACGACTCATTGTGGACGCGATTTACGCTCGATACCGCGGGCACCGGCACGGGTTTCGTGATCCACCAGGCGCCGGACTCGACAGTGAGAAAGTGGCTCTCGCGCGGGGGGCGGCTCCGCACGACCACGAGCAGCTACGGGGCGGGACGCTCGCTGGGAGGGAGCGGCACTACGTTCACGGTTTTCCGCGGCACACTGAATGGCGATTTCGCGATCACCGCGCGGCTGATGCCGGATTCGAGTACGACGACGATGTCCGTGAAAGACTTCGGCAGCGGCACGCGGGCGCTAAAGGTCAAAATCCGCGGCACGTTACCCTGAGCGGGAGTCCGCGAGCACCATGCCTGACTCCCACGCCGTGATGTAGCCGGCGATGGCGGAGGCAGCCACGGTGTAGGGGTTCGCGAGATAGAGCTGGCCCGGGCCCGAGCGCCCCGGGAAGTTGCGGTTGATCGCGCTGATGGTGACTTCCTCCCGCGTCTTGGACACGCCGGGACCCGCGTTGATGCAAGCGCCGCACGACGGCTCGAGGAACGTGGCGCCCACCTGCCGGAAGACATGCAAGTATCCCCGCTCTTCGCAGTACCGCTTCACATCTTGCGAGCCGCACTGAATGAAGAACCGCACCCATGGCGCCACGCGCTCGCCCCGCCCGGCAGCCTCCGCCAACACGCGGGCGTACATATCCATGTCTTCCTTCTTGCCCGCGGTGCAGGAGCCGGCATACGCGATGTCCACCTTGATCCGCTCGGCGACAGCGTCGATGTGGAGGCCGTTCCCCGGGTCCCCCGGCAGGGCGATCATCGGCCGGATTCCCGCGGCGTCGATCTCGATCACCTCGCAGTACTCAGCGTCGGGATCACTCGCGAGCCCGGCGGACAGCTTCTCCGCTTCGGCCCGCGACACCTTCCGATAGTCCATCAGGTAGTCCACCGTCTTGGCGTCCGGCGCCACATACCCCGTGAAGCCGCCCACTTCCGCGGTCATATTCGTCATCGTGGCGCGCTCATCCACCGACAGCGACTCGACAGCATCGCCACAATACTCCACGAGTTTGCCGATCGCCTTGCCGGTCTTCACGTAGGGATGCCGTAGGACTTCGAGCATGAAGTCCTTGGCGGTCACGTTATCCGGCTTCTGGCCGCGGATGACGATTTTGACCGTCTCGGGAACTTGCAGGCGCACGTCGCGGGTGATCCAGGAGTTGAAGATCGCCGTCGTCCCCACGCCGAACGCCACGCACCCGACGGCGCCGGCGTGCGGCGTGTGCGAATCGGAGCCGATGATGACCTGGCCGGGCAGGGCGTGGGACTCGAGGATCTTCGAGTGGCAGATCGCCTCCGAGCCGTGATGGCCCAGCCGCAGCTCGCCGTACAGCCGGATCCCCTGGGCGGTAGCAAACTCGCGCTGCTTCTTCTCGAGTTGTAGCGCGACGTCGAGCAGGCCCTCTTTCACGCGCTCGGGCGTCATCGCCTCCGGCAGGAAGGTTAGGTGGTCGCGGAACATCAGGATCGAGCCCGGATCGTTGACCTTCGCGTCCTTGCCGACGAGCTGCTCGAAGAAGATGGCGGCCATCGGCGTGACGTATTCGTGGCTGAAGCGAATGTCGGTGAGAACGAAGCCCTCATCGCCGGGCTTCACGGCCGGAACGCCGATCTTGCCCTGCGCCGCGTCCACCACCCAGCGGCGGGCGAGGATTTTCTCTCCCAGCGTCATGGGCCGCTTGGGAGTCTTGGGCGGGGTCAGCACGACTTTGCCCTGCAGCCGCGCCATGTTGTAATTGAACAGGCCCCCGTGCTCGATGATGGCGCGCGTGATCTCCCCTTCGCCCGCGGTAAAGGTCGAGAGCGGGATGTCCTCACCGCGCCGCACCTTGTCGATGATCGAGAAGTCCGTTGTCGTGAGGATGCCCAGGTTCTGGCAGTTCTCCTTGTAGATGCGCTCGATGCTCTCCGCGACGACCAGCTTGATGCCGGCGCACATCTCGGCGTACGGCGACTGCTCGCGAGATGAGCCCTTACCACGGCGCTTACCGCTCACCGAAGCAACGAAGCCGCCGCGCTTCACCGCGCCGCGGGTGATCGGGAACTCGTCGCGGCATTTCAGCCCCAGGTATGGGAATTCGCCCAGGGTCTCGTCGTAGTAGTAACAGATGTAAGCAGGGGTGATTTCGTCGGTGGAGATGTCGTCGCGCAGCTTGTTCGCCCCCCCCCTCCCCGGGGTCCATGCGGGATCATTCCCCGCCAGTTGGTCCCGCACGAAGCCGGGGTCCTCAGTGAGGAAGAGGATCCGTCCCTGCAGGCGAACGTCGACTTCGCGCATGCGCGAAGTATGACCCCTTGCCTTGGGCCGAGCAAGCCGATTTTGTTGTGGGTCCATGATCCCGTTAGCCCTGTTCCTGCTCCAAGTTGCGCCCGCCGGGCAGGCCGCGAAATTCGCGAGCCCGCGGCTCCGCGAGAGCTCGGGCGTCGCCGTGAGCCGCGCGTACCCCGGCGTGTTGTGGACCCATAACGACTCGGGCGACGGCCCCTACCTCTATGCGACCGACTTAGAGGGGCGGGATCGCGGCTGGTTGCTCGTGCCCGGCGCGCAGGCGGTGGACTGGGAGGACATGGCGCTCGGTCCGTGCCCGGTTCCCTTCCTTCCACAACGCTCCTGCGTGTACATCGCGGACACTGGCGATAACCGTGAGAACCGCGCGTCAGTCACTGTGTACGCGGTGCCTGAGCCGCAGCCACCGCAGGGGCCCGGCGATACCCTGCGCACCACGGGCGCGCCGGCGGTGCTACGACTCCGGTATCCGGATGGCGCGCATGACGTGGAGGCGATCTACGTCTCCCCGCGCGACACGACGCTGTTTCTCGTGAGCAAAGGAGCTGCGCGTGGGAGCGGGATTCGGCTGTACCGCGCGGACCGCGGATACTGGAGGAAGCCGGGAGCGAGGGACGACGTCGCCGTAGCGAGTCGCGTCCAGACACTCGACATCCGCCCTAACCCGGAAGCGGGCCGCGTCGTGACCGGCGCAGCGATCCGGCCCGACGGTCGGGTCGTCGCCGTCCGGACCTATACCGAGATCTATCTGTTTCACCCGGGGGTCGGCGGGCGGCTCGTGCCCGCTCGCGAGCAGGCCTGCAACATCGCGGGACTCGAAACCGGTGGGGAAGCCATCGACTTCCTTGGGGACTCCTCGTTCGTCGTGACAAGCGAAGCAGCCGGCCATCATCCGGGTACGATTCACACCGTTGTGTGCCCTCTCTGATCGGAGAACCTCAGGCAATGTCGATCAAATGTTGGAATGCTGTCGCGATGCTGACAGTTATCGCGAGCGCCAGTTTAGCGCAGCAGTCCGGTGCTCCCCGCGCGACGGCAGCGCCGATTCCGGTGAACACCGCGGCGATGGATGCGCATGTGCGGTTCCTCTCGAGCGACCTCCTCGAGGGCCGCGCTCCCGCGACCCGGGGCGGTCGCCTTGCCGCCGAGTACATCGCAGCCCAGTTCCTGGCGCTCGGACTGGAGCCTGCGGGCGTCAACGGGACGTACTTCCAGCCAGTCTCGCTCGTAGGTATGACGCCACAGCCAACGCTTGCTTGGGGAAAGGCGGGTGCACCGGAGACCCTCACATACCGTGACGCCTTCGTCGCGTGGGCGGAGCGCCCGGAGGCGGACGTTGCGGCCGACGGCGACGTCGTGTTCGTCGGCTACGGCATCCGCGCTCCAGAGTGGCAGTGGGACGATTACAAGGGCACGGACCTGCGCGGCAAGATCCTCTTGATGCTCGTGAACGATCCCGGGCTCGTGGACTCGACGGTCTTCCTCGGCAAGATCCTCACCTACTACGGCCGCTGGACTTACAAGCTCGAGGAGGCGGCTCGGCAAGGCGCGGTGGGCGCGATCCTGATCCACACGACCGAGAGCGCGACGTATCCGTGGGAGGTCGTGCGTGGCTCGTGGTCGGTGGAGCAGTTCAAGCTCGATCAGCCGCAGTCGCCCAGTCTCACATTCGCGGGATGGGTGACCGAAGGCAGCGCGCGCGCGGCATTGGCGAAAGCGGGGTTGAACCTCGACTCTCTGAGCCGCGCCGCCGCGCGCCGCGACTTCCAGCCGGTACCGACGGGCCTGCGAGCGAGCGTACGCGTTCAGAGCGCGCTCCGTCACGTGCAATCGGAGAACGTCGCGGCCCGGCTTCCGGGCAGGGATCCGCGCTGGGCGTCCCAGGCGGTGTTGATCACGGCGCATTGGGATCACAAAGGGATTGGCCCCGTGGCGCGCGGTGACTCGATCTACAACGGCGCCGAGGACAATGCGTCGGGGATCGCCGCCATGCTCGGCACCGCGCAGGCGCTGGTGCAGAACTTTACGCGGCCGTGGCGATCGATCGTGTTTCTCGCGACGACTGCTGAGGAGAGCGGACTGCTGGGCAGCGAGGCGTACGTGCAGCATCCGCTCGTGCCGCTCGCACAGACGGCGGCGGTTCTGAATCTCGATGTCACCAACGTGCGCGGCGCGACCCGCGACATCGGCGCGCTCGGCCTCGATCGTTCGACGTTGGGTCCGGTGTTCACGGCCGCCGCACAGGCAGAATCGTTGACCGTGGAATCGCAGCCCGATGTGCGCGGGTCGTTCTTCCGCTCCGATCACTTTCCGTTCGCGCGCGCCGGCGTGCCGGCGTTGTCGATCAAACCAGGCGTCGACTTCGTGGGCCGTGCGAAGGGGTGGGGCGAGGAGCAGGATCGGATTTACAACGAGCAGCGCTACCACCAGCCGAGCGATGAGTATCAGCCGACGTTTCGCTACGACGGCATGGCGCAGCAGGTGCGGGTCACGGTGCGTACGGCCCGGGCGATCGCTAATGGCCCGGAGCTGCCGCGCTGGTTGCCGGGGTCGGAGTTTCAGCGGCCCCAGCCCTAGCAAGTGCAATAGTTTGCATGGCGCGGGGGATGTGTAAGATATTGTACAGCAGGTCGTTACGGGCATAGCGAAATTCGCTAGCGCGCGGAGATTGCCTATTCTGCGGGGCCCGGGTAAGTTTGCGCCCGCCTTCCCCGCAGCATCTCAGGTTTTCGACCTGCTACCATTGGAGCGGCCGTTGGAGATTCCCTCCACGCATACGGTGCCTCTCTCGTGGTTGTCCGAGGCCGCCAGTCCCCCAATCCAGTATCGGACCCTGACTGAAGTCGTCCCCGAGCCGGCGCGCGACCCCGAGCGAGTCGCGGCGTTGCGGGATCAGGTGCTGCGTTACAAGGAAGCGTTGGCGATCGTCCGCAAGCAGAAAGAGACGGGGCTGTGGGGCGGGAATTTGCTCGCTCCGAGTCCCTCCAAGGCGATGGGTTGGAAGGAGACCGGCACCGTCTATCAGTATCGCCGGCTGCTCGAGCTCGGTTGGCCTGGCGACGCGCGGCCGTTCCGGTTCGCCGATCGGTTCTTGTTCCGCTTGCTCTCCCGAGACGAGGACCCGGCATTGCTGGTCGAGTTCCAGCGCGCCGCTAAGACCGACCCAGGGCTGGCGCGGTGGGCGCGGAGCATGGGCGCGCAGGCGGCGGCGGCAGCGCTGGCGCGCGGAGCGCACCAGGACGACCCCCGCCTGCGCGGGGCCGCCCACCGCATGGCGAGCGATATCTCGCTCTACCTCCGGAGCGAATTCGCCCAGAAACCCTTCAAAAAGGCGCACGGCAAGACCGTCCTGGACCCGCTCGCCTATCCACCCACCGTCTTCTCCGTCGAAATGCTGGCGTTCCTGCCGGCCGTGCAACGAGAGCGCGCCGGTTTTCTCCAGCGTCTCGTGACGTACTTCTCCACTCCCGCGCCGCGCCGCGCGTTTTTCATTCAAGCCGGCAAGAAGCTGTTCCGGCCTCTGTTTGAGATCCTCGGCGACCCGTTGCACGCCGACGCCCAGGGCCACATCACCGACGTGCCGTTCGCCGTGTACTGGCTGGAGCTGTTGGCGCGCCTCGGCATCGCGCGCCAGGTGCCCAGCGCCGCCAAGGTCTTGGCCCGGCTGTACAGCGAGTGCACTGATGACGGGATCTGGAGTCCCAAGAGCCTGCGGGCCCTGCCCAAGTCGACGAACCCCGTCGTCTCGCACTACTTCCCGCTCGAAGGACCCGGCAAGAGTCCCGCGCAGCGCCAGACGGACGTCACGTTCCGGCTGGCACTGATCGCGCGCTTGCTGGGGGTACCCCTAACCGTCGTCTAGGTTGGCGACGCAGAAAAAGAGTAGTAGTATTAGCTACTACTTATGCTCGACCTCACACCATTCGGCTTCACACCTACGGAATCGCTTGCCTACTCGACATTGCTGCGGCTCGGTCCCTCCACGGGATACGCCGTCGCCCGCGGCGCGAGGCTGGCACGGGCAAATGCGTACGGCGCCCTGGAAGGTCTGGTCACGCGCGGGGCCGCCAGCCGAAGCGCCGGGCGTCCCGCCCGCTACCGGCCGATCGATCCTCAAGGTCTGATCGCGCAGCTCGCGACGCGACAGGGGGAGGCGCTGGACCGCCTCAGCCGGGAGCTCAGGGATGCGTCCCACCCCGGAGATCCGATCACCAGGGAGGTGGCGGGCGGCCGCTCGGTGGCGAACCTCATTCTTCAGCTCGTCGCCCGGGCCGAACGCCGGGTAGAAGGAGTGATGGCGGCCGAGCTGTGGCGCCCGACCCTGCCGGCGTGGCGTCGCGCCGGCGAGCGCGCGCAGGTCGATCTGTGGATCGCCGGCGAGCTCCCCGCCGATGCCCCCGCGTGGCTCAAGCCTGCTGGGGCGAACGCACCAGCCGCGACGTTGCTCGTCGTCGATGAGTCACAGCTCGTCGTGACGTCGGGCGAAGGCGACGGCATCGCCGGACTGTGGAGCTCGCATCCATTGATGATCATGCTCGCACGCCGAGCCCTGCAGACATTCGCGTGAGCACGCGCGTGCCGGTCGCGATCCTCGCGTCGCTGATCGTCGCGTGCCGGGCAGCGCCGATCCCCGAGGCGCAACGCTACCCCGCGGGAACGCCCTTCCGCGCGCAGTACCGCGTCGTGGACAGCACGCGCCTGCGTATCGTGGACTCCGGAGGAGGGCGCGCAACACCGGTCGTGTTTCTGCACGGCTTCGGGGCGTCGCTCTATTCGTGGCGGCACACGCTGCCGGCGGTCGCGGCCGCAGGCTATCGGGTGATCGCGTTCGACAACCGCGGTTTCGGATTCTCGGATAAACCCGCGCATGGGTACGGCAACGCCGCGTACGCGCGTCTCGTCGTCGCGTTGCTGGACTCGCTCGGCATCTCGAGCGCGGTGCTCGTCGGCCATTCGATGGGTGGTGCGATCGCGGCCGAGGTCGCGCTCGCGCATCCCGACCGCGTGCGCGGTCTCGTGTTGATCGACGCCGCGGGCTATGGCGTGCGCTGGCCCGGCGTACTCAAAGCGGCACGCTCGCGCGTCGTTGGTGCGATCACCACGCGGTTCCGCAGCCGCTGGATCACGGAGCGTATTCTCCGGTCCACGTACGCCGATCCCCGCAAAGTGACGGAAGCGGACGTCGATCAGTACTACGCCCCGGTCCCCGCTCCGGACTATGGGCGCGCCTTGCGAGGTGTGCTCCGGGAGTTCAGGTTCGACACTCTCGTCGGACGCCTCGGCGCGCTGCAAACGCCAACGCTGGTCGTGTGGGGCGATGCGGATCGCTGGATCCCGTTGCACGATGGCAGCCGGCTCGCGCGCGAGCTGCCGCGCGGTGCGTTCGTCGTGGTCCCGCGCACCGGGCACGCCGCGGCTGAAGAATCGCCCGACGAGGTGAACCGCCTGCTCATCGCGTTTCTGAAGGAAGGCCTGTCCCGCATTCCGGAGAACGTCGCATGGTCCTCGTCGTCCTCGCAGCTCTCACGCTCCAGCAGGCCGTAGACTCGGCCTATACCGCCAAAATCCGTGAGCTGACCACCGAGCCCCGGTTCAATACCGAGCTCACCGATCATCTTCCCGCCGACCCGAGGGTGCCGACGCCCTTCAAGGTGCTCGGCTATGTCCCCGGCACCGTGGGCCGGCTGTCGTACGTTGCCGACGTCACCCGCTACTTCCGGGCGCTCGATGCAGCGTCGCCACGGGTCAAGGTGTTCGACCTGGGTACGAGCGACGAAGGGCGGCCGATGATCGTCGCCGCGATCGCTGACTCGGCGACCATCGAACGGCTCGAGCAGTATCGCGACATCACCGCCGCACTAGCTGATCCGCGGCGCCTGTCCCCGGACTCGGCCCAGCGCCTGATCGGCGCGGGGAAGGCGATCTATTACGCCTCGGGCTCGATTCACTCGCCGGAGACTGGTTCCCCGGAAATGCTCATGGAATTAGCCTATCGGCTGGCCGTCGAGGACACGCCGTTCATCCGACAGATTCGCGACAGCATCATTACACTCATCACGCCAGTAACTGAGGTGGACGGCCGTGACCGCCAGGTAGACGTGTACCGATACCGGAAGGCCAACAAGAACATCGGCCCGAACCTCATCTACTGGGGGAAGTACACGGCGCACGATAACAACCGGGATGGCATCGTCATGTCCCAGGTGCTCACCCGCACGATGATGAACGCGTTCTTCACCTGGCACCCCACGGTACTGCATGACCTCCACGAATCCGTGCCTTTCCTATACACATCGACCGGCACCGGCCCGTACAACCGGGAGCTCGACCCGATCGTCATCACGGAGTGGCACGAGCTCGCGTTCCAGGAGATCACCGAGCTGACCAAGCGCGGGCTGCCGGGGGTGTGGACGCACGACTTCTACGACGGCTGGACGCCGAACTACATGTTCTGGGTCGCGAATGGCCACAATTCGATTGGCCGCTTTTACGAGACCTATACCTCGCGCGGCGCCGACTGCCACACCGTGAAGCTTCCCGAGCGGCAGACCTCGGTCGAGTGGTTCCGGCCCAACCCCCCGCTGAACGGCGTGCGCTGGTGCATCCGCAACAACATCAACTATCAGCAATCGGCGTTGCTCATCGCGTTGAACTACATGGCGCGGAACGGGCATCGCTATCTGGATCAGTTCTATCGGAAGGGAGTGCGCGCCGTGGAGCGCGGCCGCGCGAAGGACGGCCCCAACGCCTTTCACATTCCCGCGAATCAGGCGCGTCCGGTCGAGGCGGCGAATCTCGTCAACCTGCTCCGGTTCCACGGGCTCGAGGTGCATCGTGCCGAGCGGCCGTTCAAGGCGGGCGGTATGGATGTCGCTGCGGGCGATTACATCGTGCGGCTGGATCAGCCGTACGGTCCACTCGCCAAGAGTTACTTCAGCCGGCAGGATTACGGACCCGACGATCCTCGTCCGTACGACGACACGGGGTGGACACTGCAGTACGTGCGCAACGTCGCGCTGCATCCGATCAATGACACGACGGTGTTACGCGCGCCGCTCACGCCGATCACGGCGGACGTGCGCATCAAGGGCCAGGTCTCGGGTGCACGGGGCGCGGCTGCATACCTGATCGCGCCCACGACCGAGAGCGGCCTGATCCAATTCCGGTTCGCGTTGCGCGACGTGCCGATGTGGGCGAGCGAGGACACGTTCAGCGTCGAGCGTCGCCCGTGGGGCCGTGGCACGACGATCGTGCCGGCGAGCGGTCAGACCGACCTCGAGCGCCGAGTCACACAGGCTGCGGAGTCGCTCGGCTTGACCGTGGTCGGCGTGCGGGCCTCGCCGCAGGTGGCGCGCCACGAGCTCGACGCGCCGCGGATCGCGCTGGTCCACTCGTGGCTCAACACACAGAATGAGGGTTGGGTGCGCTACGCCTTCGACGTGCTCCACATTCCGTACACGTATCTCAGCGTCCAGCAGGTCAAAGACCGTGATCTCTTGAAGCAGTTTAACGTGCTGGTGCTGCCGTACGTCACGAACAATGCTCAGGCGATCGTCAATGGCCTGCCGATGACGGGTCCCAAGATTCCCTGGCGCCGGAGCACCGAGACGCCGAACCTCGGCGGCGTCGACTCGACCGACGATGTCCGGCCAGGCATCGGGCTCGATGGTATGACCGCGCTACGGGAGTGGATCGAAGCCGGGGGCGTGGTCATTACCGAAGGCGGGACGGCCGCGGTCTTTACCGACTACGGCGTGACACCCGGTGTCGATATCACGCCGGCGCGTCAGCTGCGCGCGTCCGGCGGGATCTATCGCGCCGTCACCAAGGACGCCCGCAGTCCCATCGCGTACGGCTATTCGGACACGCTGGCCGTGTACTTCAACCAGTCGCCGCTCCTTCAAGTCGATACGACCACCGAGGTGCCCGAAGATCAGGACGCCGGCCTGACGGCCGAGCAGGCGCGGGCACGTCCCAGAGTGGTCTTGAGCTTCCACCAGAAAAAGGATTCACTCCGGCTTTCCGGCCTGCTGGTGAGTGGGGAAGAGTTAGCGGGCCGGCCGGCGGTGCTCGACGCCCCGGTGGGCCAAGGGCACGTGGTGCTGTTCGCAATCCGGCCCTTCTGGCGGTGGGAAACGCAGGGAAGCTTCGCGCTGGTGTTCAATACGATCTTGAACTGGAACGACCTGGCGGTGGGCTGGCCGACCAACTTGAAGCCCAGCGCCCGCCCAGTAGCGGCACCGAGCGAAGGCCCTTAGATTTCGTCAACCAAACGGTTGATGAAATCGTCACATGGCTCCTAAGTTAAGCAATGACAGAGCGTTACGAATTGGCGCTGCGGCGCGGGAAGAGTTCGCCAAGCGCGGGTTCGCGGGTGCCCGGGTAGATCAAATCGCCCGGCGCGCGGGGGTCAACAAGCAGCTGCTCTTTTACTACTACCACTCGAAGCGCGGCCTCTTCCAAGCGGTGCTCGCTCAAGCCGCCAGCGAGCTCGAAGCCGCCTTGGCGGTCCTCGCATTGCCGGGGGGCGGCCCGTTGGAGCGGCTGCGGCGTGTCCTCCAGGCCCAGTTCGAGTTTCTGGCCCGACACCCCCAGCTGGTCGCGCTGCTCAGCCAAGCAGGACGGGCGGGAGGGCGGGGAGGGGGGGACCTCGCCCCATTCGCGCCTGCCATCAACCGCCTCGTGGTCTTGCTAGCGGAAGGTCAGGGGTTGGGGCAAGTGCGCGACGACGTCGATCCCCACCTCGCCGCCGCGCAAGCACTGATCCTGATGGTGGGCTACCTGGCCATGGAGGGTGTCATCGCGGCGAGCGCCCGCCCCCTCGGCGCGGACGAGTCCGGGCTCCGCGAGCGCTGGCGGGAAGCCGCGGTGGACCTAGTCGTCGCGGGCGTCGCGGCGCACTAGTTCCGCGCAACCATCCGCGGCTCGAGCGGAGCCTCGCCCTCGAAGACGAGGTGACCGGCCTCAAAACGCGCACCCCGCAGCGCCAGGGTCAACACTTCACCTAGCTCTTCCACCAGGTGCACCTCGAGCGTCTTGCGAACCTCTTCCGGCAGGTCCTCAAGGTCGGGCGCGTTCTCCTTGGGCAGGATCACGGCGGTGATGCCGGCCCGGACCGCGCCGAGCACTTTCTCCTTCACGCCGCCGATGGGCAGGACGCGTCCCCGCAACGTGATCTCACCGGTCATGGCGATGTCATGGCGTGCCGGCCGCTTTGAGAGCGCCGACACCAGCGCCGTAGCCATGGTGATTCCGGCGGACGGGCCGTCCTTGGGAATCGCCCCAGCGGGCACGTGGACGTGCACGTCGGTATCGATGAACGCGTCCTCCGGAATGCCAAGCTGGTCGGCATGGGACTTCGCATATGTGAGCGCCGCTCGCGCCGATTCCTTCATGACGTCGCCGAGCTGCCCGGTGAGGACGAGGTCGCCCTTACCGCGCATGACGCTCGCTTCGACGAACATGATGTCACCTCCGACGGGCGTGTAGTACATCCCGGTCGTTACCCCGACCTGGTCTGCACGGGCCATGCGCTCCGGGTGCACTTTGGGCCGCCCGATGAGCTCCGGAATGTCCGCCGGCACGACGGTGACCTTTTCGGTGCCGCCGTCCGCGATCTTGCGGGCGACCTTGCGCCCCAGCTTGCCGATTTCCCGCTCGAGCTGGCGGACGCCGGCTTCGCGGGTGTAGCTCGCGATGATTTCGCTCAACGCCTCGTCGGTCAGCGTCAGCTGCTCGAGGGTGAGGCCGTTCTCGCGGAGCTGGCGCTGCACGAGATAGCGCTTCGCAATCTCGAGCTTCTCGCGCTCGGTATAGCCCGCAAAATTCACCGTCTCCAAACGATCGAGCAACGGCGCGGGAATGTATTGCAGGAAGTTCGCGGTCGCGATGAACAGCACCTCGGAGAGGTCGAACGGCACGCCGAGATAGTGGTCCGTGAACGAGTCGTTCTGGGCCGGATCGAGCACCTCGAGCAGCGCCGCCGCCGGGTCTCCCTGGAAGGAAATACCCAGCTTGTCGACCTCGTCGAGCAGAAAGATCGGGTTCTTGGCACCCGCCTGTTTCATGCCCTGAATGATGCGGCCGGGCATGGCACCCACGTAGGTGCGGCGATGGCCGCGAATGTCGGCCTCGTCGCGGGCACCACCGAGCGAGATGCGGACGTAGGGCCGGCCCATCGCGCGGGCGATGGACTTGGCGATGGACGTCTTGCCGACGCCGGGCGGGCCGACGAACAGCAGGGTCGGCGCCCGGGCCCCCTTATCGTCGTCGTTGCCTGGGGCCTCCGCTTTGGGCTGCCGCTGCCGGAGCTGCCGCACCGCGAGGAACTCGAGCACCTGGTCCTTGACGTCCTGGAGCCCGTAGTGATCCTCTTCGAGGATCTCGGCGGCGCGCTTCAGATCGAGCGATTCGTCGGCACGCTTGTTCCACGGCAGCTCGGCCACCGTCTCGAGATACGTGCGGATGACTTGGGCTTCCATCGACTCGTGGCTGGCGCGCTCCAAGCGGGCGAGCTCGCGGTCGACCTCCTTGCGGGCCGCCTCGGGGAGACTGAGCGCCTCAAGGCGTATACGGAGGTCCTCCGAGTCGGTCGCCTCGTCCTCCTCACCCAGCTCCTTGCGGATTGCCTTCATTTGTTCGCGCAACAGCATTTCCCGCTGCCGCTCGCCGAGCTCCTCCTGCACCTGCGACTTGATGTCTTCCTGCGCGTCGAGTACCGCGATCTGGCGCTGGACGTGCACGAGCACCCGGCGCAGCCGGTCTTCGACCGCCAACGTCTCGAGGAGCTGCTGGCGTTCAATCGATTGGATGTCGAGATGGCCGGCGACAAGGTCCGCCAGCGCGCCCGGATCGCTGACGCCTTGGAGGACCTGCTGCACGACCTCCGGCGGCAGGCCGGACTTCTGGCCCAACTCACCGGCGCGCTCGCGGACTTCGCGATGCAGCGCCACGAACGCCGCGTCGTCCGCCTTGAGCGGTGGCAGGTCGGGTGATTCTCGCACCGTCGCCTCGAGATAGCCGTTCGTCTCGGTGTAGTGCACCGCCGTGCCGCGGGCTTCTCCGTGCAGGATAAGCTGGACGCCGCCGAGATTGCGCTGCACCTGGCTGATCCGCGCGATCGTGCCCGTGGTATACAGCAATCCCGGAGAGACCTGATCGACGTTTTCTTTTTGCGCGACGGCGAAGACTCGCCGCTCGGGCTGCTTCAGGGCGGCCTCGATCGCGCGCAGCGTAGCGGGACGGCCCGCGCCAATCGGCGTGGACACCCCGGGGAACAACACGGCGTCGCGCAGCGGGAGTACGGGCAGGGTCATCCGGTCAGACATGGGGACTCCGCGTGAGGGATAGACGACATTTTCTGCAGCGAGAATGCACCGTCCATGCCACTAGAAACGCCACCACAGGCAGGCACGTTCCAGAAAACGCCGCCAAAGCGGCGGAGACTGCCAACTCGACGGCCCCAGCGGCGTTGCAACGCTGCTCTGTTGCGGCTAAATCTCATCCGCGCATGCACTGCGATTCGGCATGAACGATCCGCTGGCCCAGCGGTTGAGCCAGGCCCTCGGCCCTTCCTTCACCTTGGAAGGAGAAATCGGGCGTGGCGGCATGGGTGTCGTCTACCACGCCCGCGACGAGCGGCTCAAGCGGAAGGTCGCGATCAAGGTGCTGCCGCCCGAGCTCGCATTCCGTGAAGAGATCCGCATCCGGTTTCTCCGCGAAGCGGAGACCGCCGCCCGGCTTTCCCACCCGCACATCGTTCCGATTCACTCGGTCGGCGAGGGACCCGATGGGCTCGTCTACTTCGTGATGGCGTACGTGGACGGGGAATCGCTGGGTGCGCGTCTCAAGCGGCGCGAGCGGCTGCCGCCCGAGGAAGCGCGCCGCATCCTGATGGAGACGGCCGACGCGCTCGGCGCTGGACACGCCCTCGGCATCATTCATCGCGACGTCAAGCCGGACAACATCCTGCTCGAAGGGAGCCGCGGGCGCACCGTCCTGACGGACTTCGGCATTGCCAAGGCGTTGACGTCCACCACGGGGCCCGGCACTCTCACGGCGACGGGCGTGGCGATTGGAACGCCGCACTACATGAGTCCCGAGCAGGCCGCGGGCGATCGCGAGATCGACGGCCGTTCCGACATCTATAGTCTCGGCGTCGTCGGCTATCAGATGCTGGCCGGCGAGCTGCCGTTCTCGGCGCCCACCGTCCCGGGTCTGTTGTTGAAGCAAATCACGGAGCAGGCGCCCTATCTCCAGGATAAGTCGCCGACCTGCCCCGACGATCTGGCCTCGTGCATCATGCGCTCCCTCGAGAAGGAGCCCGAGGCACGCTGGCCGACCGCCGATGCGCTGCGGCGCGCGCTCGAGTCACGCAGCGCCCCGCCTTATCGGCGACGACCGAGCGTAGCCCGCGTCGGCACCCGTCTCGGGGCCGGAGGGGGAGGGCTGCCTCCGGTTGCCTCCCCGGCACGCCCCGAGCCGGCCCGGCGGCGCAGCGGTAGTGAAGCACATAAGAGCGCGACGAAGGACGCAAAGTCGCAGCTCACTGCGAGCGGCGAACCCAAGGTGGTCGCTAGGTTCCGCGACGGATTCGTCTCGTGGGCATCGGTATGCGGCGGGTTGATGCTCATCGACTTGATTCAAGGCGGCGGCATCAGTTGGTCGCTATTCGTGACCGTGCCCTGGGCGGCGTTTGGATTGCTGCCCCAGTACATGAAGCTGTGGCAGGGCGGCTACTCGTGGCGGGATGTGCTCCATCGACCGGCGGCGCCCGATGCACGCCTCGCCGTCGCCGGGGGTGCCGCCAACCGTCTCCCCGCCAGCGCGGACGAGTTCGGGCGACACGCAGATACCGTCCGGATGGCACGCAACGATCGCGAGGCGATCCTCAAGATCATGGAACGCGTCCCGACATCCGAGCGGAAGCTGCTGCCCGACGTCGTTGCGACGGTGGACGCGTTGCTCAAGCGCGCCGAGGAGCTCGCCCGCATGCTGCACGGGATGAGCGGGGACGTGGACGACGGCGCCCTGGCGCGGATCCAAACCCGGATCGAGGCGGTGAAGCACAACGAGGAGGGCACGGAGCGCGAACGGCAGCTCAGCCTGCTCGAGCGGCAGCGCCAGGCGTTGAGCGACCTGCTTACGCGTCGCAAGCGCGTCGAGGAGCAAATCGAATCGTGCCTGCTCGCGATGCAGAACGTGCGGTTTGACTTGCTGCGGCTGCGGTCGGCCGGAGTGGCCGCGGTGCTGAGCGATCTCACGAATGCCACGCAGCAGGCGCGGGCGCTCTCCCGCGACGTGGATCACGTCATTGCAGCGGCGGGCGAGATCCGGGACGTGCTCAGCGGTGGACCGCCTCCCCGCTCCTCCCCGCCCCCCGCGGCGTCGCCATAGGCGGCCGCCGGCCGGCCCAGCACTCGCGCACCAGCGCCGGGCCGTCGTCCCGTTGGATCCCGAAGTCGAGTAACTCTACGAACCCCGCCGCGGCCTCGTCGCAGCGCCCTGCCCGCAATGCGGCGACCGCAGCAAGCTCCCGATAGCGTGCCGATCCCGGCCGCCGCGTGACGGCGTACTGAAGGAGGCTGTCGGCCAGCTCCGGCGGCCCTTCCAACGCCAGCCGCATCAGGGTTTCCGATAGAAATTGCGCGGGGTACGGGTGACGGAACGTGCCCTGCGCTGCAGCGAGGGCGACGCGCGCTTCGACGCCCGCTTCCTGCCAGTGCCCCTCCTGAACCGCAAGGAGCGAGCGGGCCGCGCGTGCCTGGGCAGTGTCGCCGCCCGCCGCCAGAGCCGCCGTGATCAGAGAGCGAGCGCGCGGCTCCCGGCGGGCGGTCGCAATCATCGCGCGTATCAGCAACGCGTCACCCCGCGGCCCGCGGGCCAGCGCGCGAGTGAGCAGCGAGTCGGCCGCGGCCGTGTCGCCCAGCGCGAGGCGGATACCGGCCGTGCGCACCGTCCACTCGGCGACCTCCGGCTGGGCCCGGCGCGCCGCGTCGAGGTAGGGCAGGACGCCGGCGTCGCTGCGTCGCGCGGCGAGTGTCCGCACGAGCGCGAACGGCAAGATCCCATCATAGCGACTACCGATCTGCAACAGCGAATCGAAGACACCGACCGCCCCGGGCCCCGGGTCGAGGAAGCGACGGGCGGCCACGAATTCGAGCCGCGGCCGATTGTCGCCGTGCTCGAATGGCGCGCGCTCTACCAACCGCGCCACGCCCGAGTCGCCCAGGAGCAGCCGCCCGAAGTACTGCTCGGGCTCGTCCAAGGCGAGCCACTCTCTGCCAATCTCATGTAGGGCCCCACCTCGTCCGAGCAGCCGCGCTACCCACGCCCGGTCGTAGGTAAGCGGCCGGGGCGAGGCCAGCACCATGAGGTCGTGCGATTCGCCGAACCACATGTGCACGTGCGGGAAGACCTCCCGGAGGTTGCGCACAATCCCGGCCACAATGGGGAGCGGCAATTGGTACAGCTGAATCCATTGACAGAACACGCCGTCGTCCGTGAGCCGCTCGCGCACGATGCGGAAGAATTCGGGCGTGTAGAGCGTGGCCACGCCTGCGACCCACGGGTTCGACGGCTCCGATACGATTACGTCGAACCGCTCACGATCGAGCTGCAGGGCGCTGCGCGCGTCATCGACGATGGCCCGCACATTTGGCCGCGCCAGCACGGTGTCGTTTACGTGGTGAAACAGGCTATCCATCTCCAGGACGGCGGGCTCGATTTCGACGACGCGCACGCGGACCATCCCGGGCACGGCTGCCAGGGTCCGCGTAGTGACGCCGCTTCCGTATCCGATCACAAGCGCAGATGAGGCGCCGGCCCGCGCCGCCACGGGGGCCAGGCCGAGCATGATTTGCGTGTCCATGTCGCCGCGGTCGGACGCGTCCACCTTGCCGTTCACGCGCAGCGAGCGTCCGGCCTCGCCTTCCCACACGCTGACGGTGGCGTTCGATCCTTCGCGAAAGGCGAGTTGCCGCACGCCGCGGTGCTCGAGAAACAGCCGGCGCGCGGGGGCATCCATGCGCTGGCGGGCGTAGATGGTCGGCCCGAGATCGATGAGCCGCGTGCTCCACCCGGGCGCTGCCGCGGCGGCGACGAGAGCGATGGTGCCAAGCGCGCCGGCGCTCAGTACACGCACGCGTACCCGCCGATCTTCCGTCGATCCTTGCGCGATGCCTCGTGCGGCCAGCGCCGCGAGAGCAAGGGCGGCGAGGCCGTTGATCACCAGGCCGATGCGCAGCGTCGTCTGTGTGCCGAGCGCCACGACGAGCACGAATCCCGTCAACACGGCGCCGAGGATACTGCCGATCGTATTGAGCGCATACGCGGCGCCGACATCGGCGCCGCGCGCCTCGCGGTCGCGCGCCGTGAGATCGGCGAGCAGGGGAAACGTCATGCCCATGCCGAGCGCCGGCACCAGCACGACCGCGCCGACGGCGACGCCCATGAGCAACAGGCGCGACACGGCGCCCAAATCGGGAACCTGAAAGACGGCAATGATGTAGGCCGGCAACAGTCCGAAGAATGCGAACAGCGCCGCGGCCCCCACGCCGGTCACGCCTTGGGCGAGGGCTGCGGAGGCAGCGGTGTCGGCGCGCGGCGCGCTGCGGCGCGCCACGAACATGCTGCCAAGGCCGATACCCAGCAGGAAGACCAGCAGAACGAGCGTAAAGGCGTACGTCGACCCGCCGACGATCATGACCAGCACGCGGGTCCAGGCGATCTCATTGAGCAGAGAGGCGAACGCCGTCACGCCCAGCAGGACCAGGGCGAGTGTGCGCAGGGGGTCCCGAGCGGAGCGTTGGTGTTCCCCAGGCTGCCGCCCGGGGTCAGCCGAGCTCTCCTCACCGCCAAGCCAGAGCGCGGCCCCGCCGATCGCGAGATTGAACGCAGCGGTCGCCCAGAGCGACGTCCTGACGCCCACGTACTCGATCAGGAAAAAGCCGGCGAGTGCCGCCCCCGTTACTGCGCCGAGCGTGTTGAGGCCGTAGAGATGCCCCAAGGACGGCTTGAGTTGGGCGCGATCGTCGCCCATGAAGGCGCGGGTGAGCACCGGGAGCGTGCCGCCCATCAGTGTCGTGGGAACGAGCAGGACGAGCGCCGCGAGCCCGAAGCGCAGCGCGACGCTCGCACTCCCTCCCAGCGCCAACGCGCCCGCGGCGCTGATGTAGAGCCGGTGTGCCAAGCCGAGCACGAGCGGTGAGATGATGCCGAACACGCCGATGGCGATCTCGAGTCGGCCGTAGAGGGCGGCGGGCCGCCGCGATCGGTCGGCGATGCGGCCGAACAGCCAGGCACCCAAGCCGAGGCCACCCATGTAGGCGGCAACGACCGTGGTGACCGATTGGATGGTGGAACCGAAGGATTGGTAGAGCACCCGGACCCAGAGGAGCTCGTAGACGAGTCCTGTGGCGCCGGAGAGAAAGAAGAGGACGCTGTACGCGAGCGCCGACCTAGAACGCATGCAGCTCGCGCATCGCCTGCGCGAGATCTTCCACCTGAGGCAGGATGTAGTCTTCGAGATCGGGCGCGTACCCGACGAACGTGTCCGTGGATGCAACGCGCTTGACCGGCGCATCGAGCCAGGGGAAGCACTGATCGGCCACCCGGGCGGCGATCTCGGCGCCGTATCCCCACGAGAGCGAGTCTTCGTAGGCGACGATGACCCTGTTCGTCTTGCGGACGGAGGCCTCGATCGCGTCCCAGTCCACCGGCGCGAGCGACCGCAGGTCGATGACCTCCACGCTCACGCCGTCCCGTTCCTCCAGTTCCTTGGCCGCGACCAGGGTTCGCTGCACCACGGCGCCATACGCGATCACGGTGAGGTGTGTGCCTTCCCGCACGACCTTCGCCTTCCCGAACGGAATCATGAAGTTCGGACCGGGATTCGGCGCCTTGTTGTAGGTCTGGCGGTACAGGTGCTTGTGCTCAAGGAAGACCACGGGGTCGTCGCAGCGGATCGCCGTGCGCAGCAGGCCGTTGGCATCGAGGGCAGTCGCCGGACAGATCACGCGCAACCCCGGCACCGACGTGAACACCACGGCCCCCGTCTGCGAGTGGTAGACGGAGCCGCCCTTCAGATAGCCCCCGTACGTGACGCGGATGACGACCGGCGCGCTGAATGCGTTGCTCGAGCGCCAGCGGAGGGTGGCGAGCTCGTTGCGGATCTGGTGGTAGGCGGGCCAGATGTAGTCGAAGAACTGGATCTCCACGACCGGCTTCAGGCCCCGCGTCGCCAGTCCGATCGCGCGGCCCACGATGTTGGCCTCGGCGAGCGGGGAGTTGTAGACGCGGTCGCTGCCGAACTGGCGTTGCAGGCCCCAAGTCACCTTGAAGACGCCGCCTTTGCCCTTCACTTCCTTCAGGTACTGCTCGCGGCTGACGTCCGCCACGTCCTCGCCGAACACGAGGATGCGGGGGTCGCGCGTCATCTCGTCCTTCATGCAGACGTTGAGGAGGTCCACCATCGTGGTGGGCTCGCCGGTGAAGTGCGGATCGTCCTCGGTGTCGAACTGCTCCGACGTCGGATCCACATCCGGCGAGTAGACCCACTGCAGTGCCGTTTCGGGCTTGGGTTGGGGGGAGGCGAGAGCCATGTCCACGGCGACCTGGATCTCCTCGTCGATCTGGGCCTTGATCGCCTCGAGCTCCGCTTCCGTCGTCACGCCTTCTTCTACGAGGCGCTTGGGGAAGGTCGTCAGCCAGTCGCGCTTCGCCTCGTCTTCGCGCTCCCGTGGGGCTTTGTAGAGGATCTCGTCGTCGGAAAGGGAGTGCGAATAGGGGCGCGTCACGTGGGCGTGAACGATCGCCGGGCCTTTGCGCTGGCGGCACCACTCGGCGGCCCGCAAGAGCACATCGTACGATGCCACCGGGTCGAGGCCGTCGACTTCCTCGAGAAACAGATTGGGGAAATTGCACACAAGCTTCGAGACGGAGCCGCCCGCTGTCTGCACCTCGACCGGTACCGAGATGGCGTATTTGTTGTCCTCGATGAGGAACAACACCGGCAGCTTCAGGTTGCTGGCGGTGTTCAGCGCCTCCCACCACTCGCCCTCGCTCGTCGTGCCATCGCCGGCGGAGCAGTAGACGACTTCATCGCCGTGGATCGGCTTCTCTTTGATCTCGTCGATCCGGTGATAGCGCAGCCATGCCTCCGCGCAGCCCACCGCTTGCAGGAACTGCGTACCCGTAGGACTCGACTGGCTCACGATGTTGAGCTGCTTGTGTCCCCAATGCGACGGCATCTGCCGGCCGCCCGAGTTGGGGTCCTCGGCCGCGCCCACGGCGGACAGGAACATCTCAGTCGGGGTCATGCCGATGGTTAGGCAGAGCGCACGATCGCGGTAATACGGGTAGAACCAGTCGTACCGGGGCCGCAACGCCTTGCCCGCGGCCACCAGCACCGCTTCGTGCCCGGCGCCCGAGATCTGGAAGAAAATCTTGTTCTGGCGCTTGAGCTGGATTTCCTTGTCGTCGATACGACGCGACAGGAGCATCAAGCGATACATGTCGAGCAGGTCGGCCTTCGAAAGGCCGGCGGATGCTTTCGCGGAGCGGGTCGCAGCGGGGGCTGCTTTTGTCGCGGTGCGGGGGCGAGTCGCCATATCCTGAAAAATAGCCTATTTATTTGAGCCATGGATCAAGCCGCGAAGAAGACCGTCCTCCGCCATTTCCCCTACGGCCTGTACGCCGTGACCGTCGCCCACGGTGGGGAGGAACACGGCATGACCGCCAATTGGCTAACCCAGGCGGCCTTCGAGCCGCCGATGGTGGTCGTCGCGATCGAGAATACCTCCAGAACGATCGGCATGATCCGCGACTCCCACCACTTCGCGATCAACGTTCTCCTCAAGGGGCAGCGCGATCTCGCGGGCAAGCTGGGCCGCTCGTCCGAGCAGTCACCGCACAAGCTCAAGGGGATCAAGACGAAGCCGGCGCCGGTCTCCGGCGCGCCGGTGCTCGCGGACTGCCTCGGGTGGGTAGAATGCCGCGTCGTCGCGACGTTGCCCGCCGGCGATCACACGCTCGTGCTGGGTGAGGTTGTGGCGGCCGGCGTGGAGCACGAGGGGGAGCCGCTCACACTCGAGGAGGCAGGGTTCAAGTATTCAGGGTAGAGGCTACTGTTTTCGGTAGACGACTTTCCCGCCAACAATCGTATATCGCGGCTTCACTGCGCCGAGAGATTCCGGTGGCACCGCGAATAAATCGCGGTCCAGCACTACAACGTCAGCGTAGCGTCCCGGCGCGAGGGTCCCCCACTTCTGCTCCATGAAAGTCGCCCAGGCGTTGCCGGATGTGTACGCGCGTAGCGCCTCGCCCACGCTGATCTTCTGTTCCGGTACCCAGCCGCCCGGGTTGCGGCCGTCGAGCGTACGCCGGGTCACCGCTGCGTACACACCGAGCAACGGGTCGAGCGGCGCCACCGTCCAATCCGACCCAAAGGCGAGCGGCGCATCCGAGTCGAGCAGTGACCGGAACGCATAAGTCGTCCGGATGCGTACCGGGCCGATGCGCTTTTCCACCCAGCGACCGTCGTCAATGGCGTGGTAGGGCTGCATGGAAGGCACGACGCGCTGCACCCCGAAGCGTGGGATCTCCTGAGGGCGCAGGTGTTGGGCGTGCTCGTCGCGGAAGCGCCGGTCACGCGCGCCGTGCGCGCGCGCGACGCTGTCGTAGATGGCGAGCAGCATCGCATTGGCCCGGTCGCCGATCGCGTGGACCGCTACCTGCAACCCCGCGGAGTCCGCGCTGCCGATCCATGCGCGCATGTCGGCTTCGGGGTGCTGCATCAGTCCCCGGTAGCCGGCCGAGTCGGAAAACGGCTCGAAGAAATACGCGGTGCGCGATCCCGCCGAGCCGTCCATATAGCCTTTGACGCCGCCGATCCGGACCCAATCGTCGCCCGCGCCCGCGCGGGCCACGGTATCGGCCACGGACCGCCAGTCTTCGAGCGGCAAATACACGGCGACGCGCAGCGTGAGGCGATTGGCGCGGGCGAGGCGCCGGTAGCTCGCGAGATCCGCCCACGAGGCGGACATGTGGCCGGTGGCGGTGACGCCGAGGGATGCCGCATGCGCCAACGCGTGCACGAGCGCCGAGTCGCGCTGCTCGGGAGACGGCACAGGGGCGACCCGCCAGATCAGCCCCATGGCCCGGTCCTTGAAGATGCCGATCGGTTCGCCGCGCGCGTCGCGCGGAATTTCGCCGCCTGAGGGCGTCGGCGTCTCCTTGGTGACCCCCGCCGCGCGGATCGCGGCCGAGTTCGCGAGCGCCATATGGCCATCGAGGCGATTCACGAATACCGGATTGTTGGGGGTGACCGAATCGATCCAATCGCGCCGCGGCAGCGGCGTGCCGCGCCACAGGGTGTGATCCCAGTCGCCACCGGTGATCCATTCGCCAGGCTTCAGGCGGGCGGCGTATTCCTTGAGGCGCCGGGTGAATTCCTGCGGCGTCGCGGCATCGCGCAAGTTCACCGACGCGAGCTGGAAGCCACCGTCGATGAAGTGGGTGTGCCCGTCGGCGAAGCCGGGCAGCACCAGCCCTCCGCCCGCGTGCAGCACTTTGGTCTTCGCCCCCACGTAGCGGGCGATCTGTGCGGAGTCTCCGACGGCCAAGATCTTGCCGTCCGCAATCGCGACCGCGCCAGGTTGTCCGCGTCCAGTCGACAGGCCCGTCCATACGGGTCCGCCGGTGATGACGAGGTCGGCCTTACGGCCGCAGCCGCTGAGCAACAGCGCGACAATGGTGAAGGCGCAGAGACGTGGACTCATGGCGGCGAAAGATATAGGTTCCGCGCATGGCCATCAAAGGCAAACGCGTTCTCATTTTCGCCGCTCCGGCCTACGAAGACCTCGAGCTCTGGTACCCGAAGATCCGGCTCGAGGAAGAGGGCGCGGCCACCACCGTCGCGGGGATGGGCGAGAAGACGTATCAAGGCAAACGTGGCTATCCCGTCACCGTGGACACGAACGTGGACGAGGTCGACGCGGCCGACTTCGATGCCCTCGTGATTCCCGGTGGATTTGCACCCGACCAGCTCCGCCGCTCCGACAAAGTGTTGCGGCTCACACGCGAGATCTACCAGGCGGGCAAACCGGTGGCGTTCATCTGTCACGCGGGGTGGGTCCCCATTTCCGCCAGGATTCTTAAGGGCAAGCGCGCCACCAGCGTGCGCGCGATCAAGGACGACATGGAGAACGCCGGCGTCGTCTGGGAAGACAGCGCTGTGGTCGTAGACGGCAATCTCATATCCTCCAGGACACCCGCGGATCTTCCGCAGTTCTGCAAAGCGCTGATCGCCGCGCTACGCCAAGGGCCGCAGGACTAGGCCGCTCGGCACTTTCGGAACGAAGTACGTGGACTTGGGAGGCATCACGTCCCCAGCGTCCGCCACTGCGAACACCTGCTCGACGCGGGTGGGGTTGAGCAGGACCGCGGCCGCGGCGCCCCCGCGCCGAACCGCGTCGAGGGCCTCGCGCGTATCCGCCACGTAGCGCACGATCGGCGTCGTCGTCCCTGCGCCGAGGATTTCCTTTACGACCAGCGACTCGATCCGCGTGACGTCGAGGTCGCGCGCGGCGGTGCTGTGCGCGAGACTCGGCAGCCGGTCAGGCAACGCGCCCTCCCGCAAGATGAGTGCGATCATCTGCTTCGCGTCCGCGACCAGACAGGCCGTCCGGTCCCGACCCAGCATGGCGAGGTGCTTGACGGGATCGACACCGGCCGGCACGGGCTGCACGTCGAACCATTGGCGCCAGCGCGTGAGCAGCCGTTCCAGCTCTCGACCGGCTCCGAAAATCACGCGGTGGGTGGGCAGCACCGCGAGTCCGGAGTCCTGCGCGGAGACGATCAACGCCAAGACGCGATCGGCGGCAGGGTTCTCCCGCGCGTACGCGCTGGCGGTCTCGTAGCGATGGTGGCCGTCAGCGATATAGAGCGGGGAATCAGGAAGCGGGAAGCGGGACAGGGCCGCGCCCCGCACAATCCAGAGTCGGATACCGACCCCGTCGAGCTCCGCGGTGGCGTCGGGCGCCCCCGCCTGCGCCACGGCCGCGACCGCATTCGCAAGCGCGCGATCCGCGTCCGGAGCGATGAGAAAGATGGATTCAATGTTGGTTGCGGTCGCTTGCATGAGCGCGAGCCGGTCGGCCTTGGGGCCGGCATGGGTCTTCTCGTGGGGCCGGATGCGACGGCTGTCGTAGCCTTCCGCCGCCACCGCCGCGAACGCCCCGCGTCGCCTGCGCCGCTCGCCCGTCGGGAGCGTGAAATCCTGGGCCAGCACGTAGAGCGCCGGCTCGGGTTCGCGCGTCAGCACGCCGCTCCGGCGCCAGGCGGCGAGCCGCTCAGCGGCCCACGCGTAGCGTTCATCGGCAGGCCGGCCGGGTGGTGCTTCCGGCAGCATCACATGGACGATATTGTGTTCGTCCAGCGCCGCGAGGCGCGCCCGCTCCGCCGGATCGATGACGTCGTACGGTGGTGCGATCAGGCGGCTTAGCCGCCCCACCGCCGCATACCGCTCGCCCCGGAATGGCGCCACAAGACTAGAGGAGCCCATGAGCTTTCGTGACGCGCAGCAGGCGGTGGACCGTTGGGTCGGCCAGTTCGAGGAGGGATACTTTCCGCCCTTGGCAAACGTAGCGCGACTCGCCGAAGAAGTCGGCGAGCTGGCGCGCGAGGTGAATCACCATTTCGGTCCCAAGACTAAAAAGCCCGACGAGCAGGTCGGCTCGATCCCGATGGAGCTGGCCGACATTCTCTTCGTGGTCATTTGTCTCGCCAATTCGCAACGGATCGACCTCGACGACGCGTTTGCCCAGATGATGGCCAAGGTCACCTCCCGCGACGCCGGCCGCTGGTCCAAGAAGGCTCGCTGACTTCCGCGTAGATCCGCTCGTAGGACACGAGGCGATCGGGATCGATCGCCCCGGCGGGCGCGCCGCGCACGGCGCAGCCCGGC
This sequence comes from Gemmatimonadales bacterium, assembly GCA_035602245.1. GTDB lineage: Bacteria > Gemmatimonadota > Gemmatimonadetes > Gemmatimonadales > GWC2-71-9 > 20CM-2-65-7. The sequence goes on from DATNMO010000061.1 coordinate 92,579, forward strand.
TCGACCAGATGGCGGCAGTTGTCGAAGCGGCATTGGTCGAGATAGGGCCTGAATTCCGGGAAGCACCCGCCTAGGGCGTCGGGCTCGATGCCCCAGGCTCCCACCTCACGCAAACCCGGTGTATCGACGACGTAGCCCACGCCGGCGACGGGCACGAGCTCCGCCGCGGTGGTCGTGTGCTTGCCTGTGCGCCACTTTTCGCTGATCACGCCCACGCGCAGCTTGAGCCCCGGCTCAAGCGCATTCAAGAGGCTCGACTTGCCGGCCCCCGACGCGCCCGTGAAGACCGAATTGCGTCCGCGCAACAAGTCGCGCAAGGCCGCGAGCCCCTCGTTCGCGTTCACGGACGTCGCCAGCAGCTGATAGCCCGCGTGCTTGTAGCGTCGAGCGAGGACCTCCTCGATAGTGGGGTCAAGCTCGATCTTGTTCAGTACGACCGCGGCGGGAAGGCCGTTCGCTTCGGCAATAACGAGGAACCGATCGATCATGCGGGGACTTGCCTCGGGATCGCGGGCGGATGTCACGACGATCACCTGGTCCACATTAGCGGCGACAGGTTGCGCGCGTCGCGCACCGCCGCCGCTGCCGCCCTGCGCGGCCCGCCGCGCGAGCACGGAGCGGCGCGGCCGGATCTCGGTGATGGTCGCGCCATCCAACACGACGATGTCGCCCGGCACCACGCGGTCATCGTCCTTGTGCTTCAGCTTGCCGCGCAGCGTGGCAGTTATTTCGCCGGCGTCGGTGTGCACGCGGTACACCCCGCCAGCACGCACCAGCACTACGCCTGTGAGGGGGGCGGGGAGGGCGGGGGGGCCGGCTGTCATGCCCGCGCTCGCGCGACGCAGTCGTCGAGATGCGCCTTGACTTGTTCCAACGTCAATGCAAGGACCGGCGCCAGCGCTGCCTCAGGGGTGGATCCGAAAGCCAGATAGTCCGTTTCCAGATGCCCGACCGGCCGGTCGCCCCCTTCCCAACGCACGAACATCAGCGCGGCGCCGTAGCTCCCCCCCCCGCTCCGTGCATCGGACGCGTCACCCGCGAACGTCGCGACGGAGTAGGCGTGGCCATCCGCGGCGCCGAACGCGGGCGGGCGGCCGTGCACCTGCTGGTAGCCGCCCAGCGTCGTGTCGTCCGCTATTTCCGGCGTACCGACTCCTTGAGGACGTTACCTACGATGAAGGCGATGTTGGCTGGGCGCTCGGCGAGACGGCGCATCAGGTACGGGTACCAATGCGTGCCGAAGGGCACGTACACCCGCACGTTGTGGCCCTCGCGCCGCAACTCGTGCTGCAGGTCACGCCGAACACCATAAAGCATTTGGAATTCGTAGCGCGCTGCTGGAATAGCCTTGCGCTTCGTGAATTGCTTGGCGTGGGCGATGATCTTCTCATCGTGCGTGGCAATGCCGGGATAGTTGCCGTGCTCGAGCAGCCGCTCCATGCAGGTGATGAAGTTGGCGTCCACATCACGCTTGTCGGGAAAGGCGACGTCCTCGGGTTCCTTGTACGCGCCCTTGCACAGTCGCACCCGCGCGCCGAGCGCGATCATCGCGTCGACATCCGCGGCGGTGCGCCGCAGGTATGACTGCAGCACCACGCCCACGGTGTTACCGCACTCCGGGTAGAAAACATCTGCGAACAGCTGCAGCGTCTTCGCGGTGTAGGTCGATTGCTCCATGTCGATACGGACGAACGACCCGTATTGCTTTGCTTTCGCGATGACCGCGCGCATGTTGTCGATGCACAGCGCCTCGTCGATATCCAATCCCATCTGCGTGAGCTTCACCGACACGTTGGCATCCGCCTTGGCCGCGCGGATCCGATCGAGCAGCTCGAGGTAGATGTCGCACGCGTGCCGCGCTTCCGCGGCATGAAGGACCGATTCGCCTAGCAAATCGAGCGACGCCGACAGGCCCGCGGCGTTCAGCTCGTGCAGCTTTGCGACTGCTTCATCGACCGTCTCGCCCGCCACGAATCGGGAAGCAAACCGCCGGGCGAGGCCGTTCCGGCGGACGAAGCGAAAGATGCGGGGCTGCTCGCTCAACCAGAGAAATGCGGCTCGCAGCATCAGGAATAGAATTTGCTGCCGCGGCGGGCTTGCTCCTGCAGGACTTCACTGGGCGCGAACCGCGGGCCGAGTCGCTCGGTCAGGCGCTGGAGATCGGCGACGAGGCGGTCGGCCCCCAGGTCGTCGGCGTAGCGCAGCGGGCCGCCGCGAAACGGAGGGAAGCCGAACCCGAAGATCGCGCCGATATCGCCGTCGCGCGGGCTCCGCACCACGCCTTCCCCCACTGCCTGCGCCGCCTCGTTGACCATCCCCAGCACCAAGCGCTGGAGGATCTCGGCAGGCCGCGGGCCACCGTTGGGGTGGACGCCGAGCAGGCCGTAGACGCTCTCGTCCACGGCGCGCTTCTTCCCGCCCTGGTAGATGTAGAATCCGCGGCCCGACTTGCGGCCCAGGCGGCCCGCCTTGACGAGGGCCGCCACGCCCGGCCCGGGGGATCGCGTCAAGCGATCCCCGTATGCCGCCAGCATCACCTCGGCGACTTTCAGGGCGACATCGAGGCCGACCTCATCGAGCAGCGTCACCGGCCCGACGGGGAATCCGAACCGCACGGCCATGCCGTCGATGTCCTCGATGGACGCGCCTTCAGCGAGGAGGTGCCCGACCTCGTTGGCATATGGAGCGAGGATCCGGTTGACCCAAAAGCCCGGGCTGTCCTTGGCCACGATGACCGTCTTGCCCATGCGCCGCCCGAATCCGACCGCGGTGCTGACCGTGCCGGGGACGGTGCGCGCGCCGGGGATGACCTCGAGCAACGGCATCTTCGCCACGGGCGAAAAGAAATGCATCCCGATGACGCGCTCGGGCGCGCGCGCCGCTTCGGCGATGCGCGTGATCGGGATGGTCGAGGTGTTGGACGCGAACACGCCGGACTCGGGGATCGCGCCCTCAGCTTCCTGCAACACCTGCTGCTTAACGACGAGGTCCTCGAACACGGCCTCGATCACGAGCTCGGCGCGGCCGAATCCCGCATAGGTGTCGCCCCCCGACAGCAGCGCCACCAACCGCGCGTGCTCGTACTTCGTGATGCGGCGCTGCTTCAAGCGATCGTCGAGGATCGCGCGCGCGGCGTGGATTCCTTGCGCGACGCGCGCCAGGTCGGCGTCCTTCATGCGTACGTCCACTTCCGCTTGCACGACGGCAGTGCCCGCGATACCCGAACCCATGAACCCCGATCCGATGATGCCGAGCCGTTTCACCCGGACGGGCGGGGGCGCGTTCGCCACGCCCGGGTCCTTCTTGAGCTGGTTTGTGGCGAAGAATATCTGTACGAGCTTGCGGGACACATCGGTCACCGCGAGCTGGCCGAACAGCTGCGCCTCGCGCTTCAGCCCCTCCGCGATCCCATGCCGCAGGCCGAACTCGACGGCCTCGAGGGCCGCGAGCGGGGCGGGATAGTGCCCGCCCGTCCGCTCGAGCACCTGTTTGCGTGCGGTACGAAACACGATACGCCGCCCCAACGGATTGCCGTCGAGCAGAAAGCCCAGGAATCCACCGCGGCGTTTGCGCTTGGGGCGCCACCCGCCCGCCATGCGGCGCGCGGCCGCGATCGTGATGTCGGCGAGAATCGGCGGCGGAACCAGCTCGTCCACCATCCCGAGCCGGAACGCCTTGCTGGCACGCTCGGCTTTGCCCGCGAGGATCATGTCGAGCGCCGCTCTCACGCCGACGAGGCGGGGCAGCCGCTGACACCCGCCCGCCGCGGGCAGGATGCCCAACTGCACCTCGGGGAGTCCGATCTGCGTCTTGGGATAGTCGGTGGCGACGCGGTAGTGACAGGCAAGCGCGAACTCGAACCCGCCACCGAGGCAGCTGCCGTGGATCCCGACTGCGACGGGCTTGGGAAACCGCGCCACGCGGTCGAGCATCTCCTGGCCTTCGGCAGCGAGGCGCTCGGCTTCCGCTGCGGAGCCCAGCTTCACGAACTCTTCGATATCGGCGCCGGCGATGAAGTTATCCGCCTTGCCGGACAGGAACGCGACGGCGCGGACGTTCGCATCGTCCGCCAACGCGGCGAAGCAGGCGAGGAACTCGTCCTTCACGGCCCGAGAAATGACGTTGACGGGCTGGCCCTGCAAATCGAGGACGACGACGGCGATGCCCTCGTTGACCTCCCAGGTGAGCGCGGGAGCGGTAACCGGTGGAGCCGAGGCTGCCACTAGCGCCGTTCCAGAACCATGGCGAACCCCATGCCGCCTTGGGCGCAGACTGAGACGAGCCCGAACTGCACGTCACGGCGGCGCATCTCGTTCGCGAGCGTTGTCACAATGCGTCCACCCGTGGCTCCGAACGGGTGGCCGATCGCGATCGAGCCGCCCATCACGTTGATGATGTCCTCGTTGATCTCCCAGCCCTTCTCGGCGAAGCCTTGGAGATTCGAGAGCACCTGGGCGGCAAACGCCTCGTGCAGCTCGATCAAACCGAGATCCTTCCATCCGATCCCGGCGCGCTCGAGCGCCTTGGGCACTGCCCACACCGGTGCCTGCAGCAACTGCCAGCCGGGGTCCACGGCGGCGACGGCGTACGAGCGGATGAACGCGAGCGGCTCGTATCCCAGTGCCTGCGCGGCTTCCGTACTCATCAGGAGCACGGCCGAAGCGCCATCCGTGAGCGGGGAAGAGTTCGCCGCGGTCACGCTCCCATAGCGGCGGTCGAACGCGGGCTTGAGTTTCGCCATCTGCTCGAGCGACGTATCGGCCCTGATTCCGTTGTCCTGCTGCAGAATCGGCTGGCCGGCGCGCATGGGAAGCCAGGGCGCTATCTCGGCGGTGAGGCGGCCGTCCGCGGTGCCCTGCGCCGCCAGCGTGTGGCTGCGGAACGCCCAGCGATCCTGGGCCTCGCGGGAGATGCGATTCTCTTTGGCCATCTTCTCCGCCGACTGGCCCATCGACTGTCCGGTGGACGGCTCCGCGATCGCGGGCGCGACGGGGATCAGGTCGCGAGGACGGATTTTCGCGAACGTCCTGATCCGCGCCCCGAGCGACTTTGCCTTGCTGGCCTCGACGAGGATATCGGCCAGACGTTTGGAAGCGAGAATGGGAATGTCGGAGAGGGCTTCGGCGCCCCCCGCGATGATCACGTCGGCGTTGCCCAGGGCGATCTGATCGTGGGCGGCGGTGATCGCCTGGTTGGCGGAGGCACAGGCGCGATTGAGGGAGAATGCCGGGATTTCCTTGGGGAATTGCGGCAGCAGACTGACTTCACGGGCGATGTTGGGCACGAGGGCCGATGGCACGACCTGGCCAAAGATGACTTCGTCGACGTCGGCGCCCTCGAGATTCGTGCGCTCGAGCAGCTCGCGGGCCGCGTGGCGGGCGAGATCCACGGCACGCGTGTCTTTGAGCGCCGTCCCCGCCTTGCTGAAGGGCGTGCGGTACCCCGCGATCACCGCTACGCGCCGTCCGTTGCTACCGGGCATTAGATTCCCCCTCCGGCTCGAAACCTACCACCGGCCCCGATGGGAGGGGAGTTGGCCGCGGAGTCACCCTTCTCACATCAGACGCGCGCCGCCGCGCTGGCGTCCATGGCCGCGGACCCGGTGGACGTTCTCGTGATCGGCGGCGGCATCACGGGGACAGGGATCGCGCGCGATGCGGCGCTGCGCGGGTTCCGCACGGCGCTGGTGGACAAGGCGGACTTCGGCGCGGGCACGTCGTCGCAATCGTCACGACTCATCCACGGCGGCATCCGGTACCTCGAGCAGGGCGCGCTGCGGTTGGTGTTCGAGGCCAGCGGCGAACGCCGCGTGCTGCTCCGCATCGCTCCGCATCTCGTCCGGCCGCTGTCGTTCCTCTTTCCGGTCTACCGCGGGGGGCGCGTCCCGGCGTGGAAGCTGCGCGCGGGGATGTGGCTCTATGACCTGCTGGGGGTGTTCCGCAACGCGCGACGTCACCGCTGGCTCCGGCCCAAGCGGGTGCGGCGGGTGGAGCCGGCGCTGCGTGATCGGGGCCTCGTGGGAGCCGCTCTCTACTACGACGCGCAAACCGACGACGCGCGCCTCGTACTCGCGACCGCGCGCAGCGCCGCGCGCGCCGGCGCCCTGGTAGCGAACTACGCGGAGGTGACCAGCCTCCTCAAGCCAGATGGGCGCGTACGCGGCGCGACGGTGCGCGACGTCTTGACCGGCGAGACCCGTACGATCCGGGCGCTCGTGGTCGTGAACGCCGGCGGGCCTTGGGTCGATGCGTTGCGCCGGCTCGATGATCCAGGGGCGCCGCCGCTGTTGCGGCTCACGAAAGGCGCCCACGTGGCGGTGCAGCGGCGCCGGATCGGCAACGAGCACGCCGTGACGCTGCTCTCTCAGATCGATGGCCGCGTCATCTTCGTGATCCCCTGGGGTGATTTGTCGTACGTCGGGACGACGGACACGGACGCCGATTCCTCACCCGACGCGGTGCGGGCCACGGCCGAGGACGTGACGTATTTGTTGCGCTCGGCGAATGCCGCTTTCCCCGATGCGCACCTCACCCCTAACGATGTCGTCTCGGTGTGGGCCGGTCTGCGTCCGTTGCTGCGTCAGGACGACAGTACCGCGCCGTCCCAGCTGTCGCGCGAACATCGCGTGGTGGAGAGCGCGCAGGGTCTGATAACGATCGCCGGCGGCAAGCTCACGACGTACCGGGTGATGGCGCGCGACGTGGTGGACCGCGTGGCCGCACGGCTGCATGAGCTCGACGGCCGCCCCGTGGCTCCCCGACCGCCGACCGACCGGTTACCGCTGCCGGGCGGAGAGGCCGCGGAGCTCGACGTACTGGTTGAGGGCGCGCGCGCCCGCGGGGTTTCGGAAGCGACAGCCCGCCATCTCGTGGCGAGCTACGGCAGCGAAACCGCCGCCGTCCTCAATTTGGTGGACCGCGATCGGTCGTTAGGCGAGCCGGTGCTCCCAGAGCGGCCGGAGATCTGGGCGGAGGTGACGCACGCGGTCGAGCGAGAGATGGCGCTGCGCGTGCAGGACGTGTTGGTCCGGCGGTTGCACCTCTTCTACGAATACCGCGATCAGGCGACGGCGCTGGTGGCGCCCGTCGCCCAGCGGATGAAGAAGCTCCTCGGCTGGGACGACGTCCGCGAGGCCGAGGAGCTTCGCGACTATTTTCGGATGGTCGAACTGAAGCGGGTCAAGGCTTGACCCTGACCCGGGGCCGCACGCGCACGCGGACGTTTGGGTCGTCGCCGTCGTCGTCGATCTGGCGCAGCGCCCAGGTCGCGGCCCGGCGCACCGAGCCGGATTCGTCGCGTTGCGCGGCCGTCAAGCCGTCGCGCGCGAGCGGGCTTTCGAGCTCGCCCAACGCCCACGCCGCCGCTGCACGGACGTCGATGTCGCCGTCTTTTAGAGCCGCGACGAGCGGCGTGACGCCGCGCTCATCCCCGATCTCCCCCAGCGCCCACGCCGCCAGGACGCGCACGTCGGGGTCGGAGTCCTTGAGGCCGACCGTGAGGGGGGCCACGCCGCTGCCGTCCTCGATCTGGCCGAGCGCCCAGAGCGCCGTCTTGCGCACCTCGACTACGGGATCGCGTACGAGTGCCTCGAGCGGCGCGACGCCTTGCGCACTCTCGATCTGGCCCAGCGCCCACGCCGCTACCTGACGTACCCGCGGCTCGCGGTCCTTCGTCGCGGTGGCGAGCAGCGGCACCGCTTCGGCGTCCTCGATCTGACCCAGCGCCCACACTGCCGCGAGTCGCACGTCGAGCGATGCATCGCTCAGCGCAACGCTGAGCGGCCGCACCGCCCGCACGTCCTCGATCTGGCCGAGCGCCCACGCCGCGGTGCGGCGCACCTCGGGCGCACGATCGCGCAGCGCCCGCGCGAGCGCATCGATCGCCACTTTCTCATCGATTTCTCCGAGCGCCCACGCCGCCGTCATCCGCACGGCCGCCTCGGCGTCGCCGGTCAGCGCGTCGCTCAACGGGCCGATCGCCCGAGAATCATCGAGCTCGCCCAGGCCCAGCGCCCCGGTCTCGCGGAGGTCGGACCGCGCATCGCGCAGCAGCGCGACAAAGAGCTCGTACGTGCCGGACCCGCCGTGCCGTCCCAGCACGCGGGCGGCGATGTTGCGCACACAGCGGTTGTCATCGCGGATCACGGCGCGGAAGGCGCGCAACGTGGCCGGATCGACGCCACTCGACCTCTCATGCATGTCAACTCGCACTTCGCCCCCCCCACCCCCACCCCCACCGCCAGGCATGGGCATCGGTGTGGGCATCGGGCGCGGCATCGGCATGCCGGGGTCGGCGGAGGCCCATCCCCAAAAGCCGCCGTAGTTGGTCAGCGCCTCACCGGCGAGCGCGCAGACGGTGGAGTCGCTCGTCTTGAGCTGAGCGAGCACCCGGGCGACGGACGCGGAATCAAGCGGAGGGTGAGACTGGACCGCGAGCAGCAGAACGGCAAGGAACGGCAAGTGCATGAGATCTCGACCGGAGATGGGTTATCCGTTTGGATAGCCCTGCCGCCCGGAAGGTTGCCCTACTTCCAACCCCGCAGGCCTCTCACAAAGTCGTGTAGCACCAGGAACTTCTCGTACACGCGCACCCCTTTGTGCTTGTGGCCGAACTCGCTGAACAGCTCGCGCAGCCGGCCGCGGCGCGTCACGTAGAACCGAAAGGTTTCCGCGAAGTCCTCTTGCGGGTGTGTCGCCGCGTAGGCGCTCACGTAGTCGGTCAGCGTCGTCGCTACACGGCGCCGCTGGAAATCCACCCAGTGCTCGTCCGCAACGCGGTACGCTTTGCGGACCTCGCCGAAAGCGCGCCGGAACCGTCCGGTACGCGTCCATGCCCAGTGATGATAGAGGAAGGAGTGCCCGAGCTCATGGACGAGCAAGCCGGTGAGCATATTCCACGAGATCTCGTCGCGCCGGCGCTTCCCGGTGACATAGCGGCGGTCGACCTCGATGACTTTCGGCGAGTCGGGATCCACGCCGGATACGCCGGGCCGGAGCACGACGCGGTAATGCCAGTCCTTGATGCGCGACACGATGAGGAGGCGGCGCGCCCGGCGCAGCGCGCGGGGGATGAGATCGCGTCCCGTGGCATCTTCACCGCACCACGGGCAGGTCGTCATCCAGTCGTCGACGCCGCGGTCGCAGTGCGGGCAAGCGTTCTGGAAATGGTCGTAGCGCCACGTCTGCGTGCGGCCGCACCAGGGACAGAAGCGCATCGGGTACATCACGCCGCCGCCGCATCCCCAATCGCAGCGCGCGTGAAATTTGAAGCCCTTCGGCGCCTTGAGAGGCTCGTCGCTCGAATCCTTGTCCTGGATGTTCCGGCCGCACCACGGACAGAAGGAGAAGGTGTCCGACACCATCCAGCGGCAGTAGGCGCACTCGGCGCCGGTCTCGCGCTGCGTGTCGCGCCATTCGAGCCGGCGGCTGCAGCTGGGGCAGAAGCTCCAGAATCGCTCCAGCTCGGTGTGGCAGGTCGGGCAGCGGAGCTCGGGTTTGGGGACTTGGCGGCGGCTCATCGCGCCAACGCCTCGTCGACGATTCGCTGGATGAGCGCGTTGTACTTGAGCCCCGCCTTCTCGGCCGCACTCGCCAACTCGTGCTCGTACGCGATGAACGGGTTGGGATTCACTTCGAGCACATACACCTGATCGTCGTGCGTCAATCGCACATCGATGCGGCCATAGTCCTGCAACCACAGCGCGTGGAATGCCGTGCTGCAGATCTCGCCGATGCGCGCCGTCAGCTCTTCCGACAGGCCCTTGGCGAACACGTTCTTGATTTTGTTGCGCTTGCGATACTCTTCGTCCCATTTCGCCTTGTAGGTGGCGATCCGATGCTCGCTCGTTTCGGGCTCGCCGAACGTCATCTCGGTGAGCGGTAGAACTTGGACGTCGTCGTTCCCGATGAGCCCCACGTAGACCTCGCGCCCTTCCACGAGCTCCTCTACGATCGCGGCCTGGTGATGCTTCTGGTGGATGAACTCCACGCGTTGGGCGAGGCTCGCATCGTCCTCCACCACCGATGCCTGGGCGATCCCGACCGACGCGTCCTCGAGCAGCGGCTTGACGATCAGCGGAAAGCGGAGCTCGGACGGCCGCACCAGGTCGTCGCCCTCGTGAAACTCCGCGAAGGCCGGCACCCGGATGTCGTGGTAGGCGAGAATCTTCTTCGTCAGCGACTTGTTGCGGGCGACGAGCAACGCCGTGGGCGAGGAGCCCGTGTACCGGTATCCGTACAGGTCGAGTACGGCGGCAACGGCGTATTCGTGGTGGGCGTGCCCGCGAAACGCCTCGCACCCGTTGAAGACGAGCTTCGGCTGAAACGCCGCCAGCCGCTCGAGCAACGGGCCGATTTCGTCGCCGATGCCGATCATGCGCACGTCGTGGTCGTTCGCCAGCAGCGCCCGAGCGACGTCGTACTCCGCCTCTTCGACTTTCCTTGCCTCGACTTCGCGCTTGAAGTCGGCATCCTCCCACTCGGGGTGCGGCGAGTCGAAGATCACGGCGATCTTCATACCTTGACCCGCTCCATGTCCCTCCCGACCGTCGTCAGCGCGAGGGCACGGCAGGTGAACAATTGCCAGAACTGACGGACGAAGCCTCCCGCCGTTGTAGCCGCGCTCCAGATCGCGACGCCCCACGTGATGACGCTGCGGCGAGAGCGCAGGTCGCCGATCACGCCCAGCGGCAGGGCCGCAAGGGAGAGCACGATGATGTAGGCTGAGCCCAGCCAGCCGAGCTGCGCGTCGGAAACCCGGAGGTCGCGCTTGATGGGCTCCAACACCGCGAACACGACGTTGCGGTCGAGGTAGTTGAGAAGATTGATCAGCGTCAGCAGGCCCAGGACGTATGCGGCATACGCCCGGGAGCCAATGGCGGACCCCGCCATGTCAGGTGGCGCGCCCGCCAGTGGCCGCCTCCGCGCGCGCATCCCGATCGGCTTTCGCCTCGAGGTACGACTCGGTCAGCTCGCGCATCATCTCGGCGCGCTTGTCATAGAGGCGTTTGAGCTTGCGGGGCTTGCGCCGCGCCAGTGCGTACGAGGCGAGGATCGGGAAGGCCACGGTGTTGTCCAGATAGGCCACGACTGTGCCGGAGAGCTTGTCGGGGTCCACCTTGCCCCAGCTCACAGCCTCCGAAGGCGTCGCCCCGGAGAGGCCACCGGTGTCGGGTCGTGCGTCCGTGAGCTGCAGGTAGTAATCGTGGCCTTTCTCGCTGATGCCCAGGACTTCCTGAATCTGAGGCTCGGTCTGGAGCACGAAGTTCTTGGGGCTGCCGCCGCCGACGATCAGGATGCCGCTCTTGCCGCCGTGCACCTTCGCGTAGAAGACGATGGCCGAGGTCTCATTCACGTCGGCGCTCACGTCGAAGCGCAGCTTGCTGCCCGAGAGCGCCTGCTCGGCGACGTTCATCCCGATGGACGAATCGCCCGGGGATGACGTGTAGATGGGTACGGCCGCGGCGTGGGCCACGCCGAGCACGGACTTGCGGGACAGTCCGAGCGCCTTCTCGCGCTCCAGGACGTAGCCTCCCAACAGGTAGTGGTACTCGGCGGTGCTCATCGGCCGCTGGAACTCGCCGCGGGCCGACACCTCGCGGACGAATCGATCCGTGGACAGCAAGACGTCATAGTCGAAGAAGACGTCGTAGATCCGTACGACGCCTTCTTCGCGCAGCACCACGTCGTCGGCGAATGGCGTGCCCCGGTGCATCGCCATGCCGAGGCCGAAGTGGGCATCGTGGTAGAGATTCGCGCCGGTCGAGACGATCCAATCGATGAATCCGGCCTCGATGAGGGGGATGATCGTGGACATGCCGAGCCCCGCCGGTGTCATGGCGCCGGTGAGGCTCATCCCGACGGTCACGTCCTCCTCGAGCATGCGGCTGGCGAACAGCCGGCACCCTTCTCCCAATCGCCCCGCGTTGTACGCGAGGAACGCGTTGTCCACCAGGTCCGCCACCGTTTCCTTGCCGGTGACGGGCTGCGGGTTGATGCGCGGTCCGCGCAGGAACTCGCTTTGCGTCATCGGGTCGCTTGGCCGGCTTGGCTCATGGCGCGAAAGGCGCGGGTGCGGCGCTCGCGGGCTGCGACGATCCACCCGACGGCTTCCGAGGGATCGTCCGTGACCAAGAACAGGTTCAGATCCTCGGGGGCAATTTTTCCCTCACCGGCCACTCGCTCCTTCAACCAAACGGCAAGTCCCTTCCAGTAGTCCCGGCCGAACAACACGACGGGGAACTGCTTCACTTTGCCGGTTTGGACCAGCGTCAGCGCCTCGAACAGCTCGTCCATGGTACCGTACCCGCCGGGGAACGTGATGAACGCCGTCGAGTATTTCACGAACATCGTCTTGCGTACGAAGAAGTACCGGAAGTTGATGGAGCGCTCGACCCATCTGTTCGTGCCCTGCTCGAACGGCAGCTCGATGTTACAGCCGATCGACAGGCCGCCTCCGTCTTTGGCGCCCCGGTTCGCGGCTTCCATGATGCCCGGCCCCCCCCCCGTGATGATCGCGAACCCCTCGCGGGCCAGCAGCCGGGCCGTCTCGTGCGCCTGTTTGTAGTAGGGATCGCTCTCGGGAGTGCGGGCGGAGCCGAAGATGGTCACGGCGTTGCGCACGTCCGACAGCGTGTCGAACCCCTCGACGAACTCCCCCATGATGCGCAGCACTCGCCAAGGGTCTGTGCTGGTGAAGGACGCGCGCCGCTCGACGGGGACCGACTGCGGCGGTATGAGAAGCTGCTCGTCCTCAGTGAGCGGGCTGCGTGGCGAGGCGCTCGGTTGCTCTGACATTGTCGTCCTGGACGTTATAGAAGAAAGGCGACAGGCGTACATGGCCCGGGCGCGCATCAGCGATGATGCCGTCCGCCGCCAGGTGCCGCACCGCCGCCGCGGGGTCGGGCACGGGAAGCATCACGATCGCCGAGCGGGCCGCCGGCTCGGCGGCCACCCTGGGCGCGAACCCCGCCGCGCGCGCGCGCGCGATCAGGTCCTCGGTCAGCACCGCCGTCGCTTCGCGGATAACGGGAACGCCGATCTCCTCGATGTACTCGAGGCCGCCGAGCTGGGCGTAAATCGCGGCAAGCGCCGGCGTGCCGAGCTCGAAGCGCCGGGCATCGTCGTGGAAATCCAGGCGGCGGGGATCGAATCCGAACTGATCGCGGTGCCCGAACCAACCCGCGGTCGTCGGCTCGAGCCCGCCCTGGCGGGCCAGCTCTTCACGCACGTACAGGAAGACGATGCCCGGCCCGCCCAGCAGCCACTTGAGCCCGCCCGCCATGAGGGCGTCCACGCCCGTCGCCTTCACGTCTACCGGTAGCTGACCAACCGATTGATAGGCGTCGATGAGGCACAGCGCGCCCTGCGCGTGCGCGGCGGAGACGACGTTCTTCAAGTCCTGGATTGCGCCGCTCGTGAAATAGACATGCGAGGTCACGACGAGGGCGGTGCGCTGATCAACGGCTCGCGCGATCGCCTCCACCGGAACGCTGATCCGGTCGGGACTCTCGACCACCACGACCTCGACGCCGCGCCGCGCTTTGGCCAACCACTGGTAGGCGACCGTCGGGAAGTCGAGCGAGGTGGTGACGATCTTGGGTCGGCGGCTGTAATCGAGCGACTCGGCGACCACGCTCAGAGCCACGGAGATGCTGGGCGCGAGCGCGATCTCGTGTGCCCCCGAGTTCACGAGCCGGCCATAGCGCGCGCGCAGGTCACTCAGGGACTCCCACCACACGTCGTACCAGGCGGACGCGCCGCGACTCTGCCAGAGGTCGAGGAATTCGGCTACTTTGCGGCGGGTACGCTCGCCCAACGCGCCAAGCGAGCACGTGTTCAGGTAGACGCGGTCCCGGAAGATAGGAAACTCGCTCCGGTAGCGGGCCAGACCACGCGCGCGCGGTGACACACTGCTTGCGAGCGTCATAGGCGGTGAATATACAGAAGGAATGCGCGCTATCGCGAGTTGGTCCGCGCTGTATCTGCGTTTGGCGCTGAGGGCGCTGGTGCGCCCGCGGCTCGCCATGGATTTGCTGCGCCTCGCGTGGAGTTTCCGCGCCCGTAACTGGTGGCGCCGCCCGCCCTTTCTCCCGCTTCCCCCGCGCGACTACATGCAGTGGCGCATGTTCACGGCTTACGGCGACGAGCACACGATCCCGCCGGTTGATGATGTCGTGAACTTCGCACGCTGGCGGCGCGAGACGATGGGCCTGTGACGACGGCACTCGAGCTCGCGAGCGCCACGGTCAAGCGGCAGGCGACCGAGTTGGGGTTCGCCGCGACCGGCGTCGCGCTCCTCGAGCGCAACCCGCACGCCGCGGAGCTCGACCGCTGGCTCGCGGCCGGGCATGCGGGCACGATGGCCTACCTGCAGCGTCAGGCGGCACAGCGAAAAGATCCACGGCGGATCATGCCGGGGGCGCGCGTCGCGGTGGTGACGCTCATGAACTATTTCCACGGGCGGGCTGACCCCGGAGCGGCGCCGCGGGGTTCCGCAAAGGTTGCCCAGTACGCCTGGTCCTCCGACTACCACGATGTGCTCGGCGCGCGCCTCGAGGAGCTGGCCGCCGCAATCCGCGAGATCTCCCCTGGAGCAATGACGCGCTGCTACGTGGACGCGGGCCCCGTGCCCGAACGGGAGCTCGCGCAGCTCGCGGGCCTCGGATGGATCGGCAAGAACATGATGCTCATCCATCCAGAGCTCGGCTCGTTCACGTTCATCGGCGTCGTGCTCACCGATGCCGCCCTCGCGCCCGACCTGCCGTTTGAGGCGGACCGTTGCGGCACGTGCCGCCGCTGCCTCGACGCCTGCCCGACCAATGCGTTCGTCGCGCCCCACGACTTGGACGCGCGCGCGTGCATCTCCTACCTCACGATCGAACATCGGGGAGAGTTCGACGCCCAACAGCGAAAGAACCTGGGGGGGGGCGAATGGGTGTTCGGCTGTGATGTGTGCCAGGACGTGTGTCCGTGGAACATCAGCTTCGCGCAAGCGACGGACGATCCCGGCCTAGCGCCGCGCGCCGAGGTGGTGGCTCCCGATCTGCAGGCGCTCCTCGAGGTTGGCGATGACGAATTCGCACACCGGTACGGCGACACGCCCTTCTCGAGGCCGGGGCATGCCGGCATGCGGCGCAATGCGGCGGCGGTGCTTGCACGGGCCGACTCGTGACTGAAACCATCAACGAATTGCAGCGCCGCCTGGCGGACGGGCTTGCGGCGATTGACCCGCATCACCGGCTGCTCGGCCGGCCCGTGAGCTACCGCGTAATCGACGGTCGCGCACTCGAAATTACCTATCGCGACGTGGCCGGCATCGCCGACGCAGAGGTGCTGGGTGTGAAGCGACTCATCGGCCAAGACTGCTTCTGCACAGTGAGCCCGCAAACGTCGGAGCGCCTCATCGTGCGCTTCGTCGTGCCCCTCAAATAGGAGCATCCCATGCCCCCTCCCGAACGCGTGACCGGCATCGGCGGCACCGCGTGGCGAATCTGAGTCAGGTCCTGAGCGAGCTGCGGCGCGAGGATGTCACCGTGGACGACCGCATCGAGCTGTGGGAGCCACCTGCGACGGGCGCGCTCGGGACCGCCTGAACTTGGTCCGGCCGCCCCAAATCGCTTCACTCGCAAACGTCCACACGGTCTGCGGCGCTCCCACGATGCCCATCCGAAGGGGGGATAGGACCATCCAGGGAATGACAGCGTCACCCTTGATTGAGCACGACTGGGCGCCCCGGACACGAGCGGGGGCAACTCCCCGTTAGCAGGCGAGGGAGCTAATCCCGGCACGAAGCTTGCGACGCCGCATGTCCCGACGGGGAGATGGACAGGCGCCCAGGGAGGCGCACGTTGTGACGTCTCACTCCCCGCCACACACAGTTAGGCGGTGTCCGATGAAACGCTTGATCCCGTTACTCGCCTTGGCCGTCCTGGCGGCGTGTGCCAGCGCCAATCGTTACGCGCGTTGGCCCTATCGCGGGCCGATGCTCATGGTGACGAACCCGACGCACAGCCGCCTCACCGTGATGGCGCGCGACGGGATGGGACGCGAGCTGGTCACCGCGACGATCAAGCCCAACGGCAAGCAGTGCTTCCGCTGGCCGTTCATCCACGCGATCGGTTATCTGATCGCGGCGGGGTCCGACACGCTGACGACCGAGCCGTTCGAGCCGTGGTCGGCCGATGGCTGGGAGTGGTCGGGGCAGTTCAAGCCGGTCTCGAACCCCAACGTCTGTCGCTGACGGCTCACTGCGCCGCCACCCGCGACACGACATCGTAGTAAAAGCGGACCCCGAAGCGTAACGCTTCGACGCTCACCCGCTCGTCGTTCCCGTGCACGCCCCGTGAATCGGGTTGCGTGAGCGGGAACGGCGCGAGGCCGTAACTCGCAATTCCCATCCGCCGGAAATAATGGCTGTCGGTGAAGCCCGCCAACATGGGCGTCGTGACGAGCGCGTCTGGATGCCGGGCATGCGCCGCCGCCACAATCGCGCGGAATAACTCCGTATCCGTCGAGCTCTCCGTCGCGGGCCAGCTCGGGCCCTGCGGCCGGAATGTCACCGCCGTGTCTCCCACGACACGCACCAACTCCGCGAGGAACGCCGCCGGCTCCTGTCCCGGCAAGAGCCGGATGTCCAGCGCCGCCGTCGCCAGCGGCGGAATCACGTTCGTCTTGTCGCTTCCCTTCAGCCCGGTGATCGAGATCGTGTTGCGCAGCAGCGCGTTGTAGGCGATGTCACCCGTAAGCGAACGGACCGCCACCGAGTCGTGCACCGCCGCGCGAATGTCTGAGAACCAGCGCCGTTGCACGGAGTCGCGCTCGATCGTGGCGAGATCCCGGAAGTAGCGCTCCACCGCGGGCGTGACCACGAGCGGCGTGCGCCCCCCCCACTCGGCGATCCGGTTGAGCGCGCGCACCAGGCGGTGCACGGGATTGTCGGGCGTGGGACGGGAGCCGTGTCCCGCCGTGCCGTGGGCCGTCATGTCGAGCCAGAACGGCGACTTTTCCGTCGTGCCAACGCCATAGTAATCCACCCCGCCTCGGCCGTTCGCGCGCGTCGTGCCGCCCTCGTTGAGCAGAAACTCGGCATCGCGAATCAGGTCGGCTTGGTGCTCGACGAACCACGCCGCGCCTACCCCCGCGCCGATTTCCTCGTCCGCCGTCGCCAGGAAGATGATGTCGCG
This sequence comes from Gemmatimonadales bacterium, assembly GCA_035602245.1. Classification (GTDB taxonomy): domain Bacteria; phylum Gemmatimonadota; class Gemmatimonadetes; order Gemmatimonadales; family GWC2-71-9; genus 20CM-2-65-7. The sequence continues at coordinate 109,761 of DATNMO010000061.1, forward strand.
TTTGAGCGGAATGTGGGCGCGCTTCAGGATCAGCAGGGTCATGAGCTGGGCGATGCCTTCACCCTTCATGTCGAGCGCGCCACGGCCCCAGACAAAGCCGTCCTTGATGACGCCGCTGAACGGGTCCACCGTCCAGTACTCGGGCGACGCCAGCACGACGTCCATGTGATTGAGGAGAATCAGCGGCCGGGTACTGCCGTCGCCCGCGAGACGGGCGTAGAGGTTCGCCTTGCCGGGCGCCGGCTCGAAGATCCGCGACTCGATACCCTCCCGCCGCAACACGCTCGCGAGCCACCGCGCCGCAACGATTTCGTTGCCCGGCGGGTTGGTCGTGTTGATGCGCAGGTATTGCGACAACAGAGCGGTCGCCTCGTCACCGAGCGCGTTCCACTCGGCGTCGCCCCGCGGCGCGGCGATGAGCGCGACCCGTGCGGGCGTTTCCATGACGGGGGCGGAAGAAGGGCCCGCGAGCGGCGGAGCCTGGTGGCGGCCGGCGCAGGCGCCGGCAGCGAGGATGGACAGGACCAATGATGCGGCACCGCGCACGACCGAACCCCTGCGAAGGAGAGCGCGAAACTACGAGCCGCCGCAGCACGCGGCTAGAGCGCGAGCGTCTCCCCGTGCGCGAGCTGCCGATATCCCTCCGCAGGCAATCCCGCAGCCTGCCACGCGGCCCGTGCCCGGACCGGCGGTTCGTCCATCGCCTCGTCAGTGAGCTTGAACGTGCCCCAGTGAATCGGCACCATCGCACGCGCGCCGAGCCCGCCGCACGCGGCCACGGCCTCTTCGGGGTTCATATGCACATAGCGCATGAACCAGCGCGGCTCGTAGGCACCGATCGGCATCAGCGCGAGATCGAATGGACCGTAGCGCTCCGCGATCGTTCCGAACTCCGGATGGTAGCCGGTATCGCCCGCGAAGAACACGCGCTTCCCTTCCGCGGCCGCGAAGGCCCACCCACACCACAGAGTAGCGCCGCGGTCCCGGAAGCTGCGGCCGCTGAAGTGCTGCGCCGGCGTGCAGGCCATGCGCACGGGACCGACGGTCGCATCCTGCCACCAGTCAAGCTCTCGAACGACGCGCGCCCCACGCCGGCGAACGAACGGCGCGAGCCCTAGCGGCACGAACCAGCTCGCGTCCGGATGCGAGCGCGCGACTGCCCGCACGGTGTGGTCGTCGAGGTGATCGTAGTGGTTGTGCGATTGCAGCACGGCGTCGATGGGCGGGAGCTCGTTGATCGCAATTCCGGGCGCCACCCACCGCCGCGGGCCGGCGAACTGCACCGGTGCGGCGCGATCGCTCCACATCGGATCGGTGAGAACGTTGAGGCCGCCCAGCTGCAGGAGTAGGCTCGAGTGGCCGACCCAAGTCACCGTCAGTTGGGACTCGGGCGCGCGCGGCACCGCGAACGCCGGCCGCGCGCGGACGAACACGCTGGGGTCAGGATCCTTTGGGCGCGGCCGCGTCGTGCGGTGCACGAGCAGCCATTTGAGTAGGCTGCCGAACGGCGGGAGGGTATTCTCGATCCAGGGATTGCGAAAGCCGCCGCCGGGGCGGTGGTGCGAAGGGAGGCTCTCCATCGTATCCTACCCGCGCCCACCTGCCAACCGCGCGGCCTCCGGACGGCGGCGCAATGCCAGCATCGCCCACACGCCCAAGGCCGGACCGATCGCCAGCACGCTCATGCTCCATCGCCATCCGATCCTCGCCGCTAGCGCCGGCAGTAGGTAGATGGTCGCGCACGTGAGCAGGAATCCCATGCTGGTTTGCAGCGTCAGCGCAGTACCCACGTAATCGGCCGGTGCAAGCTCGCTCACGGCCGCTGAGAATTGTGCCGAGTCGGCGACGACGCTGATTCCCCAGACAAGGAGAAGCGGCAGCAGAACAGCGAGCGGCGAACCGAACAACAAGCCGACAGCGATCGCGCAGCTTCCTGACACCGCCATGGCAGCGCTGGTCACCAGGGTGCGGCCCCAGCGATCCGCGTACTTGCCACCCAGCCAGCATCCGATTGCGCCGCTCCCCACGACGGTGAACGTGACGAGTGCTGCGAGCGCAGCAACGGGCGCGTCGGCACCGCAGCGGAGTCTTTCGCTTGCGGCGACGAACGCGGCCATCCAGGTCCACATCGCGTATAGCTCCCACATGTGGCCGAGATAGCCGAGATTCGCGAGCGCCACGGCGCGGTCCTTGAGCAGGCGGGGCGCCGCCGACCATGAGAACGGCGGCGAGGGTGCGGCATAAGGACCATCATTCGGGACGACGAGTACCAGCAGTCCACCGGCAAGCGCGCTGATCGCGGCAATGACAAGGACGGCCCGCCACGCGTCGGGCGGAGCGGCCCAACGCACCAGATGCGGCGACGCCGAGCCGAGCGTGAGGGCTCCCACGAGAACCCCGATTGCCCAGCCGCGACCTTCCCGAAACCAACCCGCGACGATTTTCATTCCGGGTGGATAGACGCCCGCCAGTGCCGCACCGGTCAACAGTCGGCACGCCATTCCAACGCGCGGACCGGGCGCGAATGCAACGCCCAGCGTGGCGATCGCCGCAAGCGCCGCTGCTCCTGCGACCAGTCGCCGTGCGGACCAGCGGTCCGCGAGCGTGAGGATCGCACTCACCAGCGCTCCGACGACAAAACCGAGTTGGACCGAAATCGTCAGCCACGCGCCACCGGCAGGTGTGAGGTGCCACACGCGCGCGAGCGTGGGCGCGACCGCAGAACCGCTGAACCAGGGTGCCATCGCCAACAGCTCGGCGCCGGCCAGAATCGCCAAGACCCGGCGCGGGTTCATAACCCCGTCGGGTGATCCAGGTAAACCCAGGGAAGGTCGAACTTCGCGGCAACGTGCTCAGCCAATGCTTTCACGCCCACGGTCTCGGTGGCATAGTGACCCGCGTAAAAGACGTTGACTTTGAGCTCTTCAGCATCGAAGTAGGTCCAATGCTGCCCCTCTCCGGTGACGTAGGTGTCGAGTCCCGCGGCAGCCGCTTGTGGGATCAACGACCCCCCCGCCCCAGTCACAACGCCCACGCGCTGGATTCGAACCGGACCGAATGGGAGGAGCCTGGGCGGAGCGCCCAATACCTTGGCAAGGGTGCGCCCGAGATCGTCGCGCGTTCCGCTCAGCTCTCCCCACACACCGGCTGGCGCGCCGTGATACGAGCCGAAGTCGCCGCGCAGCGTCACACCGAGCTGTCGCGCGAGCACGGGGTTGTTGCCGACCTCGGGATGGCGATCGAGCGGGAGGTGGGCGGCATAGACGGCGATATTTCCCTGAACGAGCGCCGCGACCCGCCGATACGCGGGACCGACGAGTGGACGGAGCCCTCCCCAGAACAGGCCGTGGTGCACAAAGAGACAGTCGGCGCGCTGCTCGGCGGCCATGCGTATGGTCGCTTCACAGAGGTCCACGGCGGCCGCCAGGCGCGTGACCTCGCCGGCGTTCGCGACTTGAAGGCCGTTCAAGGCTTCCGCGGAATCCGCGACTTCGTCCTGGATGTGGAGGTACTCGTCGAGGTAGCGAACCAGCGCGTCTAGGCGCACTTATGACACCGTATTGACAGTATCGCGCCACAGGCGAGTCTTCCACATGGGGCTGTGCCGTAACGCACGCTGGGACAATAGATTACGTAATCCACACGCGAAGTGGCGTAAGCTGTGGATATCTCGGGTGGGGCTAGAACGCGCTTGGGGCGGGCTGGCGGGTGCCTTGGCCGCTGCGTTGGGCGACCTGGGGCGGCTGTCCGGCGTCCTCCCCCATGCGGAGCACGCCGTTGATCTCGCCGCCTTCCTGGACGAGCAAGCGCTTGGTCGATACGTCTCCGTGAACGACGCTCGTCGCCTGCAGCTCCACGCGTTCCTCGGCATAGATCGCTCCGCGCACTTCCCCGCCGATGATCGCTTCGCGGCTGATGACGTCGCCCTCCACTTCCCCACCCCTCGCGACGAGCACCTGTTTCGCGGCGCGCACCGTGCCGTTCACGGTTCCCTCGATTTTCACCACGCCATCGGCCGAGATGTCGCCCACGACACGCATGCCGGCGCCGATGATCGACAACCCCGGCACTGCCTCGCGTCCGGGTGTGCCCTTTTCGGTGAAGACCGCCATCTCAGTACGCCTCCTTCACGAGGTCGAGCGGATCGAGCGACTTGCCGCCGCGTCGAATTTCGAAATGCAGGTGCGGGGCCGTCGAGTGCCCCGAGTTGCCGGACAGACCGATGACCTGGCCTGCCGCGACTTGATCGCCTTCGGCGGCGAGCAGCCGGGAGGCGTGTCCATACATCGTCTCATACCCGGACGGATGCCGCAAGAGGACGTACAAGCCGTAGTCAGGATCGTAACCCGCCGCCGCCACGGTCCCGCCGCCCGACGCGCGCACGGAAGTCCCGATGGGCACTGCGATATCGATGCCCGGATGGGATTCATCCGGAACGCCGGCGCGCACCTGGCCGCGCGTCATGAAACCCTTTATGTCGAGCGGCCAGTGCGAGGGTATCGAAGCTCCTGTCTCGTAGCGGGACGACGCGCCCGGCGGCCGCGCGCGAACCGCTACGGCGCGCATCGCCGTGCCCATGTCAGCCGTCCGGATGACGCTCCCACCGCTGCGGGAAGTGGGCGGCGCTCTGACACCCAAGATCTGTCGCAGCTCTTGATAGTTCGACTCCGCGCGATTGAGCGCCGCGGCGAGCTGCTGCACACGACTATTCTCGGCTCGCAGGCGCCCCACTTCGCGCTGCAGTCCGGGGACCCGTGCCGCGCTGCGGGTGATCGGCCCCGCGAACGCAAAGAACAGCACGACCAGGATCGCGATCGCGATGCCTCCCAATTTGCCCGCTTGCACGAACCAGCGCGGGACGCGGTACTGCCGGGAGTCGAGATCGCCATCCGAGTGCACGACGATCGTCACAACGCGCGTCGTCATCCGTCGAAGGGCGCTCCGAGGATGAGCTCGAGCACCCGCGCGAGATCGTCGTTCGAATAGAATGAGAGGTGGATCTGCCCCTTGCCCTTGGCGCGCAACGTGACGCGCACGTCAGTGCCGAGGCGACGGCGTAGCGCGTCCTCGACGCGCCGCACTTCCGGCGCCGCCCCTACCCCACGTTTCATGCGCGGCCGCCGCTCCGGGGCCCGCCCGCCTCGGACGCGGTCTTCCACCTCGCGCACCGAAAGCCCTTGCGCCACGGCCTCTTTCGCGAGCGTCGTCACCACTCGCGGATCCTCGAGCGCGAGCAACGCGCGGGCGTGGCCCACCGACAGATGACCGTCGTGCAGCATCTGCAATACCGCTTCGGGGAGCTTGAGCAAGCGCAACGCGTTCGCCACCGTGGACCGGTCCCGGCCTACCGCGTCCGCCACGTCCTGTTGCGCGAGATTGAATTCGGCGATCAAGCGCTCGTAGCCACGCGCCTCGTCCACAGGCGAGAGATCGTCACGCTGCAGATTCTCGATCAGCGCCAGCGTCAACAGGGTGCGGTCGTCGGCTTCCCGTTGCACCGCCGGGATACGTTCCCAGCCGAGCTGCTGGCAGGCGCGCAGCCGTCGCTCGCCGGCGATCAGCTCGTAGGCGCCGTTTGCCCCGCCTCCCCCGCCGGCGGCTTTCCGGACCACGATCGGCTGCAGCAACCCGGCCTGCTTGATGGAAGACACCAGCTCTTCGAGGGCGGCGGGGTCGACGGTCTGTCTTGGCTGGAACGGGTTTGGCCGAATGTCCTTTATCGGCAGCTCGACGAGACTCCCTTCCCGTTCAGCCTCCTCGCGAGTCGGCCCCAGCAGAGCCTCGAGCCCCCGGCCGAGGCGACGTCGTCCTGCGGCGGTATCCGTCATGCGGGCACCTCCGGCAGCGGTTCAACGGCGGGCAGCGTCGGCGCCGGGGGAGCAGCCTGTTCGACCCGGCGGATCACCTCTTGAGCGACCGCCAGGTAGCTCTTCGCCCCGACCGATTGCACGTCGTACAACACGATCGGCTTCCCGAAGCTCGGCGCCTCGGCCAGCCGCACATTGCGCGGGATGGTCACGTTGAACATCCGGGCGCCGAAGTATTCCTTGGCCTCCGCGGCCACTTGCTTGCAGAGATTCAAGCGGGCGTCGTACATCGTCAGCAGCACGCCCTCGATGGCGAGCGCGGGGTTGAAATTACGCTGCACCAGCTTCACGGTGTTGAGGAGCTGTGAGAGGCCCTCCAGCGCGTAGTACTCGCACTGAATCGGAATGATGAGGCTGTCGGCGGCGGTCAGCATGTTGAGGGTAAGCAAGCCGAGCGACGGCGGGCAGTCGATGATCACGTAGCTGTATTCGTCGCGCAGGTCGCGCAGCGCGCGCCGCATCATCGTTTCGCGCGACGGCTGATTGACGAGCTCCACCTCCGCGCCGACCAGGTCCTGGGTCGCCGGCACCACGTCGAGGTAGGGGAAGTGCACGTGCGGGAAGCGCGACTGCGCGAGGGCCGATCCGTCGATGAGCGGCTCGTAGAGCGAGTGACGGATCCGATCGCGCTCGATCCCGACGCCGCTGGTCGAGTTCCCTTGCGGGTCAGCGTCGATGAGTAGCGTCTTCCGCTCCGCGGTGGCGAGCGACGCCGCGAGATTTACGGCGGTCGTCGTTTTGCCGACGCCACCTTTTTGATTGGCGATTGCGATGACGCGAGACATATCGTAAGTTATTGCTATATAATAGTTTATCTAGATTCGCCTCTAGCGAGCGTCCAATATACAGCGGTTTCACGTGAAACGAAAGAGCATAAGTTTCACGTGAAACAGCCATCCATCAGGTATCGGCTTGGTATTCTGGCGGTTACGCAACCCGCCGGCGCCAACGCGTCGCCTCCACAACCAGGTTATGGAGATCGCTGGGGGATACCCCGGGGACGCGAGCCGCCTGCGCCAGCGAGCTCGGACGAATCCGGTCGAGCTTTTGCCGCGCCTCAGTCGCGAGGCTCCGCAGTTCCAGGTAGGGCAGGTCGGTCGGAAGGGCGAACGAGGCCAACTCCGCCAAGCGTGCGGCGGCCTCTCGCTCGCGCGCCAGGTAACCGTCGTACTTGATCTCGATTTCAGCCGCGAGCAGCGCTTCGGTGGACCCGCCGGCGCCCACGCCCGCCGCGTCGAGCAGCGCCCCCAGCGAGACACCTGGCCGCTTCGCGACCACCGCGATGCGCTCGCCCTCGGCCAGGACAGTCCCGCTCGCCGCCAACGGACCAGTGGCCTGAGCCGGTGTGATTGCCGTCTCACGGGCAAGGGTCAAAATCGACATCTCCTCCTCGAGCCGCCGATCGGCGGCGCGCAATTCGCTCGCCGTCAGTACGCCCAGCCGCTCCGCGAGCGGCAGCAGGCGGCGCAGCGCGTTATCCTGGCGCAGGAGCAGCCGGAACTCAGACCGTGACGTGAACAGCCGGTAGGGCTCGTCCACACCACGCGTCACGAGGTCATCTACCAGGACACCGATGTAGGCATCGTCCCGGCCCAACACAACCGGCTCGGCACCGCGGATCCGTCGCACCGCATTGATGCCCGCGACGAGTCCTTGTCCCGCCGCCTCCTCATAGCCGGTTGTGCCGTTGATCTGTCCGGCAAAGAACAGATGTTCGACCGCCTTCACTTCGAGCCAAGGCGTGAGCTGCGTGGGGGGATAGTAGTCGTATTCGATCGCGTAGCCCGGACGCGTCATCTTTGCGCGCTCGAGCCCGGGGACGGCATGCAGGAACTCCAGCTGCACGGCGACGGGCAGGGAAGTGGACAGCCCGTTCACGTACAGCTCGCTGGTATCGAGGCCCTCCGGCTCGAGGAACACCTGGTGCCGCTTCGCCGCGGGGAACTTCACGATCTTGTCCTCGACCGACGGGCAGTAGCGCGGTCCGCGTCCACTGATCGCGCCGCCATACAATGCCGACTCCTTGAGATGGCGCTGGATAATTTCCTTCAGCTCGTCACCAGCCCACGTAATCCAGCACGGCACCTGCCGAGGGCGCTCCACTCGCTCGTGGAAAGAGAAGCGGTAGGCGTCAGGATCACCGTCCTGGCGCTCCACCTTGCTCCAATCGACGCTGCGCCCGTCGATGCGCGGGGGCGTGCCGGTCTTGAAGCGCGATACTGTAAGTCCAATATCTTCAATGACTTGCGCCATATCGACGGACGGCTGGTCCCCGGCACGGCCCGCAGGAATCTGGGTATCGGTGCCCAGGTGGATGCGCCCGCGCAGGAAGGTGCCGGCGGTAATGATCACCGCGCGCGCGCTGAAGCGCCGCCCATCGCCGGTCTCGACTCCTGCGATCCGATTGCCCCCGCCCCCCCGTTCGAGGAGCAGATTTGTGACCATACCCTGCATCAGCTCGAGGGCGGGGAATTGCTCGAGCAGGTGGCGCACCGCGCGCCGATACAGCGTACGATCGCACTGCGCGCGCGGAGCCCAGACGGCCGGGCCCTTGGAGCGGTTCAGCATCCGGAACTGGATGGTAGCGCGATCGGCGGCGCGGCCCATGAGCCCGCCGAGAGCATCGACTTCGCGGACGACGGTGCCCTTCGCGATACCGCCGATGGCGGGATTGCAGGACATCTGCCCGATAGTGTCGAGGACAGAGGTAAGCAGCAGCGTCCGCACGCCGAGGCGCGCGGACATAGCGGCGGCTTCGGTGCCGGCGTGACCACCGCCGACGATGATGACGTCAAAGTCGAAGGACATCCGGTGAAGCTACTAAACGAGGACATGCAAAGGCTAGACGCACAGACGCACAGCGGTGGACAGTTAACGGGGCTTGGGACGAGCGGATACCTGGCTCACCTTTCTGAGCAGTCCAAACAGGGTCTTACTAGTCTCGGTGGCGAGCGCTTCAAGTCGACCAAACTCGACTGGCTGGACGTACCCGACGTCACGGGCTATGGCAAGAGCAGTTTGCACTTCTGCGAGTGAGCTCCACGCGGTATCGAGAAACTTCCGATAGTCACGAGTGCCCTTTCGAGTTGTTCCTTCCGCGATGTTCAGGGGAACGCTATATGATGCCCGGCGGAGCTGGTCAGCAAGGGCGTGCTGTTCAAAATCGGGGAACCGTTGAGCAGCTCTGGAACATTCCACGGCAAGGCGCTCGGCATGTTGCCAAGCCTTCAGGGTGTGATGATTCGGCATTCAAGGAGGATACTATCAGCCGAGGAAAACGCGGGATCTTTTTATCTCATCCGGTATCCTTTTTCCTGTCCACCGCTGTGCGCCTGTGCGTCTAGTCTTTGCAGGTCCTACGCTCTTACCCAGCGCACAAGCTCCTTCATACTCGGCCGTTTCCCCGTCATAAGTATTCCAACTCTATAAATCCTCGCCGCTACCCAGGTCACCCCCACAATCGCGACCGCCAGGATCGCCAGCGACGCTACCAGCTCTGTCGTGGCCATACTTCCCGCCGTCCACCGTACTGGCGTCGCGATCGGGGATGTGAAGGGCACGAGCGACAGGGTCCGGGCAAACGTCGAGCTCGGATCGTTGGTGAGGCCAATGATCGAGAAGTAGGAGATCATCAGCAGATAGGTCACCGGCTGCTGCGCCTGCCGCGCCTCCTGCTCGTTGCTCGACATCGCGCCGACGGCCGCGAACATCGCCGAATACAAAAGGAAGCCGCCCAGGAAAAACGCGAGGAAGACGGCGATCGTGGCGCCGGGGATGTGGGGGAGCTGCAGTCCCTCGGCCGCCCCCGGATCCGCGCCCAGCATACGGGCGATCGGCCCACGCAGGTTCATGAGCAGGCGCGCCGACACCCCCCAGATCAGGAACTGGAAGAATGAGACCGCCCCCGCGCCCACAACTTTGCCCAGCATCAACTGGAACGGCCGCAGCGACGACACGAGCACCTCCACGATGCGCGTGGTCTTCTCCTCCAGCACCGAGCTCATGACGTTCACGCCATAGAGCAGGATCGCCATGAACAGCAGGATGGCCATGATGTAAGCCAGGACGAACGACTGGCCGGCGCTTTCCGCCGTGGTCCGGCCGCGTGCTATCTTCTTGGTATCTAAGTGGATAGGTATCTGAGCCCAATCCACCACCGCCGGGTTTACCCCTTTGGTCTCGAGCCGGACCTTCACGACCAGCCGGCCCAGGCCCCGCTGCAGCTCCTCGATCGCCGAGAGCGACGAGATGTTGGAGGCCCGGTACTCCGCCTTACCCGTCTCGGTGAGGTCGTTGGTGACGATGAGGAAGCCATCCAGCTTCTTCGCCTCGACCAGGCGCGTGAGCGAGTCGATCACGCCGGGACCGGCCGAAACGCGATAGGCGCGGAATGTCCGACCCGCCGACAGGGCCTCGGCCACCCGCTCGCCGAATCCCGATGCCGTGCTGTCCACGACCGCGATATGGCGGACCGCACCGCCCACCGACTGGATGATCTGGAAAACGATGATGCCGCCAAAGAGCACCGGCCCGAGGATCGCCGAAATCCAGAACCACTTGGTGCGCACGCGCTCGACGAACTCGCGGCGGATCACCGCCCAGACCTTACGCATGGGCACCGGCCTCGGTCGCTGACGGCACGGCGGGCGCCGTCACGGCCTCGGGTCCCACCAGGTCGACAAAGATCTTGTGGAGGGAAGGACTCGCCAGCTCGAACCGCGCCAGGCGCGCGCCGGAATTGACCAGCGCCCGCAGGATCTCCTGGGCGTCGGCTCCCGGGGCGAGCTCCAACTCCGCCTCCTGGCCGAAATCCTGAATCCGCGCCACGAGCCGCCGGTCGGCGAAGATCTGCGTCGCGGCACCCTGGCTTCCGTCGAACGCGATGATCACGTGCTTGCCGCCGTGCGTCTGTTTCAGCTCGGTGAGCGTACCATCCACCAGCTTCTTGCCGCGCGCGATGATGCACAACCGGTCGCACAGCTTCTCGGCGTGCTCCATGATGTGGGTCGAGAACAGGACCGTCTTGCCACGCCGCCGGTAGTCGACGACGGTGTCGCGGAGCACCTGGGAGTTCACGGGATCGAGTCCCGAGAATGGCTCGTCGAGAATCACGAGCTCGGGGTCGTGCAGGATCGTGGAGATGAACTGCACCTTCTGCTGCATGCCCTTGGAGAGGTCGGACACCTTCCGGAACTGCCAATCGGCCAGTCCCAAGCGATCCAACCATTCCAGCGCCTTGGCGCGCGCGGCGCGGCGGGGCACGCCCTTGGCCTCCGCGAGAAACACGAGCACGTCCAGCACGCGCATCCTCGGATAGAGCCCGCGCTCCTCCGGCAGGTAGCCGATGCGCGCCGAATGGTTACGGCCGCCGCCCACGGTCCCGAAGAGCCGGACCGTACCCGCGTCCGGCTCGTAGATGTCCATGATCATCCGGATGGTAGTCGTCTTGCCAGCGCCGTTGGGACCGAGCAGGCCGTAGATGATCCCCGGCGACACGCTCAGCGAGAGCGCATCGACTGCGGTGTGACCGGAGAATCGTTTGGTGACGTGATCGACTGCGACGACGGCCTCGGACATGCCCCGAAGCTAAGGGGTAACGAAGTTTTACGCTGGAACGCCGAACAGCTCGCCCGCTTTGCGCAACGCAGTCACGAGTGCGTCGATGTCGTCCACATCATTATAGATGTAGAACGACGCGCGGGCCGTTGCTGGCACGCCTAACCGACGCATCAGGGGCTGGGTGCAATGGTGTCCGGCGCGGATGCACACGCCGTCCCGATCCAGAATCGTGGCGAGATCGTGCGGATGAATGTCCCCGTACGTGAACGGCACGACGCCGGCGCGGTGTTCGCGGGGACCGTACACCGTGACGCCTTCGATCCGCGTGAGCCGCTCGATCGTCACGCGCGCGAGCGCTTGCTCGTGCGCGGCCACGCGATCCATGCCGAGCTCCTCGAGATAGGCAATGGCCGCCGCCAAGCCGACCGCAGCTTCCACGTTCGGGGTGCCGCCTTCGAACTTGTGGGGGATCTTGTTCCAGGTGGAATGATCGTCCCAGACCCGCTCGATCATCTCGCCGCCGCCGTGATAGGGCGGCATCGCCTCGAGCAGGGCAGGCTTCGCGACTAGCGCCCCGCTGCCCATCGGCGCGAGCATCTTATGGCCGGAGAGCGCATAGAAGTCGCAATCGAGCGCCTGCACGTCCACCCGCAGGTGGGGGGTCGATTGGGCTCCGTCCACCACGACCACGGCACCGGCGGCATGAGCCAGCTTGGCGAGCTGGGCGGCCGGATTCACGGTTCCCAGGGAGTTCGAGACGTACGGGAAGGCGACGATCTTAGGCTTCGCCTCGAGGGCCCGCCCATAGTCCGACAGGTCCACCCGCCCGTCCGCGGTGATTTCGACCATCCGCAGCGTGGCGCCCTTCTCCTGACACAGGATCTGCCACGGGACGATGTTCGAATGGTGATCCATTGCTGTCACCACTACGGTATCACCAGCCTTCACGTGCGTCCGGCCCCAGGAGGCCGCCACCAGATTGATCGACTCGGTGGTGCCACGGGTGAACACGACCCCTTCCGGGGCCCAGGCGTTCAGGAACCGGGCGACTGTCTGGCGGGCCGTCTCATACGCCTCAGTGGCCTCCACCGCGAGCCCATAGGCGCCGCGGTGCACGTTGGCGTTGTGCGTGCTGTAGTAGTGAATGATCGCGTCGAGGACCTGTCGCGGCTTCTGGGTCGTGGCCGCGTTGTCGAGATAGACCAGGCGGTGGCCATGCTCCCTGCGCGTCAGGATCGGGAAGTCGGGCCGGAGCGTCGCGGTGTCGAGCATCAGCCGGTCAGTCGCTTGGGGATTCGGTGGTCACCGGCTCCGCGCGGTTCGCGAGCGCGGCGCTCAGCGTGTGCCACGACAGATTGGCGCATTTCACGCGTGCCGGAAACGCTCTCACGCCCGAGAAGGCGGCGAGCTTCCCGGGTGCCACCGGGCCGCCCGCGAGCATTTCGCGAAACGCCCGGAAGAGCGTCTCGGCCTCGGCGGTGGTTTTACCTTGCACCGCACCGGTCATCAACGACGCCGCGGCTTTGCTGATCGCGCACCCCGAACCCTGGAAGCCGACATCGGCAACGACGTCATCATCTACGCGGACCTGCAGACTGATCCGGTCGCCACAGAGCGGGTTGTAGCCTTCGGCGCTGCGATTCGCGCCCGGCACCGCGCGGAAGTTTCGCGGGTTGCGGTTGTGGTCGAGGATGACCTGCTGATAGAGATCGGACAGGTCGTTCATGTCTCCGCCAGACGCGCCCGCACGATCCGGTCGAGCTGCGCGCGCAGCGCGGCAACTTCCATCCGCCCGAGAATCTCGGCGCCGAAGCCGTAGGTCAGCAGCCGGCGCGCCTCGCGCTCGCCGAGCCCGCGGCTGCGCAGGTAGAAAAGAGCGCGGGGATCGAGCGGCCCGACCGTCGACCCGTGCGTGCACTTCACGTCGTCAGCGTAGATCTCGAGCTGGGGCTGGCTGTCGGCATGCGCGTCGGGGGAGAGCAACAGGTTGTTGTTCGTCTGCTTCGAGTCCGTCTTCTGCGCGCCCGGGCGGACGATGATGCGGCCGGTGAACACGCCGCGCGAGCGCCCGTCGAGAACGCCATTGAAGTATTCGTGGCTCGCGCAGTGCGGCGCCGCGTGATCGATGGTCGTGTGATGATCCGCGTGCTGCTCGGCCGCGAGCAGGTACAGCCCGTTGAGGATGAGCGTGCCTCCCGGCCCCGCCATCACGCTGCGCAGATCGTGGCGCGACAGCGCACCGCCGAACGCGACGGCGTGCAGGTTGACGGTGCTGTCGCGCCCCTGGTGGGTTTCGGTGGTAGCGACGTGATAGGCGCGCCCACTTTCGCGCTGCACGCGGTGGTAGTCCACGCGGGCGCCGTCCGCGACGACCACTTCGGTGACCGCGTTGGTCCAATACACGTCCTGCTCGAGCGACGCATAGGTCTCGACCACCGTCGCGCGGGCTTCCCGATCGATGACGATGAGGTTGCGCGGGTGCGCCACGACGCGCGCTGCGCCGTCGTTCGCGGAGACCGCCAGGAACAACAGCTGGATCGGCTCCTCGACCGTCACCTTCGCGGGCACGTGCACGAATGCGCCGTCGCGCACGAACGCGGTGTTCAGCGCAGCGAACGGCCGATCCTGAAACGCGGCGTACTTGCAGAGGTGCCGGCGAACCAGATCAGCGTCCGTCACGAGCGCCTGGGCCAAACTTTCGACCCGCACGCCCGCGGGGAAGCCGGATACTGAAGAGAGCTCCGGGCTGAACAACCCATTTACGAAAACGAGGCGATGCGGAGCCGCGTCGCCGAGCAGGAACGGTTCGATTGCTGCGGGATGCGGGATGCGGGATGCGGGAGCGGCCAGCTCGAATGCAGCATCCGCGATCGGCGCGACGCTGGTGAAGCGCCACGCCTCCTGTTTCATCGTCGGGAAACCGACCTCGCGGAACTGGGCGATGCCGCCTTCGCGGAGGTCTTTCAGCCAGGCGGGAGCGCGGGCTGCTCCGTTGGTCGCCCACGCGTGGTATGCTCCAACAAGCCGCTCCACCGGCCCTGTTTTTACTGCCATCGTCACGACACCATTGCGCCATCACGCAGCCAGTCGTAGCCCTTGGCCTCGAGTTCGTGGGCCAATTCAGGGCCGCCCGACTTGACGATCCGGCCGTCCGCCAGCACATGCACCACGTCGGGGGTGATGTAGTTGAGCAGACGCTGATAGTGCGTCACGATCAGGAACGAGCGGTCAGGGCTGCGCAGCTCATTCACGGCGTTCGCCACGGTTTTTAATGCATCGATGTCGAGCCCGGAGTCGGTCTCATCCAGGATCGCGAGCCGGGGCTCGAGCGCAGCGAGCTGCAGGATCTCGTTGCGCTTCTTTTCACCGCCGGAGAACCCCTCGTTCACGGGACGGTTCATCAACGAGTCATCCCACCCGATGTTCTTGAGCTTGTCTTCCAGCAGCTGCAGGAAATCCATCGGATCGAGCTCCGGCTGGCCGCGGTGCTTGCGGATCGCGTTCAGCGCCGAGCGCAGGAAGTAGGAGTTCGTGATGCCGCGGATCTCGACCGGGTACTGGAACGCCAGGAACACGCCCTCACGGGCCCGCTCCTCCGGAATCATCGCGAGCAGATCCTTGCCGTCGTAGGTCACGGTGCCGGCGAGGATAGCGTAGGCCGGATGGCCAGCCAGCACCTGGGCGAGCGTGCTCTTGCCCGAGCCGTTCGGCCCCATGATCGCGTGCACCTCGCCCTCGCGGATCATGAGATCCACGCCGCGCAGGATTTCGTTGCCGGCGACCGCGACACGGAGACCTTTGACTTCGAGGAGCACCTTGCTCATCAGCCCACACTTCCTTCCAAGCTGATCCCAAGCAACCGACTGGCCTCGACCGCGAACTCCATCGGCAGCTCCTTGAAGACTTCCTTGCAGAAGCCGTTGACGATCATCGAGACCGCATCCTCGGCGGAGAGACCGCGCTGCCGCAAGTAGAAGATCTGGTCCTCGCCGATCTTGGACGTCGACGCCTCGTGCTCCATGATCGCGGTGCTGTTGCGCACGTCGATGTAGGGGAAGGTGTGCGCGCCGCACTGGTCCCCGATGAGCATCGAATCACACTGCGAATAATTTCGCGCGCCGTCGGCGCCCTTCATGATCTTCACGAGACCGCGGTAGGTGTTCTGCCCGCGACCGGCCGAGATGCCCTTCGACACGATCGTCGAGCGCGTGTTCTTGCCGAGGTGGATCATCTTGGTGCCGGTGTCCGCCTGCTGGCGATGGCTCGTGACGGCGACCGAGTAGAACTCGCCGATCGAGTTGTCGCCCTGGAGGATGCAGCTCGGATACTTCCAGGTGATCGCCGACCCAGTTTCGACTTGGGTCCAGGAGATCTTCGAGTTCGCACCGGCGCACTTGCCGCGCTTGGTGACGAAGTTGTAAATGCCGCCCTTACCCTCGTCGTCCCCCGGGTACCAGTTCTGGATCGTCGAGTACTTGATCGTCGCCTTGTCGTGCGCGATCAGCTCGACGACCGCAGCGTGGAGCTGGTTCTCGTCGCGCATCGGCGCCGAACAACCCTCGAGGTAGCTCACATAGCTGCCTTCGTCGGCAATGATCAGCGTGCGTTCGAACTGGCCCGTCGACGAGGCATTGATCCGGAAGTAGGTGGACAGCTCCAGCGGACAGCGCACACCCTTGGGCACATACACGAACGAGCCGTCGGTGAACACCGCCGAGTTGAGCGCCGCGAAGTAATTGTCGTTGTAGGGCACCACGGTCCCGAGGTATTGCTGGACCAGCTCAGGGTGTTCGCGGATCGCCTCGGAGATGGGACAGAAGATCACACCGTACTTGGCGAGCTCGGCCTGGAACGTGGTCGCGACCGAGACGCTGTCGAACACCGCGTCCACGGCGACGCCCGACAGGCGCTTTTGCTCCTCGATGGGAATGCCCAGCTTCTCGAAGGTCGCGACCAGTTTCGGATCGACCTGATCGAGCGAGTCGAGCTTGGGGAGCTTCTTGGGAGCGGCGTAATAGCTGATCGCCTGATAGTCGATCGGCCCGTACTTCACATTGGGCCAGTGCGGCTCCTGCATCTTGAGCCAGTTCCGGTAGGCCTTGAGCCGCCAATCGAGCATCCAGGCCGGCTCCCCCTTCTTGGCGGAGATCAGCCGGATCACGTCCTCGTTCAAGCCGGCCGGCACGACCTCGGATTCGATGTCGGTGACAAAGCCGTACTTGTACGGTTGCTGGACGTGGGCTTCAATGCTGGTCATCAAAACTCCTGGAAGTCCTTAACCGACATAACGTTGGGTGGTCACACGACCCCCCAGACTGCGAATCCTAATAGTTTTGTCGGGATTGTCAATGAACTACGAGAACTGCGTAAAGAGGCGTAAAAGGCGTAGAAAGGCGTATTGGGCCCACGCTGCTACACGCAGTTCCCACGCCGTCTTACGCCGTTCGTTTCAGTAGATGTCCCTATTCCACTCCCGCACTAGCCGCTCGTAATCCTCGGGCGTGTTGATCTCATCGATGACGGCAGGGTCGTCCACGGGGACGGCAGCGACCTCGGCGGCATGCTCGTGGAGCACGGCCCGAGCCCCCTCCCGGCTGGCTGCGGGGCTGTCCAGCAGCTCCTCGAACAGGCTCGCTCCCCAGATCACCGGGTGACCACGACGCTCCCCAAACGTGGGAACGACCGCAGGCGCGGCGGTCCGGCGATGGGTTTCAAGCAGCCGCTCCACCGTGGCCACGCGCACATGGGGCAGATCTACGGGCCAGACCAGGACGGCGCTGGGCTGGAGCGGCTGTAGAGCCCGGAGCGCCGCCCGCAGGGAGGCAATCGGCCCGCTCTCCGGCTCGGGGTTCTCCACCATCATGCAGTCGTGGCCAGCCAGGGCCGGCCGGATGCGGGGGGCGTCGGGCCCGAGCACGACCACCCGCGTCTTGACCTCCAGGGCCTCGAGCGCCTCGAGGATCCGGACCGCGAAGGGCAGGCCGCGGAAGTCCAGTAGGGCCTTGGGGGAACCCATTCGGGCAGACCGGCCGGCTGCCAAGACGACACCCGCCAGAGACATGACTCAACGATAGACGCTAGGACGCTAAGGCGCTAAGTTGGCCTCCCCATGGCCGTCCGCCGCATTCGCCAGCTCGGCGACCCGATCCTGCGGGTCCGCTGCGAGCCGGTCAAAGATCCGAAGTCGCCGGCCGTCCGCCTGCTCGCGGACGACCTGCGGGACACGCTGCGCGCGGCCCGAAAGAAGTACGACATGGGGCGGGCGCTCTCGGCCCCGCAGATCGGGGCGCCGGTGCGCGTGGTGCTGGTCGAGATCGGGAAGTTCCGGGCCACGATGGTGAACCCCGAGATCACCGACGTGGGCGCCGAGGATTTCCATGTGTGGGACGATTGCTTCTCATTCCCGAACCTGCTGGTGCGCGTGACTCGCGCCCACCGCGCGACGCTCAGCTACACCGATCTGAAGGCCAAGCAGGTCTCGATGGATTTGGAAGGACCGATGGCGGAGCTGTTGCAACACGAGCTCGACCACCTCGACGGCATTCTGGCCCTGGACCAACCGAGCGGCCTCGACCCCTTCGCGTTCAAGACCGAATGGGAGAAGCATCACAAGCCGTCGGAGCGCTACGGACCACCCCGGCCCCGGGAGGTGTAGCAGCCGAATGCCCCTCCTGCTCGTCCTCGTTGCCGCACTCTTGCAGGCCCCAGCCCC
>DATNMO010000062.1:0-25282 GCA_035602245.1 Gemmatimonadales bacterium
CGGGGACTTCCCCGCCGCTCTTTTTTTTGGCCTTATCTTGAGGCCCTATGGCCAAGCCGGCACTCCGCGTGGAGCTGCTGTTCTATCTCTCGTTCCTCGTGGCCTTCGCCCTCCTCGTGGGGGTGGCGACCTCGCTGCTCGTGCTCGCGATTGCACCGGAACAGGGAATCGTCGTCGTCGTGATTCTCGTGGCACTCGAGGTGGGCATCTTCGTTCTCTACGGCCGCTCCCTGGTGAACCGGGTCGTACTCCGCCCCCTCGCCCGCGTGATGGCCACGGCGGACGCGGTGGCGGACGGCGACCTCGGCTCCCGCGCTCCCGACGCCGAGACTCGCGATTTCGCGACCCTCGCCGAGCGCCTGAACCGTATGACCGACCGTCTGCTGGACGCGCAAAGCCAGTTAGTGCGCTCGGAGAAGTTGGCCAGTATCGGGCGACTCGCCGCGGGGGTGGCGCACGAAGTAGGCAATCCCCTCGGGGCGATCGGGACCTACGTCGAGGTCCTGCGGCGGCGCGGTGTGGACCCGGAGGTTACCGCGGGCATCGGACGCGAGCTCGAGCGGGTCGACCGCATCGTGCGCAGCCTCCTCGACTACGCGCGTCCCCAAGAGGATCCCCTGGAGCAGGTCGACGCGGCGCGCATCGCCGGGGGAGCATTCGAGCTGTTGCGGGCGCAGGGCGCCTTCCGCGGCATCCACGCTGAGCTCGACATCGCCCCGGACGTCCCACAGGTCTTGGGGCGGGCGCACGTGCTCGAGCAGGCGCTGGTGAATCTCCTCCTCAACGCGGTGGACGCGGCGCCCGCGCCGGATGGTCGCATCGTGGTCGGGGCCCGGCGCTGGGCATACGAGCCCGGACAAGCCATTCCCAAGCGATCGAGCGACCCCGGGTACGCGGCTTTCCCGCGCGCGCCTGAACGGCGGCCGGCGCGGGTCGAGTTCGCCGCGGGCCAGCCGGGCGCTCTACTCTTCGTCGCCGACTCAGGGCCCGGGGTGGCACCGCACGACCGCGAAAAGATTTTCGAGCCGTTCTACACGACCAAAGAGCCGGGTCGCGGCACGGGGTTGGGACTCGCGATCGTCGCGCGGTCCGTGCACGAGATGGGCGGCGTCGTGTGGGCGGACGGCGCGCGGGAGGGGGGCGCGGCCTTCAAGCTCTTTTTCCCCGAGCCTGCGGCGCCGTGAAGCGCGTCCTCGTGGTCGATGATGAGCCGGGGCTGCGGCAGTCCTTGGGATTGCTGCTCTCCGACGCCGGGTATGCTGTGAGCGCCGAACAGGACGGCCGGAAGGCTCTGGACCGGGCCCTCGCCGAACCATTCGATCTCGTGCTGTGCGATGTGCGGATGCCCGAGATGGACGGCCTCACGTTCCTCCGGAACTATCGCGCCAAGGGAGGGACTGCGCTGGTCATCATGATGAGCGCCTATGGGGGCGAGGATGCGGCCATCGCTGCCATGAAGGAAGGGGCGTACGACTACCTCCCCAAGCCCTTCCGGCCCGACGAGGTCGTACTCACGCTGCGCAAGGCGGACGAGCGAGAGCGGCTGCGCCAAGAAGTGACGGGGCTGCGGGCGCAGCTCGCCGGCGGGCCGGCAGAACGAGGGCTCGTAGCCGAGAGCGGTGCGATGCGCCAGGCGCTTGCGCTCGTCGCGCGCGTCGCAGAACACAACACGACGGTCCTCATCACGGGCGAGAGCGGCACGGGCAAGGAAGTGATCGCCCGAGCGATCCACCGGGCGAGCCCGCGCGCGACCCGCGGATTTGTCGCAATCAACTGCGCGGCGATTCCCGAAAACCTGCTGGAGTCGGAGCTGTTCGGGCACGTGCGCGGCGCCTTCACGGGCGCCAGCGCGGACAAGGCCGGCCTGTTCGAGCAAGCGGACGGCGGCACGCTGCTGCTCGATGAGATCGGCGAGCTTCCCCTCGGCCTGCAGGCGAAGCTGCTACGAGTGCTCCAGGAGAGCGAGATCCGGCGGGTCGGTGACCAGCGTACCCGGCGGGTGGATGTGCGCGTCCTCGCGGCCACGGCGCGTGACCTCGCGGCGGAGGTGAAGGCCGGACGGTTCCGCGAGGACGTGTTCTACCGCCTCAACGTCGTATCGATCGAGCTGCCCCCGCTACGCGAGCGGCACGAGGACATCGCGCCACTGGCGCGCCATTTCGCGGCGCGGCTCGGGAAACGCCTGGCCCGTCCGCTGTCGCTCTCGGACGGCGCGCTTTCCTGGCTCGCGTCGCAGCCGTGGCCAGGGAACGTGCGAGAGCTCGAGAACGCCATCGAGCGGGCGGCGGTGCTTTCCGATCGGGAGATCCTCGAGCCGGAGGACTTGCGCCGGGGGCCCGTCACCGCCTCGCCGCCTCCGCCCGACGCGAGCGGCGGGAGCGGCAGTCTCGACGCCGCCGTCGCTGCCGCTGAGCGCCAGGCGATCGCGGCGGCGCTCCAGGCGACTGACGGGAACAGGCGCGAGGCCGCCAAACGGCTGGGCGTGAGCCTGCGGACCCTGTTTTATAAGATGGGTCGCCATCGGCTCGAGTAATGCAAGAGTTTGCACGAGTGCGGCATTCTGCAGTCTCTTTCGGCACCGCCAAACAACGCAACTCATTATTTCTCAACGTGTTATCTGACGGCACGGAACCTGTATTACACCCGGGTCAGAAAGGGAGAGTGTATGGGCCGTTCCGGCTTTTCAACGATTGAAATGATCATCGTCGTGATCCTGATCGGGATCGTGGCGTCGCTCGGGTTCCCGCGCATTCGCACGGCAGTGCAGAAGACCAACGTGCGGTCGACCCGCGTCTTCTTGGCCGGCGCTACCGCGACGGCGCGCGCCGCCGCAATACAGCGCGGTTGCCGTGGGGTCGTCCACTTCACCTCCGGCGCGGCTGGCACGGTATGGGTGACGGCCTGCCCTCGGATGGCGGCCGGCGCCGGCACCGTGGACACGCTCGGCGCGGTGGAGCAGCTGGCCTCCCGCTACAGCGTGACCCTCACGGCCACACGGGATTCGGTTCAGTTCAACCCGCGCGGCCTGAACATGGACTACCTCATGACGGTTGTGCGGGTCCAGGGCGCATCTGTCGTGGCCAGCGACTCGACCGTCATCAATCAGATCGGCAAGGTGGTGCACTAATGAACGCCAAACGCGGTTTCACGATCGTCGAAGTGCTGGTTGCGATCGTCGTGCTCACGGTGGGTCTACTGGGACTCGTGACGACGGCCGCACTCACGACGCGCATGATCGCGCGCGGGCAGCGGTCCTCGATGGCCGCTACGTTCGCGGCTCAGCGCATGGAGCGGCTGCGCGTCAGCGGCTGCACCAATCAGGTCGCCGGCGCCGACACCCTGTACCGGGGCAGCACCTGGGTGGCCGTCAACACGTGGACCTTCGCGAACGTGGCGACGAGCACCTGGCGGATCGTGCTCGTGAGCACGTACAAGACGCAGCTGAACAAGACCAAAATTGAAACAATGGAGACCTCGATCTCATGCCTAGTCTAAATCGGCGCGGGTTCACGCTCGTCGAGCTGTTGGTGGCGCTGGTCCTGCTGGGCATTGTGACCACCGCGATCTATCGCGTGCTGGTCAATAACCAGCGGATGTACCAATCGCAGACCCAGCGCATCGACCTGCAGCAGAATATCCGCGCGGCGGCCACGATTCTGCCGGCGGAGTTCCGCGAGTTGAATGCGTTCGACGGGGACATCAAAGGGATGTGGGTCGACTCGATCCAGATTCGCGCCCTGCGGCAGTTCGGCGTGGTGTGCGTGGCGCCGGTGCTTAATGGTGCCGCTGTGAACGGGAAAACCCTGGTGCTGCGTAACGAGATGCTCACAGGCAGCCGGGCGTTCTTGCAGAACGATTCGGTGTTCGTGTTCGACGAGGGGAACGACGGTACCCGGGCGGACGATGGCTGGGCTTTGGGTCGCGTTACAGCGAATCCAACCGCGGTCAACTGCCCTGACGTCCCCCCGCGACCTGGAACGCAGCTGAATATCGACTTCGCCGCGTTCGCAGTGCCGATCGTCAATGCGGCTGGCGCTATTCCCGTCGGGTCGCCGGTCCGCGGGTTTGAGATCGTGACGTACAAGATCTACCAGGCGGCGGACGGTCTCTGGTACCTGGGGCTGCGCACGCCAACGAATGCCTTGCAGCCGCTGGTCGGTCCGTTGACGGGCAGCACGGGACTGCGGCTCAACTACTACGACGCGGCGGGCGCGGTAACGGCTGTGGCCACGAACGTCGCGCAGATCGAGATCATCGTGCGGGGACGGACGGCGCAGGCGATTCAGTTGCCGAGCGGCGGTCGGGTAACGCCGGTCGACAGCGTCGTCACCCGTGTGGCGTTGCGGAACAACCGGCGCTGGTAACAGGCGCCTGACCTTGAAAGGGAGCGTTATGAAACGGATGCTGCAAAACGAGCGCGGTATGGCGCTCGCCGTGGCCATCTTCACCCTTGTTGTGGTCGGCGCGCTGGTGGCCGGCGCACTGTTCGTCGGCACGCAGGAGCAGCGCGTGGGGTCGAACAGCAGCCGTACGGAGCAGTCGTTCCGGATGGCCGAGTTGGGCGTCGCCGAGGTCATCGGCGGCTGGAGCGCGAACCGCCTGGCGTACAATCGCATGCGGGCGTTTCCGCTCGATACCACAAAGCTGGCGTGGACCAAGACCGCCAATGGCACTGGCTCGTACAGCGGCAACGTCTTCAAGCTGACCACCACCCAGTTCCTGCTGGACATCACCGCGAGCGACACCATGAGTCGAGCGGGTCGCGTGCGGGAAGGCGGGACGCGTCAGCGCATCGGTATCGTCGTGCGGATCCTGCCGCTCGCGGTAGATATGCAGGCCGCCCTGACCGTCGGTGGACCAGTCGTGTTCGGCGGCGGTAACGTCTTCGTGAAGGGCCAGGATACGCCGCCGCCCGCGGCGAACGGCTGGGGCACCTGCGGTACCCCGGTCCCAACGATTGCCGGCGTGCGCGCGAAGAACGCGGGTGACGTCGCCAACTCGTCGGGGCAGGTGTCGGGTAGTCCCAACGTGCTGATCACGCCGTCGATGGACTCGAGCACGTTTAGCCAGTTTGGGGCCACCAACTACGCAGCGCTCGCGGCCACGGCCAATGTGGTACTCGGACCGGGCACGTACGCGCCAGCTCCGGCCGTCGTCGGCGCCGTCTGCAATACGAACGTCATGACCAACTGGGGTGACGGCAACAACCGGGGCGCGCCCTGCGGTAGCTATTTCCCGATCATCCACATCACGGGCAACGCCACGCTCAGCGGCGGGCAGGGACAGGGTATCCTGTTGGCAGACGGTAACTTGGTGCTGAGCGGGTCATTTACCTTCTACGGCTTGGTGCTCACACGGGGTAGCTTCAGCACGGTCCCCGGTGGCAGCTCCAAAGTGTACGGCAGCGTGATGGCGCAGAGCATCAACCTGGCCACGACGGCGTTCAACGGTGACGTCGTGATCAACTACTCTAACTGCGCGCTGACACAGGCTTTACAGTACACGGGCGTGCCGGCGCTGAACCGGTCACGCAGCTGGACACAGCTGTTCTAAGTGGCCTAAGTATCGGCGCGTAAACTAGTTGTTGATGCGGCCTCAAGTAGGTTCGAGGCTTGACAGGATAAGGGGCGGGGCTTACTGTAGTTTGCCCTGCCCCTTCTTGTCTTTTTAACCCAAGGCGACCATGGCCCTTTTCGGCTTCTTGGGTGGCAAAAAAACGTCAGTCGGCCTCGATATCGGCTCCGGCATCATCAAGCTGGTGGTCGTAGACCATTCCGGCAGTGAGGCTGAGCTCATAAAGGTCGCCACCACGGAAGTCGCGGCGGACGCGATCGTCGAAGGCGAAGTCATGGACCCCGGCCTCGTCGCTGACGCTGTTCGGGGTTTGTTCGAGGCCGCCGGCGTGAAGCGGAAATCTGTGGTCACGGCGGTCGGCGGCCGGGACGTGATCGTCAAGAAGATCCAGATGGACCGGATGAAAGAAGGGGACGCCCGCGAGGTGATCCGTTGGGAGGCCGAGCAGCACGTGCCCTTCGATATGGCCAACGTCGAGCTGGACTTCCAAATCCTCGACCCCGACGCCGAGGGTCTGCAGATGAACGTCCTGCTCGTGGCGGCCAAGCGGGAACTGGTGGAGAGCCGGGTGGGCCTGCTCTCCGAAGCAGGGCTGGAACCGTCCATCATCGACGTCGACGCATTCGCCATCCATAACGCCTTCGAGCTGAACCACCCTGACGCGATGCAGGGCGTCGTGGGACTCGTGAACATCGGTCATGAAGTGACCAACGTGAACATCCTCGAGGACGGCGTCCCGGTCCTGACCCGAGATCTCTCGGTGGGCACCCGGCGTTTTCGTGAAGACCTGCAGCGGGAAAAGGGACTGGCAAGTGATGAGGCAGAGAAGGTCATTCAGGGCGCCGCCCAGCATCCCGACCTGGCAGGATACGTGACCGCGCGCGGCGAGGAAATCGCCGTGGGCGTGGAGCGGGCAGCCGCGTTCCTCGCGACTGCGTCGCGTTCCGCGGGCGGGCTATCGCGCGTCTACACGACGGGCGGTGGGGCCCGCATCCCGGGGTTGAACGACGTGCTCGGGGCGCGCCTCAAGGTGCCCATCGAGCTGGCGAACCCGGTGCAGCGGCTGCGGGTGCGCGACGACGTCTTCGAGACGGTGTCGGTGGACGAGGTGGCGCCGCTCCTGATGCTGGCGGTGGGCCTGGCGCTGAGGCGCGCGTCATGATCGAAATCAACCTACTGCCGGGCAAGAAGAAGAAAGCGGCCGGCGCCGGCTTCCAGCTCGCGGTCCCCGACTTCAAGGCACTGGTCGCCCAGGTCAAGGATCCGTGGCTGATCGGCGCGATCGTGGCGTGGGTCATCGTGGGTGGCGGCGGGGCGGCGCTGTTCATCACGGAGCGCGCCCGCCTGGCGGCGGCGGAAGCGCGGCTCGAGAACGTGAAGACCGAAAAGCGGCGCTATGACATCGTCATCGCCCAGAAACGCCTGGCGGAGCGGACCAGGGACTCCCTGGTGTTCGAGATCAACGTCATCCGCGAAATCGACGGCGATCGCTACATCTGGCCCCACGTCCTGGACCAGGTGACCAAGGCGATGCCGCCCTACACGTGGATCACCCGCGTCATGGCGCTCACGGTCGTAACCGGTCCCGGCGTGCCGGGCGCGCGTCCGGCCGCGGTCATGGAGGATTCGACCGGTGCGCCCATCGTGCGCGTCGCGATCGAGGGGCGGACCGTGGACATTCAGGCGTACACCACCTTCCTGCGGCAGCTCGCGGCGTCGCCCTGGTTTACCGACGTGACCCCCGCGAGCTCCGCGACGGTCATCGAGTCGGACCGCCCGGTGACGGGTTTCAATGTGACGGTGCGCTACCGCGTGGCGGATTCGGTCTACATCCGCACGGTGCCGCTCGTCCAGGCGGTGAGATAGCATGGCGCTCCTCCCTCAGGACCAGCGCAGCCAGATCATGGCGCTGCTGATCCTCGTGGCGGCTGTCGGCGGCTATTTCTTCTGGACCAAGGTGCACCAGCCCGAGAGCGACAGGCTCCACGCCGCCCAGACCGAGGCCGACAGCCTCGAGAAAATCGTCCAGGCCGCGAAGGCGGATCTCGCCAGCGGCAGCATCGAGGATCTGCGCCGCCGGGTCGAGGAGTATCGCGGCTCCCTCGAGCTGATGCGCCGCCTCGTGCCCGAGCGCAACGAGGTCCCGACCTTGATCGACGACATTTCGACGAAGGCCAAGGTGCGCGGCATCACCCTCGGCAAGATCGATCCCCTCGCGCCGGAGCCTGGTTCACCGTTCGACACCTATCGCTACCGGCTCGAGGTGTACGGCCACTACGATCAGATCGGTGAGTACCTCGCCGACATCGCTTCGCTGCCGCGGATCGTGGTGCCACAGGACCTGCAGCTGTCGCCCGCAACCCCTGCCGCGCAGAAGCTGCTGGGCGACACGCTCGGCGCGCTGCTGCTGGCGGAATTCCAGGTCCGCACCTTCGTGAAGACGTCCACGCCGCAGCCGGCGGGGGGAGGGGCCCGTGCGCGTGCGCGTCCGTAGCCTCGCGCTCCTGAGCGTGCTGCTCACGCCGGCGGGCGCCTCAGCGGCGCAGCAGTCCGACTCGGCACCTCCCGTCACGTCCCTCGTGCGTGAGGTGTTCGCCTACGAGGGCGGCGGACGCGATCCGTTCATGTCGCTCCTCAAATCGGGCGACGTGCGGCCGCTGCTCTCGGACTTGAAGCTCACGACGATCGTGTATGACGGGCGGTTCGCGGCGCGCAGCGTCGCTGTGCTCCGCGACATCACCAACCGGCGCCTCTATCGGGTGAAAGCCGGGGACATCATCGGCCGCTTGAAGGTGACGCAGATCCGGCCGCGGGAAATCGTATTCACCGTGCAGGAATTCGGGTTCGAGCGGCAAGAAACGTTGTCGCTCGCCAAGCAGGAGGGAAAACCATGAAGTCCATTCTTACCCTCGCGGCGCTGCTCGCCGTCGTCGTTCCCCGGGCCCTTGCGGGGACGGCGACGGGCGGGCGGGACGGTGAAGTCCGCGGCGTCAGTGTGCTTCCAGCAGCGGGCCAAGTGGAGATCGTGATCGATCTCCAGGGCGCCGCCCAGATCCTCGACTTCACGCTCTCGAGTCCCGCCCGCCTGGTCATCGACCTCGTGGGCGCGCGCCTCGCCGCGCCGGCCACGTTGTATGACGGCCAGAACCGCGGCGGCGTTCGCAACGTGCGCTACGGCCAGTTCAAGCCGGACGTGGTCCGCGTGGTGATCGATCTCGACGCGTTGAAGGACTACCGGGTGGAACGCACGGGGGGCCAGGTCCACGTACGCATCGGCAGCGAGCGCACCGCGTTCGCCGCATGGACGAGCCACACCGTGACCTCTCCCGCGTCGCCGGCCGTCACCTTGGCCGCCGCCGCGCCGCCCGTCGGGGGCGGGCCGGGCGGGCCCGAGCAGGCGGCCCGCGTCCGCACGCCCAGCGTCGGCCGGCCGATGTCGATCGACGAATACCTCGCGGCGCACCGCACCGACGCGCTCCAGTCCCAGGCGCCCCGGATCACCGTGCAGTGGGACAACGCCGACATCGAGGACGTGATCGCGGGCTTCGCCGCCTTCAGCGGCCGCACGATCATCATGGGGAAGGGCATCACGGGGAAGGTGACGGCCGAGATCAAGAATCAACCCTGGGACCTGGCGCTGAACGCGGTGCTCGAGGCGCAGGGCCTCGCGGTGCAGACGCTCCCGGGCGGGATCTTCAACGTGGTGAGCAAGATCGAGCTGGCACGCGCCGACTCGACCGTGCCGATCACGACGCGCCTGGTGCGGATCAATTACGCCAAAGCGACGTCGCTGGTACCGTCGGTCCAGTCGATCATCACCAAGCGCGGTGCCGTCGTCGCGGACTCGACGAGCAACGCGCTCGTGATCACCGAGGTCAGCTCGCGCATCGACGAGGTGGTGGACTTCGTGAAAGGGCTCGACCTGCGCACCCCGCAAGTGTCGATCCAGGCGAAGATCATCTTTGTGGACCGCACCGACGTCGAGGAACTTGGCGTCAAGTACGACCTCGGCTCGACGACCCAGTTCTTCAACCGCCTCATCCAACGGCCCGATCCGAGCACCGCGAAGCCCGTGGACACGAACCTGGACGGCGTGCCCGACGCGCTGGTCCCCACCGGGAACTTCCTTCGCGACCAGAACATCGTGGACCTCGGAGGCAATGCGCTGTCAGCGCTCGGCAATGCGAGCCAGGAGGTCGTGAATCCCGCGCTCGAGCTGATCTTCTCGACCGCGATCGGCAACTTCGACCTCACGGCATTCGTGCAGGCGTTGCAGCGCGTGGAGCTGGCGGACATCCAGGCCGAGCCCACCATCACGACACTCGACAACCGCGAGGCGCAGATCCTCGTCGGTGACAAGGTGCCGATCCGGGTTATCGATGTCTCCGCGCCCTCGACGGGGACGAACGCGGTGCCCCGAGCCACCGTACGCTTTGAGCAGACGGGCATCAACCTGAAGGTGACGCCTCACGTGACGGCGAACCGCCAGATCCTCATGGAGGTCCACGCCGAGCGCTCGAACGTCCGGCCGGCGTCGGTGGACATCGGTTTCACGTTCCAGACCCAGCAGGCCGACAATCAGCTCCTGGTCAACGACGGCGAAACCGCGGTGATCGGCGGCCTTACGGTGACCGAGGTCACGGTAACCAAGTCGGGAATCCCGTTCCTTGTAGATCTCCCGATACTGGGCAAGCTGTTCGGCTTCACGTCCCAGACGGAGAACCGGCGCGATCTCTTGATCCTGATCACGCCGCACATCATCGACGACCTGGTGGCGCCCACCGGGCAGTAGTCCGGGAGAGCACATGCGGCAGGCACGACGCGACACGGCAATTGGGGGATTTCTCGCCCTCGCGCTCGCCTTCTGGGCGGGCGCGTGCGAGACCACGCGCAATCCGGGCGGCATCCAGCGCGACGTGACGGCGCCGAGCATCAAGCTCACGAATACCGCGGGGGATACGCAGGACATCGCCGGCGGCCTCCGATTCAACATTTCGGCGATCGACAACCTGGCGCTGAAGAACATACACATCACGTTCAGCGGCGGCTTGATCGGTACGCTCGATACGACGTTCACCAGCCAGGTCAAGACCTACACGTCGTCGAGGACGATCACGTTCCCGAGCAACTCGGGCGCGGGGGGTAGCATCCGCCTCGTGGGGCGGGCCTCGGACGGCGCGGGCAATTTTGCCGAAGACACGATCTTCATTTTCCTCTCGAACGTGCAGGCGCTGCGGGTCCGGCTCGTCACGCCGCAACCCGGGGCCATCGCCTCGGCGGGCAAGGGCATTCCGGTCGATGTGATCGCCGTCCAGAAGTCGGGCATCGCCAAGATCGGCTTCCTCGTCTCACCGCGGAGCTCGGTGAGCAATCCCACGGGGCCGCCGAACGACTCGATCGTGTACACGCCGCCGTTCGCCGATTCCGTGGAGTACAACGACACGCTGGTGGTCCTCGCCACGACAGGGACGTTCAACGTGGTGGGATTCGCGGTGGACTCGGCCGGACGCACGGGTGTGAGCAACGTCGTCACGGTCACGATTCAGTCAGCGGCGAACGACAACACGCCGCCCGTCGTGGCGCACCGGATCGCGCCGCGGGTCGAGGTGAACGACACCATCCACGTCCGTGCGACCGATCCGAGCGCGATCGCGTGGATAGGGTTCCGGGTCGATACCAACGGCGTCCTGTTCAAGTTTGACACCGTCAACGTCGCGGCGGGGAACCTGACCGACGTCACCCGGCACTTCAACCTGGGTCTCGCCGCCCTGCAGCCGCTGCCGCACACCATCGTCGTACGGGGGTACGCGTGTGACTTAGCGGCGGCACGCAACTGCTCGTACACGAACAGCACCACGTTGCAGCCGAGCGCGCCGGGTCGGTTCCCTGGCGGGCCAAGCCGCGGGCCGGCGGCGCTGATCGACACCGTGATCGTCGTGGCGGGCATCACCGTGCCCCTGCCGTTCGGCGGCCGCATCGCCGACGCGATCTTCAACGGCAACGACAGCACGCTCTACCTCACCAATCCGACCCTGGGCCGGGTGGAGATCTTCCAGGTCGCGAACACGTCGTTCGTGGCCGCCGGGATCCCGACCGCCGGGCCGCAGCCATGGGGCATCGCGATGTGGCCGCGCGACACCATGGGCGGATACGGCGACACGATCGTGGTGGCGAACTCGGGCGGCACACAGCTGTCCATCATCGACGTGCGGCCGGGCGTGCGGCGGCTGGCGTGGCGTCAGGATCTGCCCGACTTCCTGATCGAGACCTACCGGGTCCTCACCGCTCCTCTACGAGAGGAGATCACCGTCTACGACGTCTCCGATCGGCCGCAGTACGTCGCCACGGTGTGCCGCTCGGGCGGCGGGATAGCGTGCCACGCGGACTCGATTTTCGCGATCTATTCCACGACGCCGACGACCAGTAGCGCCTCGCCGTTCAGCGGCCGGGCGACGCTGCGGATGGAGAAGCTCATTAACACGCAGGACACGACCCAGCTGTTCGCGCACCTGTTCTGGGAGTTGGCCGGAGACAGCACCCTGTCGAGCACCAGCCGCGACACGCTGCGGATCGAAATGCGGCGCGGCCGCCCCTACAACCAGCAGAAGATCGTGCTCAGCGCCTGCAGGGGGGTGACGATCGTGCTGGCGACGTTCGGGCTCGGCGACTCAACCTTCGTGCGCAACTCGGGGAACTTCACACACGCGTTCATGGGCGAGGGGGGCAACATCCGCACGCCGTTCGCGCGCGTCGTGGGCTATACCACCAAGGCGCGCCTGCTTCACGGCGCCGCGGGGACAGATCCCGCCAGGTGCCCCACATCGCTCGGGGCCGTCACCAGCGACAGCGGCGACAATGATCGGGATTACGGGGTCACACCCGCGATCGACGTCAGCGACTTCATCAGCAACACCGGCGTCAAGATCAGCTCCATTGCGACCAACTTCAACGGCCGCACCAACCTGGTCCGTGCCGATTCCATCTACTACCTCGATGAAGGCCTGCGGCTCAAGGGCACGTCGCCGGCACCGATCGGCACGCCCGGCATGGACATGAACTACAATCACAACTTCCAGGCCGGCGCGCCGGGCACGCCGACGTTCCCGCCCGCGGTCGGCGTCCCCAACGACCGTATCGCCTTCTCGGCCCGGCCGGACGGCAACATTGACGTGTGGGATACCTTCTTCTACGCTCAGATCGGCGCCATCGTGGTTCGCGATCCGATCATCGGGCCGCTGCGTGTGGCCCGCAACCGCGCCAACACCCGCCAATGGTTGTTCGGCGTGACCGCACGCGGCGTCGTGATGGTTCAGCTGCCGGTGATCACGAACCCGCTCCCGGTGCAGCGCCCCTGGGCGCCCTTCAGCCCGTGAGGCCGGGCGCCTGCGGGCCCGGGTCCTGGACGTGCGAGCCCGACCCCGGTCGGGCTCGCCTGTTATAGGAGGCTCGAGCAGCGCCATGACATTCCGGTTCACGACGGCGGGCGAATCGCACGGCCGCGGCCTGGTGGGGATCCTCGAAGGCATCCCCGCCGGCCTGCCCGTGTCCGCCGCCGACGTGGACGCGGAACTGAAACGGCGCCAGGGGGGCTATGGCCGCGGCGCCCGGATGAAGATCGAGTCGGACCGCATCGAGTGGCTGGCCGGCGTGCGCGCCGGCGAGACGCTCGGCTCGCCGATCGCCATGCTCATCTGGAACCGTGACTGGGAGCATTGGCAGGACGTCATGGCCCCCGAGGCGGACGACCCACAGGCGGAGCGGCGCCGCCAGGTGACCCGGCCCCGGCCAGGGCATGCCGACCTCGCCGGCTCGCTCAAGTACGACCGTATGGACGCGCGCGACATCCTCGAGCGCGCCAGCGCCCGCGAGACCGTCGCCCGCGTGGCCTGCGGAGCCGTGTGCAAGGTGCTGCTGGGGCAGTTCGGCATCGAAATCGGATCACACGTCGTGGAGCTGGGAGGCGTGGTGGCGCGTGTAGGGGCGCAGCATGCAGCGTCACTACCCGCGCACCTGAACGCCGCCGCCGACCAGAGCCCCGTGCGCTGTCTGGACCCGGAGGCGGAGCAGGAGATGGTGCGGCGCATCGACGCGGCCAAGGCCGCGGGCGATACGCTCGGCGGCATCGTGGAGGTGATCGCCCTGGGCGTGCCTGTGGGCCTCGGCTCGCACGTGTCCTGGGACACCAAGCTCGACGGCCGCCTCGCCCAGGCGCTGATGTCGATTCCCGCGGTGAAGGGTGTGGAGCTCGGCCTCGGGTTCGAGGCGGCGCGCCGCAAAGGCTCCGAGGTGCACGACGAGATTCTGCCCGGCTTCGCGCGCGCCACGAACCGCGCCGGAGGCACCGAGGGCGGTATGACGACCGGGGAGCCACTCGCCGCCCGCGTGGCCATGAAGCCGATCTCGACGCTGATGTCGCCCCTCAAAACGGTGGACCTGAAGACCGGCGGGCCGGCGCAGGCGCAGTCGGAGCGCTCCGACGTGACCGCCGTGCCCGCGATGGGCGTGATCGCCGAGGCGATGATGGCGATCGTCCTGACGCAGGCCTTGCTCGAGAAATTCGGTGGCGACGCGCTGAGCGAGCTCAAGCGCAACGTCGCTGGTTATTTGGCCCAGGTGCGCGCCCGGACTCCGAAAGGAGCGGCGTCGTGAAAAAGCACATCGTGCTGATCGGCCTGCCGGGCTCGGGCAAGACAACGGTGGGGCGGATCGCCGCCGAGCAGCTGCAGGCGGGATTCGTGGACATCGACTCGATCCTGATACGCAAGGAAGGCAAGCCGATCGCGATGATCTTTGCGGAAAAAGGGGAAGGGGCCTTCCGCAACATGGAGCGCAAGGAGATGGAGGGCGCGCTGGCGAACGAGCCTGCGGTGGTTGCACCGGGGGGCGGATGGGCGGCGCAACCGGGGGCGCTCGAGACCGCAAAGGCCGCAGGATACGTGATTTACCTCAATGCGCGCCCCGAAACCGCGACCGCGCGGGCCGTGCCATCGGGAACCCGGCCGGTGTTAATGGGTGGAGACTCCGATGCCCAGATGCGCGAGCTCCTCCAAACCCGGGAGCCGTTTTATCAACAGGCGCATGCGACCGTGCAGACCGAGGGAAAAAACGCAAACCAGGTCGCCGCAGAAGTGGTCCAACTTGCGCAGACCAGCGCGGGATGGTAAAGATGCAAACTCCCTGCGGTTGATGAGAGGTTGATCAGTGGCAGCTAAAAAGAAGCCGGTGAAAGCAAAGAGCGACGTCACGAAGGGGACGGCACGACGCAAGTCGGCCAAGACCCCGCGCAAGCGCGCGGCGGTCCCGCCCGAGGTCAGCGACGCCCCCGTCCCCGAGGCCGCTCCTGCAAAGGGCGGCACGCTCGTCATCGTTGAGTCGCCCACCAAGGCGAAGACGATCGGCAAATACCTGGGCCGTCGCTACACCGTGAAGGCGACGGTAGGGCACGTGCGCGACCTGCCGAAGCGCGAGCTGGGCGTGGACGTCGAGCACGGCTTCGCCCCGAAATACGTGACGATCAAGGAGAAGGCGAAGACCCTGGCCGATATCAAGAAGGCGGCCAAGAGCGCCGACCACGTGCTGCTCGCGACCGACCCCGATCGTGAAGGCGAAGCGATCGCATGGCACGTGGCCTCCCAGCTGAACGGGGCCAAGGGCAAAGTTCGCCGCGTGCTGTTCCACGAAATCACGAAAGACGCCATCGCGAAGGCGCTGGCGAGCCCGCTCGACATCGATCAGCGCAAAGTGGATGCGCAGCAGGCACGGCGCGTGCTCGACCGCCTGGTGGGTTACAAAGCTTCTCCCCTCCTCTGGAAGAGCATCAAGACCGGCCTCTCGGCGGGGCGCGTGCAGACCGTCGCCCTGCGGCTGATCTGCGAGCGGGAAGAAGAGATCCGCAAGTTCGTGCCGCAGGAGTACTGGACGATCGCGGCCGACCTCGAAAGGGACGGCCAGGCCTTTCAGGCGCGGCTGCACAAGCTCGACGGCCGCAAGCCGGAGATCGCGGACGAGACGACCGCACAGGCGATCGTCGCCGACGTCGCCAAGCTGCCGTTCGTCGTGTCATCCGTCGAGCGGGGGGAGCGTCGCCGCAAGGCGCCCGCGCCGTTCACGACCAGTACGATGCAGCAGGAAGCGGCGAAACAGCTGGGCTTTTCGGCGGGCCGCACGATGCGCGCGGCGCAGAAACTGTACGAAGGCATCGAGGTCGGCGACGAAGGCGCCGTCGGGCTCATCACCTACATGCGCACCGACTCGGTCCGGGTGTCGGATGCCGCGATCACGCAGGCCCGGGAGTACATCAACGCCCAGTTCGACAAGCGCTACCTGCCGGCCGAGCCGAACGTGCACAAAGGTGGCCGCGGCTCCAAGGTCCAGGATGCCCACGAGGCAATCCGGCCCACCGAAGTCGGGCGCCGCCCCGAAGATCTGAAGAAGTACCTCGAATCCGACTTGTTCAAGCTGTACCAACTGATCTGGCGCCGGTTCGTGGCCTCCCAGATGACCCCCGCCGTCTACGAAGCGACCAAGGTGGACTTCGAGCTCGCGGGCGGCCGCTTCGTGTTCCGGGCCACGGGCTCGCGCGTCGTTTTCGACGGCTACCACGTGCTCTATCACGAAGTGCACGAGCCGGAAGAGGCGAAGACGCTCGACGATCTGGCGCCGATTCCACCGCTGGTGCAGGGCGACCACGTGACGGTCAAGCAGATCGTGCCCAGCCAGCATTTCACCGAGCCGCCGCCGCGCTTCAGCGAGGCCAGTTTGGTCAAGGAGCTGGAGCGCCTGGGCATAGGCCGGCCGTCGACGTATGCGGCCATCATCTCGACGCTGCGCACGCGCTGGTACGCAACCGCCAAGGACCGGCGCTTCCAGCCCACGCCCCAGGGCGAGATGGTCTGGAACGTGATGAAGCGCTGCTTCCCCGAAGTGTTCGAGGTGGGGTTCACCGCCCTGATGGAGACGGAGCTCGACAAGGTCGAAGAAGGCGACCTCGCCTGGCAGCAGGTGTTGGGCGATTTCTGGGGGCCATTCAACCTCGCGCTGGAAGCGGTGGACATACCGAAGATCATCAACGAGGTGCACGATCTCTCGAAGCTGCACGAAGAGACGTGCCCCAAGTGCGGCAGCCCGCTCGAAGTACGCAGCGGGCGCTTCGGCCCCTACATCGCCTGCGTGCGCTACGCCGCCAAGGAATGCGATTACTCGCGGTCGCTCAAGAAGGACAAGATCCCCGACCGGCCGACCGACGAGATCTGCAAGGAATGTGGCGCGCCGATGGTGATCAAGACCGGCCGCTTCGGCGAGTTCCTCGCTTGTACGCGCTATCCGCAGTGCAAGCACACGCGGCCGGTGCCGCTCGGCATCAAGTGCCCCAAGTGCGGCGTGGGCGATCTCGCGGAGCGGCGCACCAAGAAAGGCCGGACCTTCTTCGGTTGCCTCCGCTACCCGGATTGCGATTATTCCACTTGGAACAAGCCCGTGGCCGTGCCATGCCCCAACTGCGGGTTTGTCGGGATGGAAGAGCTCAAGTCCAAGACGACGGGAGGGCTCACTCGCCGGTGTCTCAAGTGCGCGCACGAGGTACCCGTCGAGGAGGCGACCCCGACGGAGCAGGTCGCGTCGTAGGCGCGACCGTGGTAGGCGGCGGGCTCGCGGGCAGCGAGGCCGCCTGGGCGCTGGCGGAGCGTGGGATCCGCGTCACGCTGCACGAGATGCGCCCCGTCCGGATGACTCCCGCTCACCAGACCGACCGCCTCGCCGAGCTGGTCTGCAGCAACACCTTCAAATCGGTCGAGCCCACTCATGCGCACGGCCTCCTCAAGGCCGAGATGCGGCAGTTGGGGAGTATCGTCCTTCAGGCTGCCGACGACGCGCGGGTTCCGGGGGGGAGTGCGCTCGCGGTAGACCGCATCGCCTTTTCGGTCGGCGTCCAGGCGCGCGTGACCGCGCACCCCAACATCACCGTCGTCCGCGGCGAAGTGACCGAGTTGCCATCGCCCGGGATCGTGGCGACGGGGCCGCTCACCTCCGACGCGTTGGCCCAGGCGATCGCCGCCCGGTTGGGTGTCCAGTCGCTCGCGTTCTATGACGCCATCGCGCCCATCGTCTCGGCCGACTCGCTGGATCACAGCCGCATGTTTCGCGCATCGCGCTACGGGAAGGGCGGGGGCGACGACTACTGGAACGCGCCGTTCACCGGCGCCGAATACGAGGCGTTCGTCGCTGCGCTGCTAGCGGGCGATCAGTACCAGCCCGGACACGAATTCGACAAGGTCCCGTATTTCGAGGGGTGCCTGCCGGTCGAAGAGATGGCGCAGCGCGGCATCGAGACCCTACGGTTTGGACCGATGAAACCGGTGGGGCTGCGTGATCCCCGGGCTGTCGCCGGGGGTCAGAGCGGCGAGCCGTACGCCGTCGTGCAGCTCCGGCAGGAAGACCGAGCGGGGCAGATGTGGAACCTCGTCGGCTTTCAGACGCGTCTCAAGACGGCCGCACAGCAGCGGATCTTCCGGACTATCCCCGGCCTCGAGCACGCGGAGTTCCTGCGATTCGGCAGCATCCACCGCAACAGCTACTTGAATGCGCCCCAGGCACTGACGCCGCACCTCTCGGCAAAGGACGACTCGCAACTGCTGTTCGCCGGTCAGCTGACGGGCGTCGAGGGGTACACCGAATCGGCGGCAACAGGCCTCATCGCCGGAATCAACCTGGCGCGCCTGCTGGCGGGCGAGGAGCCGCTGCTACCGCCCCCCACGACGATGCTGGGTGCGTTATACCGCTATCTGCGGGAAACCGAGCCGGCGCGCTTCCAGCCGATGAACGCGAACTTCGGCCTCGTGGAGCCCCTCGAGACGCCGGTCAAGGACAAACAGAAAAGGAAGGAAGCGCTCGCGGAACGGGCACTGCGCGACATCGCGGTGTTTGCGAGCCAGATCGGCATCGGGGTAGCGGCGTGAACGAGGTCGCCGAATTCGTCACGTTCCTCACCAAGGAGCGCAACGACTCGCCCCACACCGTCAAAGCCTACGAGCGCGACGTGGGCGCTTTCGCCGCCTTCTGCACGACCTACTACGGGGGGCCCTGGAGCTGGGCGGGGGTGGATCGGCTGGCCGTGCGGGGGTTTCTCGCGGCGCAGCAGCGGCGCGGGCTCGCCAAGCGGTCAATGGCGCGCGCGCTGTCGGCCCTGCGAACGTTCTATCGGTTCTTGAACGCCACCCGGGGCATCGAGGTGAATCCCGCGCGCGCGACGCGAACTCCTAAACTCGATCGCACGTTACCGACGCACCTGGACCGCGCGGAGATCGAGATGCTGTTTGTGGAGGCGGAGGCGCGGGCGGCGGCGGGCGGTTTTCCGCAAGCACGCGATCTCGCGATGCTGGAGCTGTTCTACTCCACCGGCATGCGGCTCTCGGAGCTGGCCGGATTGAGTGACCCCGACCTCGATCTTGTCTCCGACCAGGTGAAGGTGCGGGGGAAAGGCAAGAAGGAGCGCATCGTGCCGGTTGGCGCGCACGCCGGGGCCGCCCTGCGGCAGTATTTCCGCCACCGCGACGCCCTGCTCGCGAGCACGGGAGGCGCCGCGCGGCCGGTGTTCATAAACCAGCGGGGGAAAAGAATTACGCCTCGGGGCGTGCAGCTCGCCATGAAGCGGCTGTTCGACACGCTGGCGCGGGGCCGGGAGTTGCACGTCCACTCGCTGCGGCATTCCTTCGCGACCCACCTCCTCGACGCTGGAGCCGACCTTCGGGCGGTGCAGGAGCTGCTGGGCCATGCGTCGCTGGGGACTACGCAGGTGTATACTCATACGTCGGTCGAGCGTCTCAAAAAGGTCTACCACCAGGCCCATCCGCGGGCGTAAGGCACGAATGATCCCGGTGATTCATAGCACGACGATTCTGTGCGTCCGCAAGGACGGAAAGCTCGCCATCGGCGGCGACGGTCAGGTCACCATCGGCGACACGGTGATGAAGGCCAACGCCACGAAGGTCCGCACCCTGAAGGGTGGGAAGATCCTCGCCGGCTTCGCCGGCGCGGCCGCCGACGCGTTCACCTTGTTCGAGAAGTTCGAGGAAAAGCTGGAGCGCTACCCGACGAACCTGCCGCGCGCGGCCGTCGAGCTCGCCAAGGACTGGCGCTCCGACCGCGTGCTGCGACGGCTGGAGGCGCTGCTGGTCGTCGCGGACAAGGATCACGGCTTCGTGATCAGCGGCTCGGGGGAGCTGATCGAGCCTGACGACGGCGTCCTGGCGATCGGCTCAGGCGGCACGTACGCGTTGGCCGCGGCGCGGGCCCTCCTGAAGGACACGAACCTGGCCCCGGCGGAGATCGTCAAGCGCGCGCTCGAGATCGCCGCCGATATCTGCGTCTATACCAACACCCACATCACCGTCATCGAGTTGTAGCCCCATGGCCAAGACTCTGTCAGAACCCCCGGTTCCGCCGCCCGCTCCTGCCCCCCCCCCTCCCGAGGGACAGCAGCAGGCGGACGCGCTGCCGTGGCTCGAAGAGCTCCCGCCCCGCAAGATCGTGGCGGAGCTGGACCGCTACATCGTCGGCCAGGAAGCCGCCAAGAAGGCGGTCGCCATCGCCGTACGCAATCGCTGGCGCCGCACGCAGACGCCCGAAGCGATCCGGGACGAGATTCTGCCGAACAACATCATCATGATCGGCCCCACGGGCGTGGGAAAGACCGAGATCGCGCGCCGCCTGGCCCGGCTCGCGGGCGCGCCCTTCATCAAGGTCGAGGCTTCGAAGTTCACCGAGGTCGGCTACGTAGGGCGTGACGTCGAGTCGATGGTCCGCGAGCTGGTGGATGTGTCGATCAACATGGTCCGGACCGAGCGCGAGGATGACGTCCTGCCGACTGCGGAGCAGCGCGCGGAGGAGCGGCTGCTCGACTTGCTGCTGCCGCCCGTACCCGCTCCCCCGGCCGGGGCGGGCACCCCCGCCCCGGGAGCGGGGAGCGGGGAGCAGGGAGCAGGGCGGCCACTGTTCGTCGTATCGTCCAAAGGCGATGTGCAGCCCAAGGTGCCGGAGGCCGAAACGGAGGCCAACGATCGCCGCCGCCGCACCCGCGAGAAGCTGCGCCAGCAGCTGAAGGACGGCGGGCTCGAGGAGCGGGAGGTCGAGATCGAGGTGCAGCAGCAAAGCTTCCCGATGCTCGAGATGATGCAGCCGCCGCAGGGGATGGAAGGCCCGGACGTCAATTTCACCGAGATGCTCCAGGACCTGATTCCCAAGAAGAAGAAGCGGCGCACCGTGCATCTGCACGAGGCGCGGCGCATCCTCGTGGACGAAGAGCTCAAAAAGCTCGTGGACATGGACGACGTCGTGAACGAAGCGCTCGACCGGGTCGAGAACCACGGCATCATCTTCATCGATGAGATCGACAAGATCACGGGCGAGCGGGGCACCACCGGTCCAGACGTGTCGCGCGAGGGAGTGCAGCGCGACCTGCTGCCGATCGTCGAGGGCTCGACCGTGCAGACGCGCTACGGCTACGTGCGCACCGATCACGTGCTGTTCATCGCGGCCGGCGCGTTTCACATCGCCAAGCCGAGCGATCTGATCCCCGAGTTGCAAGGCCGCTTCCCGATCCGGGTCGAGCTGTCGTCGCTCACGGAGGAGGACTTCGTCCGCATCATGACGGAGCCCGAGAACGCGCTCACCAAGCAGTACGCCGCGCTATGTGCCGCCGATGGCGCCACGCTCGAGTTCACGGCGGATGGGGTGAAGGAGATTGCTCGCATCGCTGCCAAGGTGAACGAGCGGATGGAGAACATCGGCGCCCGGCGCCTGCACACCGTCCTCACGACGCTGCTCGAAGAAGTGATGTTCGAGTTGCCCGATTTTCCCACCAAGCACATCGTCTTCGACGGGCCGGCCGTACGCGAGCGGCTGATGCGCATCGTCGAGGACGAGGACCTGCGCAAGTACATCCTGTAGAAGGGGGTCTCCGATCAGCCTTGTCCCCCCCCGTTCCCCCGGGTAAAATCCTCCCTGTCGCATCCGACTGTCATTTTGACCGACCCGGGAGCCAATGGCGAAGCGCGACTTCCTGACGATCACCGACTTCAGCCGCAAGGAGATCGAGCAGCTCTTTGACCTGGCCCGCCGCATGAAGGGCCGGGGCTACCGGGAGACGCCCCTCTCCGGGAAGACCCTGGCGATGATCTTTGCCAAATCCTCTACCCGGACCCGCGTTTCCTTCGAGGTGGGCGCCTACCAGCTCGGCGGCCAGGCGCTGTTCCTCTCGAGCCGCGATATCCAGATCGGCCGCGGCGAGCCGATCCCCGACACCGCCCGCGTGCTGTCGCGCTACGTGGACGGGATCATGATCCGCACCTTCGACCATGGCGACGTCGAAGAGCTGGCGCGCCACGCCACCATCCCCGTCATCAACGGCCTGACCGACCTGACCCACCCCTGCCAGGTGCTCGCCGACCTGTTCACGGTGAAGGAGCATCTGGGCGGCTGGGAAGGGAAGCGCATCGCCTGGGTCGGCGACGGCAACAACATGTCGAATAGCTGGCTCGAAGCTGCGGCGGTGCTGGGATTCGAGCTGCGGCTCGCCTGCCCGGAAGGCTTCGAGCCGAACCGCGCCCGCTTCGAGCAGGCGAAGCAGACGGCGTGCGTGATGGTGACCGAAGTGCCCGAGGAGGCCATCGAGGGCGCGCACGTGGTCAACACCGATGTGTGGGCCTCGATGGGCCAGGAAGGGGAAGCCGAGGCGCGGCGCAATGCCTTCAAGGGCTATACGGTGGACGCCGACCTGATGAAGCTGGCGGACCCGAAGGCCATCTTCCTGCATTGCCTCCCCGCGCACCGCGGCGAGGAGGTCACGGCCGACGTGATCGACGGCCCCCAATCACGCGTTTGGGATGAAGCTGAGAACCGGCTCCACGTTCAAAAGGCACTGCTCGCTACACTCATGAGCTGAACAACGTGACCAGATGACCAGTCAGCAGACACTGAAGCGCACGCCCCTCCACGACGTCCACGTCGCGCTCGGCGCCAAGATGGTGCCCTATGCCGGGTTCGAGATGCCGGTCACCTACCCCGCCGGCATCAACGCTGAGCACAAGGCGGTGCGCGAGGGCGTGGGCGCCTTCGACGTGTCGCACATGGGGGAGTTCGAGATCAGCGGACCCGATCGCAACGCGTTCGTCCAACGGGTCACGTGCAACGACGTTGGTGCGCTCAAGCCGGGCCAGGCGCAGTACTCGGCGATCCTCACGAACGACGGCACGTTCGTGGACGATTGCCTCGTGTACCGGTTCGACGACAGGCTGATGCTCGTGGTCAACGCCGCCAACCTGCAACGGGACTGGGAGCACATCGTTGCACAGAAGGGCGGGGCGAACGTGCGGCTGCGCGACATCTCGGATGAGACCGCGCTCATCGCCGTGCAGGGTCCCAAGGCCGAGGCGCTGATCGGCCCGCTCACGAGCCTCGGCGTCGCGATGATCCCCTATTATCACTTCGCGGAGGGCAAGGTGGCGGGCGTGCAGTGCTTCGTGTCGCGCACCGGCTACACCGGTGAGGACGGGTTCGAGCTGTATTGCCGCGCCGGCGACGCCGAGCCGCTGTGGCACGCGCTGGTCGGGCCCGGGCGCGCCGAGCCGGCCGGGCTGGCGGCCCGCGATACGCTGCGCCTCGAGGCTGGGATGCCGCTCTACGGGAACGACATCGACGACACGGTCACGCCCTACGAGGCCGGGCTCGCTTTCATCGTGAAGCTCGACAAGGGCGCGCCGTTCACGGGACTCAACGCCCTCAAGCGCCAGAAGCTCGAGGGGGTCAAGCGGCGGCTAGTGGGCTTCAAGGTGTTGGAGCCAAAAGCCGTCGCGCGGCACGGTTTCCCCGTGTTTCTGGACGGCAAGCAGGTGGACATGGTCCGCAGCGGCACGGTGACTCCCACCGTGAACGCAAGCGTAGGAACGACGTACCTGCCCGCCGATCGGGCGAAACCGGGAACCAAGATCGAAGTCGATATTCGGGGTAAGAGGGTCGCGGCGGAGGTCGTGAAGCTGCCGTTCGTGCCCCACAGGACGAAGCGATAGATGAGAATCGGGATTCTCACCATCTCGGATCTGGGCGCCGTGGGCCAGCGCGCCGACACGTCGGGGGATGCGATCCTCGACTGGGCGGCGGGGCGCGGCTACGAGGTGGTGGTGCGCAGCGTGGTGGCGGACGAGACGGACCGCATCGCCGGGAAGCTCACCCGCTGGGCCGACTCCGGCGAGGTCGATGTCGTCCTCACGACGGGTGGGACGGGGCTGACCGCCCGCGACGTCACGCCCGAGGCCACCGCGGCCATCCTGGAGCGGGAAGCCGAGGGGATCGCGGAGGCGTTGCGGGCCGCGTCGGGGCCCACTTTCCCCCGGGCGTGGCTGTCCCGCGGCCGGGCGGGCACGCGGGGCAAGACCCTGATCGTCAACCTTCCCGGTTCGACATCGGGGGTGAAAGACGGGTTGGCGGTGCTGGAAGCCTTCCTGGATCACGCGGTCGATTTGCTCACCGGCGAAACCTCCCATGCGTGACCGCATTCTCGTTACCACCGACGATCTCGAGCACGCCGTCCGCATCAACGCCCATCTCGAGCAGGCGGGGTTCGACACCGCCATGGTCTCCTCGCTCGAC
This sequence comes from Gemmatimonadales bacterium, assembly GCA_035602245.1. Taxonomy (GTDB): domain Bacteria; phylum Gemmatimonadota; class Gemmatimonadetes; order Gemmatimonadales; family GWC2-71-9; genus 20CM-2-65-7. The sequence continues at coordinate 24,214 of DATNMO010000062.1, forward strand.
GATGTGCGCCAGGCGGTGCGCGGCCGCGAGCCCGATGCGATCATCCTGACGGGCGGGTTGCACGAGACCTCGGCTCAGCGGCTGCTTGCCGCCGCCCACGAGCACGGTGTCTCGACTCTCGGTCTCGTCGAAGCGACCGATGGGGATCCCAAGAAGATCGGCCACTCGCTCGGCCTCACCGCCTGGCTCGTGAAGCCAGTGGAGCCGGCCGAGGTGGCGGCGACGGTGCGGCGCCTTATCGAGCGCCGCAGGCTGCAGCGGCGCACCGGCATCCTCGGAGAGTCTCCGGCGATCCAAGAGGTGCTGGTAAAGATCGAGCAGATCGCGCCGGTCACGTCCACGGTGCTGATCGAGGGTGAGTCCGGCACGGGAAAAGAGCTCGTCGCCAAGGCGATCCACGACCTGTCGCCGCGGCGCGGCAAGCCGTTCATCGCGGTGAACTGCGCGGCGCTCGCGGAGACGCTGCTCGAGAGCGAGCTGTTCGGCCACGAAAAGGGGGCGTTCACCGGCGCCGCCGAGCGGCGCCTGGGGCGCTTCGAGCTGGCGGACGAGGGCACGATTTTCCTCGACGAGGTCGGCGAGATGCCGCCTCCCACGCAGGTCAAGCTGCTGCGCGTGCTCGAGGAGCGGAGCTTCTTCCGGGTGGGCGGCATCTCGCCGATCAAGGTGGACGTGCGCGTCATCACGGCCACCAACAAGTCGCTCAAGGAGGCCGTGGCCCTCGGCCGCTTCCGCGACGACCTCTTCTACCGGCTCAACGTGCTGTCGGTGTATCTGCCGCCGCTGCGCGAGCGCCGCAGCGACATCCCGTTGCTCGTGCGCACGTTCATCGCCGAGCTCGCCAAGCAGCACGACCGCGTGTTCAAGGGCATCACGCCCGAGGCGATGCAGCTCCTCGTGGAAGCGGACTGGCCGGGCAACGTCCGCCAGCTGCGCAACCTCATCGAGTCGATGGTGGTGCTGGCGCCAGAGGGCGAGATCCGCGCCAGCGACATTCCGCGCGATATCCGCGAGCGCACGCGCACGATGCCGGTGCGGATTCCTCCCCAGGGGGGAGGGGTGGGAGGGG
>DATNMO010000063.1:0-6924 GCA_035602245.1 Gemmatimonadales bacterium
ACCTTGAGCGAAATTCGGTCGCCCGCCCGCTGCAAACGCCGAAGAAAGGTCGCCAGATCCGTCCCGCCCTCGGGTAGCGCCTGCGCGCAGAGTCGATCCACCGCAGCCTCCAACAGCTCGAGCTCACCAGGCTGGGTGACCGCGATCAATCCTACGAACGCATGTTTTGAATGCAATGTCCTTAACAATCCCCGCATGAAGCGCGTCGCCGAATCGTTTTCTTGGCCCTTTCAGGGCCCCTGGAAGGCGACCTGGCTGCCCGGCCTCGTCGCCGTCCTCTTCCTGCCCATCGCGTTCATCCCACTCCTCGGCTACGCCATCGCGGCCACCCGAAGCGCAGAAGTCGACACAGCCTTAGGACCCCCACGATGGGTTTTCTCGATTCGACTCCTGTGGGATGGCGCGTGGACGGCTCTTGCCATCGCACTGTTCACCGCACCCTTTGCGCTCGCGTTCAATCCACTTGCCGATCTGCTTTTCGGCTCCCATGTCTGGACGGGAAATGACGAGGCGGTGTCGCAGCTTTACGCACATGTCGCGGCCGCCTTTATCCTGGCGCTTCCCTGGGGCCTCCTTTTCCTCCTCCACATGCCCCATGCGACCGCGCGCTTCGCTCACACCGCGCGTTGGGACGATCTCTTCGATCTCGCGCAATCGATTCGCGAGGTCACGCGCGACTTCGCGACCTGGAATCTCGCCGCCGCCGCCATCGTCACTGCCTGGGCGGTCGGCCTGGCGTGCGCGGGTTTGCTTTGCGTCGGAATCGTCCCGGGCGTGTTCTACGCCATTCTTGTGAGCGCACATGCCAGCGCCGCGCTCCATAAGCGCCCGCGCAGCGCTCAATGACAAGATTGCGAACTTACCCGCTCGGTGACATGGCGCTCCTCGCGGAGCTGGGCACGCGACTCGACACCGCGCTGAACACCCGAGCCATCGCGCTCGCCGCCGCGCTGAAGAAGCGGCGCGACGTACGCCAGGCGATCGCCGGCTACGCGAGCGTGACCGTCCACTTCGATCCCGACCTGACGACCCATGACGCGCTCGCCGCCGCCATCAAGCGCCTCGCCTCCAAGCGTCCGCCCATGGCCGAGCCCGGCCGCCTCCACCGCATACCCGTCGTGTACGACGGACCCGATCTGGAGGCAGTGGCGGGTGTGCTCGGAATATCCGCGGCGAAGATCGCAGAGCTCCACACCAAACCGATCTACCGCGTCTTCCTGGTCGGATTCGTGCCCGGCTGGGGTTATCTCGGGCCGCTGTCCGAGCAGCTCGAGCTCCCTCGACGCCAGGTACCGCGAACGAAGGTGCCGGCCGGGTCCGTGGCGATCGCAGCACGGCAGACTGGAATCTACCCGCTGCCCACGCCCGGTGGCTGGCATCTCATCGGCCGCACGACGGTCAAGCTCTTCCTCCCCGACTCAGACCCGCCCTGCCTCTTCCGCGCCGGCGACAGGGTCAAGTTTTTTGCGGCGCAGGCCGGGCGCGCACAGGGCGCACATTAAGAGTGACGGACGTGCTCCGCGTGCAGAAGCCCGGTCTTCTCACGACCATTCAGGACCTCGGGCGCCCCAACGCCATTTCCGCCGGAGTGCCGCCAGGCGGAGCGATGGACCGCTTCGCGCACCGGGCGGCCAACCTGCTCGTCGGAAACGAACAGAGCGCTGCGACGCTCGAGTGCACGCTCAGTGGACCGCAGCTCGTCGCCGTTCATTCATGCCTGGTCGCGATCACGGGAGCTGATTTCGATCCGCAGATCAACGGCCGGCCGGCGCCCATGTGGACCGGCATCTTCCTCAGCGAAGGAGAGGAGCTCGACTTCGCCGGGCGCCGGTCCGGAGGCCGGTCCGGAGGCCGCGCCTACATCGCGATCGCAGGCGGGATCGCCGGCGACCGCTGGCTGGGGTCCGTCTCGACCAACCTGCTGGTCGCGCGCGGAGGCATGCACGGGCGACAGCTGCTGGCTGGAGACGTGATCAAAGCCCTCGGAGAACCCTCCGTGCCCGCCATCTCAGGGCGACACCTCTCACACCAGCTGCGGCCCGCCTATGACGACCACACGCTGGCGACCATTGCGGGCCCTCACATCAGACGCCTGTCCGCGTCCGATCGCAAGGTGCTCCTCGGCTCCACGTTCAAGGTCAGCCGCGAGGCCGACCGCATGGGCTACCGGCTGGAAGGGCCAATGCTGGACGCTTCAGGAGACGAGCTGCTCTCGTTCGGCCTCGCCGCGGGCGCCATCCAGGTGCCGCGAAGCGGCCAGCCGATCCTGCTGATGGCCGATCACCAGACCGCCGGTGGTTACCCGGTCGTCGCCGTGGTGGCGAGCGCATCGATGCCGGTCGCGGCTCAGCTGTTGCCCGGCCACGAGCTGAGCTTCGCGGATGTCACCGTCGAAGCTGCGCTCCGCATGCGCGCGGCTCAGCGCGCGGCGCTCGACTCGCTGATCAGCTGATTGATCCAACCCACATGCTCGGCGTAGTGCTCGTACGTGTTGCCGCCGACCCACGCGACCAACGCCCGCTTTTCGTCCGGGTCGCTTGGCTGGTAGTGGCTGTACGGCTTCTGGAGGTCGGCGTCGCTCAGCTTGCCAAGCTCCGCCACGAGCTGCGCGTGTGAGTCTCGGAAGTACCCAAGGGCCTCATCCACCGTGTCGTTCTCGTGCAGCTGCCTGACCGCCTCGTTGATCGCATCGAGTTCCTCCAGCGGCTCTGACAGGCCCATCGCCAGCGACCGATCGCGGCCTTCGATCAAACCCAGCAGCGATTGTTCCCACGCCGCGATGTGCGCGAGGTGGTCTTTGACCATCCATCCATCCGCCCCGACCTGGGTCAAGCCGCCTGCATCCTGAACCTGGCCGACCAGCGCGACGAGCTCGCGCCACGACGTCTCGATCCGCTGCATCTCCGCATTCAAGGGCCCGCCGCCTTGCGCGCCTCCTCGATCACCTGGTCGTAATCGGGCTGCCGCATTTCGCGTGAGGTGACCCACGTCCACGTGATGGTCCCGGTGCCGTCGATGACAAAAACCGTGCGGCGCGGAATGCCCGAGTATCCCTCCACGTCATCGCGACGCACTCCGTAATCGGTGACCATCTTGCGTTCGAAGTCTGCGATCAGGTCGAAGGGCAGGCCGCCCAGCTCCTTCGCAAACGCGGTGTGCGAGAACACCGAATCCACGCTGATCCCGTAGATCCCGATGCCGTCCGCGGCCGCCGCTTCGTGCCTTGACCGAAACTCGGTCAACTCCGTCCTTCAACCCCCCGTGAAATCCAGCACATAGAAAAGGAAGATGAGCGCCTTGTGCTTTTGCAGCGCATCCGCGAGCGTAAGTTCGATCCCGCCCGTCGTCGGAAGCTTGAATTCAGGCGCCTTGTCCCCGCCCTGCAGCATTAGAAAAGTCTAGTTGCTAGCTGAAGGTGCGCCCTGCACGCGCCCGGCCCGTTTCGAGCACGTACCACCCGGATCGTGTCGCGCCGCTCACCTCGTAGCCGGCGCCGATCGCAGCGGTGAATGCGCGCCGCAGCGCCATGCGCCATTCGCGTGCGAGCGACGGATTCGCGCGTCTCAGCGCAACGATGTCCTCCGGCACCTGACATAGAAGGACGCGCGCGAGCGAGATGGTCGAGCCGGCCGCCACCGGCTCGCCCGCATCTCCGACCGAAAGCACATCGACCGCGCCGTCACGCCGCAGCTTGTCCAGGTCTGGCTCGAGGCCGGGACCCGCCTCGAGCTGCCAGGTGATGAGCAGGCGGTCCGACTCTTCTCCCACATTGATGCCGTCGGTCATCTCTCCATAGACGTTGACCAGGTACCTGCGCGCGTTCGCACCCAGCTTGATCAGGTTGAAGTAGGCGTTGCGCCGCACCAATGGATCCGTCGTCCACTCCATGACTTTGACGCCGCGCTCCAGGCACCAGCGGCGCTGGTGCTGCTTCAGCTCAAACCCCATACCATGCGCAGCGCTGCCCGGGACCACGCCGAGGATGTGCGAATGCATGTGCAGCTCGCCCGGAGGCACGCCACCGAACCACCCCACCAGGCCGCCGGCAAGCTTTCCGTCGGCAAAACTCCCGCTCACGTAGTTGCCCGAGTGGGCAAGCGCTTTCAGAATGTCCGAGCTGATCGGCGGTTCGCCAGGGCGTCCCCACACCACCGCGAACAGCTCCGCCAGCTCGCGCAGGTCGGAAACGTCGCTCAGCTCGGTGATCGTAAAACCGGGAGAGCTCAGCTCGACCTCGACCTCAAGAGTGGACCGGTGTCAACGCCCGCCGCGCGCAGCGCGCTGCGCACTGCGGCCGCGACCTGGGCCGCGCCCGGGCTGTCGCCGTGAATGCAGATCGTGTCGAAGCGCCCGCTCTGCGCCAGGCGGACTCCCTGCTCGGCGGCCTGCCGCGGGTCCAGCACGGCACCGGGCTGTTGGCGCGGGGCGAGGCTGCCGTCGGCCAAGAGCAGCCGGTCCGCGAATCCCTCGCGATAGCCAGGGATCGCCGCGCGTCGCGCGGCCGCGATGAGCTCGAACCCCACCTGCCCGACCACCCCGACGCCGTGCTTTTTCGCGACTCGTGCCACCGCGTCGGCCGCCGCAGCGTCGTCCTGGCAGCGACGGTACAAGGCGCCGTGCGGCTTGACATATCCGATCGGGACGATGGCCGCGAGGCCGGCGACCTGGAACGTAACCAACGCCTCGATCTCCTTGACCGTCAACGGCACCTCGATGCGGCCAAAGTTTGCGCGGTCGTCGTAGCCCGGATGCGCGCCGACCTCCAGGCCCAGCTCGCGGCACCGCGCCGCCGTCGCGATGGTGATCGAGACTGAGCCCGCGTGCACGCCGCACCCGACGCTCGCGCTGTCCACCTGCGCGAGGATCGCCTCGTCCTCTCCTGCTCCCTCACCCAGGTCCGAGTTGAGGTTCAAGAACCCGATCCCGGGTTCATCAGTGGGAAGTGTTGCCGTGCAGGAGCCGGATCGCGTGGCCGAGCATCGGCATCACCGCCTCGAGCGACTCGGTCGCGCCTTTCACGCTCCCGGGCACGTTGACGATGAGCGTGCGGCCCCGGACTCCCGCCATACCTCGAGAAAGCGCGGCCATCGGCGTGCTCGCGGCGCCCACTCGCCTCATCGCCTCTCCGAGGCCGGGCACCTCGAAGTCGATGACAGCCGATGTCGCCTGCGGTGTCACGTCGCGAGGACCCAGGCCGGTGCCGCCGGTGGTGATCACGACGTCGGCCCCGTTGGCGGCGGCCGAGACGATAGCGTCGCTGATGCGCTGCTTGTCGTCAGGCACGACCTCCGGTCCCGAAGCCTCGAACTGCGCGGCGGTGAGCAGGCGAGTGAGGGCCGGCCCGCTCTGGTCCTCCATCTGCCCGGCTGAAACCCGGTCGCTGATCGTGATCACGTGCGCCCTGCTCACTTCTTCGGACGCTTCCAGGTCCCCGAGCGCCCACCAGACTTTTCGAGCAACCGAACATTCTCCAGGTAGACGCCCCGCTCGACTCCCTTCGTCATATCGATCAGCGTTAGCCCCGCCACGGACGCAGCCGTCAGGGCCTCCATCTCGACGCCCGTCTGCCCCGTGACGCGCACGCGCGCAAGGACTCGCACGCCGCCGGTCACGAACTTGAAGTCGACCGCAACGCTGGTCAGCGGCAGAGGGTGGCAGAGCGGGATGAGCTCCGCTGTGCGCTTGGCCGCCATGATCCCTGCGACGCGCGCGACCTGCAGCGCGTCTCCCTTGGCCGTGCCTCCGCGGACAGCACGCAACGTGGCGGGCGCCATCCGGACCACGCACTCGGCGAGCGCCTCACGCACGGTCGAGGCTTTGTCCGCGACGTCGACCATCCGCGCCGCCCCTCGCTCATCCAGGTGCGTCAGGCGTTTTGCCACGGGGATCAGGATATGCGGATGCCCGACACTCACGGCGTGCTGTTCGACTACGGCCGCACGCTGGTCACATTCGAATACCCGAGCGAGGAGCTGCTCGCAGTCATTCGCGAGTTCCGGCCCCGCATCGCAACCGCGCTTGGAGCTCCTGCCCCGGAGGCCGAGGCCATCCTCGAAGACGTCCTGCTACCCCTCGAGCAGGTGGTCGCGAGCATGAGCGAGGACGAGGTGGACTACATGGCCATCTTCCGCCAGGCCTGGGCGAAGGTCGGCCTCGAGCTCCCCGACCGCCTGCTGTACGACATCCTCGACGCCGAGCAGATGTGCTGGGACCGCGCCGTCCGTCTCGACCCCGACGCCCTGCTGGTCCTCTCCTGGCTCGGAGCCCACGGGGTCAAGCGCGCCCTCTGCTCCAACGCCCCCTTTCCGCCCGAGATGATGCGGCGGCAGGTGGACACCAACGGCATCGGGGAGGTGGTGGACGCCGTGGTTTTTTCGAGTGAGGTCGGCCGGCGCAAGCCGGCGTCCGAGATGTATCGCGCAGCCCTCGAAGCCATCGCGGTCGAGCCGCAGCACGTCCTGTTCGTCGGCGACCGGGTACGCGAGGACTACGAAGGCCCGCGCGCGTTGGGCATGCGCGCCGTCATCTTCACGGCGCACGCCGAGACGCCGCCGCCCGATGGAGTCCCGACGATCGCATCCCTCACCGAGGTGCCGCAGCTGCTGTGAGCGAACCGAAAAAGCGCCCCGGCGCGCTGTGGATGCTGTTTTACGGGCGTCAGCGCCGAGGCTTTCCCTGGTTGCTGTTCTGGGTGGGCGTCGTGGTGCTGCTGGGCGCGCTCGCCTTCCGGCTCGTCGGCGGGCCCGACGTGTGGCGGGCCGTCTTCCCGATCTTTTCCGTGGCGCTGATCGGGCTCGCTTTGGTGGTCGCGTTGGTCGCTCCCTTCATCCCGCGAAAACGACGCTGAGACATGAGCACCGCGGCGGCGCCGGCTCCGACGCCGTTGTCGATGTTCACCACGACCAGCCCGGTCGAGCACGACTG
>DATNMO010000064.1:0-2089 GCA_035602245.1 Gemmatimonadales bacterium
GATGAATTCCCACGCCGACCGCAAGCCGATCCTGGACACGGGCCGCGAGCGCGAGCCGCAAGTCCGAGATCGCGCCGTCGCTGCGGATCTCATCTGTGATCGGCTGCGGCACCCCCCGCAAATTGATCGTGTCGTGTGTGACGATGCCGAACGTCCGGTCCAGATACGTCGCGAAGCCCCCGCCCACCACGATCCGGCGGGAGAGCGGGCCGGCGATGACCAGTGCCGGGTAGCGCGAGGCGCGCAGCGACGCGTTCGTGCTCCCGGCGCTGACCGAGCGCCATGACGTGCTTCCCGTGACGCCCGCGGTCATCCGCCGCACGTCCGCGAGCGAGGCATCGAGCAGCGGCGAGAGCGCGTCAAACGGCGCGAACGCGCCGCCGGTGGCGCGGGCACGCACGCTCTCCCACTTCCCTGGTGTCCCGAGCCCGCGGATGCCGAATTGAGAATCTTGGGCGGTTAGGCGGTTCGGCGGTTGGATAATCAAGACCGCTGTCGAGATAACCGTTATACGAACCGCCCAACCGCCTAACCGCCTAACCGTCATTCTCATGGTGACCCGAAGGGGAAGCGCTTGACATACGTCACATGCAACGCCGGCCGGAACGCGGGGGTCCGGGACGAATAGAACCGAATCTCGGTGTATGACGCCGCCTCGGGCACCTGGCCGAGCATGAACGTCGTCGTGGCGCTGGTGTCGAGCGCCCACGCGCGGACCAGATCAGACAGCTCGATGCGCACCGTGTCCGCAGCGCCGATATGGATTGTGGTGCGCCCGAAAAGGGTGCTCGTGGTGCTGAGCGGCGACTTAGCGCCGATATCCGTCAGCACGGGGCGCGCGATGACCGAAAACGAATCGCCGGGGGCGCCCTGCACCGGCGCCACGGGAACGAGGACCACCGTCGCGCGCACGACGTCGATGCTGTCGTGCATGAACGCGGGCATCGCCACGCGCAGCAGGCTGCGCGCCGACGGCACTCCTCCTACCGCGAGATTGTTATCGAGCGGTGGCGTGGGCGGATCGAAAACAAAGCTGTCGAAGTTCGCCCCGCGCTGGATGCTCGTATGCGCCACGCTGTCCGGCGTCGCGGTAACTGTATAGTGGTAGAACCAACGGATCAGCGGACCGCGGTCGAACACGTCAGTCGCGCCCAGGGCCGCGCTGGCGCGCACATCCGCGGCGACCCGCACGCCATAGGCGACCTTGCCCGAGTCGGCCACGACGAACCGCGCCCGAGTTGTGTCCAGGCCGAAATACACAATGAGCGATGAGTCGCTCCGGGAAATCTGCAGGGTGTGCCCCGCGGAGTCGGTCCGGATGGTGTCGCCCCAGATGCGCAGCGTCGCCGTGTCGCTGATCGGAGGCCGCGCGAGGAGGGCGCTCACGTTCACGCTGTCCACGACCGGGGCACTGAAGGCCGAGGCCAGCTGCGCGAATGTCGAAGTGGAGTCGATCGTGATCGGGAGGCGATAGAGCTTGAGCCGCAGGTTCACGGAACTCGGGTCGCGCCGCACGACGACCACGCGTAGCCGCGCCGAATCGACCGCGATCGGCACCGTCGTCGTGTCCCCGGATTTCGCGACCACGCGCGGGGGGATAGCGCCCATGAGGAAGATCGCGCGGCTGTCTACCACGCCCGGAACGTCCGCGATGGGCATGGCTTCCGCTTGCCACGCCTGGACGTAGCCCCGGAACGCCGAGTCCCGCTGGATCACGTCGGTGAGGATCGTGTCCTTGATCCCGATCGTCCCGCCGGGACAGAAGCCGGGGCACACGCCTGGGGCCAAGACCCGGTCGGTGCACGCGCAGAGGAGAAGGAGTAAGGCGAGCCGCTTCACCGGTCGAGAGTCTCCTTCGTGAAGGCATCCGGCAGCAGCGCGGCCAGAGTCCAGCGCCGCTCGGTCGTTGGGCCGACGGCAATCACCTCGAGGTCGAGGCCAAATTCCGCCAGCAGCTGCCGGCATGCGCCGCAGGGAGCCGCCGGCGGGTCCACCTCGGTCGTCACCACCACCCGCTTCAGCTTGCGCGCCCCACCAACGACCGCGGCGCCGAGCGCCATACGCTCCGCGCAAATCGTCAGGCCGTACG
>DATNMO010000065.1:0-6077 GCA_035602245.1 Gemmatimonadales bacterium
CCGGCGGGTGCGACACGGTGCAGGCGAGCCGCTGGGCGAGGTTCTTGGGGATCCCAGTCGCGACGTACGGGCTCGTGGGCTACGCGGCGATTCTGATCGTGGCGCTGGCGGCGCTGCGCCCCGCGGCGCTCGCCCGGCGGGAGCCGACGCTCATGCTCGCCGCGCTCGCGACCGGCGGTCTGCTGTTCACCCTCTACTTGACGTATCTCGAGCTCTTCGTCATCCACGCGATCTGCCGCTGGTGTGTGGCGAGCGCGGTAATTATCACGAGCATCTGGATCGTGGCCGCCTTCGCCGCCATCGCTGTCCTCCGCGGCCCTAGCTCTCCTGCGCCTCGTACTGATCCTTGAGCTTCGCGACGACCGCCGGATCGGCCAGCGTGGTCGTGTCTCCCAGTGCGCGTCCTTCGGCAATGTCCTTCAGCAGCCGCCGCATGATCTTGCCGCTGCGCGTCTTCGGTAGGTCGGCGGAGAAGAGGATATCGTCGGGCCGAGCGAGCGCTCCAATTTTCCGGGAGACGTGCTGCTTCAGCTCCTCGCGCAGCGCGTCGGTGCCCTGATGTCCCTCCTTCAGCGTCACGAACGCCGCGAGCGCCTGCCCCTTTAAATCGTGCGCTCTCCCCACGACCGCCGCTTCGGCCACGGCGGAGTGATCCACGAGGGCGCTCTCCACTTCCATCGTCCCGATGCGATGACCGGCGACGTTGAGCACGTCGTCCACCCGTCCGAGGATCCAGAAGTAGCCGTCGTCCCCCCGCTTCGCGCCGTCGCCGGGAAAGTACGTGTTGTGCCACTTGCTCCAATACACCTGGCGGTAGCGCTCGTCGTCATGCCAAATCGTGCGGAGCATCCCGGGCCAGGGGCGGGTTATCGCGAGATATCCGCCGCCCACTTTGACTTCGTTGCCATCACCGTCGAGCAGCTTGGCCTCGATACCGGGGAAGGCGATCGTCGCTGACCCGGGCCTCGTCGCGGTGACACCGGGCAGCGGCGTGATCATGATCCCGCCCGTCTCCGTCTGCCACCAGGTGTCCACGATCGGACAGCGCAGGCCGCCGATGTGCTCCTGGTACCACATCCACGCTTCCGGGTTGATCGGCTCGCCGACCGAGCCCAGCAACCGGAGTTTGGAGAGGTCGTGGCGCGCTGGCAGGTCGGCCCCCCATTTCATGAACGTGCGGATCGCGGTGGGCGCCGTGTAGAAAACCGTCACGCCGTGCTTCGCGCAGATCGTCCAGAAACGGTCCTTCCCCGGATGGTCGGGCGCGCCTTCGTACATCACCTCCGTCACGCCGAGCGCGAGCGGACCGTAGACGACGTATGAATGCCCTGTCACCCAGCCGACATCGGCGGTGCACCAGAACACGTCCGAGTCTTTGAGGTCGAACACCCACTTGGTCGTGGCGTAGACGTGCGTCAGATAACCGCCGGTGGTGTGCAGAATGCCCTTTGGCTTCCCCGTGGTGCCGGATGTGTAGAGGATGTACAGCGGGTCCTCGGCGTCCATCGCCTCGGGGGCGCATTGGGGCGGAGCCGTGGCCATCAGATCCGCCCACCAGCGGTCGCGGCCCGCCTTCATGGGCACGCTTTGCCCGGTGCGCCGCAGCACCACGACGTGCGCGATGCTCGGCGTGTCGGTGAGCGCCTCATCCGCGTTCTGCTTCAGCGGTACGACCGCTCCGCGCCGGTACCCGCCGTCCGCCGTGACGAGCACCTTCGCCTCGGCGTCGTTGATGCGGTCGCGCAGCGACTCGGCCGAGAAGCCGCCGAACACGACCGTGTGCACGGCCCCGATGCGCGCGCAGGCAAGCATCGCCACCGCGACTTCGGGGACCATGGGCAGATAGATGGCGACCCGGTCGCCGCGACGGACGCCCAGGCCCTTCAATACGTTGGCGAACTTGTTGACCTCGGCGTGCAGCTCGCCGTAGGTGATCCGCCGCACCTCTCCGGGAGGTTCTCCCTCCCAAATCAATGCGACCCGCCCGGCGCGGCCCGCACGGAGGTGCCGGTCGAGGCAGTTGACTGAGGCGTTGAGCTTGCCGCCGACGAACCACTTGGCGTGGGGCGGGTTCCATTCGAGCACGCGATCCCAGGGACTGATCCATTCGAGTTGCTTGGCCCAGTCCGCCCAGTAACCTTCTGGGTCGTGACGAGCCCGCTCGTAGGGAGTCTCGTCGCGCACGTGCGCCGCGGCCCGAAAGTCATCCGGGGGGGGGAAGCTGCGTTGCTCGTCGAGGAGGGTCTCGATGCGGTCGGTCGCCATGGCTCGGACGATATTAAGGAAGAGGGGAGTCTAGCAAGTTGCGCCGCGCCATTCGCTATGCGGCAGCGTTCAGCGTGAGCGGGCTCACGCCGTTTTTGACAACCGCTTGACTCGGCGCGGGTTAGCTGGAGTGGCATCGGAGTGGCGTATTGATGCGCCGGAGGAACTATGTCACCGATGCCCGTGGAGACCACTTTGATGTCGACGCGCCCGATAGAGAAAACGCTTGCGGCTCCGGAGCGGCTCGATCTCGAGTCCCGCACCGCGTTCCGCCGCGCCGCCGGGGAAGCGCTGGACCTGCTCACCGAGGGGGCGGGCCGCCTGGTGCTCGATCTATCCGGCACGCGCTCCGTGGACAGCGCGGGGCTGGGAGCCCTGATGCTGATCCAGCGCAAGGCCGCCGAACGTCGTCAGACGGTGTGCCTGCGCGGCGCCAACGAGGAACTTCGCTTCCTGCTCGTGCTTACCAAGCTGGACGACCTGTTCGAGCTCGAAACCGGCGTGCCCTGAGGCTGCGGCCATCGTATATTGGCCCCCCATGACGCAGCGGAAGGTACTCTTCGTCGAGGACGAGACCGCCCTCCAGCATTCCTACGAGCGCTTCTTTGAGGGCAAATACGCCATGGCGTATGCGCCCAGCGGTGCGGAGGCCCTGCGCCAACTCGCCGCCTTCCAGCCCGACGTGCTCGTCCTGGATATGCGCCTGCCGGATACCGACGGCATCGCGCTGCTCCAGCGAATCCGGGAAACGCAACCCACATTGCCCGTCGTCGTCACGACCGCGTACGTGAGTATGGAGCCCCTGATGAACGTGCTGGACCTGGGGCACAGCCGCTACCTCGTCAAACCCTACGACCTGAACGAGCTCGCGGCCGCTATCGATGCTGCTGGCTGAGGGGCTGCGGCACTCCTTCGGCTCCGTCCGGGCACTCGACGACGTTTCCTTCACCGTACATCCCGGCCAAACGCTCGCCGTCTTCGGTCCTAACGGTGCCGGGAAGACCACGCTGCTCAAAGTCCTAGCCGGCCTGATCCAGCCCCAGCGGGGGCGGGCGCACGTCGAGGGCGGACGGCGCGCCGTCGGATGGATCGGCCATCAGCCGCAGCTGTACGGGCAGCTCACGGTGCGGGAGAATCTCGCCTTCTGGGCATCGCTGTACGACGTGCAGCCGCCGGCCGACATTCTCGCGCGTCTCGGTCTGGAAGAGCACGCCGACCGGCCGGTGCGCGCGCTGTCACGGGGTCTCGTACAGCGCGTGGCGATCGCCCGCGCGCTCGTCCACGACCCGCGCGTGCTGCTGCTCGACGAGCCGTTCACGGGGCTCGACCGAATGGCCGCGGAGGCATTCAGCCGGCTGCTCGCGCAGCAGGCGGCGCAGGGCCGTGCGACGGTGCTCGTCACGCACAACGTCGAAGAGGGAACGGAACTCGCGACGGACGTCGCCTTCATGCGAGCGGGGCGGTTCGTGCATCTCGCGCCCCGGGCCGGGCGCGGCGCGAACGAGATCGCGGCGGCGTATCGCAATGCCATCGGAGGCGGCGGTGGCTGACTGGTTCCGGCACGCGTGGCGCGTGGCCCGCAAGGACCTGTTGGTGGAGTTCCGCTCGCGGACGGCGATCCTCTCGGCGGCGGTATTCGTGGTGCTGGTGCTCGTCGTGTTCAATTTCGGCCGCGACCCCACGGCCGTGGCGGCGGTGGACCTGGCGCCCAGCATTCTCTGGGTGACGTTCACCTTCGCGGCGATCCTGGCGCTCAACCGCGCGTTCCAACTGGAGCTCGAGAACCAGGCGCTCGACGGGCTGCTGCTCGCTCCCATCAGCCGCGGCAGCATCTATCTGGGAAAACTGATCGCGAATCTCATCTTCGTGGCCACGATCGAGGCGATCGGGGTGCCGCTGTTCGCGCTGTTTTTCAACGTGCGGGTGCTGCCTGTCGCGGCGCCGCTCGCCGGCGTGATCGCGCTCGCGACAGTGGGCTTTGTAACCGTGGGCACGCTGTTCAGCGCGATGACGGTGCGCACCCGGTTCGCCGAGCTGCTGCTCCCGGTGTTGCTCCTGCCGTTCATGATCCCGCCGCTCATCTGGGCAGTGCTCGCAACCGCCCGCCTGCTCGCCAACCGTCCCTTGAGCGAGATTGAAGGGTGGCTTAAGATGCTGGCGGCCTATGACATCTTGTTCGTTGTGCTCGCGTTCCTCCTCTTTCCCGCGACGGTGAACGAATGAGGATGTTGCGCGTCGGACGTTGGATCACGGGCATCGGACTCGTGCTACTCGCCGCCGTCTACGTCCGAGCCCTCGCGTTCACGCCGGTCGAGCGCTTCCAGGGACCGGCGCAGAAGATCTTCTACGTGCACGTTCCTGCGGCATGGTGCGCCATGCTCGCCATGGGGCTCGTCGGCGTCGCCGGCATTCTGTACCTGCTGCTCAAGGATCCGCGGTTCGACCGGTTTGGTGAGGCGTCGGCGGAGGTCGGCACCGCCTTCTCGATGGTGATGTTGACGACGGGGCCCATTTGGGCGAAGCCGATCTGGGGAACGTGGTGGACGTGGGACGCCCGGCTCACGCTCACGCTGTTCCTCTTCCTTCTATTCATCGGCTACTTGGTGCTGCGGGGGGCGGTCACCGAGCCGGGACTGCGGGCGCGCTACTCTGCTGTGCTCGGCATCTGTGGGCTGGGACTGCTGCCGTTCATTCACCTCAGCGTGTACCTGTTCCGCACGCTCCATCCGCAGCCGATCGTGCTGAAGCCCAGCGCGCCGTCGCTGCCCGGCCCGATGCTGGTGACACTGCTCATGTCGTTTGGCGTCTTTACGCTGCTGTACGTCGGTTTCGTGGTACAGCGCTATGCATTCAGCTACCTCCGCGAGCAGCTGGAAGCTGCGGGAGGAGATGTGGGCCATGCCTGAGACCGTGCCCGCGAACGCCGGCTATATGGTCGCGGCCTACACCGCGGCCGCGCTGATTCTGGTCGGCTACGCCGTGTTGCTGTACCGCCGTACCCGCAAGCTCTAGCTCTCCGCCGTTGGGCGGGCAGCCGACTTCGACCGCAGCTCGGCCCGCGCTTCCGGCAGCCGCTCGTGGCCGTCCGGCACCTGCGTGGCCCAGAGGTTGAGCGCTTCGTCCGCCGCCGCGTGATCCCCCGCCTCATAGAGCGCCAGCGCATTGTGCCACAGCGCCGTCGCGTCGCCGCCCGCCGCGTACGCGCGCGCGAAGCGGGCCGCGGCATCGGCAAACCGCCCGGCGCGCTGGTACAGCGTGCCGGCGGCCATCGCGGCGTCGGCGCGCTCTTCGAGCGCCAGCGCCTGCTCGAACGCGCCCAGCGCCTCGTCCTGGCGGAACACCATCTCCAGCGCCTCGCCCAGCAACATCCAGGCGTCGGCGTGATCGGGGAAACGCACGCTGGCCTCGCGGGCCGCTGCCACCGCGCCCCAGCGGTCCTCGAGCGCCCGCGACAGGTGCACGAGTGCGGGATAGGTGTCGGCGAAGCGGGGCGCGACCTTGGATCCGAGGCGGAGCCACCAAAGCGCGCGCCGCGGCGCGTCCCGCTGGCAGGCGGCGGCGCGCCGCACGCAGAAACGACCCAGCGCCGCACGGACAGCCCGGAGGGAGAGCATTGCTTGATAATGAGTACGGCGGCGGTGAGATTGCAACGGCGCATGAGACGGGCACTGACGGGGCGCCGCATCGTGGTCACTCGCGCGCGCGAGCAGGCGGGTGATCTCGTGCGGGCGCTCGAAGCCCATGGTGCCATCGCGGTGCCGGCGCCCGTCATTCGGATCGAGCCGCTCGGAAACCTCGCGACCCTGCGCGCC
>DATNMO010000066.1:0-7753 GCA_035602245.1 Gemmatimonadales bacterium
CCGGTTCCCCCGGCGGCTCCGGCGGCGGCGGCTCCGGCGGCCCCGGCTGAAACGGTTGGCCTCTCCCCGGGGAGCGCGAGCGTGTTCTTTAGCGTCCTGCCGGCCGACGTTGAGGCGCGGCGGGCCGTGGCGGCATTGCAGACGGCGCACGGCGCCGAGGAGCAGCGCGCTCTCGTCGCGCAGCTGCACCGCCTCACGCCCGACCTGCTTAAGCTGCGCGACCTCAGCGCGATCGCGGAGGTCGTGGCCGGCCTCGACCGGTCCCTGAGCCGGATCGAGGACCAGGGCGTGCAGGAAGCGATCGGCGAGGCGGCTGGAGCCCTTGCCGACGAGACTATTGTGGAGCGTATGGTCACGCGATTGGGCGAGCCGCGCGTGCCGCAGGCAGAACGCGCGCATCTCGTGCGTGCGGTGGGGGCGCTGGGAGCGGTATCCGCGGGCCTCGTCGTGGACGCGTATCTGCACGCGCCGGCGGAGTTGCGCGAAGCGTACCGCGCGGCGATGCGGGAGGCGGGGGAGCGAGCAGCCGAGATTCTCCAGAGCCGGATCGAGAGCAAAGTGCCCGAAGTCGTGGCGGCGGCAGCGGAGTTTCTGGGACTGACGGACGGTCCGCAAGCGGCGCCGCTTCTGATCGGCCTCACGCACCACGCCGACGAGCACGTGCGCGAAGCGGCGCTGCTGGGGCTCGCGGAGCTGGGAGGCCGCGAGGTGTCGCGCCCCGCGATGCCCGCCCTCAAAGACGAGTCCGTGCTGGTGCGGAGCGCGGCGGCGCGGGCCATCGCGGCCGCCGGCGACGTGGGGGCGACCACGGTGCTGGTGCGGCGACTGGAGCAGGAGGGCGACGAGGGGGTATTGGCTGCGTTGCTGAAGGCGATCGGGCAGCTCGGGGCCAAAGAAGCGCTGGAGGTGCTTGCCCGGTTTGCCGAGCCGGGCGGCCGGCCGCGGCGCACGCCGTTTGTGCGCGCCGCCGCGATCGAAGGGTTGGCGCGCCTCGATCGCCCGGAGGCCCGGGCGCTGCTGGAACTCTATTCTCGTGACAAGGAGCCGACGGTGAAGCGGGCAGCGGAGGCGTCCCTGCGATGACGACGCGCGCGGTGAAGACGAGCGATGCGGCGCTGGCGCAGAGCATCACGCGCGAGGTGGCGAAGCGTGTCGTGGGCCAGGAAGTGATGGTCGAGCGCCTGCTGATCGGGCTGCTCACCGGCGGGCACATCTTGCTCGAGGGCGTGCCCGGGCTCGCGAAGACGCTCGCGGTGCGTACTGTCGCGGAGTGCCTGCGGGTCAGCTTCTCACGGATCCAGTTCACTCCCGATCTGCTGCCCGCCGACGTGATCGGGACGATGGTGTTCGATCAGCGCTCGCAGGAGTTCTACCCGAAGAAGGGACCGCTCTTCGCGAACCTCGTGCTCGCCGACGAGATCAACCGCGCGCCGGCCAAGGTGCAGTCGGCGCTGCTCGAGGCGATGCAGGAAAAGCAGGTGACGATCGGCGGGGAGACCTTCTATCTGGGCGAGCCCTTCTTGGTGCTCGCGACCCAGAACCCGATCGAGCACGAGGGCACGTATCCGCTGCCCGAGGCGCAGCTCGACCGCTTCATGCTCAAGGTGCGGGTCGGCTATCCCTCGCGCGACGCCGAGAAGGAGATCGTGGGACGCATGGCGTCGGGCCGGCCCATCGAAGTGCAGCGCGTGGCCGAAGCGGACGACATCCTGGCGGCGCGCAGCGCCATCGCCGAGCTGTTCATGGACCAGAAGGTGGTCGACTACATCGTGGATGCTGTGCGGGCGACCCGCGAACCGCAGACGGTCGGGCTGCCCGAGCTCAAGCCGTTGATCGCGTTCGGCGCATCGCCGCGCGCGTCCATTTATCTGGCGCAGGCCGCCCGCGCCCACGCCTACTTGCGGGGCCGCGCCTTCGTCGTGCCGGAGGACGTGAAGGCGATGGCGTTCGACGTGCTGCGGCATCGGGTCCTCCTCACCTTCGAGGCGGAGGCCGAGGACATGGACGCCGATCAGGTGATTGGACGCATCCTGGAGGCCGTGGGCGTGCCGTGATTACGCGGGACGTCCTCCGGCAGGTCAAGGGGATCGAGCTTCGGACTCGCAGCCTCGTCAACTCGTTGTTCACGGGCGAATACCGCTCCGTGTTCCGCGGCCAGGGCATCGAGTTCGCCGAGGTGCGGGCCTACCAGCAGGGCGACGACTTCCGGGCCATCGATTGGAACGTGTCGGCGCGGATGGGCCATCCGTTCGTCAAGACGTTCATGGAAGAGCGCGAGCTGACGCTGCTCCTGATCGTGGACCAGTCGGGCTCGCTGCATTTCGGCCGCCCCTACACCAAGGCGGGGCTCGCGGTGGAGGTGGCCGCCGTCCTGGCGCTCGCCGCCGCGCGTCACAACGATCGGGTGGGCGCGCTGCTCTTCGCCGATACGCCGGAATTCGTGGTGCGGCCCGCCAAGGGCCGTGCCCATGCGCTGCGCGTGATCCGCGATCTCGTGGCCTTCACGCCCAAGGGGCGGGGGACGAACCTCGCGGGCGCCCTGCGCTATGCCTCCAAACTGCTGCGCCACCGCGCCATCGTTGTCGTGCTGTCCGACTTCCGCGCTGAAGGGTGGGAGGAACCGTTGGGGCAGCTCGCTGCGCGTCACGAGGTGGTGGCGATCACGATCGATGACCCGCGCGAATACGACCTGCCCGACGCCGGGTGGGTCGAGCTCGAGGACGCCGAGACCGGGAAGCGGCTGCTCGTGGACACGAGCCACGGCCCGACCCGCACGCGCATCCGCGTTGCGGCAGAGCGCATGCAGCAGGAACGCACTCGCAAGCTCGCGCAGGCCGGCGTGGACCGCGCCGCACTGCAGACGACCGTTCCCTACGGCGTGCCGCTGCGGCGCGCATTCGCCGAGCGCGCGCGACGACTGAGCCGATGAGCGCCCTGCTGCTGCTGCTCATTCAGGCGGGCGTCTGGACGGCCGCTCCTCTGCAACCAACGGTGGGCGATACCATTTGGCTCGAGCGCACGGTTCCCGCGGCGCCGGGCTGGCGGGTGCGCGCGGGAAAGCTTGAGTCCCGCACCGTGGCGGAGCCGTTGGGCGACGCGATCGCGGTGCCCGCGCGCGGAGGGGACGGCTGGACGGTGCGCTACGCGATCGTCGCCTGGGCGCCGGGGTCCATCACGCTCGACATGCCACCGCTGTGGCGTCTCGGACCCGATGGGACCGCCGATTCGCTCCCCGGCGGCGCTGCGACATTCCGCGTCGCGAGTGTCATTCCGGACACTGTCACCGCGCCGGTGCCCCAGCCGTCGCTCGGCCCGTTGCGGCTCACGCGGGCAAGCCCGATCCCCGTCATCGCCGCGGTGCTACTCGCGGCCGGCGCGTTGCTCGGCCTCATCGCGTGGCGACGGCGACCTCCGCGACGAGTGCCCGGCGCGCGGGCACTCGCGCTCGACGCCGCCATACCCGATGCGCGCTGGCTCGCCGCAGGGGAGCCCAAGGCGGTCGCGGCGCGCGCCGCCCACCGGCTGCGGAGCGCGATTGCCCGCGCCATCCCCGAGGCGCACGAAGCGTTGAGCACCCCCGAGTGCTTGGCCTCGGTGGAGCGCGCGCGTCCCGATGCGCCGCTGCGGGAGCTGCGCGAGCTGCTGGGGACACTCGACGAGGTCGCGTTCGCGACGGCGTACAGCGTGGACGTCGCTCCGCTGGCCGCGCGCGCCGGCGCGCTGGCGCAGGAGTTCGAGGTGAAGGGATGACGTTCGCACGGCCGCTGTTGCTCCTCTTGTTGGTGGGTCTGCCGCTCTGGTGGTGGTGGCGGGCGCGGCGGCTCGCCCGCATGCCAGGCGCGTCGATGAGCGACGTGCGGCCCGCCGCGGGATCTGCGGAACGGCTGTGGGTCGCGCGGCTGCCGGCGACCCTGCGCTCGGTCTGCCTCGGCGCCTGGATCGTCGCCGCCGCGGGACCGCGGGTCGGCTCGGCCCGCGCCGAGCTGCGCAGCGAAGGCATCTCGATCGTGTTGGCGGTGGACATCTCGAGCAGCATGCTCGCGGAGGACTTCTCCCCGGCCAATCGCCTCGACGTCGCGCGCCGCACGGCGACCGAATTCATGCGGGCCCGCTCGTCGGACCGCATCGGTCTCGTCGCCTTCGCCGGGCAGGCCCTCACCCAGGTGCCGATCACCACCGACTATCCGGTGGTCGAGGAAGCGATCCGGCACCTGCGGGTCGGGATTCTGGAGGACGGCACGGCGATCGGTACGGCGATCGCGACCGCCGCCAACCGGCTGCGCCGCGCCCCCGGCAAGAGCAAGGTCCTTGTGCTGCTCACCGACGGTGAGAACAACAAAGGCACAGTGGATCCACGCACCGCGGCCCAGGCCGCGGCGACGTTCGGTATCCGGATCTATACGATCGGGGTCGGAACCCAGGGCGAAGCGCCTGTACCCACCGGCCAGGGCCCGCTCGGCCTCCGCTATGAGACGCTGCCGGTGGAGATCGACGAGCAGCTGCTCGGGGAAGTCGCGCGCACGACGGGGGGCCGCTACTTCCGCGCGACCGACGCGGCGTCGCTGTCGAACATCTTCGGCGAGATCAACCGCCTCGAGAAGACGCCGGTTCAGCACCTCGTCTATCGGCGCTATGACGAGGCGTATCGCTGGCCGCTCGGGCTGGGATTGCTAGTGCTCGCGCTCGAGTTGGTCGTCGCCGGAACGTTCGCCGTGCGGGTGCCCTGATGACCTTCGACGCTCCGGTCGTTGTCGCATTGTCGCCGGTGGTCGGTGGGGCCGTCTGGTTCGCGGCAGCGTGGGCGCGGCGCGCCCGACTGCGCCGAGCGGCGGCCTGGTCGGAGGCGACGGCGCGTATCGCGCGCGCCGCCGGCCGCTTCGGTCCCGCGGCCCTCGGGCTCGCCGCCGGGCTCGCCGCCGTCGCGCTCTCAGGCCCTCGCTGGGGGGAAGAACGCATCGTCACCGAGACGCGCGGCCTCAACCTGGTGTTCGCGATCGACATCTCGCGCTCGATGCTCGCCGAAGACGCGGCGCCCAGCCGGCTGGGCCGGGCGCTACGCGAGGCGCGGCGCCTCGTCCAGGATCTCGATGGCGACCGTCTCGGCCTCGAGGCGTTCGCCGGGACGAGCTACATCCTGTCGCCGCTTTCGGTGGACGGCTCGGCGCTGACACTCTACCTCGACGCCCTCGATCCCGACGTCGCGTCCGAGGGGGGCACGTCGCTCGCCCCGGCGCTGGCGCAGGGTGTCGAGCTACTGCGCGCGAGTCCGGAGATCGCGGATCGCGTCCTGGTCGTGTTCACTGATGGCGAGGCGCACGATTCCCTCGAGCGGGCACTCCAGGAGGCACGGCGGCTCGTGGGGCTGGGTATCCACCTGATCCTGGTTGCCGAAGGCGGGCGCAAGCCAGCCAAGATCCCGATGCGCGACGACCGCGGCACGTTGGTCGGATGGCAGCAGGATGGAGGAGGCAGCGCGGTCGAGACGAGCCGCCGCGACGACGTGCTGGGTGCGGTCGCCGACGCCGCGCAGGGCACGATCGTCGCCGCCGAGCTGCCGGATCAGGCGGGCGCGGTGCGCGACCTCGTCGCGTCCTACAAGCGCGCCACCGCCACGGAGAGCCGCACCCAGCGCGGCCGCCCGCGCGCGTGGATCCCCCTGTTACTGGCCGTGGTCGTGCTGGCCACCCAAACCCTGACGCGGCGCACCGCCGCGCTGATCGGGCTCGTACTCATTTTTGCGCCCGCAGCGCAAGCTCAGCATGCCGCCCGGCCGCGGTCCGCGGCCGAAAAAGCGTGGGACCAGGGCGACCCGGCGGGTGCGACCGCCGCGTACCTCGCCGAGCTCAAGCTCCGCCAGGACGACGACACCGCGTGGTACAATGCCGGCACCGCCGCGCTGGCGGCCGGGGACGCCGAGGTGGCACGCGCGAGCCTGGCGCGTGCGGCCGCGTCGCTCGATCCCGACCTGCGGTTCCGCGCGCTTTACAATCTCGGGCTGCTCGCGCTCCTGCAAGCGCGGTCCGACAGCGGCAGCCGCGAAGCCTACCTCGCCGATGCGGAACGCGCGTACCGCGAGGCGCTGCTTCTCAAACCGAGCCACATCCGGGCGAAATGGAATCTCGAGCTCGTCACCCGGATGCGCAGCGCGGGAGGGCGATCGAATCGGCCCAACCCGCCACCTCCCCCTTCGCCCGGGAATGGCGGTGGTGGCGGCGGGGCGGGCCAACAAGAGCAGCCTCAGGGTGAGGGCGGCGCTTCCGGTGGCGGACTCAGCGAAGCTCAGGCGGACCAGGTGCTG
This sequence comes from Gemmatimonadales bacterium, assembly GCA_035602245.1. Classification (GTDB taxonomy): domain Bacteria; phylum Gemmatimonadota; class Gemmatimonadetes; order Gemmatimonadales; family GWC2-71-9; genus 20CM-2-65-7. The sequence continues at coordinate 6,299 of DATNMO010000066.1, forward strand.
CGGTCCATCGGCCAAGAGGAGCTGCGCACGCGGCGCGATCGCACCGGCCGGACGCGCCGCGCCACCGCCGCTGGAGTGAAAGACTGGTGACGCCCCTGCTATCGCTCGCGACCGCTGTGATTCTCGCCATACAAGGGGGGGGAGCAGAGGTCACGGCGAGCGTGGACCGCACGCGGCTCACTGTCGGCGAAGAGCTGATGCTGACCGTCCGCGCCCGGACACGCTCGGCGGAGCCGGTCGAGATCATGCTTCCCCCGCTGAACGGCTTCGCGATCGTGGGGTCGCGCGATCTGACCGAGGTCGCCATGAGCGGAGCGGCCGGGTCCGTGCGCACCACCGTCCGGGAGCTGCAGCTCCGTGCGCAGCAGCCCGGCGCGTTGCTCATCGGTCCCGTGCGCGCCCGGCAGGGGCAGAGCATCGTGGCGACGGATCCCATTCTCGTCACCGTGGACAGCGCATCCGATCGCGTCGCGACCGCGCTCAGCCCGCTGGCGCGCGCGCTCCTCGAAAGCGCTCCCCCTCCGCAATCGCGGCGCGCCGATCGCGTGGCGCTGACGATGCTGGTGCCCAGTGACACGGTGCTCGCGGGTCAGCAAGTGGACCTCATCGCTGCCGCGTGGATTCCGCGCGAGCTGCGGGAGCGGATGCGGCGCTCGCCGATTCTTACCCTCGTCACCCCCGAGGGCGTGTGGGCCTATCCGGCGTCGACGTCGTCGGGGGTCGCCGCCGCGCGCCTCGTGGGCGGGCGTTGGATTGATCTGTTCATCACCCACCAGATCGTGTTTCCGCTCGCGCCCGGGCGGCTCATCGTGCCCCCCGCATCGGTCGAATACGCCCTCCCGGTCACCTTTTCGTTCTTCAGCCGCGAGGAGCGCTACACGTTGCGCAGCGATTCCATCGCGATCACGGTACTGTCGCTCCCCGCTCCCCCCGTCCCGGGGAACCTGCCCGTGGCGCAAGGCCTCGCCCTCGATCTGCGCGTCGAACCCGCGACGACGCGGGTCGGCGAGCCGATCGAAGCGGCGGTCACTCTCACCGGCGTAGGGAACGTCGCGTTGTGGCCGGAGCCGGCGCTGCGGTGGCCGGCGGGATTCCGCGTCTACCCGGCGCAGACGGAAGTGCGGGTGGCCTCCGATGGTGGGCGCATCGCCGGTAGCAAGACATTCCGGTTTCTCGCGGTACCCGATTCCGCCGGCAGCTTCGTGCTGCCCGATGTGCGCTATCCGTACTTCGATGCCGTCGCCGGACGCTACGACGCGGCCGTGTCCCGGCCGCGGGTGTTGGCCGTTGCCCCGGGGGCGGAGCCGCGTGCGGCGCGTGTATTGCCGCCCCTGCTCGCACGCCGCGGCGAGCTGTGGGCTGACCAACTTGACCGACGGGTGGGGTGGGGAGGGTGGCTCGCCGTCGCGCTCGTGCCCCCCGTCATCGTGTGGCTCGCGCGGCGGCGGTGGCGCC